>NZ_JBVIQK010000002.1:220010-463135 GCF_055577115.1 Streptomyces sp. NPDC033216 | reverse complement strand
TCTCTTTTTTCGTCCCCCCCCCCCCCCCCCCCCCCCCCCCCCCCCCCCCCCCCCCCCCCCCCCCCCCCCCCCCCCCCCCCCCCCCCGCGACAGGCGCCCAGCACGACGAGCAGCGCCGCCCGCCGCACGGGTCGGGTTGCGGGTGGACATGGCGGGGGATCCAGGGGCGGAGTCCCAGCGCTCGGCCGTCGACGTGTCCCGGTAGCCTCGGCGTGTGACCGTCCCGACCGTCTTCACCCCGCCCCCCGGTGCTCGCGCGTACCCGCTGCGCACCGCGCGAGGCGAGTTCGCCGTCGTCGACTCGCCCGTGGCCGACGGTGTGGTGCCGCGGGGTGCCGCTCTGCTGCTGCCCGGGTTCACCGGCAGCAAGGAGGACTTCCACCTGCTGCACGAGCCGCTCGCGGCGCGCGGGTACCGCACGGTCGCCGTCGACGGTCGTGGACAGAACGAGAGCGACGGGCCCGCGTTCGACGAAGCGCCGTACGCTCAGGAGGAGTTGGCGCGGGACGTGCTCGCGCAGGCGGCCGCGCTCGGCACCCCGGTGCACCTGGTCGGACACTCCCTGGGCGGGCAGATCGCCCGGGCGGCCGTCCTGCTCGACCATTCCCCCTTCACCTCGTTCACGCTGGTCGCGTCGGGCCCGGCGCACATCTCCGAGTCGCAGCGGCATCGCGTAGGGCTGCTGCACGACGCGCTCGCGCTGATGACGATGCCCGAGGTGTGGGAGGCGATCCTGGCGATGGGCCCGCCGGAGGAAGTCGGCGGCCCGGCCCGCGGGATCGGGGATCCGGCGCTGGTGAGGCAGCGCTGGGTGAACCACAAGCCCGCCCAGCTCCTGGCCACGGGACGCCAGCTGCTGGTCGAGCCGAACCGTGTCGCGGAACTCGCCGCCGTGCCGCTGCCGTTCCACGTCCTGTCGGGGGCGCGCGACGACACATGGCCGGTGACCGTCCTGGACGACATGGCGATGGACCTGGGCGCCCACCGGACGGTCGTCGCCGGCGCCGAACACTCCCCCAACCTGGACCAGCCCCTGCCGACGGCGCACGCGCTCGCCGACTTCTGGGACAAGGTCCGCCCGGACGGGGACTAGCGTCTCTGGTTCGGATCGGGCCGGTCGAAGCGGGGAGCGGCTAGTACTGCGTCTGCAAGTGCTCCCAGAACCCGTCCCGCAGCGCCCGTCTGAGGTCCGACTGGCCGCGCAGCGAGTACTGAAGCATGCCCTCCGCCTCCACGAGCAGGTCCTGGTCGACGGAACCGGGCAGGTAGGGGTGGCCCGGCAGCAGTTCCACGAGGGACTCCCGGCCCCGCGCCGCCAGCCACTTGGCCGCGATCTGCGCGCCGACGAAGCGCACGTCGTCGCGGGTGGGCCGGGCCGCACCGGCCGGCTCGTAGGTCTGGGCGGTACGCCGTGACACGTACGGCTTGAAGAAGTCGAGGTCGAGGGTGCGCTGGCTGTCGACCTCCCACAGCAGGGGTTCCGCCTGGTTGCGGCCCTCGGGGGCCTCGATGCCCCAGAGGTGGACGCGGGCGCCGTACCCCTGCGCGGCCTCGACGGCGGAGACCAGGTCCTCGTCGCCGCCCAGGAGCGCGGCGTCGCTGATGGCACGGTGGCGGGCGAGGGACTCCAGGTCGCTGCGGATCAGGGAGTCGACGCCCTTCTGCTGGTTGTTCGCGTTGAGGTTGCCCAGGCGGACCTTGACGTCGGGGAGTTCGGCGATGGACTGCTGCTCGGCGGTGTGGATGCGGCGGCGGGCGCCGTCGTACCAGTAGACGCGCAGCAGTCGGCTGTCCGCGAAGATCGTGCGGGCGCGGTCGATGAGCGCGTCGATCAGACCCTCGGCGTCGAGGTCGAAGGCCCGGCGGTCCTCGGTTCCGGCGACCAGCCGACCCGCCGCCGCGTAGAGGTACCCGGCGTCGACGAAGATCGCATGGGTCGAGGGTGTCTTCGCCACCTCGGCGAGCATGCGGGTCAGCAGCTCGTTCGTGCGGTCGATGCGGGCGGCGAGGGCCGCGAGGTCGTCGTTCATCACGTCCATTGTCCCGGCGGTCACGCTGCGAACACAACCGGTCCCGTTCGGTCTCCACAAGGCGCTTCACCGAGCAGGGCGAACCCTTGGCGGCCGTCGGTGGCGCCAGCTCCCTTACCGGTCAGTAATTAGACGTTCGAAAAATTTCTTTAGCGTAGGGAATGTTTGTAACACGCACCGCGTTGACTCTTCACGTACAGCAATTCTCCTCAGGAGGATGACCAGACGAAGGGAGAAGCCCATGCGCTTCGAAATCATGCGACTCGACGACGTCGACGGCACGCCCGTGGACAGCACCGTTGTGGACGCCGCCTCCGTCAACCGGATCGTTCAGCAGGCCGCCGCCATCGGGCAGCGACTGTGGATCCGTCCGGCCGGCACCTCGGCCTCGTAACATCACGGGCCCACACAGACTTCAGAGCCCCCCACGGCACGATGCCGTAGGGGGCTCTGCGCGTGCCGGAGGGGCTCAGGTTCCCTGGATCACCTGTGTGACGCCGTTGATGATCTGCTGTACGGCGATGGCGGAGAGCATCATGCCGGCGAGGCGCGTCACCAGGACCACGCCGCCGTCCCTGATGACCCGGATGATCAGCAGCGAGTAGCGCATCACCAGCCACAGCACGGCATGGATGGCGAGGATCGCCGTCCACACCGACACCTGCGTGGTGGCGCTGTCGGCCTTCTGCACGGCCAGGATGACCGACACGATCGCGCCCGGTCCGGCCAGCAGCGGCATGCCGAGCGGGACCAGCGCCACGTTGACGTCCTTGGTCTGCTTGGGCTCGTCGGTCTTGCCGGTCAGCAGGTCGAGGGCGATCAGCAGGAGCAGCAGTCCGCCCGCGATCATCAGCGCGGGCACGGACACATGCAGGTAGTTCAGGATCTGGTGACCGAGGAGCCCGAAGACGGTGATGACACCGCCGGCCACGCAGACGGCCTGGAAGGCCATGTGCTTCTGCACCTTGGCGGGACGCCCTGCGGTCAGCGCGAGGAAGATCGGGGTGACCCCGGGGGGATCCATGATGACGAAGAGGGTGAGGAAGAGGGAGCCGAAGACGGCGAGGTCGAACATCTGTAGGGAAGCCTTGCGAAAAGAGGGTGAAGGATGACGGATAAGGGGTGAGCCTCAGGCCGGTCCCGACACCGGGAGCGGTGACGGTCCGGGGTGGGTTTCAGGCCCCGCCGGTCCCCGGCACGCGGAGCGGTGACGGTAGAGGGCGGGCCTCAGGCCCCGCCGGTCCCCGGCACCGGGAACGCGCCGGTCGCGCGCCGGGTGATCTCCCCGTAGACCTCGGGGTCCGTCGTGTACTCGCCGAGCACGCACGTCTTGCGGCTGCCGTGGTAGTCGCTCGACCCGGTGACGAGGAGCCCCAGGTCGGCTGCGAGCCCGCGCAGTCGCGCGCGGGTGTGGTCGTCGTGGTCCATGTGGTCGACCTCGATGCCGTCGAGGCCGGCGGCGGCCAGCTCCGCGATCGCGGACTCCGGCACCGTGCGGCCCCGCTTGCTCGCGGCCGGGTGGGCGAAGACGGTGACGCCGCCCGCCGCCTTGACGAGGCGGATCGCTTCGAAGGGATCGGTCTCGTGCTTCTCGACGTAGGCCCGGCCACCGTCGGACAGCCAGTCCTGGGTGAACGCGTCGCTCACGGTCGACACGACACCGAGTTCGACGAGCGCGGTGGCCACGTGCGGGCGCCCGACGGAGCCCTCCCCCGCGATCCGCGCGACCTGCTCCCAGGTGACGGGCACGCCCAGATCGTTGAGCCTGGCGACCATGGCGCGCGCCCGCGGCACCCGGTCGTCGCGCACCAGCTCGCGCTCGGCGAGCAGGGCGGGCTCCTCGGGGTCGAAGAGGTAGGCCAGCATGTGCATGCTGATGCCGTCGATGCGGCAGGACAGCTCGGCCCCGGTGACGAGGGTGAGCCCCCGCGGCAGCGCGGCGGTCGCCTCGGCGTATCCGCGGGTGCTGTCGTGGTCGGTCAGCGCGACGACGTCCAGTCCGGCCGCGGCGGCGTTGCGCACCAGCTCGGCCGGAGTGTCCGTACCGTCGGAAGCCGTGGAGTGGCAGTGCAGATCGATGCGCACGACGCGGACTCCAAGCGGTGACGGGCGGACGGGGACGCTCAAGGATAACCGGATTTCCGGACCCCCCTGTCACACCTGAACCAGCCGAGTGCCCCCTACACCTGCGCGCCCGGCTCTGAGCGATCCCTCACGCCCTCAGGCGTCAGGGCCGGAACGCCCAACCCTTCAGAGCCTCGCGGCCGGGATGCCCCGCACATTCCGAACCCGCTCACCGGGAACGCCCCCACATTCCGAACCCGCTCACACCGGGACACCCCGCACTCCGAACCCAGCTCACCCGGGACGCCCCCCACTTCACGTTCCGCCTCCGGCAAGCCCCCTACGGCCTCAGCAACCGCGGCGAAAGCGCCCCGCACGGCACCAGCTCGACCTCCGCCCCCGCGTCGCGCAGATCGGTCAGCACCAGCTCGTCGTACATCAGCAACCCCGACTGCTCGGGCCAGACGACCGCCCACAGCCACAGCCCCCTCGCCTCGCCCGCGAAGACCGCGCGGTCGCCCGGGGCGCCGTGGACCAGCCAGAGCGGGGTGGGACGGCCGGCGGCGAGGACCTTGGCCTGGGGCGGCTTCTCCACGTTCATGTACGGACCGGGATCGGGGCCCTCCATCCCTGCGTAACGCGCGCCGAGTCCGACGCCCAGCTCCTCGGCGACGAGGATCAGCTCCCCCATGCCGCCGACCGGGCCAGGGCCCGTGCAGGCGACGGCGGTGGCGCGGCCGCCGCTGCGGTCGTCACCGGCGTAGGTCACGCCCGTGAAGAGCCAGCCGACCGGCAGCGGCCACGGCATCCACACCGGCACCTGGGTGCGGTGCACGACCACGCTGAGGGCCTCGACGCTGGGCGGGATCACGGGCTGGAGCGGATACACGGCCCCGTGCACGCCGCACTGCCAGGAATCGGCGAAGAGGCCGGGAGCCCTGACCCGGCCACCACACTTCGGGCAACTGGGTTCGCCCCTCATAGAGCCCCACGGTCCTACCCGATCCGGCCCACGTCAAGGACGATCACCCGTCCGGGCGGAAACCCCGTCCGGGCGAGGCAGGTAGCGGTACCTTGGCGCGGGACCCTGCTGCTCGGCCTCGCCCTCGTCGTCGTCCTCGCGGGCCTGACCGGCACCTCCGACACCGTCGGACAGCTCGTCGGCCACCGCGCCGGCTGGGGCCTGGGCAAGGCGCTGTTCGTCTCCACCGCCCTCGCGGTGATCGTCGGAGCGGCGGCGGGCGGCAGCGCGGAGCTGCCCCACCCCGCGGCGATCCTGCTGTACGAGTACGCCCTCGGCCTCGGCATGGCGTGCGGACCCCTGCTGGGCGCTGCTCGGGGAGGTCAGCTGGGGCTACCCCTTCTTCGGCACCGCGGTGCCGAAGGCGATCGGCTCCCTGTGGATCACGGCGTCCCTCAGGGAGCAGCCGAAGCCCGCCCGCAAGATGTCGCCGCTGCTCCGGGGAGGTCAGCTGGCGCTACCCCTTCTTCGACACCGCGGTACTGGTGGCCCGCGGCTCCAGCAGCGGTTCGGCTCGCCGAGGGTGCTCGGCGGCTCCCTGGTGCTGCTCGCCGCCGACGTCCTGGTGCTCGGCTACGCGGACCACGCCACCGCCGTCTTCCGCACGATCCTGTCCGGCGCCCTCATCGGCTGAACGACACCGTGTACACGGAGCTGGCCCTTGGGTGTCGGACGCCCCGCGACCGGTCGCGAGCGGGGCGCAACTTCGTGCGCTGGTTCGCCGCGGCCGCCGCGCCGTTCTTCGCGCCGAAGATCCGGGAGTGGACCGACATCCATATCCCGTTCGTCGTCGCGGCGGTCACCGCCGTCCTCGGCGCGGTCGTGGTCGCCTTCCGACGCAAGGCGCTGACACTCCCCCACTCCCGACTTCGCCCGAGCGGGGGGGGGAATCGTCGCCGAGGAAGCCGGAGCCCCGGCACACGACCGAGGACGGGGTCACCGTCTTCGCCAACTGACGCACTGCTGCTGCCGGTTGGTGAGTTCGGTCACTCCAGCGGGACGGACCTGCGCGACGGATCCCGCAGGTCAGTCCCGTGCGTCAGCCATCGCTCCTGAAGGGCCTGGGCGCCGTGCACCCTCTTCCAGGCGGCCTCGTTGGGGGTCATCGGCAGCAGCGGCAGGAACCGGACCGGGTCCAGGGGCTCGTCCAGGTTCAGATTCTCGACCAGACCGCCGGGCTCGGCCACCAGCACGGAGGTGAACGGGGCGCCCGGCCACAGGGGTTCCCCGACGTCGAGGGAGGCGCCGGGTGCCACGACCACGCCCTCGACCTGCGGGGAGGCGGCGAGCACGGCGAGCGGGCGGAGCACCTTGTCGGTGCCGGCGTGCCCGGCGCGCACGGACAGGACCAGCTCGGCGCGCGGCCCCTCGACCGGGTCGGCGAGCATCGCGGTGGGGTCGCTCATCGGCTGCGCGGACATGCCGAGCGTGGCGTAGCGGACGATGTCGCCCTCCTGGAAGCGCAGGACCTCGATGCGGTCCGTACCCAGGAAGGTGACCGCGGCGCGGGCGTCCGGCTCGCCCAGCGCGCTGCGCAACCGGGCTTCGACCAGAGGAAGAACATCAGCCATGCCGCGAGCATAGAACTCGCCAGTACCGGGCAAAGCAGCGCCTTGACACTTCGGTCGGCTGATACTCTGGCCCGGTGGTTCGGGGCAGCACGCAGAAGCGTCGCGATCAAGCCCCGACGCCGAAGGTATTCCCTCACGGGGGACCGGCTGGAGGAGGTGGGGCTGTCATGGATCGAAGTCGGCCGTGCAGTACCACTCGCTCTTCCCGCCGCTGATGTAGCTCTGGCTCCGGCCGACCGCCGCCTCTCGCGTTCGCGTCTTCACTCGGAAGAGCACTTCGTTTCGTTGTACCGGATCTGCCCGAGCTCCTCGGTCCGCGCGATCCGTCTGATCTGAAGCAGTAGCTGAATCAGTAGCGAAACCCGCCACCGCGACGGTGCGGTGCTCCCCGCTTTGTGGACGTGCCAAACATCCTTCCCCTGCCTCGAAGGGCGGGGAGGCCTCTTGCCAGGACGTCCCCATTCCGGGCAGTTCCACCCGTCGTCGGCGCCTTTCGTTGCCCGTCGCGAAGGAGCCTGCCATGTCGATGATCCGCGACCTGCGTGCCGTGGTCCGCCCGTCCCGCCCCTCCCTGCGCAAGGAGAGCGGCGCGTACGACCCCACGCGCGACCCGGCCACTCCCTCGGCCGTCGTCGACTGCGCCGTCTACCGCGACGGCGCCCGCGTCGAGACGGTGACACCGCTGGCCCCGCACGAGGCGATGCGCCAGGTGCGCCGCGACGGCGGGTTCGTGTGGATCGGCCTGCATGAGCCGACGGAGAGTGAGTTCGCCGGTATCGCGCGCGAGTTCGGGCTGCATCCGCTGGCCGTGGAGGACGCGGTCCAGGCCCACCAGCGCCCCAAGCTGGAGCGCTACGACGACTCCCTGTTCACCGTCTTCAAGACCATCCACTACGTCGAGCACGACCAACTCGACGCCAACAGCGAGGTGGTGGAGACCGGCGAGGTCATGTGCTTCACCGGCAAGGACTTCTTCATCACCGTCCGGCACGGCGGCCAGGGCTCGTTGCGCGCACTGCGCCGCCGCCTCCAGGACGACCCGGAGTTGCTCGCCAGGGGCCCCTCTGCGGTGCTGCACGCGATCGCCGACCACGTCGTCGACGGTTACATCGCGGTCGCCGACGCCGTGCAGGACGACATCGACGAGGTCGAGACGGAGGTGTTCTCGCCGGGACGCAAGGGCAGCCCGCGTGGCACCGACGCCGGCCGGATCTACCAACTCAAGCGCGAGGTACTGGAGTTCAAGCGGGCGGTGTCGCCGCTGCTGCGGCCGATGCAACTGCTCAGCGAGCGGCCCATGCGGCTGATCGACCCCGACATCCAGAAGTACTTCCGTGACGTCGCCGACCACCTCGCCCGGGTCCAGGAACAGGTCATCGGCTTCGACGAGTTGCTCAACTCGATCCTCCAGGCCAACCTCGCGCAGGCGTCCGTCGCGCAGAACGAGGACATGCGCAAGATCACCTCCTGGGCGGCCATCATCGCCGTACCGACGATGGTCTGCGGGGTCTACGGCATGAACTTCGACCACATGCCGGAGCTGCACTGGCGCTACGGCTACCCCGTGATCATGTCGGTGACGGTGGCGCTCTGTGTGGGCATCCACCGCACGCTCAAGCGCAACGGCTGGCTGTGAGAAGCGCCTGGATAGGGTGGGTCCCATGACACGCGAGCTGCTCGGTCCGGCCCTCGTCGAGGAGGCCACCAAGAAGTCCGGTCTCATCTGGGTCGAGGCGGCCGGTGAACGGAGCGCACGGGCACTGTGGCACGTGTGGCACGAGGGCGCGGCCCATCTGGTCGGTGACGGGCCCGGCGAGCAGCCGTTGCCGGGACTGGCCGACGGCGTGACGGCCGAGGTGACCGTCCGCAGCAAGGACAAGGGCGGCCGGCTGGTCACCTGGGCCGCGCGGGTCGTCCAGCTCGCCCCCGGCACCGAGGCATGGGAGGCGGCCGTCGCCGACCTCAAGGGCAAACGGCTGAACGCGCCCGACGGTGAGGCGATGACAGAGCGCTGGGCGCGGGAGTGCCGGGTGATCCGGCTGGAGCCCACCGGCACCACGTCCGCGCTGCCCGACGGAGACCTGGCGGCGCCGCCGGTGCCGTCCCCGGCCACGACCCGTCAGCCGGCCCCGGCGGGCCTGCCCCGGCTGCTGCTGAAGAGGAAGCGGAAGAAGGGCGAGCGCGCGTAGCCGGTCACGACGTCGGCAGTTCCTTGCCGTAGTCCACGATCTCGTCCTTCGCCGGCTCCTTCAGGGCGAAGTCCTTGCCCCAGGCGGAGAAGGTCAGCGTGCCCGCCCCGCCCGCCCGCACCAGGCGCAGCGGGTACGGCTCGCCCTCCAGGGACACGTCCAGCGTGCCGCCGGAGCCCCCGTCGCCGGTGATGCGGATCGTGCGCACCCCGGCCTGCTCGTGGTGCCCGTCCTTGCCCAGCGAACCGTGCAGTGTCAGCACACTGTCGAGAAGGAGGTCCTTGTCCGTGAACCCGCTGAACTTCTTGTACGAGGGGTCACCGGTCGGCACCTTCACGTACTTGTCGTCGAGTTTGCCCGCGGCCGCGGTGTCGGAGCCGCTGCTCTCGGACTTGCCGTCCTCGTGCTTCCAGAACGCGGCGTCCGCCTTGAGGTACAGCTCCTCGTCGACCCGCAGCAGGTGGAAGGTGGCACCCTCGGCGGTCACCGATCCCGTGGCGCCGTCCGACTTCAGGCTCATGTCGAGCCGGTACGACTTCCCGCCCGCGACCACGGACCCGGACAGCCGCACCGCGTCCACCGCCGCGGCGGCCGCCTGCGTCCTGCCCTGGATCTTGTCGGCGGCCAGCTTGCCGACCCCGTTCGTCCCCGCGTCCGGGTCCTCGCCGCACCCGGTGAGCCCCAGGCCCGTCACGGCCAGCGCGCACATCGCGCTCACCAGCGCGGCCCGGCGATGGGTACGGCCCTGGGCGATCGCAGTCACAGAGGGGGCTGCCTTTCTGCGGGGAACTCCTGAGCGGCGTACCGCAGCGTACCGGGGTCCCGGCAGGGCAACGGAGCCAGTCCGTCCGGACCGCTCACCAGGGCGTACCCGATCGGGACGGGCTAGCCTGAAGCCCGCACGAGCGGGCAATTGGGAAAAGAACCTCACCCGCAACACCGCGGGGAGCACGTCGGCGAACACCCCGTACGAGCGCGTACGAGAAGGAGGTCCGGACATGGCAGCGGGCGCCCCCCGGATCTTCGTCTCCCACCTCGCCGGGGTCGCCGTGTTCGACCCCAACGGCGACACCGTGGGGCGGGTGCGCGACCTGGTCGCCATGCTGCGGGTCGGCCGCAAGCCGCCCAGGCTGCTCGGGCTGGTCGTCGAACTCACCACCCGGCGCCGGATCTTCCTGCCGATGACCCGCGTGACCAGCATCGAGTCCGGCCAGGTCCTCAGCACCGGAGTGCTGAACGTCCGCCGTTTCGAACAGCGGCCCACCGAGCGGCTCGTCTTCGGCGAACTGCTCGACCGGCGCGTCACGCTCGCCGAGACCGGCGAGGACGTCACCGTCCTCGACCTGTCCGTGCAGCAGCTGCCGGCCCGCCGGGACTGGGAGATCGACCGGATCTTCGTACAGAAGGGCAAGAAGTCGGGCGCCTTCCGACGCGGCAGGGGCGAGAAGCTGACCGTGGAGTGGTCAGCGGTCACCGGCTTCTCCCTGGAGGAGCACGGGCAGGGCGCCGAGAGCCTCCTCGCCACCTTCGAGCAGCTGCGCCCGGCCGACCTGGCGAACGTCCTGCACCACCTGTCCGCCAAGCGCCGCGCGGAGGTCGCCGCCGCCCTCGACGACGACCGGCTCGCCGACGTCCTGGAGGAGCTGCCGGAGGACGACCAGATCGAGATCCTCGGCAAGCTGAAGGAGGAGCGCGCCGCGGACGTCCTGGAGGCCATGGACCCCGACGACGCCGCCGACCTGCTCTCCGAGCTGCCCGAGGAGGACAAGGAGCGGCTGCTGAGCCTGATGGAGCCCGACGACGCCGCCGACATGCGCCGCCTGATGGCGTACGAGGAGCACACGGCGGGCGGTCTGATGACGACCGAACCGATCGTGCTGCGGCCCGACGCGACCGTCGCCGACGCCCTCGCACGGGTCCGCAACCGTGACCTGTCCCCCGCCCTCGCCGCCCAGGTCTACGTGTGCCGCCCGCCCGACGAGACGCCGACCGGCAAGTATCTGGGCACCGTCCACTTCCAGCGGCTCCTGCGCGACCCGCCGTACACGCTGGTCAGCTCGATCCTCGACGACGACCTCCAGACCCTCGCGCCGGGCGCGACCCTGCCCGTGATCGCCGGTTTCTTCGCGACGTACGACATGGTCGCGGCGCCCGTCGTCGACGAGGCGGGCTCCCTGCTCGGCGCGGTCACGGTGGACGACGTGCTGGACCACATGCTGCCCGAGGACTGGCGGGAGACGGAGTTCCACCTGGCCGAGGGGGAGGTGTCCGATGGCTCCCGAGCGTGACGCCGCCCGCGCCGAGCGGACCCCGGTCGGCGCCACGGCGACCACCCGCCCCCGCGTCCGGCTGGACCAGCCGCGCCCGCCCAGGCGCCGGCTCCTGCCCGAGTGGGACCCGGAGGCCTTCGGACGGCTCTCGGAGCGCATCGCCCGGTTCCTGGGCACCGGACGGTTCATCGTCTGGATGACGATCGTCATCATCGTGTGGGTCCTGTGGAACATCTTCGCCCCGCGTGACCTGCGCTTCGACAACTACCCCTTCATCTTCCTGACGCTGATGCTGTCACTCCAGGCCTCCTACGCGGCTCCGCTGATCCTGCTCGCACAGAACCGCCAGGACGACCGCGACCGGGTCAACCTGGAGCAGGACCGCAAGCAGAACGAGCGGTCCATCGCGGACACCGAGTACCTCACGCGCGAGATCGCCGCCCTCCGGATCGGGCTCGGCGAGGTCGCCACCCGGGACTGGATCCGCTCCGAACTCCAGGACATGGTGAAGGAACTGGAGGGGCTGCGCGACGGCCATGTCGTATTCCCGGCGGAACGGTCGCGCGGACGTGACGTAGACGACCGCTGACGGGCATGCCGAGGCTCGGGCGGGGCGCCGTACCATCGTCCTTATGGCTACGGAAGACGCGGTGCGTGAAGCACTGGCGACGGTGAACGATCCCGAGATCAACCGCCCCATCACCGAACTCGGGATGGTCAAGTCGGTGGACATTGGGGCGGACGGGGCGGTCGCGGTCACCGTGTACCTGACGGTCTCCGGCTGCCCCATGCGCGAGACGATCACGCAGCGCGTCACCGAGGCGGTCTCCGGGGTCGAGGGCGTCACGCGCGTCGACGTGACCCTGGACGTGATGAGCGACGAACAGCGCAAGGAACTGGCGACCGCGCTGCGCGGCGGCCAGACCGAGCGCGAGGTGCCCTTCGCCAAGCCGGGCTCGCTCACGCGTGTGTACGCGGTCGCGTCCGGCAAGGGCGGCGTCGGCAAGTCGTCGGTGACCGTGAACCTGGCGGCGGCGATGGCGGCCGACGGCCTGAAGGTGGGTGTCGTCGACGCCGACATCTACGGCCACAGCGTGCCACGCATGCTCGGCGCGGACGGCCGTCCCACCCAGGTCGAGAACATGATCATGCCGCCGTCGGCGCACGGCGTGAAGGTCATCTCGATCGGCATGTTCACCCCGGGCAACGCCCCGGTCGTCTGGCGCGGCCCGATGCTCCACCGCGCGCTCCAGCAGTTCCTGGCCGACGTGTACTGGGGCGACCTGGACGTCCTGCTGCTCGACCTCCCGCCGGGCACCGGCGACATCGCCATCTCGGTGGCCCAGCTGGTCCCGAACGCGGAGATCCTGGTCGTCACCACGCCCCAGCAGGCCGCCGCCGAGGTGGCGGAGCGGGCGGGCTCCATCGCGGTCCAGACCCACCAGAAGATCGTCGGCGTCGTCGAGAACATGTCCGGGCTGCCCTGCCCGCACTGCGGCGAGATGGTCGACGTCTTCGGCACCGGCGGCGGCCAGGCCGTCGCGGACGGTCTGACCCGCACCACGGGCGCCTCGGTGCCGGTCCTCGGCTCCATCCCCATCGACGTCCGCCTGCGCGAAGGCGGCGACGAGGGCAAGCCGGTCGTCCTCACCGACCCGGACTCCCCGGCGGGTGCCGCCCTGCGGGCCATCGCGGGCAAGCTCGGCGGCCGCCAGCGGGGCCTGTCGGGCCTGTCCCTGGGCATCACCCCGAAGAACAAGTTCTGACCCGCCGTACGAGACACGGTCTCCGCCCCCGTCGTACGACGACGGGGGCGCCGTCCGTCAGGACCGCGCCCCCCGCCGCCGTCACCGCGGCTACGCGTACTCGGCGAGGTCCTTGATCACGGCGAAGCCGAGCCCGTACGCGCTCATGCCTCTGCCGTACGCCCCCAGGTGCACCCCTTCCTGCGTCGAGCCGGCCAGCACCCAGCCGAACTCGGACTCGCGGTAGTGGAAGGGGGTCGGCACGCCGTCGACCGGCAGGGACAGCGTGGACCAGTCCGGGCCGGACAGGTCGTCGGCCAGCACCCACGCCGTCTCGGTCTGCTGCTCCAGCCAGTCGTCACGCAGGCTGTGGTCCATCTGGCCCGGCCAGGTGAAGGACAGCAACCCCACACCCGCCAGCCAGGCCGCCGAGGACACCGAGGTGGCCTCCAGCAGCCCCGTGCCGTCCGCGCTGCGCCGGACGGGGTTCGCGGCGACGGTCACGACGACCGCGAACTTGCCGCGGTCCTCCCCGGCCGTCTCGTGGCGTACCGAGGGCTCGTCACCGTGCCCGATCGAACCGTGCTCGACGGCACCGTCGGCCGCCGCACCCACCTGCATCAGCCAGCGCGGTCCCGTGAAGGCCTCGTCGAGGCCGTACCACGGGAAGGGCGCCTCCAGGTAGCCGTCGACCGTGCGCCGGGCGGAGGGAAGCGGTTGTCCGCCCTCCGCGGCCGGCGCCTCTACGACTGCCCGACTCGTCGTCTCCATGTCCCCGGACGCCTCCTCGCTCTAGCCGGACCGTACGGCCCGCCCCCCTTCGGGCGGCGTTGCCCTCGGGTACGGCCCGCACAACAACCAGGCAGCATAGCCACCCCGCCGGTGACTGCGGGGAAGCCGCCCGGCGCGTGCGGCGTGCGCCCCCTCACATCCGGGGGACGGGGAGACTCAGGTGGCGTCCGCGTCGAAGGGCGGACGGTCGTCCTTGCCCGGCTCGTCCGGCTGCTTCGCCATGTCGATACGGCCGCCGGACGAGGCGGACGAGGACGGCGAGGAGGACTCCTGGTCGCGGCCCTGGATGCCGTCCGTGACCTCGGCCATCTCCTTCTTGAGGTCGAAGCCGTTGCGGATCTCCTTCAGCCCCAGGTCCTCGTTGTCCAGCTGCTTGCGGATGAAGGTCTTGGGGTTGAGGTCCTCGAACTCGAAGTCCTTGAACTCCGGGCCGAGTTCCTGCCGGATGTCCTGCTTGGCGCTCTCGGAGAACTCACGGATCTTCCGGACCGTGCGCATCACGTCATGGATGACCTTCGGGAGCTTGTCCGGACCGAAGACGAGCACGGCCAGGACGATGATCGTCACCAGCTCGAGCGGTCCTATGTCATTGAACACCTGAAGCTCCTTGCGATGTCCGCGGTCCGCGGTCCTCGGCGGCCCTGCTGGCCCTCGGTGGTCGGTGCGGGTCTTCCGTGGTCCGGGCCGGGTCCACGGTACCTGTCGCACCTGTCCGACCGGTACCGTCCCGAGGTGTCCGACTGGTGGCGGGTGACCTGTTTCTCGCGTTGTCCGCCCAGTGGAACCATACGGCGGCGTCCGGAGTGTGAAGTTTCTGTCATTCGTGGGAGGGCGGACACGCTGCCTCGGGTTCAGCCGCTGTCGGAGGAGCCGAGCACGAGGGAGAGGGTGCGTTCCTTCCCGTCGCGTTCGACGGTCAGTTCCAGGCGGTCGCCGGGGCGGTGTGCGCGCGTCTTGACGATCAGTTCCTCGCCGGAGTGGACGCGCCGGCCGTCGACCGCGGTGATGAGGTCCCCCGGCCGGATGCCGGCCCGGTCGCCGGGGCCGCCCGCGGTCACCGGATCGCTCCCGCCACCGCTCTCGGTGCCGACTCGGGCGCCGTCGCCCGTGTACTCCATGTCGAGGGTCACGCCGATGACCGGGTGGGTCGCCCGGCCCGTGTCGATCAGCTCCTCGGCGACACGCTTGCCCTGGTTGACCGGGATGGCGAAGCCCAGACCGATCGAACCGGCCTGGCCGCCGTCGGAATCGGTGCCGTCGGCGGCGGACCGGATGGCCGAGTTGATGCCGATGACACGGCCCATCGCGTCGAGGAGGGGGCCGCCGGAGTTCCCGGGGTTGATGGGCGCGTCGGTCTGCAAGGCGTCCACGTACGACACGTCGCTCGCGTCACCGCTCTCGCCGCCGGCGGTGACGGGCCGCTCCTTGGCGCTGATGATGCCTGACGTGACGGTGCCCTCCAGATCGAAGGGGGCGCCGATGGCGACGACCGGGTCACCGACCCGGACGTTGTCGGAGTTGCCGAGGGGTAGGGGCTCCATGCCCCGCACGCCGGTCACCTTCACCACGGCGAGGTCGTATCCGCTGTCCTTTCCGACGACCTCGGCCTCGGCGGTCTGGCCACCGTTGAAGACCACGGATATCTCGCCGCCGGACCCCGCGGGCTCGACGACGTGGCTGTTGGTGAGGATGTGACCGCGAGTGTCGAGCACGAAGCCGGTGCCGGTACCGGCCTCCTCGCCGCCGCTGACGTGCAGCGTGACAACGCTGGGCAGGGCGCGGGCGGCGATCCCGGCGACGCTGTCCGCGTCCCGCACGCCCGGCTCGACAGAGGCCTGCGGCAACTCCACCGCGCCGACCCCGCCGTGCCGCTCCAGATACACGCCGACGCCTCCGCCGACTCCCCCGGAGACCAGAGCCAACAACAAGGCCCCACCCACCAGTTCCCTACGCCGACGCCGCCGCCGCTCCGTCAGGTCGGCGACCCGGGCCCCGGTCTGCTGAAGCGGCCCGAGGGCCCAGGGATCGTAACGGCGCCAGGGGCCCGCGGGCGGCGCGGAGGGCGGGACGTGGGCGGGGAAGCCTTCGGCGGGCGGGACGGGGGCGCCGAGGGCGGGCGGGGACGGGTCGGAGGCGGCCCTGGCGGGGACACCCGGGGCGGGGGCGCCGAGGCCGGGCGGGAAGGCGTCGGCGGGCCCGGCGGGGACACCTGGCACGGGAGCGCCGGAGGCGGGCGGGAACGCGTCGGCGGACCCGGCAGGGACACCGGGAACGGAGGCGTCCGGAGGCGAGGAGGTGCCGGTAGCGCCCGCCGTGGGGACGCCAGGAGGGGGCACAACGGGAGCGGGTGGGACCGAGTCGACAGCGGGCGCGTCAGGGACACCGGGCATCGGCGCCGTCGGGCCGGAGGCGGCCGCACCGACCACACCAGGAACAGGCGCGGCAGGCGCGGGTGGCACCGCGCCGACAGCCGGCGCGCCAGGGACACCGGGCATCGGCGCCGTCGGGCCGGAGGCGGCCGGGGCGGGAGCCGGTGTCGCCGCCGGGTGCTGGACAGGCGGTGCGGGCGCCCAGGGGCCGGGTTCGCCGTACGGCGGGGTGCTGTAGGGGTCGGGATCATGCAGGGGCTTGGGCCGTTCGGGGACGGCAGGGGACTCAGGCGCGCGATCCGCCGATTCCGCCGATTCCGCCGGCGACAAGCTCGCCTGCGTACCAGCGGGAGGCCGAAGGGCATCGTCGGCCGACTCGACCGCCATCCCCGCCGATTGCCAGACACCGTCCCCCGCGGGGACAGGCCGGGCGGCTCCGTCCGCGGAGATCAACCCGGTCTCCCCACCGGAAGCAATGCGCTCCGGCTCCTCGGTGTCGGCCGTGTCCGCCGTGTGGGCCGTGTCCGCCGTGTCGGCCGTGTCGGCCGTGTCCGCCGTGTCCGCCGGAAAGCACCGGCCCAGCGGGGAGCCGCTGTCGGGAAGCGTCCGGTGCTGATCCTCCGCGGCCTTGTCAGCGGCCCTCGCAGGGCGGGCCAGTTCGAAGTCGCCCACAGGGATCACTCCCCGTACTGATCCGCTGCCCGGTTCCTCGCTCGCCCGGGGACCGGGGCTCCCATCGGGGACCTCGCCCCCGCTCGTCCGACCGGCAGGGCTTCCGTCGGGGAACCCGTCCGGCACAGATTTCCCCGACGGCTCCTCACCCGGTGCTCCGGCAGGGCTGCCCTCGGGGAGCGCGTCCGCGGCGGGACCGCCCGACGGCTTCTCGCGGGCCTGTCCGCCGGGACTGCCCTCGGCTACCACGACCCCGGCAGGCCCGCCCGACAGTTCCTCACCGGCCCCTTCGACAGGGCTCCCCTGCGGGACCGGCTCCCCCGCGGGCGTGCTCGGTTCGTCCCCGTTCGCCGGCCCGGCAGGGCCCTCCGTGGGCTTGCCCTCGTTCATGCTCTCCCCGTGCTCAGGCTCGCACTCCACCCCGCGCCGCATGGCCGCGGTTCACGCTGGATTCAACCAGGTTCGCGGATCAGTGGGCCTGGTGCGGGGACGGGGTGGGGGCGGAAGTGGCGTCGGGGACGGGTGCGGCGAGCAGGCCGGGGGAGGCGATCTCCGGGGTGGTGGACCAAGAGGTCAGCGAGACCGGTGCGGTGGTGCCGAGCGGGCGTATCAGAGGGGACATCGCGGCGACGCCGGCCATCACGGGTGTGGTCAGCCGGTGCAGCGCCTGCTCGGGACGGACCGCCGGGGACGGCACTCCGGGCAGCAGCGGCGCGGAGACCTGGGTAGGGACGACCGGGGTCTCGCCGAGCATCTGCCCGCCCTGCGCGAGCACGGGGCCTACGCCACGGCGGCGCTGGCTCTCGGGAGTCGTCGGGGAGCCGCCGCCCGGCGTGCGGGCCGGTGTCACATTGCTGCCCGCGCCGGAGCCGCCACGGGCGTCCGTGTCGGCCGGGAGGCCGGTGTTCATACCGCCCAGGGCGATCGCCGCCAGTGACACAGCGCCGGCGGCGACGAAGGCGAACCGCAGCCCGCGCGAACGCTCGGCGTCGGAGCGGCCGACCGGGTGGATGCGCAGGGTGCGCTCGGCGGAGGGCGTGAACACGGAGCGGTGGTCGCGCGCGGGGACGTAGCCGAACTCGAACGGCTCGTCCCGCTTGGCTCCGAAGACTCCGGACGCTCCGGGGCGAGCCCCGAACCTGTCGCCGAAGCCTCCTCCGAGCGGCGGCAGGCCGCCGTCGTCCGCGTCTCCTCCCCCGGGCAGCCCCTGAAGGCGCGCCAGGAAGCTTTCGGAGGGGGCGGGCGGGGCCACTTCGGCGAAGACGTTCTTCAGTCGGCGCTGTGCGTCGACCTCCGCCTTGCATTTGGGGCAGGTCGCCACGTGTGCCAGCACGCGCTCGCGGGTGTCATGGCCCAGCTCGCCGTCCACGAGGGCGGAGAGTCGGTCGCCGAGATGCTGCTCGGCCGGGGTGGGACGAGGTGCACTCACGCGGTCGCGCCCCCTCCCCCCAGAGCGGGGACACGGGGCACGAACGAACGACGCTCGGAGCGCGCCTCGGGCGAGCGGTGGGCCAGTGCCTTGCGCAGCTGTGAACGGCCGCGGTGGATACGCGAGCGGACCGTGCCCAGCTTGACTCCGAGGGTCGCGGCGATCTCCTCGTACGACAGTCCTTCGATGTCGCACAGGACGACCGCGGCGCGGAACTCGGGCGCGAGGGTGTCGAGGGCCTGCTGGACGTCCGCGTCGAAGTGGGCGTCGTTGAAGACCTGCTGCGGGGTGGGCTCCTTGCTGGCCAGCCGCTCCGCCGCGTCATCGCCGAGCGAGTCGAAGCGGATGCGCTGCTTGCGGCGGACCATGTCCAGGAAGAGGTTGGTGGTGATGCGGTGCAGCCAGCCCTCGAACGTGCCGGGCGTGTACGTCGACAGCGAGCGGAACACGCGGACGAAGACCTCCTGGGTGAGGTCCTCGGCGTCGTGCTGGTTACCGGTGAGGCGGTAGGCGAGCCGGTACACGCGGCCGCTGTGCATGCTGACGATCTCCTCCCACGTGGGCGGAGTCCACGCCTGCCCGTCCGCGTCGGTGGAGAAGGTCGCGGTCTGGGCGGGGCCGGCACCAGGGCCGGCGGCGTGACTGTGGTCAGCGGTGTCGTTCACGGATTTCGGCCTGCCTGCCGATCCGAGAAAGCGTCGCAGCGCTCCTCCCCGATCCACGGGCGTAGCCGCACCTCCCCTGTCGGCTCTGGTGGTGTCCAGCGGAGCCCCTACCATAGCCACCTCGCCCGTTAGCTCCGGATAAGCGGTTTTACGAGAAATTGATCTGGGCTGACACGGCTCATGCGGCTGCGTCAGCACTTGCTCGGTATGCCGTCCGTCGTCGTGATCCAACCGTGTCCCTCCGTGCTCCGTCCCACTCCTTCAAACGCGCGGTCCCATCTGCGGGTTCCCGGCACCAACGGATACAGTCACGCCCAGGCAACCACGGGGACAGGAGAGGGTCATTACCGGCAACCGGCAGACGAGCTGGGCGTTCGCCGACGCCTATGTCGCCGAGGACGAAGCACTGCGCTGGGCCCGGGACCGGGCCCGCGACGCGGGGCTGCGCTCGGTGTCGCCCAGCACGGGCGCCGCGCTGCGGTTGCTCGCCGCCACCGTGGACGCCAAGGCGGTCGCGGAGATCGGTACCGGTACCGGCGTCTCGGGGATCCACCTGCTGCACGGCATGCGCCCGGACGGCGTCCTGACGACCGTCGACCCCGAGCCGGAGCACCAGCAGTTCGCCCGGCAGGCCTTCCGGGCCTGCGGGTTCGCCAGCAACCGGGCCCGCTTCATCCCCGGCCGCGCGCTGGACGTCCTGCCGAGGCTCGCGGACGCCGGCTACGACCTCGTCTTCTGCGACGGCGACCGGCTGGAGGTCATGGACTACCTCGCTGAATCGTTGCGCCTGCTGCGACAGGGAGGTCTCGTGGTGTTCGAGGGTGTCTTCGCCAACGGTCGCACGATCGACTCGGGCCCGCAGCCCACCGAGGTCATCAGGGTCCGCGAGCTGCTGCGCGCGGTGCGCGAGAGCCAGGAGCTGGTGCCGTCGCTGCTGCCGGTGGGCGACGGTCTGCTCTGCGCGGTCAAGCGATAGCGGCACGGCGGCGGTGGAGCGGCGGCCGCGCAACCGAATACCTACGGGCGGGGACGGTACGGGCCAAGGCCGTGCGAGCGACAGGTGCGCGAGCCGCCGCCGCGTGAGCCGCTACCGCCCGCCCGTATGCCTGCCCGCCCGGTACGCCGTTCGGGCTACGGGCCCCCGACGTCCCCCGGCAAAACAGTCTCCCCGGCACCCTTGAGGATGCCGGGGAGACCGAAGGGGTATGGTCGCTTGCGCGTCAGCCGACGACCTTCTTGAGGGCGTCGCCGAGCGCGTCGGCCTCGTCCGGGGTCAGCTCGACGACGAGCCGACCGCCGCCTTCGAGCGGAACGCGCATGACGATGCCCCGCCCCTCCTTGGTCACCTCGAGCGGGCCGTCACCCGTCCGCGGCTTCATGGCCGCCATGCTCGTTCCCCTTCCTGAAACCAGCTCATCGTCAAAGCCGACGGCCCGTGAAGGGCAAGGCGCGGCCCAGCATGGGATCCACGACACCGGCATCGAACACATTGCTTCCCAGCCATTATCCCGCATCGCAGGACCCGATGACCAACATCGGTCGGCATCGCTTGGGCAACGCGCGCGAGCAAAACCACTCAATTCGGCGATGTGACTGCGATACTTCGCGCCCGCACGGACTTCTGCCCGCCGGAAATCGTCCGGATTTCTTTGACAGGGGTCACACGCCCGGCGCGCTCGGCGTCCCTCATGCTTGTCCTTCGGACACCTGCGTACTGGTCAGTACGTCAGCCGCGACACCGGAGGGGACATTCCATGGCCGACACCGTGCTCTACGAGGTGAGCGACGGGCTCGCGACGATCACCCTGAACCGCCCCGAGGCGATGAACGCGCTGAACATCGCGACCAAGGTCGCCCTGCGGGAGGCGGTGGAGTCCGCAGCGGCCGACGACGCCGTACGGGCCGTGCTGCTGACCGCCGCCGGTGAGCGGGCCTTCTGTGTGGGCCAGGACCTCAAGGAGCACATCGGACTGCTGGCCGAAGGCTCGGGCAAGGTCATGAGCACGGTCAAGGAGCACTACAACCCGGTCGTGCGGGCGCTCACCGAGGCGCCGAAGCCGGTGGTCGCCGCCGTGAACGGGGTCGCCGCGGGCGCCGGCTTCGGCTTCGCGCTGGCCGCGGACTACCGGGTGGTGGCCGACACGGCGTCCTTCAACACCTCGTTCGCGGGGGTCGCGCTCACCGCCGACTCCGGTGTCTCGTGGACCCTGCCCCGGGTGATCGGCCCCGGCCGTGCCGCCGACCTGCTGCTGTTCCCGCGCAGCGTCAAGGCGCAGGAGGCGTACGAACTGGGTATCGCCAACCGGGTCGTACCGGCGGACGCGCTGCGCGCGGAGGCCGAGAAGGTGGCGCGGGCACTGGCCGCCGGGCCCACGGTCGCGTACGCGGCGATCAAGGAGTCCGTCGCGTACGGGTTGTCGCACTCGCTCACCGAGACGTTGGACAAGGAGGACGAGTTGCAGACTCGGGCGGGGGCGTCGCAGGACCACACGATCGCCGTGCAGGCGTTCGTGAAGAAGGAGAAGCCCTCGTACGTGGGCCGCTGAGTCGGGCGAGGCGAGGGGGCGTGCGGAGGGCGCGGGCCGTCGCGGCCGAGACGCGCCCCTGCGCCCCTCACGCCGCGCTTCGGGACACGCAGGTCTCCAGGTGGTCGTCCACCAGGCCGCACGCCTGCATCAGCGCGTACGCCGTCGTGGGGCCGACGAAGCGCAACCCCCGCTTCTTCAGCGCCTTCGACAGAGCCGTCGACTCGTCCGTCAGCGCCGGGACGTCCGCGAGGGTCTTGGGGACCGCACGGGTCGCCGCGTCCGGCGCATGGGACCAGATGAGTTCGTCGAGGTCGCCCGGGGACCAGGCGGCCAGCACGCGTGCGTTGGCGAGCGTGGCGTCGATCTTGGCGCGGTTGCGGATGATGCCCGGGTCGGCCAGGAGCCGGGTGCGGTCCTCGTCGGTGAAGGCGGCGACCGCGTCGATCGCGAAGTCGGCGAAGGCGGTACGGAAGCCGGAGCGGCGGCGCAGGATCGTGATCCAGGACAGGCCCGACTGGAAGGCCTCCAGGCTGAGGCGCTCGAAGAGGGCCTGGTCGCCGTGGACCGGGCGGCCCCATTCCTCGTCGTGGTACGTCACGTAGTCCGCTGTGGACAGGGCCCAGGGGCAGCGCAGCGCGCCGTCGGGGCCGGCGAGGGCGGTGCCGTCGCTCACTGCTGCTGCTCCTCCTGTGCGGGCTTGTCCATGGAGACATGCGGCTCGGGCATCCGGGCGACGGAGAGCGCGGACTCCAGTTCGCCGATGCGGGCGTCGCGCTCGGCGAGTTCGGCGCCGAGGCGGTCGAGGGCGTCGTCGACGTCGGCCATGCGGTAGCCGCGGGCGGCGAGCGGGAAGCGGAGCCGGTCGACGTCGGACCGGTCGAGGGGGCGGTCCGGGGGCAGCGGGTCGTGCAGCCGCTCGGGGGCGACCTCCGGCAGCGGACCGGTGCCCTCGCCGCCGCCCACCACGGCGAGTGTCACCGCGGCCACCACGACGGCGAGCGCGATGACCAGGAAGAAGAACATAACCATCGGTGGGTCCCCACGCTCGCTGTGCTCGTTGTCAGATGTGTCTGGCTCCGATCGTGCCATGGGGGCGTGACAGTTAGGGTCGCAGGCGGCGGATGTCAGGGACGTACGAGGAGAGGTCACAGGGGATGCTCAGGCTGGGCAGGCGGGAATTCGGCACCCACGAGCCGGTGATCATGGCGATCGTGAACCGGACCCCGGACTCCTTCTACGACCGGGGCGCGACCTTCCGTGACGAGCCGGCCCTCGCGCGCGTGGAGCAGGTGGTGGCCGAGGGCGCCGCGATCATCGACATCGGCGGCGTGAAGGCCGGGCCCGGCGAGGAGGTCACGGCCGAGGAGGAGGCGCGGCGCACGGTCGGTTTCGTGGCCGAGGTGCGGCGGCGTTTCCCGGAGGTCGTGATCAGCGTGGACACCTGGCGGGCCGAGGTCGGCGAGGCGGTCTGCGAGGCGGGCGCCGATCTGCTGAACGACGCGTGGGGCGGGGTCGATCCCCGGCTGGCGGAGGTGGCGGCGCGGTACGGGGTCGGGCTGGTCTGCACGCACGCGGGCGGCACCGAGCCTCGGACGCGGCCGCACCGGGTGGCGTACGACGACGTGATGGCCGACATTCTGGGCGTGACTGTGGGGCTGGCGGAGCGGGCCGCGGCGCTGGGGGTGCCGCGCGAGTCGATCCTGATCGACCCCGGGCACGACTTCGGGAAGAACACGCGGCACAGCCTCGAGGCGACGAGGCGGCTGGGCGAGATGGTGGAGACGGGGTGGCCGGTACTGGTGTCGCTGTCCAACAAGGACTTCGTGGGGGAGACCCTGGACCGGCCGGTGAAGGAGCGGGTGGTGGGGACGTTGGCCACCACCGCGGTGTCCGCGTGGTTGGGGGCGCGGGTGTACCGGGTGCACGAGGTCGCCGAGACGCGGCAGGTGCTGGACATGGTGGCGTCCATCGCGGGGTACCGGGAGCCGGCGGTGGCTCGGCGGGGGTTGGCGTAGTTTTCGCTCGCCCCCGCCGCCCCTTCCGGTGTCGAACCCGGGCTGCCGCCCCCCGGACAGGCCCTAGCGGCCTGCTTCCTTCGAGACCAGTGCCACCGCTTCCTCCACGTCGTCCGTGACGTGGAAGAGGAGGAGGTCCTTCTCCGAGGCCTTGCCCTGGGCGATCAGGGTGTTCCTCAGCCAGTCGATCAGGCCGCCCCAGTACTCCGTGCCGAAGAGGACGATCGGGAAGCGGGTGACCTTCTGGGTCTGGACGAGGGTGAGGGCCTCGAAGAGTTCGTCCAGGGTGCCGAGGCCGCCGGGCAGGACGACGAAGCCCTGCGCGTACTTCACGAACATCATCTTGCGGACGAAGAAGTACCGGAAGTTCAGGCCGATGTCGACGTAGGGGTTCAGGCCCTGCTCGAAGGGCAGTTCGATGCCGAGGCCGACCGAGACGCCGCCCGCCTCGCAGGCGCCCTTGTTGGCCGCCTCCATGGCGCCGGGGCCGCCCCCCGTGATCACCGCCCAGCCGGCCTCGACGAGCGCGCGGCCGAGCCGCACGCCCGCCTCGTACTCCGGGGAGTCCACCGGCGTACGGGCGGAACCGAAGACGCTGATGGCGGAGGGGAGTTCGGCGAGTGTGCCGAAGCCTTCGATGAACTCCGACTGGATGCGCAGGACCCGCCAGGGGTCGGTGTGCACCCAGTCGGACGGGGCGCGCTCGTCCAGCAGCCGCTGGTCCGTGGTGCTCGCCTGCACCTGGTCCCGCCTCCGGAGGACCGGTCCCAGGCGCTGTTCCTCCGGTGGCCGCCGCTTGCCCTCCGGGTTGCCTGTAGCCATGTGAACTCCCTCCGCTTGCAGTCGTTCCACCTCAGCGTAGATCTACGCGGGTCACGGGCGGGGGACCTCGGCGTGTCCGCCATGAAGCGCCCTGGGACACGGATGCCCTGTGATCACGCGGTCAGCCAGGTCCGCAGCCGTTCCTCCCCCGCCAGGATCCTCGCGGTCTCGACGCGTTCGTCCCGCTTGTGCGCCAAGAGCGGGTTGCCGGGGCCGTAGTTGACGGCGGGGACGCCGAGCGCCGAGAACCGGGAGACGTCGGTCCAGCCGTACTTGGGCTGCGGGGTGCCGCCCACCGCCTCGATGAAGGCCGCCGCGGCGGGGTGCGAGAGACCGGGCAGGGCCGCCCCGCTGTGGTCGTCGACGACGAAATCCTCCACCCCGCAGTCGACGAACACCTCACGGACGTGGTCGATGGCCTCCTCGGGCGTCCGGTCGGGTGCGTAGCGGAAGTTGACGGTGACCACGCACTCGTCGGGGATGACATTGCCGGCCACTCCGCCGGCGATGCCGACCGCGTTGAGGCCCTCGCGGTACTCCAGGCCGTCGATCACCGGGCGGCGAGGCTCGTAGGAGGCGAGGCGGGCCAGGATCGGGGCGGCCGCGTGGATGGCGTTGGAGCCCATCCAGCCACGGGCCGAGTGGGCCCGCTCGCCCCTGGTCCTCAACAGGACCCGCAGGGTGCCCTGGCAGCCGCCCTCGACCTGGCCGTCGGAGGGTTCCAGGAGAACCGCGAAGTCGCCCTCCAGCCACTGCGGGCGGGCCTCGGCGACGTGCTTGAGGCCGTTGAGGTCGGCGGCAACCTCTTCGTTGTCGTAGAAGACGAAGGTCAGGTCCCGGTTGGGGGCGGGGACCGTCGCGGCGATGCGGAGCTGGACGGCGACGCCCGCCTTCATGTCGCAGGTGCCGCAGCCCCACAGGACTCCGTCCGCGTCCAGCCGGGAGGGGACGTTGTCCGCGATCGGGACGGTGTCGATGTGGCCGGCGAGGATCACCCGCTCGGGACGGCCCAGCCGGGTGCGGGCGATCACGTTGTTGCCGTGCCGGTCCACCGTCAGGTGCGGCAGCGCGCGAAGGGCCGTCTCGATGGCGTCCGCGAGCGGCTTCTCCGTGCCGCTCTCGGAGGGGAAGTCGACGAGCTGCGCGGTGAGCAGCGCGGCGTCCAGCGTGAGGTCAAGCGGGGTCTCGGCCATGCCGTCGACCCTAACGCGCCGACCGCTCGTGGCGCCCGAACCCACCTGTCACACAGGCCTCCCCGGTTTCCGTACTCTCCAGTACCTTGTACGCGTGCCAGAGCCGTCACCCTCTCCCAAGCGCCGCGGCCGCCTCCTCCGACTCGGGGCGGCCTGCGTGGTCCTGTCCGCCGTCGCCGGGTATGTCGTGGTCCAGTACGTCACCGGTGGCGCCGGGGGTCCGGGGTGCTCGGTCGTTTCCGCGGACGGGTCTGCGGCGGCGTACGAGTTCACGCCGGAGCAGGCGGTGAACGCGGCCACCATCGCCGCCGCCGGGACCAACCGGAACATGCCCGAACGTGCCGTGACCATCGCCCTGGCGACCGCGCTCCAGGAGTCGGCGCTGCGCAACCTCGACCACGGCGACCGGGACTCGCTCGGCCTCTTCCAGCAGCGGCCCTCGCAAGGCTGGGGAAGCGCCCGGGAGGTCACGGACCCGGCCTACGCGGCGAACATCTTCTACGAGCACCTCGCCAAGGTGCCCCACTACACGGAACTGCCGCTCACCGTCGCCGCGCAGCGGGTGCAGCGCAGCGGTTACCCGGAGGCGTACGCGAAGCACGAGCCGGGCGCGACGCTGCTGGCCGCCGCGCTGACCGGGACCTCCGCGGCCTCGCTGACCTGCGAGGGCCGCCTGGGCGCCGTCGCGACGGCCACCGGTCCGGACGCGGTCCGCGCCGCGCTCGTACGGGACTTCGGGCGCGACGCGCTCCAGCAGGCGGGCGCCGAGGTGGGCGCCGGGGAGGCCTCGGCCGCGGACGTCGATCCGCCGCTCGCCGAGACGGACGGGCGGACCGTGAGACTGCCCGTGGCCGAGAAGACCATCGCCGACGGGCGCACGGCCCCGCAGCGCGGCTGGCAACTCGCGCACTGGGCGGTGGCCAACGCCTCGGCGCTCCGCATCGAGCGCGTCACCTATGCGGGCCGGGAGTGGACCGCCGGGAGGACCGGCAGCACATGGCGCTCCACCGGCCCGGCCGACGCCGAATCCGCCGGTGCCACGGGAACGGGCGACGACTTCGACAGCGTACGGATCGTCACCGCGCAGTAGTACGGGTGACCACCCGGACGGGTGATACGTGGGGCACCGGACGGCGGCGCGTCCGGGCTTCCGTGCCGTCACCGTCGCGGTCGGCGCATGCCTTGGGAACAAAGGGCTACGCGGAGTTTGACGACTTTCATATCGGGTGGTTTTCGCCCGTTTTTATCCAGAGCTGATAATGCGACACATTGCCAACTCTTTACGTCGGCCGTCCGCAACCTTCCCGCGGTTCGAGCGGTAGTCACTGCGTCCGGGCCCGGACAGCCGTTACAGACACCTCTTGTTCTCCCCCGTAGAAGGAGCATCATGTCCCTCCCCCTGACCCGCAGGATCGCCCGTGCCGCACTGCTTGTCGCCGCGGGAGCTGCTGCCGGTGTCGGTGCGGCCGGCTCCGCCAGCGCTGCCCCCGGCCTGCCCGCCACCCCGAACCTCGGCGGCCTGACCGCCCTGGACGGTGCGAGCGTCGGCGACACGGTGGACGGCGCGGCGCAGAACGTCACCGGGACCGCGGGCGAGACCGGTGGCAAGACGGTCGAGCAGGCCGTGCCGGCCGCCGGCAAGACCGGCGGAAAGGCCGTGAAGAAGATGACCCCTGCGGCGCAGAAGGCCGCCGGTGAGGCGGCGGGCTCGGCCGGGGACCTCGTCGGGGACACCGCGTCCGCGGCCACCAAGGGCGGGCTGCCGACAGAGCCGGTGACGCAGGGCGGGCTGCCGGGGGCGGGGACGCTGCCGGCGAAGGGCCTGCCGCTCGGCTGAGCGCCGAGCTTCGGCCGTGACGGGGTCCAGGGTGCTTCCCTGGGCCCCGTCCTTCGTGAGCGGGGGTGTCGCGACGGCAGGGGTCGGGGCGGTTCGGGCCCGCGCCGGACCCGGACCCCGGACCGGCACTTCGGCCGCGCCCACCAGCTCAGTCCTGCGGAACGCACGACTGCTTCCGGCGGGTGGCGGCGACTGCCCGCAACGCGGAGCGGCGACCGCCCACGGCGAAAGCGACGACCGCCCACGGCGGGATGCGGCGACCGCCTCCGCGACCGCTGCGGCCGTGGTCCTCCTACGGCTTCAGGCGCTCCACTGCCGCCCGCACCCGCTCGTCCGTCGCCGTCAGGGCCACGCGTACGTGCTGGGCACCCGCCGGGCCGTAGAAGTCGCCGGGGGCCACCAGGATGCCGCGGGCCGCCAGGTGGGACACCGTGTCCCAGCAGGACTCGTTCCTCGTGGCCCACAGGTAGAGGCTGGCCTCGCTGTGGTCGATGCGGAAGCCGTGGCCGAGGAGGGCCTCGCGCAGGAGACCGCGGCGGGCGGCGTAGCGGTCGCGCTGCTGGCGGACGTGGGCATCGTCGGAGAGCGCCGCCACGACCGCCGCCTGGGTCGGCGCGGACGTCATCATGCCGCCGTGCTTGCGGATCTCCAGGAGCGGCGCCAGGACCTCCGGGTCGCCCGCCAGGAAGGCGGCGCGGTAGCCGGCCAGGTTGGAGCGCTTGGACAGGGAGTGGACGGAGACGATCCCGTCGTACGAGCCGCCGTTGACGTCCGGGTGGAGGACGGAGACCGGGTCGGCCTCCCAGCCCAGTTCCAGGTAGCACTCGTCGGAGAAGACCAGGATCCCGTGCTCGCGGGCCCAGGCGACGATCCGGGTCAGCTCGGCCTTGGAGAGGACCTTGCCGGTCGGGTTGGACGGGGAGTTGAGCCAGACCAGCTTGAGGTCCGTCGGGTCCAGCTCGGTCGGGTCGTCGTAGGCCTCGTGCTCGGCGCGGGCCAGGCGGGCACCGACCTCGTACGTCGGGTAGGCGAGGCGCGGGAAGGCGACCCGGTCACCGGGGCCGAGGCCCAGCTGGGTCGGGAGCCAGGCGACCAGCTCCTTGGAGCCGACGATCGGCAGGACGTGCCGGTGCGTGACGTCACGGGCGCCCAGGCGCCGCTCCAGCCAGCCGGTGATCGCGTCGCGCAGTGCCGGGGTGCCCCAGACCGTCGGGTACCCCGGTGAGTCCGCGGCGTCGATCAGCGCTTTCTGGACCAGCTCGGGGACCGGGTCGACCGGGGTGCCGACGGAGAGGTCGACGATCCCGCCGGGGTGCGCCGTGGCCGTCTTCTTGTACGGCTCCAGCTTGTCCCAGGGGAAGGTGGGAAGACGGTCGGAAACTGCGGACACGGTTCTTGGCTCGCTCTCTGACGGATACGGCAAACGCCTCGGTCCCGTACGGCGATCTTGGGCGATCAGGCCGTACGGGACCGAGGCGGCGCGATGGTGCGGGCCGCTTGCCCGATTACTCGGCCTGCGGCGGCAGTGCGGCGACGAAGGGGTGGTCGCGCTCGATCAGACCCAGCTTGCTGGCGCCGCCGGGCGAGCCCAGCTCGTCGAAGAACTCGACGTTCGCCTTGTAGTAGTCCTTCCACTCCTCCGGAGTGTCGTCCTCGTAGAAGATCGCCTCGACCGGGCACACCGGTTCACAGGCACCGCAGTCGACGCACTCGTCCGGGTGGATGTACAAGGACCGCTGGCCCTCGTAGATGCAGTCGACCGGGCACTCCTCGATGCACGCCTTGTCCTTCACGTCGACACAAGGCTGCGCGATGACGTAGGTCACGCTGTCGTTCCTCCTCGATAGGGCGCTGGCGGGCCTCCCCAGGCTCCACCGCCTGGCGCGCGGGAGCGCGGCGTCGTCGATGCCCGCCCCTAGTATCTCCGTTCTTGGCAATGATCCGAACAGTAGGGGTGAATCGACCCGTGGAAATCTCGGCCGCCGGACGACTCGAGGTCCGCATCACCGCCGCTGACGTGGGCAAACGCGTCTCCGTGCGGCGCCTGAGCGAACCTGGCGTCACCGAGGGGAAATTCACCGACACGGTGGGTGTTCTCACATCATGGGACAGCGGTGTGCTGGTGATCACACGGAAGAGTGGGGAGAGCGTCCGCATAGCGGAGTCCTCGCTGGTCGCCGGGAAGATCGTCCCGCCCGCTCCGGCCCGCCGCCGGGGGCCGGCGGCCTCCTACGAGGAACTCGCCCGTGTCGCCGCGCGCGCCTGGCGGCCGGTGGAGAGCGAGCGGCTCGGTGAGTGGGAGCTGCGCGCCGCCTCCGGGTTCACCCGCCGGGCCAACTCCGTGCTGCCGCTGGGCGAGCCGGGCCTGCCCCTCGACGGGGCGCTGGATGTCGTACGGCGCTGGTACGGCGACCGGGGTCTGCCCGCGTATCTACAGACCGCGACGGGGGCCGAGGGGACCCAGGAGCTGCTCTGCGCCGAGTTGGAGCGGCGCGGGTGGGTGCGTGAGGTGACCGCCGAGCTGTGGATCGGGGCGCTGGCGCCGGTCGCCGACCGGGCGGCCGAGGCCGGGGGTGTGGTGCTGGCGCGGGCGGCCGACGACGCCTGGCTGGCGCGGTACCAGCGCAAGGGGGTCGGCGAGGTGGCCCTGAAGGTGCTGGGGAGCGGGCCGTCGGTGTGGTTCGCGTCGGTGCCCGGTGAGGGGACGGCTCCCGCGGCCATCGGGCGGTGTGTCGTGGACGGCCGGTGGGCCGGGTTCGCGGCGGTCGAGGTGGATCCGGCGCAGCGGCGGCGGGGGCTGGCGACGGTCGTGATGGCCGCGCTGGCGGGCCGGGCGCTGGAGGAGGGCGCGTCGGCGGCGTGGTTGCAGGTCGAGGAGGACAACGCCGGGGCGCGGGCGCTGTACGCCGGGATGGGGTTCGGGGCGCATCACGCGTACCACCACTACCGGGAGCCGGAGGCGAGTACGCCGTGACGGGATTCGAGCGCGCGGAGCTGCGGCGGCGGTTCGCCGAGGAGGCGCGGTCCGAGCGGCCCGACCTGTCACTGCTGTGCCTGCTGGTGGGGGCGGCGGCGGACCGGACGCTGGACGAGGCCGGGCTGGACGCCGCGCAGGTCGAACTGGACTCGCTGGCGGGGCAGGTGCCCTTCCGGCCGGGCGGGCCGCGCGCGTGGGCGGTCGCGCTGCGCGAACTGCTCGGTGAGCGACTCGGCTTCGGTGGCTCGGCGGCCGACTACGAGCGGTTGGAGTCGTCCCTGCTGCATCAGGTGCTGGAACGGCGACGGGGGCTGCCCATCCTGCTGTCCGTGGTGTGGATCGAGGTCGCGCGGCGGGCCGGCGCGCCGGTGTACGGCGTCGCCCTGCCCGGGCACTTCGTGGTCGGCTTCGGTCCCCCGCAGGAGCAGGTGCTCGTCGACCCCTTCGACGGAGGCCGGGTGCTGACGGAGCGCGATGCCGAGCAGCTGGTGACGGGGGCGACGGGGGCCCCGCTGGAGCCCTCCATGCTGGAACCGGCACAGACCCTGGATGTCGTACGGCGGATCCTCGACAACATCCGGGCCTGGGCGGCGGCCCGGCCGGAGCGGTCGGATGTCGCCCTGTGGGCCGTGGAGTTGGCGCTTGTGCTCCCGTCCCATCCGGCTCGACTGCGGTACGAGCGGGGACAGCTCCTCGTGCAACGGGCGGAGTTCGTGCAGGGCGCCGAGGAGATGGAGGAGTACGCGCGGCTGGTCGAGGTGGTGGACACGGCGCTGGCGGAGCGGGTCCGGCAGGAGGCTCGGGCGGCGCGGGCTCTGCTGAACTGACGCCCGGCTCATGGCCGACGGCGGTTCGAGCCGGCCCTTCTCCCTCGCCGTCCGCACCGTCTCCGCCCTGTCGCGTACCGCCGTCTTTGGATCCCGTCGACGCGTGGTGCGGGCGGTGCGGTGGGACAGGTGCCGGGGAGCGGCCGGCTCGGCGTTCGGGGAACCGTCCGCCGCTGCCCGGAGCGCCTCGCGCTCGCGGTCCGTCAGGGGGGCGGCGCCCCGGCGCGGACCGCCGCCGCGAGGGTGGGCGGCCAGGACCCTGCGGACCGCCTTCGCCGGTCGGAGCGCGGGAGCGTCCTCGACGAGGGGGCGCCGGCCTCGGTGGCGCGCTGCGGAGGTGGCCGGGGCGGCCGAAGGTGGTGGCACAAGCGTCCGGTCGGTCTCCGGCTGCATGGCGAAGGGCACCCGGCGGAGATGCCGGGTGCCCGTGAGGCCGGAGTGCCTGCCTCGCGTCAGCTCGGGTCGGTGTCGATGACCGCGAGCCGGTCCGTCTCGCTCGTGAGGGCCGGGCGCAGGGCGCTGATGACGTCCTGGACCGTGACGGGTGTCTTCTGGCCGGTGCCGCGGGTGATCAGGACACCGTCGAAGGCGCCGCCGTACAGCTCCTTCAGCGCGGCCTCGTCGTAGCTCTCGACGAGCTTGCCGTCGATCGCCTTCACGCCCAGGAACTTCCACAGGGAGTTCTTCGGGCTCATCAGGACGGAGTGCGCGGCGTCGGTCTGGACGGTGACGCTGCCGGACATCGCCGGTCCGGCGAACTTCTTCATCATCCGGTCGACCTCGGCGTCGGACACCGTGGGCTGCTTGGTCGTCGTCGGGACCTTCACCTCGGTGGGTGTGCCGGTCTCGACCTGGCCGCGGTAGGCCTCCACGACGGCCGTCTGGGCCTTGGCCGCGTCGATGCCCTTGCCCGCCTTGCCGTAGACGGGGACGGCCTTGCCGGACTCGAACTTGATCGTGCCGTCGGTGGCCGACCCGGCGCCGCCCGCGGCGGTCTCCAGGGCCGCCTGGAGCTTCTCCTCGTCGACCGGCATCTCCGGCTCGATCTCGCGGTGCTCGCCGAACAGCGACCCGATCACCGAGACGGGGTTGTAGTCGCTCTTGGCGGCGGCGTCGACGGTGGCCTGCATGTCGAACTGAAGGCCCGCCTGGTCCGGCTTGAGGGTGACGGTGTCGCCGTCCACGGACAGCTTCAGCGCCTGGTTCACCCGGCTGTCGAAGACGTCGTCGAGCTTCTTGACGGCGTCGTCGCGGGTGCCGCCGCCGATGTCGACGCCGAGGACGGTGGTGCCCTTGGGCACGTCGGAGTGGTTCATCAGCAGTCCGGCCCCGTAGGCACCGGCCGCGGCGACCACCACCAGGCTGCCGAGCAGCACCAGCTTGCTGCGGCCCTTCTTCTTTTTCTTCTTCGAGTCGGCCGCGGGCGCGTTCTGCGCGACCGGCTCGGGCGCCTGCGGCGGGGTGTGCGGCAACGGCCCGTCGTCATGCCCGCCGGGCGCGAACGGCCCGCCCTGTATGGGGCCCTGCCCGGACGCGGGGATGACCGGCATGCCGCTGGTGACGGTCTGCCCGGAGACGTTGTCGTGCCGGCCGTAGCCGCCGGGGCCGGGCTCGGGGGCCGGCTGCTGCGGGGTGAGGATCGCGGTGTCGTCGCTGAGGCCGCCGCCGGGATGGCGGACGGCCCCCGCGGCCGTACCGGGAACCCCGCCGGGAACCGCGCCGGGGGCTCCGCCGTTCATCGGCGGCACCATCGGGCCGTCACCGGTCACCGGGCCGCTGGTGGGCCCCGCGGGACCCTGCGGGCCGCCCCGGCCACCGCGGCCGGCGGGGCCTTCCGGTCCGTTGAAGTCGTAGGAGCCGCCGGGTGCGCCGGGGAGTCCGCCCTGGCCGTTCGACGCGGCGTAGCCGCTCTGACCGTTGCCGTTGGCGTTGCCGTTGCCCGCGAAGTACGGCAGGTCGTCGCGGCGCGACTCGAGGCCGCCGCCCTGCGCCGGACCGCCCTGCGCCGGACCGCCGTGCGCCGGACCGCCACCCTGCGTCGGACCGCTGCCCTGCGTCGGGCGGGCGCCGTTGCCGAGGGGGCCCGCGGCGAGCGCCTCGGTCACGTCGAAGGAGCCGGTGCCGCCGCCGTGCCCGGGAGCCACCGGGCCCCCGGTGGCGCCGGACATCCCGGCGCCGTTGGTGCCGCCGGGACGGGGGGCGCCCGGTGCGCTCATGGATCCGGCCACACCGCCGGGCCGCCCGGCCCCCGGACGCGCGCCGCCCGGCGCACCGGCGCTGCCGCCGGGCACGGGCGGGGCGGAGGGGCCGCCCGAGGGCGCTCCGGCGGCCGAACCGCCCGCCGGAGCGGCACCGTTGGCCGGGCCGCCGCCCTGAGCGCCCTTGACGGGCGCGGACTTGCGCGGTGCGAACCAGTCGCTGGGCATCCTCTCCTCGGCCGCCGGCGAATGGTCGCCGGGCGCCTCGGAGGTGCCGTCGGCTCCCGGGCGTCCGGCGACCGCCGTGGGGGCGCCACCCGCGGCTGTGACGGGGCCCGCGCCCTGCGCGTCGGCAGCACCGTCGTCACCCGCGGCATCCGCGTCGGTGACGGGCGTGCGCACGACGACCGGCGGGATGGGCCGCGACCCGGGGATGTTGATCCGGATCCGGGTGGTCAGCGTGGTCTCGGTCTTGCGTTCCTCCGGCCGCACGGCCGAACGCCCCGCGTCCGGGCCGCCGTCGGACACCATGGGGGTGCCGTAGGGCGGCGTGCCCGAGGGGTAGGCGGCTCCGCCGTGCCCGTTGGACCCGTTGGGCCCGGAGGACGGACTGTCAGTTTCACGACTCAAGGCAGGTTCTCCAGGTTGGCTCCGCCGCCCGCCACGACCTCACGGGCAGCTCGGCGGCGCGCACCACCATACTGGCCACTTCTGGCCGGTATCCCATGACCGCTGTGGAAACCATCACGGGACTCGCACGTCCGCGCCACGGCGAAGTGGTACGTCACTTGCCAAGTCGGACGCCGTCGCCGACAGGTTGCCGCCTCCGGCCCATGGTGGCGCAGATCACAGCAACTGCCATGCCACCGAGCAGGAAGAGGTAGGCACCGGCTCCCGCGCCGAACAGGAAGTCGCCCTCGGGGCGGCCCGCGGTCAGCAGGACGACGCCGATCATCCAGCCGGCGGCGGGTGCGACGGCCCCGGCCCTGCTGCCGAGGGCCCGCGCCCCGCCGAGGAACAGCCCGGCGGCACCCACGAGCGCGAGCAGCAGTCCGCCGGGGAACCAGCCGGCCTGGAGGAGCGCCCCCGCGAGCGCGGTGAGCGCGCCGAGCAGCAGCAGTCCGATACAGGCGGCGATCCGTCCGGCGGGGGGCCGTTGCAGGGGCTGGGCGAGCAGGGAACCCTGGTCCGGCATCAGAGGGCCTCCTCGGCGGCGGCGAACTCGATGCCGGCGAACAGGTCGGTCTCCCGCTCCCGGGGCCGCGGTCCGCGGACGAGTTCGTAGTACTCGGTGCCGAAGAGGGGCTGGGCCAGCTCGTTGGAGAGGGCGAAGTGTCGCTCGTCGGGGGCGACCGCGATCTGGGTGGCGTGCGCGCGCATCGCGGCGGCCTTGGCGGCGGCGTACGGGCCGCCGTCGATCTCGGTGGTGATCCGCTCGTCGTCCACGACGCCGGGTAGGTCCTGCACGGCGGCGCTCCTGGCGAAGGGCAGGCCGGGCAGCTCCTCCCCGAGCCGGGCGAAGGCGGCCTCGGCGACGGAACGCGGGACGCGGTTCCAGTACACCTTGGGGATGCTCCAGCCGGCCTCGTCGGCCAGCTCGACGGCCCGCATGGCGACGCGGTGGGCCTGGATGTGGTCGGGGTGGCCGTAACCACCCTGCTCGTCATAGGTGACGAGGACCTGGGGGCGCCGGGCGAGGATCACCTCGACGAGGGATGCGGCGGCGGTGTCGACGTCGGCCTGCCAGAAGCAGGCGGGGTCGTCGTTGTCCGACAGGCCCGCCATCCCGGAGTCGGTGTAACGCCCGGCACCGCCGAGCAGCCGGAAGTCGCCGACGCCCAGGACGCCCATGGCGGCGGTGAGTTCGCGCAGGCGCCACTCGCCCAGGGCGGCACCGGTGAGGTGCCGCAGCTGCGGCGGAATGACCTCGCCACGCTCGCCGAGGGTGCAGGTGACCAGAGCCACGTGAGCACCCTCGGCGGCGTACCTGGCCATGGTCGCGCCGTTGTTGATCGACTCGTCGTCCGGGTGCGCGTGCACCAGCAGCAGACGCCGGGCTGGCATTTCCGTCATGGGGCAACCCTACGAGGCAGGCCTGCGTCCGCGCCGCAGGGGCAGGCGCAGAGGCAGACGCGGGGTCGGGCGCCCGGTCAGAACTTGATGCTGCCGATCATGCTCGCCACGCTCGTCGTCAGGTCGCTGATGGTCGGCGCGATCGTCGACGAGGCGAGATAGAAGCCGAGCAGGATGCAGACAACCGCGTGACCACCCTTCAGTCCTGACTTCTTGACCAGCAAGAAGACGATGATCGCCAGCAGCACCACCGCCGAAATCGAGAGTGCCACGGCGGCTCACCTCCAAGAACCCGGGTACGTGGGGGAATGACAGAGCTAGGAAACCTGTAAATCCATACAACAGCCAGCAGGTTCATACCCACACAGCGCTAGTGATCATAACTATGGGTGCGTGCGCATCTCTCGGCGCACAGCCGCACAAGGGGGCGCATGGCCAATATGGTCGGGGCATGACGACCGAGTCCGACTCATTCCCCCGCCGGCACGCCCGCACCCAGCGGTTCACGCTCGGCGCGCCGCGTTCGTTCACGGTGGCGCCCGACGGCTCCCGTGTCGCTTTCCTGCGCTCCCGCGCAGGTGACGACCGCAGCCACGCACTGTGGGTGCTCGACCCGGCGGACGGCCGGGAGCGCGTGGTCGCGGACCCACGCGTCCTCCTGGGCGGTACCTCGGAGGAGCTCTCGCCCGAGGAGCGGGCGCGCCGCGAACGCAGCCGGGAGGGCGGCGCCGGGATCGTCGGATACGCCACCGACGCGGCCGTCGAGCTGGCGTCTTTCACCTTGTCAGGACGGCTTTTCACGGCGGAACTGCGGGCCGGCACGACACGTGGGATCCGCGTGCCGGGACCGGTGGTCGATCCCCGTCCCTCCCCCGACGGACGGCTCGTGGCGTACGTCGCGCAGGGCGCCCTGCGGGTCGTGGGTGCCGAGGGTGAGGGCGATGTGGCGCTCGCCGAACCGGAGTCGGCGTCGGTTTCCTACGGATTGGCCGAGTTCATCGCCGCGGAGGAGATGGGTCGTTCGAGGGGGTTCTGGTGGGCTCCGGAGTCCGATCGGCTGCTGGTGGCGAGGGTGGACGACACGCCGGTGGAGCGGTGGTGGATCTCTGATCCGGCCCAGCCGAAACGTGAGCCACAACACGTCCCCTATCCGGCTGCCGGGACGGCGAACGCGGACGTACGGCTGTTCGTGTTCGGCCTCGACGGGGTGCGCACGGAAGTCGTCTGGGACCGGGCGCGCTATCCGTATCTGGCGCGAGTGCACTGGTCAGCGGCGGGTGCTCCGCTCCTGCTCGTCCAGGCGCGCGACCAGCGCAGTCAGTTGTTCCTGGCCGTCGACACGGCCTCCGGGGCGACCCGGATGGTACATGCCGACGAAGATCCGATTTGGCTTGATCTTTTCCCTGGGGTGCCCTGTTGGAGCCCCTCGGGTCAGCTGGTGCGGATCGCCGACGAGGGTGGTGCCCGGGTCCTCGCGGTCGGCGAACGTCCCCTGACCGGCGCGCAGTTGCACGTGCGGGCGGTGCTGGACGTGACGGCCGACGACGTGCTGGTCTCGGCCTCGGCCGGGGAGTCCGCGGAGCGCCCCGAGATCGGTGAGGTGCATGTCTACCGCGTCAACGAACTCGGCGTGGAGCGCCTGTCCGACGAACCCGGAGTGCACTCGGCGGTGCGGGCCGGAGGCGTGACCGTCCTGGTCTCGGCGACCCTGGAGCGGCCCGGGAACCGGGTGCGGGTCCTGCGGGACGGCGACCGACGGGGAGCGCAGGTCTCCCGGACCGGAGGGTGGGGTCCGACAGCCACTGTCCGGTCGGATGCGGAGGATCCCGGCCTCTCCCCCCGGGTGACACTCACCCATGGGGGCGCACGGCGGATCCCGTGCGCCGTGCTTATGCCTACGGACTACCCCGGTGACACCTCGCTCCCGGTGCTGCTGGACCCCTACGGGGGCCCGCACGGACCTCGGGTGCTGGCCGCGCACAACGCCCACCTCACCTCGCAGTGGTTCGCCGACCAGGGCTTCGCGGTGGTCGTCGCCGACGGGCGGGGCACACCGGGGCGCTCACCGGCCTGGGAGAAGGCGATCAAGGACGACCTGGCGGCGGTCGTCCTCCAGGACCAGGTCGACGCGCTCCAGGCGCTCGCCGCCGACTTCCCGCTCGATCTGAGCCGGGTCGCCATCCGTGGCTGGTCCTTCGGCGGTTACCTGGCGGCACTCGCGGTACTGCGCCGCCCGGACGTGTTCCACGCGGCGGTGGTCGGCGCCCCGGTCACCGACCTGCGCCTGTACGACACGCACTACCAGGAGCGCTACCTCGGACACCCGGGACAGCGGCCGGAGGTCTACCGGCGCAACTCGCTGGTGGACGACGCGGGACTGGTGGACCCCGCCGAACCGGCCCGTCCGATGATGATCATCCACGGCCTCGCGGACGACAACGTGGTGGTCGCCCACTCCCTGCGGCTGTCCGCGGCGCTGCTCGCCGCCGGCCGCCCGCACGAGGTGCTGCCACTGGCCGGCGTGACACACATGACTCCCCAGGAGACGGTCGCCGAGAACCTGCTGCGCCTCCAGCTGGACTTCCTGCGCCGCTCCCTCGGACTGGACTGAACGGCCTTCCTCCGCAGAGCACCGCACCCGTGACCGAGGAACCACGAGCCAACACCGGCACGTCCGCGAGAGCGGCGCCGGCCCAGGCGCGGGAACGGGCGACGGGCCGGGAGACATGGTGCTCCCAGCCCGTCCACGGCACCCGCACGGCCGTACGCTGTTCAGCCTGACGCGTCCGTATATCGGAATCGCGTCGGCCAAGTTGCCTGCTTGTTAACGCGATTGCGGCCACCTGTGGGCCTATGACCGCTCGCTTCCGTGGTCTTCCCGGGGTTCCTCGGGCGGGACGACCTGCTTCTCCTCCGCGAAGTGGCAGGCGGAGTCGTGGGCCGCGGGCCCGCCCGTGTGACGGAACGCGGCCGGGACGGCGAGGGCCGGCACCTCCAGCGCGCAGCGCTCCTGGGCCTTCCAGCAGCGGGTGCGGAAGCGGCAGCCGGAGGGGATGTTCGTCGGGGACGGGACGTCACCGGAGAGGATGATCCGCTCCCGGTGCTCGCGCGCCTCGGGGTCCGGCACGGGCACCGCGGAGAGCAGCGCCTGGGTGTACGGGTGCGTGGGGTGGTCGTAGATCTCGGCGTCCCGGCCGGTCTCCACGATCCGGCCGAGGTACATCACCCCGACCCGGTCGGAGATGTGCCGGACGATGGACAGGTCGTGCGCGATGAAGACGTACGAGAGGTCGAACTCGCTCTGGAGGGCGGCCATCAGGTTGATGACCTGCGCCTGCACGGACACGTCGAGCGCCGACACCGGTTCGTCGGCGACGATCACCTCCGGGCGCAGGGCGAGCCCTCGCGCGATGCCGATGCGCTGGCGCTGGCCACCGGAGAACTGGTGCGGGTAGCGGTTGATGTACTCGGGGTTGAGCCCCACCACGTCCAGCAGGTCCTGGACCTTCTTGCGCCGGTCCCCCTTGGGCGCCACCTCGGGATGGATCTCGTACGGCTCCCCGATGATGTCGCCCACGGTCATGCGGGGGTTGAGGGAGGTGTACGGGTCCTGGAAGACCATCTGGATGTTGCGGCGTACGGCCCTGAGGGCCCGGCCGGAGAGCGTGGTGACGTCCTCGCCCTTGTAGCGGATCCGTCCGGCCGTCGGCTTCTCCAGGTTGACCAGCATCTTGGCGACCGTGGACTTGCCGCAGCCCGACTCCCCCACGATGCCGAGCGTCTCGCCGCGGCCGAGGGTGAGGTCGACGCCGTCGACGGCCTTGACCGCGCCGACCTGCTTCCTGAAGAGGACGCCCCGGGTGAGCGGGTAGTGCTTGACGAGCCCGGTCACCTCGAGGAGCGGCTCGGCCGGCGACGTGGCCGAGGCGGGTGAGGTGGCTGAGGTACTAGCCATGCAGGCACTCCCTCCAGAAGTGGCAGGCGCTGCCCCGCTCCTCGTCCACCTCGTACAGCGGCGGCTCGTCGGTGCGGCACACGTCCTGGGCCATGGGGCAGCGCGGGTGGAAGGCGCAGCCCGGCGGGATGTGCATGAGGTTGGGCGGCAGGCCCTTGATGGCGTACAGCTCCTGGCCCTTCTGGTCCAGGCGCGGGATGGAGTCGAGCAGACCGCGGGTGTAGGGGTGGGCGGGCGCCTTGTAGATGTCGTGGACGGGCGCCGACTCCACGATCCGGCCCGCGTACATCACGGCGATGCGGTCGGCCACGTCGGCGACCACGCCGAGGTCGTGGGTGATCAGGATGAGCCCCATGTGCAGCTCTCGCTGCAACTCCGCGAGCAGGTCCATGACCTGGGCCTGGACGGTGACGTCGAGGGCGGTGGTCGGCTCGTCGGCGATGATGAGCGCCGGTTCGAGGGCCATCGCCATCGCGATCATGATGCGCTGGCGCATGCCGCCGGAGAACTGGTGCGGGTACTGCCGGACCCGTTCCCTCGCGGCCGGGATGCGGACCCGGTCCATCAGCTCGACGGCCTTCTCGCGGGCGTCCTTCCTCGACATGCCGCGGTGCACGACGAACATCTCGCCGAGCTGGTCGCCCACGGAGAGCACGGGGTTGAGCGAGGACAGCGCGTCCTGGAAGATCATCGCCATCTCGGCGCCCCGGACCTTGCGGCGCTCCTCCTCCCTGAGGGTCAGCAGGTCACGGCCCTGGAAGAGGATCTGGCCGCCGGTGATCCGGCCGGGCGGGGTGTCCAGGATGCCCATCACGGCCTGGGCGGTGACGGACTTGCCGGAGCCGGACTCGCCGAGCACGGCGAGGGTCTCGCCCGCGTCGACGCCGTAGGTGACGCCGTTGACGGCCGCGGCGATCCCGTCGCGGGTACGGAACTCCACGCGCAGATCGCGTACTTCGAGCAGCATGCGGACGTCACCTCAGCTTCGGGTCGAGGGCGTCGCGCACCGCGTCGCCGAGCATGATGAACGCCAGCACGGTGAGCGCCAGGGCGCCGGAGGGCCACAGCAGCGCGTGCGGGGCGTTGCGGATGTAGGGCGAGGCGGCGGAGATGTCGATGCCCCAGGAGACGGTCGGCGGCTTCAGGCCGACGCCGAGGTAGGACAGGGTGGCCTCCAGCGCGATGTACGTGCCGAGCGCGATGGTCGCCACGACGATCACCGGGGCGACGGCGTTGGGCGCGATGTGCCGCAGCAGCATGCGGGAGTTGGAGGCGCCTAGCGCCCGCGCGGCCTGGACGTAGTCGTTCTGCTTGGCGGTGATCACCGAGCCGCGGGCGATGCGGGAGATCTGCGGCCAGCCGAGCAGCACCATGAACCCGATGACGGGCCAGACGGTGTTGCTGGTCACGACGGAGAGCAGGACCAGGCCGCCCAGGACGACGGGGATCGCGAAGAAGATGTCGGTGATCCGGGACAGGAACGAGTCCCACGTCCCGCCGAAGAAGCCCGCGAGCCCGCCGAGGACGCTGCCGAACAGCGCGACGCCGAGCGTGGCCAGGACGCCGACCGTGACGGACGTACGGGCGCCGTAGACGGTGCGGGTGTACACGTTGCAGCCCTGGCCGTCGTAGCCGAACGGGGCGCCCGGCTGGGACCCCTCCTGGGCCTTGGCGAGGTCGCACTTGAGGGGGGAGCCGGAGGCGATCGCGGAGGGCCACAGGGAGATGAACACCAGGAAGAGGATGACCAGGGCGGAGACGAGGAAGACGGGGTTGCGGCGCAGGTCGCGCCAGGCGTCGGACCACAGGGAGCGGGCTCGTTCGCCGGAGGCGGCCGACGCGTCCGGCTCGGCGGGGCCGGTGCCGTCCGGGCCGGCCGGGGCCCGCTCCAGGGTCTCGCCCTCGGAGGTGGCGAGGTCCATCGCGCCGCCCATGCCCGTCGCGGCGATGGCGCCGTCCTCCGGGACGCGGCCCCCGCCGGAGGGGTACGGCTCCGGCGGCGTCGGTTCAGGCATAGCGGATCCTCGGGTCGAGTACGGCGTACAGGAGGTCGACGAGCAGGTTGGCCACCAGGAAGACCAGGACGAGGACGGTCACGAAGCCGACGACGGTCTGGGTGTTCTGACGGAGGATCCCCTGGTAGAGCTGGAAGCCGACGCCGTGGATGTTGAAGATGCGCTCGGTGACGATCGCGCCGCCCATCAGGGCGCCGATGTCGGTGCCGATGAAGGTGACGACCGGGATGAGCGAGTTGCGCAGCAGATGGCGGGTGACGACGCGGCGCCTCGGCAGGCCCTTGGCGACGGCCGTGCGGACGTAGTCGGACCGCTTGTTCTCCGCGATGGAGGTGCGGGTCAGGCGGGTGACGTAGGCCAGTGACACGCTCGCCAGCACCAGGCCCGGCACGATCAGTTCGCCGAACTCGGCCTCCGAGGACACGGACGGTTTGATCCAGCCCCACTCGACGCCGAGCAGCAGCTGGAGCAGCAGGCCGGTGACGAACGTGGGGACGGAGATCACCACGAGGGTGACGAGCAGGACGCCGGTGTCGACGGGGCGGCCGCGGCGCAGGCCGGTGACGACTCCGAGGGTGATGCCGATGACGATCTCGAAGATGATCGCGACGATCGTCAGCCGGATGGTGACCGGGAACGCCGACGTCATCAGCTCGGTGACCGGCTGGCCGTTGAACGCCGTACCGAAGTCACCGGTGAAGACGTTCCCCATGTAGGTGAGGTACTGCTGCCAGACCGGCTTGTCGAGGCCGAACTCCTTCTCCAGCTGGGCGGCGGTGGCGGGGTCGCACTCCCGGTCGCCGCAGAGTCCCGCGATGGGGTCGCCCATCACGTTGACCATCAGGAAGATCAGCAGCGTGGCACCGACGAACACCGGGATCATCTGGAGGAGGCGCCGGATCACATACCGCCCCATGGCGGGTCAGCTGACCTTGATCTCGTTGTAGACGGGGACGGAGAACGGGTTGAGCTTGACGTTGGAGAGGCGGTCCGAGTAGCCGGCGCTGCCGTTCTGGTACCAGAGCGGGATGGCGGCCATGTTGTCCCGGACGACCTCCTCGGCCTGCTGGAACGTTTCCACGGCCTTGGCGGTGTCGGTCTCGGCGTTGGCCTTGTCGACGAGGTCGTCGAACTCCTTGTTGGACCACTTGCCGTCGTTGGAGGAGGCGTTGGTGTAGTAGAGCGGCTGGAGGAAGTTCTGGATGAGGGGGTAGTCCATCTGCCACCCCGCCCGGAACGGGCCGCTCATCTTCTGGTCGCCGATCTGGCTGCGGAAGTCCGCGAAGGTGCCGACCGGGTTGCCGACGCAGGCCTTGTCGTTGCCCAGGGCGTTGTTGATCGAGTTGCAGACGGCGTCGACCCACTGCTTGTGGGAGCCGGTGTCCGCGTTGTACGTGATCTTGACCTGGCCGCCGGGGAGGCCACCGCCCTCCTGGATGAGCTTCTTGGCCTCCGCCGGGTCGTAGTCGCAGGCGTCCCCGCACAGGCCTTCCTTGAAGCCGCCGTCCTCGCCGAGCACCGGGGAGGTCCAGTCCGTGACGGGGGTGCGGGTCTTCTGGAAGATCGTGTCGGTGATCTGTTCGCGGTCGATGGCCCGGGACAGGCCGGTACGGACCTTGTCCGAGCCGCTCTTGTTCCAGTTCTTGTCGTAGTAGGGGAAGGCGAGCGTCTGGATGATGCCGGCGGGGGTGTTGAGGTAGCGGTCGCCCAGGTCGTTCTTGACGTTCTTGAGCTGGGCCGCGGGCACGTCGTCGACCAGGTCGAGGTTGCCGGCCAGCAGGTCGGTGTAGGCGGTGTTGTTGTCGGTGTAGACCTTCAGGTCCACGCCGCCGTTCTCCGCCGCGTCGTCGCCGGGATACTCCTCCCACTTGCGCAGGCTCATCTGGGAGCCCTTGGTGTAGGAGTCGACGGCGTAGGGGCCGTTGCCGACGGGCTTGGAGAGCCAGCCGGCGTGGTCCGTGAAGAAGGCCTGCGGCAGCGGGGCGTAGGCGGGGTAGCCGAGGGTGTCGGGGAAGGTCGAGAACTTCTGGTTGAGTCTGACCGTGAAGGTTTTGTCGTCGACGACCTTCAGGCCCGAGAGGGTGTCGGCGGTCTGCTTGCCGCCGTCCTCGGGGTGCGTCTTGTCGTAGCCCTCGATGTAGCCGAAGAAGTACGCGTTCTTCTGGTTGTTCTTCAGGCTGGCGCCGTAGTTCCAGGCGTCGACGAAGGACTTGGCGGTGACCTTCTCGCCGTTGCTGAAGGTCCAGCCGTCCTTGATCGTGATGGTGAAGTTCCGGGAGTCCGAGGTCTCGATCTTCTCGGCGAGCATGTCCTCGGCCGCGCCGGTCTCCGGGTTGTACTTCTTCAGGCTCCGGAAGATCATGTCGAGGACCTTGCCGCCCTGCACCTCGTTGGTGTTGGCCGGCTCCAGCGGGTTCTGCGGGTCCCCCCACGAGGAGCTGAGCACCGCGCCGCTGTCGCCCCCGCTGTCGCCCCCGCCCCCGCAGGCCGTCGCCGTGAGGGCTACGGCCGCCGCGCATGCGGCCCATCTGGCGTGCGTGGCTCCACGCATGGATGCCTCCTCCTGACCGCGCTGCACCTGAGCGCTGTGCCGTCCGTGCCGACGTCCGTATCGACATACTGATCCTTTATCCGTCAATATCAGCGCAAAAGGCGCAGAGCGCACACGCGCGCCACCCGTCCGGGTGCCGGGGTGCGGATACCACGGGCGAGTGACGACCGACGGGGAACCGCACCGGCCGCGATCCCCCTCCCGTGTACTGATCGCCGTACAGCAGGCAGAATCCCCGCATGGTCGATTCATCCTTCGGCGATCCGGAACTCGCCGCGCTGTACGACGGCCTCAACCCCTGGGGACCTTCCGACGACTTCTACCTGGGACTGGTGCGAGAGGCCGGAGCCGTCCTCGACGTGGGCTGCGGCACGGGGCAGCTGCTCGCACGGGCACGGGAGACCGGGCACCGGGGGCGTCTCACGGGGCTCGACCCTGCCGCGGCGATGCTCGTACGGGCCAGGCGGCGGGCCGTGGACGTGGAGTGGGTTCTCGGGGACCTCGACTCCACACGCTGGTGGGAGCAGTTCGACCTCGTCGTGATGACCGGTCACGCGTTCCAGGAGATGGTGGCGGACGAGACGCTGCGCCGCGCCCTCGCCGCCGTACGGGCGGCCCTCGTCCCGCAGGGGCGGTTCGTGTTCGAGACCCGCAACCCGGCCGCCCGGGCCTGGGAACGGTGGACCCCGGACCGCGTCCACGAGACGACCGCGGCGGACGGCACCCCGGTGCGCCTGCGCCACGAGGTGATCACGGTCGTCGGCGACCGCGTCACCTTCACGGGAACCTTCGAGGGCCCCGGCCGGCCGCGGCCCAGGGTGACCCGCAACACGCTGAGGTTCCTCGGCGTGGAACAGCTCGACCGGTTCCTCACGGAAGCCGGGCTCACCGTGCGGCGTCGCTACGGCGACTGGAGGCGGGGGCCGCTGACCCCTGCCTCCCCCGAGATCGTGACCGTGGCGGGGCGAACCTCTCGCTGACCGGCACGTCCGGGCGGACGGCCGGGCGGACGCTGATGCCGTGGTCGTGCGGTCGGCCGGGAGCCGGCCCTGAGGCCGTGCAGCCGGCCGGGCACTACGAGGACAGCGTGGGCGGCCGGACGCTGCCGTGACGATCACGCGGCCGACCGGACGCTGACCTTGCGGTCACGCGGCCGACCGGGCAAGACGGGGACAGTCGCGTGGACGGCGCAACGCTGCGTGACGGTCACGCGTTCGGCCGGACGCTGACCTTGCGGTCACGCGGCCGGCCGGGCGTCGGTCACTTCTTGTCGGCGGGACCGCCCTCCGCGTCGCTCTCCAGCGCCTTGAGCGCCGGGTCGAGGACGACGTCCTCGCCACGGGGCTCCGTGGTCGGGTCCTCCGGGAAGTGGCAGGCCGTCAGGTGGCCGGTGCGGTTGCCGGAGAGCTGGACCAGCGGCGGCTCCTCCGTCGCGCACTTGTCCTGCGCCTTCCAGCAGCGGGTGCGGAAGCGGCAGCCGGACGGCGGGTGGATGGGCGAGGGCACGTCACCGGAGAGCCGGATCCGCTCGCGGCCGGGTCCCTCGCCCTCGATCTCGACCTCGGGGACGGCGGAGAGCAGGGCGTGGGTGTACGGGTGCCGGGGCCGGTTGTAGATGGAATCGCGGTCGCCGACCTCGACGATCTTGCCCAGGTACATCACCGCCAGCCGCTGCGAGAAGTGCCGCACGACCGCCAGGTCGTGGGCGATGAAGAGGAAGGCGATGCCCATCTCTTCCTGGACCTTCTGTAGCAGGTTGACCACCTGCGCCTGGATCGACACGTCCAGCGCCGAGACCGGCTCGTCGGCGACGATCAGCTTCGGGTTCAGGGAGAGCGCGCGGGCCACGCCGATACGCTGGCGCTGACCGCCGGAGAACTCGTGCGGGAAGCGGTTGTAGTGCTCGGGGTTGAGGCCGACCAGTTCCAGCAGCTCCCGGACCTTCGCCTCCCGGCCTCCCGGCGGGTTGATCCCGTTGACCTCCATCGGCGACTTGATGATCGTGCCGACGGTCTGACGCGGGTTCAGCGAGGAGTACGGGTCCTGGAAGATCATCTGGATCTCGGACCGCACGGGCGCGATCTGCCGCCGCGAGGCGTGCGTGATGTCCTGACCGGCGTACGTGATCTTCCCACCGGTCGGTTCCAGCAGTCGGGTGATGAGCCGGCCCGTGGTCGACTTGCCACAGCCCGACTCGCCGACCAGGCCGACGCTCTCGCCGACGCCGACGGTCAGGTCGACGCCGTCGACGGCCTGGACCGCGCCGACCTTCCGTTTGATCGGGAAGCCGCCGTAGATCGGGAAGTGCTTCGTCAGACCCGCGACCTCGAGCAGCGGCTCGGTGGACGGCGTGTCGGTCGATCCCTGCTGTGTGGGGAGGGTGAGGTTGTCGCTCATGTCTCGGTTCTCCCTAGCGCAGCCGGGGCTGGATCTTGTCGATGAAGATGGTCTGCTTCTGCTCGGCCGTCAGGTGGCAGGCGGCCGCACGGCCTTCGGCCAGCGGCGGCCGCTCGTCCGAGCACGCGGTCCCGGGCACCTCCGACCGGAAGGCGCAACGCGGGTGGAAGGGGCAGCCCGAGGGCGGGTTGAGCAGGCTGGGCGGGTTGCCGGGGATCGGCATGAGCGCCTGCGACGTGTTCCCCCCCAGACGCGGCATCGAGCTGAGCAGCCCCCAGGTGTACGGGTGCTGCGGGTTGCGCAGCACCTCGCGCACGCTGCCGCGCTCGACCGCCCGGCCCGAGTACATCACCAGCAGGTCGTCGGCCATGTGCGAGATGACGCCGAGGTCGTGGGTGATGAAGATGATCGCCGAACCGAACTCCTGCTGAAGGTCCTTGAGCAGGTCGAGGATCTGTGCCTGCACGGTGACGTCCAGGGCCGTGGTCGGCTCGTCGGCGATCAGCAGGTCGGGGTTGCAGACGAGGGCCATGGCGATCATCGCGCGCTGGCGCATACCGCCGGAGAACTGGTGCGGATAGTCGTCGACGCGCGTCTTGGGCTGCGGAATGCCGACCTTGGTCAGCATCTCCACGGCCCGGTCCCTCGCCTCTTTCCTGGACGCCCCGGTGTGCTTCATGAACGGCTCGGCGATCTGCCGGCCCACCGTGTAGTACGGCGAGAGCGCGGTGAGCGGGTCCTGGAAGATCATCGCGACCTTGTTGCCGCGCAGCTTCTCCATTTCCCGCTCGGTCGCCGTCACCAGTTCCTTGCCGTCCAGGACGATCTCGCCCTCGACGGTGGAGCTCATGGGGTTGTGCAGACCGAGGACGGTCAGGTTGGTCACGGACTTGCCCGAGCCGGATTCGCCCACGATGCCGAGGGTCTTTCCCCGCTCGACGTCGAAGGAGAGTCCGTCGACCGCCTTGACGATGCCGTCCTCGGTGGAGAACCGCACCCGCAGATCACGGACCGACAGGAAGGCCTCGGGCCCGGTCGGAGCCTGGGCGCCTTCGGACTTGGTCAGTGTGGTCACGGTAATTCTCCTAGGCGAGGCGCACGCGCGGGTCGATGTAGGCGTAGGCGAGGTCCACGATGATGTTCAGGACGAGGATGAAGAACGCCCCGAACAGCATGACGCCCATCGTGAGGGGCAAATCCTTGGTCAGCGAGGACTCGACCGCGAGACGGCCGATGCCGGCCAGGTCGAAGGTGAACTCGGTGACCACCGCGCCCGCGAGGAGCCCGCTGAGGTCCATGCCGATGATGGTCACGATCGGGATCAGCGACCCGCGCCAGGCGTAGCGGAAGAAGACGTAGCCACGCCGCATGCCCTTCGCACGCGCGGTGCGGACGTGCTCCTCCTGCAACTGCTCGATCATCGTCGAGCGTGCCATACGCGTGTACTGCGCCGTGAAGATCGTGGACATCACGAGCCACGGGATCAGCATGCCCATGAACCAGCTGCCCGGGTTGTCCCCGAACGGCACGTACTTGGGGTTGTCCATCCAGCCCGTGCTGTAGACGAGGAAGCCGAGGACGATCGGGCCGAGGAAGTAGATCTGGAACGAGCTGAGGACCATGGACGCACCGCTGACGACCTTGTCGACCACCGTGCCGCGCTTCCAGGCGGCGAGGAGACCGGTGCCGAGACCGAACAGCAGGAAGATGACCAGGCCGCCGACGGTCAGCGACAGGGTCAGCGGGAAGCGGTCCATGATCGAGTCCCAGACGAAGTCACCGCTGCTGAAGGAGACGCCCAGGCACGGTGCGGGACAGTGCCCCTGGGGGAAGTCCCGGCCGGTCACGATGCCCACCATGAAGTCCCAGAACTGCGCGGTGATGGGCTTGTCGAGGCCGAGGTTCTCGCGGATCACGGCGATGTTCTCGGGCGTGCAGTTCTTGCCGCAGGACAGTTCGGCGAAGTCCTGAGGGATTGTGTAGAACAGGAAGAAGGTGAAGGCACCGATCAGGAACATGATGACGACGGCGCCGGTCAGCCTGCGGAGGAGGAACTGAAGCATGGCGGATGAATGCTCTCTTCGAAAAGCGGCGGTGTGAGGGGTACCGACCGCGGGGGTGCGCTCCGCCTGGCGCGCACCCCCGCGGGTCAGCCGAGCTGACCGGTTACGGCTGCTTCAGGAACAGGTCGTTGATGTCGATGTAGCTCGACTCGGTGCTGTAGCGGGCACCGCCGACGTTCGAACCGAAGAGCTGGATCTGCTTGGAGTAGTACACCGGGGCGGCCGGGTTGATCTTCTCCACGATGAGGTGGTGAGCCTCTTTCCAGGTCTTGGCGGCCTCTTCCGGCTGCTGGGTCAGCGCCTTCTGGATGAGGGCGTTGACCTCGGAGTCGTTGATGTGCGAGTAGTTCGACGCACCGTCGGCGACCAGGGTGCCGTCGTAGACCGGGGTGATGACCGTGGACGGGGAGGACCAGTCCTGGCCCCAGCCGGTCATGTACAGGTCGTACGGGTTCTTCAGCTTGCCGATCTGCTCGTAGAAGCTGGCGCGGTCGATCTCCTTGGCCTGGACGCTGAAGCCGATCTTCTTCAGGGCGTCCTTGATGATGACCATCTGGGCCTGGCCGCGCGGGCTGTTCGAGTAGGCGTAGGTGAGCTTCGTGCCCTCCTTGACACCCGCCTCCTTCAGCAGCTCCTTCGCCTTCGCCGGGTCACCGTTCGGCTTCTTCAGCTTGCCGAACGGGTCGTAGGTCGGGTCGAAGCCCGGCAGCGTCGGGGCCAGCAGACCGCCCGCGACCTCACCGCCGTAACGGCCGCCGTCGGCCTGGACCATCGCCTGGCTCGGGATCGCGTAGGTGATCGCGTCGCGGACCTTCTTGTCCTTCATCCGGTCCAGGTTGAAGGACATCTGCCACACGTAGGGCTGGTAACCCTGGATCGTGCGCTTCTTCGCGGCGGCGTCACCGATGACCGTGGAGAGCTGGGCCGGGTCCACCGAGTCCGTGAACTGGATGGCGTTCTTGGCGTCGCCCTGGTCGGCGATCAGACGCTTGGTCTGGCTGGCCTGGTCGATCGTGGTGGTGAAGTTGTAGCCGTTGACGTACTGGTGGCGCACCGAGTCCGTCTTCGGGTCCCACTGGTCGTTCTTGACCAGGGTCAGCGACTTGCCGGACTTGTACTCCGAGATCTTGTACGGGCCGAGCGAGGCGGGCGCCTTGTCGTAGCCCTCCTTGGTGTCCCGCTTCGCCGGCACGATGCCGTAACCGGCCATCGCCAGGGCCTGCGGGAGGTCGGGCTGCGGCTTGGCGAAGTGGAAGACGACCGTCTTCGCGTCCGGGGTCTCCAGGACGGTGTCCGGCAGGTGCTTGCCCTTGTACGGGCCGTCCGGCAGCGCCTTGCGGTAGTCCGAACCCGACAGCCAGGTCTGGAGGTAGGTCGGGCCGTCGAAGATGACCTTCGAGTACAGCCGCTCGACGGTGTGGCGGATGTCGGCGGACGTGATCACGTTCCCCTGGTCGTCCTTGACACCGTCCTTGATGGTGTACGTCCAGGTCTTGCCGCCGTCGGAGGACTTGCCGGAGTCCGTGGCGACGTCACCGACGACCGTCAGGTTGCCCTTGTCGTCCTCCTGGTAGTTCGTCAGACCACGGTGGATCAGGTTGGCGAACTGGCCGGCATCGCTGACGTAGATCTGCCCCGGGTCCATGTGACTCAGGTCCGACTGCATGTACACGTTGATCGTGCCGCCGGGCTTCGCCCCCGCCACCGCCTGAGCCGGGCCCGTGGAAGCCTTCACGTCACCGTAGGCGACAGGCTTCGACTGTGCGGCGGCGTCGTCCTTGGACTTGGACGAGTCCTTGGAGTCCTTCTTGCTGTTGTCGGAGCAGCCGGTCAGTGCCAGCGATCCGGCCACGATGGCCACCGCTATGGCGCGCACGTTGCGCGTTCTGATGGGCGTCATGATCCCGATGCACCTGCCTGTCGATAGTTATCCACGAGTACTGCCTGACGGTCCGGAAGGCCCGGATCGGGGGTGGCAGTCCCCCCACCACCAACGGACGGATCAGCGTCCGGTCTTGGGGTCGAATGCGTCCCGGACGGAGTCTCCGAGAAGGTTGAACGCCAGCACGAAGACCACCATCGCCACGCCCGGGAAGACCATGAACATGGGGTCCTGCTCGTAGATCTCGGAGCCGATGGCGAACATACGGCCCCAGTCCGGGGTCGGCTCGACGAAGCCGACACCGACGTACGAGAGGAAGGCGATGGAGAGGATCGTGCTCGGCAGGAGGTAGGTACCTTGCACCAGGATCGGCGTGACGATGTTGGGCAGGATCTCCTTGCGCACGATGCGCCAGGGAGAGGCACCTGACACCTTGGCGGCCTCGACGAACTCCCGCTCCCGCAGGGAGAGCACGGAACTCCGCACCAGACGGGCGATGCCCATCCAACCGAGGAACCACATCACCAGGATGATGGCCACGGCCCGCAGGTAGGTGGGGGTCTCGTCCCGCGGAGACACGAACATCGCCGTGACGACGGGCATGAAGGCGATGAAGAACAGCTGGCTCGGGAAGGCGAGGAAGAAGTCGGTGACCCGGCCCGTCCAGTAGTCGACCTTGCCGCCGAAGTAGCCGCCCACCATGCCGATGAGCACGCCGGTGACGACGCTGGCCACCGTCACGACGACCGCCATGTAGAGCGAGGTGCGCATGCCGTACAGCAGCATGGTCAGCACATCGCGACCCAGCCTCGGTTCGACACCGAACCAGAAGTCGCCCGAGATCCCGCCGAAGGAACCCGTCGGCATGGCGAAGTCGTCCAGCAGGAAGGGATAGTCCGGCTCCTGCGCGTACAGCGTGTACGGGTCCTTGCCGTACAGCTTGGAGATGACCGGGGCGAGGGCGGACACGGCGAAGAAGAAAATCACTACGCACGCGGAGACGACACCGGTACGGTCGCGCTTGAAGCGCTGCCACATCAACTGGCCGGGAGAACGACCCTCCAGCTTCGCCTCACCCTTGACGGGCTCAGGTGTCGACTCGAGCTGGGGGTCCAAGGCGATCGCGGGCCCGGAGCCTTCAGCCTTGGCTGGACTGGTCATGTGTGTACTTCCCCCGGGGGGTTGGAGAGTTGAGCGCAGCACAGATACCGGCAGGTTCTGTGGTTTGGGGGAACTTTCGCCAAAGTGTTCAACGCGCGTCAAGGGCGAATGACATAGGGATCTCCCTACCGCCCATATTTTGGGGAAAAATTGCAAAGATTGACACCTGCGCGCGCTTGACAGGCGAGAGAAGAAACAGTCATTTCGGACATTTACTCATCAATTTTTGTTTACATGTCCGAAACGCGTTGGCTGGATAACCGATAAACGGACGGCACCTCCGGTGGTGCGAACAGCGGGCTCACAGCCTGCCCATGACGCGTCGATGCACACCCCCGCACGCCCCCCAGAGCCGCCACCAACTCCCTCGGGAGCCGGCCACGCGGACACGCCGAGGTCCCGGCCCTCCGTCGAGGAGAGCCGGGATCCGGCGGGTGAGCGTCAGCCGTGCTTGGCGCGGCTCGCGGAGCGGGCCCGCTCGCGCTGGTCGAGCACGACCTTGCGGATGCGAACCGCCTCCGGGGTCACCTCGACGCATTCGTCGTCGCGGCAGAACTCCAGCGACTGCTCCAGCGACAGCTTGCGCGGCGGGACGATCGCCTCGAACGAGTCGGCCGACGAGGACCGCATGTTCGTGAGCTTCTTCTCCTTCGTGATGTTCACGTCCATGTCGTCGGCGCGCGAGTTCTCGCCGACGATCATGCCCTCGTACACCTCGGTGCCCGGGTCGGTGAACAGCACGCCGCGCTCCTGGAGGTTCGTCATCGCGAACGCGGTGACGGCACCGGCGCGGTCGGCGACCAGCGAGCCGTTGTTACGGGTCGTCAGGGTGCCGAACCACGGCTCGTGGCCCTCGTGGATGGAGTGGGCGATGCCCGTGCCGCGCGTACCCGTCAGGAACTCGGTACGGAAGCCGATGAGACCGCGGGAGGGGACCACGAACTCCATGCGGACCCAGCCCGAGCCGTGGTTGGACATGTTGTCCATCCGGCCCTTGCGGACGCCCATGAGCTGCGTGACGGCGCCCATGTGCTCCTCGGGCACGTCGATCGTCATGCGCTCGACGGGCTCGTAGACCTTGCCGTCGACGAGCTTGGTGACGACCTGCGGCTTGCCGATGGTCAGCTCGAAGCCCTCGCGGCGCATCTGCTCGACCAGGATGGCCAGCGCCAGCTCGCCGCGGCCCTGCACCTCCCAGGCGTCGGGACGCTCGGTGTCCAGGACCCGGAGGCTGACGTTACCGACCAGCTCGCGGTCCAGCCGGTCCTTGACCTGGCGGGCGGTCACCTTGCGGTCCTTGACCGCGGCCTTGTTGTCGGCGCCCTTGCCGGTGCCGCCCCGGCCGACCAGCGGCGAGGTGTTGGTACCGATGGTCATCGAGATGGCCGGCTCGTCGACCGTGATGAGCGGCAGCGGGATCGGGTTCTCGGGGTCGGCGAGGGTCTCACCGATCATGATCTCCGGGATCCCGGCGACGGCGCAGATGTCACCCGGACCGGCCTTCTCGGCGGGCTTGCGGGTGAGTGCCTCGGTCATCAGCAGCTCGGTGATGCGCACGTTGGACATCGTGCCGTCGCGCTTGATCCACGTGACGGTCTGGCCCTTGCGCAGCTCGCCCTGCTCGACGCGCAGCAGCGCGATACGGCCGAGGAAGTTGTCGGCGTCCAGGTTGGTGACGTGCGCCTGGAGCGGAGCCTCCTCGTCGTACTCCGGAGCCGGTACGTGGGACAGGATCGTGGAGAAGAAGGGCTCCAGGTTCTCGCTGTCCTTCGGGACGGTGCCGTCCTCGGGCTTGTTCAGCGAGGCGACGCCGTCCCGCGCGCACGCGTAGACGATCGGGAACTCGATCTGGTCCTCGTCGGCGTCGAGGTCGAGGAAGAGGTCGTAGGCCTCGTTGACGACCTCGTCGATGCGCGAGTCCGGGCGGTCCGTCTTGTTGATGCACAGGATGACGGGCAGGCGTGCCTGGAGCGCCTTGCGGAGCACGAAGCGGGTCTGCGGCAGCGGGCCCTCGGAGGCGTCCACCAGCAGCACGACGGCGTCGACCATCGACAGACCACGCTCGACCTCACCGCCGAAGTCGGCGTGACCGGGGGTGTCGATGATGTTGATCGTCACGACGTCCCCCCCGTCCTTGGGGTGGTACTTCACCGCCGTGTTCTTGGCGAGGATCGTGATGCCCTTCTCACGCTCCAGGTCGTTCGAGTCCATCATGCGGTCGTCGAGCGACTCAGCGGCGTGCGCGGCGAAGGCACCGGCCTGCTTGAGCATGGCATCGACCAGAGTCGTCTTGCCGTGGTCGACGTGGGCGACGATGGCTACGTTGCGAATATCGTGGCGCGTGGCCATAAAGCGGCGATCTCCCGGAGTGTGAGGGCGGCCCTGCTGCGTACGTCCGTGTTACGCGGGCCCTGCCGGGCTTGACACGCCACGGCCTCACCCCATCGTACGTGGCCCCGCGGGGGACGGCCTCCGCAGGGCCACACGGTTCATCAGGTGATCACCGCTCGCTCACTTCTCCGAGGGGCTCGCGGAGACCTTCGCGCCCTTCTTCAGGAAGCCCATGTCCTCGTAGACGGGGGTCTGGAAACCGAAGGCCCCGGCGTTGACCACGTTTTTCCGTACGGCCGTGAGCTGGGGACGCTGGTAGAGAGGAATCGATCCGGCAGCTGCCCAGATCCGGGCGTCGGCCTTGCGGATCAGGGACCGCCCCTCCTCCTCGTCCAGGGTCGAGATCGCCCGGTCGAACAGTTGGTCGACCTGGTCGGTGCCGACCCGCGTGTAGTTCTGCTCGACGCTCAGCGAGCCGTCGGCGCCCGGGACCGGCTTGGCGTAGATCGGCCGGGCGTCGGTGGCCGGGAAGGCGGAGGCGGGCCAGGAGTAGAGGGCCAGGTCGTACTCACCGGACGCGATGTGGTCCTTGAAGTAGCTCTCGTCGGGGACCTTGGCGGTCTCGGTGCGGATGCCCACCTTCTCCAGCATCCGGGTGATCCGGCCGGCCACCAGGTGCAGGGACTCCGAGCCGGGGCCGGTCGGCAGCACGAACCGGAGCGTGAGCGCCTTGCCGTCCTTGGTCAGCGCCTCGCGCGCGGCACCGGCCGGGGCGGCGGTGCCCTTGGGGGCGTAGGCGCCGGGCGCGCTGTGCCGGTTGAGGTACTGCTTGCCGTCCTGGGCGAGCTGCCTGCCGTGGTCCTCGTGGTCGCGGCCGCGCTCCGCGGGCGCCTTGCCGTCCTGGCCGACGATGTACGTACCGTCGTCGCCGCCCTCGGACTTGTCGTCGCCGTCGGGCTTCCTGCCGCCCTCGGACTCCTTGTCCGCGTCGGACTTCTCACCCTCGGCCCCCGCGGCCTTCTCGCCCTTCTCGGCCTTGTCCACCCGGCCGCCGGCCACCCACCCGGCGTCCGCGAGCAGTGCCTGCGCCTCGTCGGTGTCCTGGCCGCCGAGTGCGCCGCTGTTGTCCGCGTACGCCTCCTGTCCGGAGAGCGCCAGGTGGCTGCCGACCGGCTCGGCGGGCAGGCCGAGCGGCTTGAGCACCACCTTCGCCAGCTCCTTGCGGTCGAGCGCCCTGGCCACCGCCCGGCGCACCCGCTCGTCGGCGAGGGGACCGTCGGCGCCGTTGAGGGCAAGCTGTGTGTAGGCCGGCTCGAGCGACTTGCGGACCTCGTAGTCGCGCAGTTCCTGCTGCTGCCGTTCCCGGGCGGTGAGGGTCCCGCGGCGTTGCGTGCGGGCGTGGATCTCCTCGCCGGCCGCGTCCTCGTCCGCGCCGTCGGCGGCGGCCGACGAGCGTGGCGCCTTCGCCTCGGTACGGCCGGCGCCGGGTCCGGAGAGCGGTCCGGCGGCGCCCGCGGCGCTGTCGATGCCGCGGGCGGTGGCGGGGTCGATCTCCGCCAGGTCGAGGTCGCCGTCGGCGAGCCGGCCGGCCCGCTCGTCGCGCGGTACGGCGGTCAGCAGGATCTCGGTGAGCTTGGCGGGCCGGCCCCACCAGCGCGGGTTGCGGGTCAGCCGGATCCGGTCGTTCTCTCGGTCGACCTGCTTCAGGGCGAACGGCCCGGCGGTGACCTTCAGTCTGCGTCGCGCCCCGTCGTTGAAGGCGTCGGGCGTGCCCATGACGTCCTTCGGGTACAGCGGGGAGAACAGCGACCGCCAGTCGGCGTAGGGGCGGGCGAAGGTGACGCGGACCTCCAGGTCGTTGGCGCCTCGCTCGATCTTCTCGATGCGGTCGTAGCCGGCGTTGCGGGCGGTCCAGTAGGCGCTGTCCTTGCCGGACAGGGCGCGCCACTGGGCGGCGAAGTCGGCGGCGCCGATCTCGCGGCCGTCGCTCCACACCGCCTGTTGGTTGAGCCGGTACAGGACGACCTGCTTGGGCTCGGTGTCGACGACCTTGGCGGACTCCAGGAAGTCGGGATTCGTCCGGGGCCGCCCGTTCGCGTCGAGCCGGTACATCGAGGGCAGGACGGCCTGGGCGACCCGGGTGGTGGTGGCGTCGGCGTCGGCCTGGAAGGTGTTGAGGGTCTCCGGTACGGCGTCCACGGCCCAGCGCAGGGTGCCGCCGTCGGCGATCCGGGCGCGGGCGGCCGGGGCGATGTCCTGGGCGGCCGGCGGCCCGCCGGCCCGGTCCTCGGAGGAGCAGCCGGACAGCAGGGGTACCGCGAGTGCCCCCGCGGTGAGGAGGGCGACCGGGCGCATGACCGCGCGGGGTCCGAGGCGGTCGTGGGACATCTCTGCTTACCTCCGGGAGCCGCGGGCGTTATGATCACTTTTGGTGGTATATGGAGTTGATCACATCTATTCGGCCACTGAAGAGGAAAGGGTTCGGCAGCGGACGGCGACACGGCGACGACCGCCGGGAAGCCCACCCGTGCGGCGCAACGCACCAGGCAGTGCACCCGTACGCCTCGGCCAATCGGTGCACGTCCCTTCCCACCGGCAGGTGTGACGCGCAACACTCTCAGGCGCATGACCGTTGCCACCCACGGCCACTCGGCCGACGGAAGCGAGGTACGTCATGTCCGTGCACGACGAACTGAGGTCGGTCCAGCGCTGCCTCGACGACCTGACCCGGTCGGTCGGGCGCCTGGAGCAGCAGATGGGCAGCGGCGGGCTGGACATGCGCCGCGTCCGCACCGACACCGAACACCTTCGCGAGAGCATCGGGCTCCTGCGTGCGGCGGTCTCCACCCAGGTCTCGCCCAGGCGCCCCGATCTCGTCACCATCCCCGACACGCCGTACGACGACTCGTTGTGGATCGACACGGACGACGAGGGACTCGGCGCCCGCGACCGCCGCGCCCCCTGACCCGACCGGAGTCACACCTTGGCCACTGGTACGGAACCCCATCCCCGCGGCGGCGTACGAAGCAGTACGCGCGCCGCCATCGACGCCCCGCACCTGCGGACCGACCGCTGGTGGCTGTCGCCCGCGCTCACCGCCGCCGGGCTGCTCGCCTTCGTCGTGTACTCGACCTGGCGGGCCTTCGCCGACACCCACTACTACGCGGCGCCGTACGTGTCGCCGTTCTACTCCCCCTGCCTTGCGGAGCGGTGCGAGCCGATGCGCTCCGGACCGAACTGGGAGATCTTCGGCGGGTGGTGGGGGATCTCCCCCGCGATCATCATCCTGATCTTCCCGCTCGGCTTCCGCCTGACCTGCTACTACTACCGCAAGGCCTACTACCGGGGTTTCTGGGCGTCGCCGCCGGCCTGCGCGGTGGCGGAGCCGCACAGGAAGTACACGGGTGAGACCCGCTTCCCGCTGGTGCTCCAGAACATCCACCGGTACTTCTTCTACGCCGCGATCGTCGTCGCCGGGATCCTGACCTACGACACCGTGCTCGCCTTCCGCGACGAGCACTACGCGTGGGGCCACATGGGCCTCGGCACCCTGGTCCTCCTGGTCAACATCCTGCTGATCTGGGCGTACACGATCTCGTGCCACTCCTGTCGGCACATCGTCGGCGGCAAGCTCAGGCACTTCTCCCGACACCCCGTGCGTTACCGGATGTGGCAGTGGGCCGGGAAGCTCAACGCCCGGCACATGCAGCTCGCCTGGGCGTCGCTGGTGAGCGTCGCACTCGCCGACTTCTACGTGTATCTGGTCGCGTCCGGCGCCTTCGACGATCCGCGCTTCTTCTAGACGAGTGAGGCCTTATCTGATGTCCGTGGTCGACCGGCAGGAGTGGGACGTCGTCGTGATCGGGGCCGGTGGCGCCGGTCTGCGGGCCGCGATCGAGGCACGCGAGCGCGGCGCCCGTACGGCCGTGATCTGCAAGTCGCTGTTCGGCAAGGCGCACACCGTGATGGCCGAGGGCGGGATCGCGGCCGCCATGGGCAACGCCAACGCCGGCGACAACTGGCAGGTCCACTTCCGGGACACCATGCGCGGCGGCAAGTTCCTCAACCAGTGGCGGATGGCGGAGCTGCACGCCAAGGAGGCCCCGGACCGGGTGTGGGAGCTGGAGACCTGGGGCGCCCTGTTCGACCGGACCAAGGACGGCCGGATCTCGCAGCGCAACTTCGGCGGCCACGAGTATCCGCGCCTCGCACACGTCGGCGACCGCACCGGTCTGGAGCTGATCCGCACCCTCCAGCAGAAGATCGTGTCGTTGCAGCAGGAGGACTTCCAGGAGACCGGCGACTACGAGTCCCGGCTGAAGGTGTACCAGGAGTGCACCGTCACCCGGATCCTCCAGGACGGCGCCGGCCGGGTCGGCGGCGTCTTCGGCTACGCCCGCGAGTCCGGCCGCTTCTTCGTCCTGGAGGCGCCCGCCGTGGTGATCGCGACCGGCGGGATCGGCAAGTCCTTCAAGGTGACGTCGAACTCGTGGGAGTACACCGGCGACGGTCACGCGCTGGCCCTGCTCGCCGGCGCGCCGCTGCTCAACATGGAGTTCGTGCAGTTCCATCCGACGGGCATGGTCTGGCCGCCGTCGGTGAAGGGCATCCTGGTCACCGAGTCGGTGCGCGGCGACGGCGGGGTGCTCAGGAACTCCGAGGGCAGGCGGTTCATGTTCGACTATGTCCCGGACGTCTTCAAGGACAAGTACGCCGAGTCCGAGGAGGAGGGCGACCGCTGGTACGAGGACCCGGACAACAACCGGCGGCCCCCCGAACTGCTCCCCCGCGACGAGGTCGCGCGTGCCATCAACTCCGAGGTGAAGGCGGGCCGCGGCTCCCCGCACGGCGGGGTCTTCCTCGACGTGTCCACGCGGATGCCCGCGGAGGTGATCAAGCGCCGGCTGCCGTCCATGTACCACCAGTTCAAGGAGCTGGCCGACGTGGACATCACCGCGGAGGCGATGGAGGTCGGGCCCACCTGCCACTACGTGATGGGCGGCATCGCCGTCGAGTCCGACACGGCCGCCGCCCGCGGGGTGCCGGGCCTGTACGCCGCCGGTGAGGTGGCCGGTGGCATGCACGGCTCGAACCGGCTCGGCGGCAACTCCCTCTCCGACCTGCTGGTCTTCGGCCGCCGGGCGGGCTGGCACGCCGCCGAGCACGCGGCGGCCACCGACCGGCCCGAGATCGACGACACCCAGGTCGACATGGCCGCCGCCGAGGCCCTGCGTCCGTTCTCCGCGGAGGCCGCGGAACCCGCCGGGACCCCGCCGGAGAACCCCTACACGGTCCACCAGGAACTCCAGCAGACCATGAACGACCTGGTCGGCATCATCCGCCGGGAGGGCGAGATGGGCCAGGCCCTGGAGAAGCTGGCGCGGTTGCGCGTGCGGGCCCGGCGGGCCGGCGTGGAGGGGCACCGCCAGTTCAACCCGGGCTGGCACCTCGCGCTGGACCTGCGGAACATGCTGCTGGTCAGCGAGTGCGTGGCACGGGCCGCGCTGGAACGCACCGAGTCGCGCGGCGGTCACACCCGCGAGGACCATCCGTCGATGGACCGCGCCTGGCGCAACATCAACCTGCTCTGCTCGCTGACCGATCCGGCCGGCGAGCCGTCGGCCGTCGACCCGGTCCGCGGCCGGATCACCCTCACCCGCGAGACCACCGAACCCGTCCGCCCCGACCTGCTCGCCCTCTTCGAGAAGGAGGAGCTGGTCAAGTATCTCGCCGAAGAGGAGCTGTACGAGTGAGCAGCTACGAGGCTCGTTTCAAGGTGTGGCGGGGTGACGAGCGGGGCGGCGGCCTGGCGGACTTCCAGGTCGAGGTCAACGACGGCGAGGTCGTCCTCGACATCGTCCACCGACTCCAGGCCACCCAGGCGCCCGACCTCGCCGTCCGCTGGAACTGCAAGGCCGGCAAGTGCGGTTCCTGCTCGGCGGAGATCAACGGCCGGCCCCGGCTGCTGTGCATGACCCGCATGTCGGTGTTCGACCGGGACGAGACGATCACCGTGACACCCCTGCGGGCCTTCCCGGTGATCCGGGACCTGGTGACGGACGTCAGCTTCAACTACCACAAGGCCAGGGAGGTTCCGGCGTTCGTGCCGCCGGAGGGGGTGGGTCCCGGCGAGTACCGCATGTTCCAGGAGGACGTGGACCGGCCGCAGGAGTTCCGCAAGTGCATCGAGTGCTTCCTGTGCCAGGACACCTGCCATGTCGTCCGCGACCACGAGGAGAACAAGGCGGCGTTCGCCGGTCCCCGGTTCCTCATGCGGGTCGCGGAGCTGGACATGCATCCGCTGGACGCGGCCGAGGAGAGCGGCCTGGACCGCAAGCGCACGGCCCAGGACGAGCACGGCCTCGGCTACTGCAACATCACCAAGTGCTGCACGGAGGTCTGCCCCGAGGGCATCAGGATCACGGACAACGCGCTGATCCCCCTGAAGGAGCGGGCCGTGGACCGCAAGTACGACCCGCTCGTCTGGCTGGGGAACCGGATCAGGCGGCGGAACTCCGCGGAATGAGGGCGGCGACAGGCGCCGGGAAGAAGGCCACGGACTTCAGGAGGAGGCCCGCAGGTACCCCGAGTGCGCCACGTGTCCGAGGAACGTGAACCGGGTCTCGGTGGCCATGTGCGTGTCGAACGCCTCCTTGATGCCGGGCCACTTGGGGTGACCGAAGTCGTCCAGCACGACGACGCCGCCCGGCGCGACGATCTTCTCGGCCCACTCCAGGTCCGCCGCGACCCCGGCGGCCGAGTGGTCGCCGTCGACGATGATCACGCCGTAGGAACGGTCGGAGACCAGGGCGCGCACCTCGGGGTCCTCGGAGAAGCCCTGCTGGATCCGGGTCGCCGCGCCGGCCACGCCCGCCAGGGAGAGGTTGGTGCGCACGGCGGCCTCCCGCACCGGGGTGCCCGAGGCGTCGTCCGCCATGGTGGTGCCGGGCTGCAACTGTGTCCCGGCGAGCGGGTCGACGATGGTCAGCCGGGGGTCGCGGCCGGCGCGTTCCATCATGCGGACGAGGGCCGCGCCGAACATCCCGTACAGGGTGCCGATCTCCAGCATGTCGTCGTTCGGCGGATCGAGCAGCGGTACGGCGGACAGCTTGCCGACGATGTTCATCGTGCCGCCGGCGATCCGGCCCACGCCGAGCGCCTCCAGGGCGACGAGCAGCCGGAACGCCTGGGCGACACTGCGCTCGGCGCTGTCCCGGTTCCCCGTCACCGTGGCGAGTTCGTCGATCAGTTGGGTCAGGTGGGTCGCGGACGGCATGCGCGCCATGCCGCGCCCGGTTCCGTCGAGGAGGAGTTCCAGGGGGCGCTGGCGGTCGCGGAGCGCCTGGAGTTCCTGCCGGACGGCGTCGAGGGCGGCGTCCGGGGTGGCACGTTCGCCGTTCCCCGAGGTGCGGCGGACCTGGCGCTCGATGCGCTGGTCGATGAGTCCGGCCACCGGGCGCAGGGCTCGGCGGACGGTCTTACTGGTGAGTAGCGATCGCATCGGAGTGTGACCCTCACAGGGATAGGAGATCTGGACGCTAGGGCGCTCACCGACCGCGCACAACCAACGCGGGCGGCCCTGGAGGCGAAGCTCGCGTGACGTCCGGGCGACGGGCCGACGGCGTCCCAGGTGACGGGGGGACGGCCACGCAGGACGGCCCGGCGGCTCGGATCTCAGCGCACCCAGCCCTCGCGGTACGCCGTCCAGTCCGACTCCTTCGCCGCGAAGTCCACGTACAGCGCGACACCGAAGTTCGCGCGGCCGGCGTCCGTGCGGGACAGGCCCAGGCGGACGCCCCGGACTCCGGCGGGGACGGTCTCGGCGTGATTCCAGTGGCCGAAACGGTTCTCGTGGTAGAAGGGCAGGCCCATCAGCAGGTCGGTGGTGGGCGGGGTGACCTCCAGGGCGAGGGAGGTCTGCTGGGCGACATAGCCGCCGTAGGTGCTCTGCGACGGCTGGATCGTGTCGTACGACATGACGGCGATCTGGTCGACGCGGTGGGCCACCTCGCCGAAGAACTTCTGCGACCACCACTTCGGGTGTCCGGTGGTCGTACCCCAGAAGGAGTGGAAGCCGGGCAGCGGGTCGATCTGGTGGGCGGCGACGGACAGGGGTGCGTCCCGGGCGGCCGTGACCCGGTGCAGGGCGTCGAGGAGGGCGAGGTAGTTCCGGTCGCCGGAGTGCAGGGGCTCCAGGTCGAAGTGGACGCCGTCGAAGCCGGTGGCGAGGATCTCGCGCGTGGACCGTACGACCGCCGCACGCGTCTGCGCGCGCTCCAGCCGCATGCCGTGGGGGCTCTCGCTGGCGAGCACGTCACCGAGCCAGGCCTGGACCCGGATCTGCGGCATCTCCCGGTGGACGGCGGCGATGAGCCAACGCGCCCTGGGGTAGGACGACCCGGGCAGTGTGCCGTCGTGCTCCAAAGGCCCGGAGTGGACGTAGAGGTCGCGGATGCCGGTGTCCTTCAGGCGGTCGGCCAGGGCGGTGACGTCGGCGTCCTTCTTGCGGCCGTCCACCCAGGCGTGACCGAGCCAGACGGCGTCCTTGCCGCGGGTGTACGTGCCGTCGGCCGGGTCGCCCATGTAGTTGACGCGCAGGGCGGTGAGCGCGACGAGGAGCGGGAGCACGAGGAGGAGAGGAACGGCCAGGGCGATCCGGGTCCGCCGGCGGACGCGCCGACGGCGCCGGAGAACCACCACTCCCTCATCGTCCTCCGCGGCCGGCGCGTCGACGGCCGCCTCCGCGTCGACGGTCGTCGCGCCCCTGGCGGTCGTCGCGTCCGCCTCGGGCGTCGGGTCCCTGTCGGGCGTCGTATCCGCATCGGTGGTCGTCGCGTCCGCGTCGGTGGTCGTCGCGTCCGCGTCGGTGGTCGTCGCGTCCGCATCGGGCGTCGCCTCCGCGTCCGTACCGGTGGAGTGGTCCGTCATGGTTCCCCCTCTGTGTCGCCCGCCCCACGCGCCCCGACTCGGGTGCATCCCGGTCGCGTGGCCGCAGAGGCGGCCATACGCTCCCGAGTGTGACGTCGTCCAAGCTCCGAGGCCGGTCGTGGCGGACCGGGTCGCACGGCTTCGTGCGGGTGGTGCACGCCGTGCTGGGCGGAGCGACGGGGTTCGTGTGGCTGGTGTTGCCGGGAATGACGACGCGGACCGACGCTCCGGTTGCGGTCACCCGTCCCGCCGCCTCCGCCCCGGTGGCCGCACCCGCGGAGGACGGGGCGTCGACCGCCGACCTGGTCCTGCCGCTGGCCGTGGTCGGCGCGGCCGGGGCCCTCGCGGGCTACGGCTGGGTTCGCCGCGTCCGTCGCGCCCGCACCCGGACGACACCGGGCGGGCGCACCACCGCTCCCCCGCCGCACCCGGAGACCGGCGTGCCCGAGGAGCGGGCCCGCGCGGCCCTCGTCGCGGCCGACGACCGTGTACGGGCGGCCCGTGACGAACTCGGCTTCGCGCGCGCGTCGTCCGGGGCGGAGGCGGTGGCGCCGTTCGCCGGTGCGCTGCACGAGGCCGAGAGGGAACTGGCGGCCGCGTTCCGGATGCGGCAGCGCTACGACGACGGCGTACCGCGGGACCCCGCCGCCCGGCGGCAGGCGCTGGCCGGAATCGTCGGGCGGTGCGCGGAGGCGGTACGGCGGCTGGACGCGGCGGCGGACGGGTTCCGGCGACTGCGGGGGCTGGAGCAGGGGCTGGGTGAGGCGCTGGGGGTCGCGGAGACGCGGTTCCGGGAACTGGCCGGGCGGACGGCCGCGGCGGAGGCGGTCCTGATCCGGCTGCGGGCGGGGTACGCGGCCTCGGCGAGCGCCTCCGTCGTCGGGTACGTCGAACAGGCCAAGGACCGCCTGGTGTTCGCCACCGTCCGGCTCAACCAGGCACACCAGGCCGACGACGCGGGCCGGCCCGAGGAAGCGGTCCGGCACCTGCGCACCGCCGAAGGCGCCGTCGCCCAGGCCGCCGTCTTCGTCGAGGCCGTGGAGCGGAGGGCCGCCGAGCTGCGCGAGGCCGCCGAGCTGCTCCCGGCCGCGCTGGCCGAGGCGGAGGCGGAACTGGCCGCGCCGCGGGACGCCGCCGACACCGGCGGCGAGACCCTCGCCAACCTGCTGCACGCCGACTCGGTCCTGTCCTCCGTTCGCCAGGAACTGTCCTCGGGCCGTCCGCACGACCCCATCGGCATGCTCCGCCGCGTCGTGAACGCGATCTCGCGGGCGCCGGGCCGGACGGGCCCGCACACGCCGGCCCCTGCGGCCTCGGACCGGACCGGCGGGTCCTTGAGCTTGGCGCCGACCCCGGAGCAGGCCGGGAGGCGCGCAGCCGCGCCCGCGGCCCCGGAACCGCCCGACCCGCCCCCGGACCCCCGACCGGCCCCGGAACAACCCGGCGTACCCCCGGACCCCCGACCGGCCCCGGAACAACCCGGCGTACCCCCGGACCTCCCGCCGACCCCGGAACGGAACGACGTGCTGCCGGCCGCCGCACGGCTCACCGCTCGCAGTGCCACCGCCGCGGCGGCCGACTTCGTCGCGACGCACCGGGGGGCGGTCGGCGCCGACCCGCGCACCCGGCTCGCGGAGGCCCGTCGTCTCCTGGCCACCGGCGACGGTCCTGGGGCCGACGCCCTGGCCATGGAGGCTCACGCCCTGGCCGAACAGGACGTGCGGGTGCGGGGGAACCCGTACACCGCGACGCCGCCCGCCCCCGACGCGTCCGGCCCGCCACCCACGGCCGGCACGGCCGGTGCCGTCCTGGGCGGCATCCTTCCCGCCGACGACCCGGAGGACGCCGACCCGGCAGGCTTCACGGGCGGACCGGACCCACTCCAGCAGCCACCCGCGTAGGCGGGTCCGTCGGGACGTCCCGGCGAGGATGACACCGGCGGCCTGCCGGGCCTCGCGGGCGAGCGACCGCCAGGCGGGGGCAGCGGCTCAGAACAGGCTCAGCAGCGCCTCCGCCGGGTCCGCGAGGCTCGTCCCGCCGTCGGGAAGGGGGAGTTCGAACCAGACCGTCTTGCCACGGGGGGTGCGGCGGGAGCCCCAGGCGGCGGAGAGCAGGCCGACGAGCTGGAGGCCCCGGCCGCCCTCGTCGGTGTCGCGGGCGCGGCGGCGGCGCGGCTGGACGAGGCCGGCGTCCCACACCTCGCAGACCAGCGTGCGGTCGAGCAGCAGCCGTAGTCTGATCTCGCCCTCGCCGTAGCGGAGCGCGTTCGTGACGAGTTCGCTGACGAGGAGTTCCGTGGTGTCGACGAGCGGTTCCATGTCCCAGCTGAGCAGTTGGCCGCGGGCGTACTCGCGGGCCCGGCCCACGCTGCGCGGCTCGCGCGGCAGTGTCCAGTCGCCGACGGAACCGGCGGGCAGGCCCTGGACGCGGGCCATCAGCAGCGCGATGTCGTCCTCACCGTGATGGGTGTCGAGGGTGTTGAGGACGTGGTCGCAGACGTCCTCCAGGGGGCTCGCGGGGTCCGTCAGGGCCCCCACGAAGGCCTGGAGACCCTCGTCGAGGGGATGGTCGCGTGATTCGACGAGTCCATCCGTGTAGAGCGCGAGCAGCGCGCCCTCGGGGAGTTCGACCTCGACCTCCTCGAAGGGTTCCCCGCCGACGCCGAGCGGCATGCCGGGCGGCACGTCGAGCATCAGCGCGGGCTCGCCGGGTTCGACCAGCACGGGCGGCAGATGGCCCGCGTTGGCGAAGGTGCACCTGCGGGTCACCGAGTCGTACACCGCGTACACACAGGTCGCGAGGTAGACCTCGGACAGATCGGCCTCGCGGGGCCGGCGGGCGGCCCGGGTGGCCTGCTGGACGCCGCCGGGGGTGCCGAGGCCGCGCGCGATCTCGTCCAGGGCGGAGAGGACCTCGGCCGGTTCGAGGTCGAGGAGGGCGAGGGTCCGTACGGCGGTACGGAGTTCACCCATCGCGACCGCCGCCCGCAGCCCGCGCCCCATCACGTCGCCGACCACCAACGCCGTGCGGTGACCGGGCAGTTCGATCACGTCGAACCAGTCGCCGCCGACCTCGCTGGGGCGGCCCGAGGCGACGCTGCCGGGCAGATAGCGGCAGGCGATGTCCAGGCCGGAGGCGACCGGGTCGCCCGGCGGCAGCAGCGACCGCTGGAGCATCAACGCCCGTTCGTGTTCACGCCGGTACAGCCGCGCGTTGTCGATACAGACCGCCGCCCGCGCCGCCAGCTCCACCGCGAGATCCCGGTCCCGGTCCCCGAACGGCTCGCTGCCCTTCGTCCGCGAGAACTGCGCGAGGCCCACGACCGTGTCGTGCGCGACCATCGGAACGGCGAGGGTGGACTGCACGAGGCCGCCCTCCTCGCCGGGGACGGTTGCCGGGCGGGCCGTGCGCAGGGCGTCGGCGCAGGGCGAGTTGAAGGGGAAGTGGTGGACCGCGCCGACCGCGACGGCCGCCCCGCCACCGGGGAAGGGCGCGTCGGACACGGCGGACGAGAAGGCCACGCGGCGCAGTTCGGCGCTTCCGTCGGTGAGGCCGGTGGGGGTCTCGTCGCCGGCCAGGAGCCCCTGGTAGAGGTCGACGGTGGCCAGGTCGCAGAACCCGGGCACGACGACGTCGAGGAGTTCGCGCGCGGTCGTCTCCAGGTCGAGGGAGTTCCCTATGCGGGCGCCCGCCTCGTTCAGCAGGGCGAGGTTGCGCCGCGCGGCGGCGGCCTCGCGGGCGGCGGCGCGGCGGGCGGTGATGTCGGTGCCGAGCCAGGCGATGCCGATCGGCCGACCGGAACCACTGTGCACGCGGTAGAGGTTGATGGACCAGTGCCGGCGTTCCTCGGAGCCCGGCACGAAGCCCGTGACGTGCATGTCCGTGATGGAGTCGCCGGTCTCCAGCACCCGGCGCAGCACCGCGCTGACCCGCTCGGCCTCCGACCTCGGCAGATAGTCCTGGACTCCCTTGCCGCGGTGGTCGTCGGGCGTGCCGCCGAAGATGGACGCGAACCTCTCGTTGGCGCGGCGGACCCGCAGTTCGGGGTCGATCAGCAGGAAGCCGAACGGGGATTGACCGAATATCGCCTGCGAGGCGGCCAGGTCGGTCTCGATGCTGCGCAGGGTCCGGACGTCGACGACGATGCAGACGGCGGCCTTCTCGCCCTCCTGGGTACGCGTCGGCATGACGTACACCTCGGCCAGGCCCTGCTCGCCGCGCGTCCCGTCCTCGGGTTCGGGCATCCGGAAGGGAACGACGCCGGTCCACTCGCGGCCGTCGAGGATCTCGGACATCTTGCGCTGACCGCGCTCGCGCCGGTCGGAGTCGACGAACGCCTCGATGGGGTCCATGCCGACGGCCCGGTCGGCGGGGATGCCGAAGATCTGCTCGGCGCGCACGCTCCACTGGTCGACGAGTCCGTCGGGGCCGATCGAGAAGGAGGCGACCTTGATGTAGTCGTAGATGGAGCCGGGCGGACTGCTCTGCCACAGCGCGTCGCCGGCCGGCACCACACCCTCGCAGTCGGCACGGGTGTGTCCGGCGTCGCCCGCGCACGTATCCGCGGTCTCCGCCCTCGCGCCGTCCGACGGGTCCTCGGACTCCGTGGCCTTCGCTGGTATCTCGCTCACGCGAACCGTCCCCTCCAGCTCACCGCGCCCGGCACCGGTCACCGGTTGCGGCTGCCCGCAGTATCCAGCACTACGGCGCCGCACGACACGGTGTTCACGATCACAGCACGGTCAGGCTTTTTTCGGACCGTCCCGTGACAACACTTCCAGTCTTCTAACCAGCGGACACGTCATCGAACCCCACCTGACGGCCCGGTTCGCCGGACTCGTGTCCCGACGGCCGCCGGGCGGGCCGGGGAAGTCCGGATTCCCGGCCTCGGGCCCGGCCTCCTCCCGCCTTCGGACCCGGTGCGCGAGCGCGCTCTCAGCCGGGGACCGCCAGTTCGAACCACACCGTCTTGCCCGTGCCGCCGGGTCTGCTCCCCCAGCGGCGCGAGGAGGAGGCCACCAATTGCAGTCCTCGGCCGCTCTCGTCCTCGGGCCGGGCGGCGCGCTCGCGGGGCGGCTCCGGCACCGGGTCGGAGACCTCCACGAGCAGCACCTCGGGCAGACCGGCGGGCCGGACCAGGCGGACCCCGATGGGACCGGTGGCGTGCCGCAGGGCGTTCGTCACGAGTTCGCTGACCAGCAGGGCGGCGATGTCGCCGAGGCTGTCGAGGCCCCATCGGCGCAACTGCCCCCGTACTGCGGCGCGGGCGGTGCGCACGGCGCCGGCCTCCGCGGGGAACGTCCACTCGGCGCAGTCGCCTCCGGTGTCGATCACGCCGATCACTTCCCAGGCCAGCGAAGCCCCCCCATGCCCTGTTTCGTGGGGTTAATGGGGACATACCCCATATTCGGATGCAGTACCGCGCCACAGGGCGCGCGGTGGCACCGAGGGCACGCGGGAACGCCGGGGGCCGGGATACGGAGAGCGCTGGGGAGTGCGGGGTAACGCCGGGGCCGAGGTGCGGAAAGCGTTGGGGGCCGGGAATGCGGCGGTGGGGTCAGCTTCCGTCGGCCGCCGCCCGCGGCGGCTCTCCCGCCCCGGTCCCCAGCCGCGCCGCCACCTCCCGTACGGCCGGGACGTCCTGGTCGAGCCAGTCGACGTCCCAGATCTCCTCGGGTGTGAGCCAGCGCAGGCCGTCGTGGTCCTGGAGAGGGGCGGGGGCGGCGGAGGCGGGCGCCAGCCGGGCGGTCCACACACGCAGGGCGTACGGCGGCCTCAGCGGCCACTCCCCCGGGACGCGCTCCATGACCCGCGCGTCCACGCCGAGTTCCTCGCGCAGTTCGCGGACCAGGGCCTCCTCGGGCCGCTCGCCCGGTTCGACCTTGCCGCCGGGCAGTTCCCAGCGTCCGGCGAGTTCGGGGGGTGCGCTGCGGCGTGCGGCGAGCAGGCGGTCGCCGTCGAGAAGGGCGGCTCCGACCACCACGATCCGTTCCGTCATGCGCGGGAGCCTACGGGAGCGGTCGGGGCGTCGGTTCCGTACGTCGTCGCCGTGTCATCCGATGTGCTCGACCCAGTAGAGCTGTTTGTGGCCGCGGCTGTCGAGACTGTCCGCGATCTTCTGGGCCTCGGCGCGGGTCGCGTACCGGCCGACGCGGTAGCGATTGCCGTTGTCGTCCTGGCGTATGACGAGCCAGGGCAGCGAGACGGTGCTGTCGTTCATCACATCCCACGCCCCCTTCTCGCCCCGGCCCGGCCGGGTCCCGTCCGCGGCGCGATCCGCGCCCCGCCCTGTGAGGAAACCGCAGTCCGCATATGCCCGAGCGTACGCCTAACCTTTACGGAGCGAATACGGATTTTCACAAACAGGTACGCAACCAGCCAGGGCGCCCAGGGGCGCGCGGGGCCGAACGCGCCGCCCGCGCACTACGACCTCTCCGGTCGGCGCGCTGCCGGGCGCCCAGCGGGCGACCTGCGGGAACGCGCGAGAACGACCGGATTCCGACGGCCTGTGGAAGGCCCCTGGGCAGGCCGTTTCCGGCGGCAACCGCCACCGGGGTGTGCGCCGCTGCCGCCGGGGTGCGCGCCGCCTCGCTCGCACAGCCGCGCCGCCCACACCGCACGGCACCGCACCGCACCGGGGACGGGTCCCGTCACGACATCGGGGACATGGTCGGGCCACACAGTGGGGACGGGTCGCCGGTCCCCTCACCGGCGAGTGACGCCGGCTGTCCTGCCGGCGGGCCGGGTGGCCGGCTGTCCCACCGGCCGGGTGGTCGGCTGTCCCACCGGCGGGCGGTGGGCGCCTATCTCACCGGCAGGTGGTAGGCGACCCGGTAACGGTCGGCGGGAATGATGACGTCGGCCGTCTCGACCGGGCGGCCCGACGCGTAGTAGGTGCGCTGGACGACCAGGACGACATGCCCCGGTACGCCGCCGAGGGCGTGGAGTTCCTCCGCGAGGCCGGGGCGGGCGCCGACCTCCTCGGTGACGTTGTCCACGATGACGTCGATGGCGCGCATGCGCTCGACCACGCCCATGCCGCCGAGCGGTCCCTCCTCGGGCAGCATCACGGGTGTACGGCCGGTGAGGGCGAGGGGCTCCCAGGAGGTGGAGAGCATCATCGCCTCACCGGCCTCCCGGAAGACGTACTTGGTGCACATCACGCGGTCGCCGGGCTTGATGGCCAGCCGCTCGGCGACGCCCGGACCGGCCTCGACCTGCTCGCTGCCGGACTCCCAGGTGCCGCGCGCCCGGGCGTCGGCCTGCTCCTGCCGGAAGGGGGTCGCGCCGCTCTCCGGGCGGTACCCCGAGCGGGCGATCCGGCGGGGCACGGGCCGCTCGCGCACATACGTCCCCGAACCGGAGCGCCCCTCGACCAGGCCCTCGGCCATCAGCACCTTGCGCGCCTCCAGTGCGACGGTGTCGGAGACGCCGTACTCCTCGCGGATGCGGGCCTGGGAGGGGAGGCGGGTGTGCGGTGGCAGGGAGCCGTCGACGATCTGCTTGCGGAGATCGCCCGCGACGCGCAGGTACGCAGGCTGCTCACCGAATGTCACTGGCCGCTCCCATCAGGTTGTACGGACAGCGACAGCGTCGCAACCATGAGTTGTCCTGTGCAAGCAAAGGCCAGGGAATCACTCGATGTGATGACTTATCTCGCGGAGGGGCTTTACGCAGGCGGTTTCTCCCCGCTATGGACGCGATCACACGTCCAGACCGTCATCACTTCCCCCGGTGCTGCCACCGGTGCTCCCGTCCCCGCCGTCGTCCTCGTACGTGGGCGCCGTGGTGGCCAACCCCAGAGCCTTGCGGGCGGTCACGGTCGCGGTGCCGTCGACGTACGAGTAGGCGGTGTCGTAGTGCTCGTAGAAGGTGTCCACGTCGGCCGCGGTCGACGCCGCCGTCCACGCCTTGCCCGCCTTGCCCATGTCCTTCACGAGGGCGGCGACGGGCTGGCGGGCACCGGCCTGCCAGGCGTGCCCCTTCAGCACCCCGGCCTGCTCTGCGGTCGCGTCCGCGACGTCGCCGGCCCAGGCCTGGTTGGCGCTCAGGTCCTCCTCGGCGTACTCCTCGGGCTCCTCGTAGAGCGCGTCGTCGAGGGCGTTCACGGCTTTGAGGAAGGCCAGTTGGTCGACGGTCAGCGTCGTGGCGTCGGAGCGCAGCGAGCCGGTCAGCGTGGACCGCTCGTCGGTGTGGGTGAAGACGCAGACGATCTGGCGGTCGCCCCACTCCCAGCTCTCACGGGTGGGCGTGAGGTGGTAGACGTCGATCTCGTCGGTCAGCGTCCAGGTGTCCATCGTGTACTGCGCCTCGAGCGGGTAGCACTTGTCCTCGGCCTCGTCCGCCACGGACTCGTCGCCCGGGTAACTCCCGCCCAACAGCCGGACGGTGCCGAACACCTCGCCCTCGTGCTCACCGGCGCAGTCGACCGTGTCGACGTCGTAGAGGTCCTCGTCGAGAGAGCCGCCCGGCACGTCGAAGCAGTCGCCCTTGACCAGGGAGAGGCTCGAGTTGCTTCGCACGCCCTCCTGGAAGCCCTCCCAGAACGAGGACGCGCCTCCCGTGGCCAGCGCCAGCACCCACAGCGCGAGCCCGAGCGAGGACAGCACGGCCCCGCCGATGGCCATGCCGGCGCCGCGCTCCCCTCGCTTCCTGATCTGCACCAGCGCGATGATCCCGAGCACCAGACCGACGGCCGGCAGGAAACACAGCACGCCGAGGACGAGGGCGGCGATCGCGATCCCGTTGACCGGCGCGGGCCGGTTGAGGGGCATGTACCCCTGCCCCCAGACCGCGTACGGCGGCCCCGCGTAGGGCCCGTGGGGCGCCTGCGGGCCGTACGGCTGCCGCGGGTACGGGCCCTGCGGCTGGGGAGGCCCGTACGGGTCCGGAGGCTGCTGGGGCCCGGGGGGCGGGGGTATGGACACGAGTACCGTGCTCCTGGATCAGACGGGGCGGGCGGCGCGGGCCGCGAGGCTGCACACTGCGACGCGGAACTGACGTACGACTGGGCGCATGGTAAGCGCGGTACGAGCGGGGGCGGTACGGGGGGCACGAATACCACGATCCGGGCGGTGAACGGGCTTACCGCGTCGCACGGACTGTTCGGGCTCACGATCGCCGCCCCTGTGCGCCGACGGCGGCCACTTCCCCGGGATCGGCGCCCGGCCCCTGACGCTCGAGTCCGCCCGGCCCGTGGCACGGTCCGGCGCGCTCGAAGGGCTGCGCGTCCTCTCCTCCTGGGCCGCCGACCAGGCCCTGTCGGCCTCCTCCTCCCGCGGCCCGACCGGCATGGGAGCGGCCGGCGGATCGTGCCTGGGTCCGGCCGGGGAGGAGGCGGGCCCGAGCGCCGGGCCGTCCCGCGCGGCGGAAGCCTCCCGGCGAGCGTCTTGGGCTCAGTCCTCGATCACCGGATTGCACGGCGACAGGAACGGGTCCAGGCGCTCCTCGACGGCCCCCCTGCGCACGACGCGCACCCGGAACGCGTTGTCGGCGTTCGGGATGTCGCCTTCGTCGGAGCGGTCGTGGAGCAGCCCCCACGAGCCGGGGAAGCGGCGCGCGATGTACGCCACCAGTTCGTCCAGCTGTCCGGCCTCGGGGCCGATGTGGTTCGTCTGGCCGGTGGCCGTGACGACGGGCAGTCCGTTGAGGACGTCGAGCACGACCTTGCAGCTGGAGCCCCACTGGACCCCCTCGATCCGCGCACGCAGCTCCTCGACACCCGCCCTCAGGGCCTGCGGGTCGTCCTCGTAGGGGTCCTCCGAGATACCGAACCAGCCATGGAACTCGTACATGCCCTCACTCCAGCGGATTCGTGTCGATCACCGGCTCGACGCCGTACCGGCGTCCGTACTCCTGGAGCTTATCGATCACCCCTGGTCCGGGCGGTCCGTCGAACTGGAAGTACGGCGTGCGGCCACTTTGGATCGCCGCCTCGAACGTGGCTTGCGCCTGCTTGCGGAACTTCTTGTTCAGGGTGAAGTCCGCGGGCTTCGCCTGGGCCACGTACTCGTCGCTGATCGCGTCGAACTCGCGTCCGTCCGGGTCGTTCGCGAACCTTCTGCGGGGGTCTCCGCCGAGCTTCTCGGCCAGTTTGTCCGCGTCGGCGTCGGGCTTGTTGACCTCGATGAGATCGCCGAGCCCTCCGTTGTCCTCGTACGGCGCGAGGCCCAGCGGATCGCTGAACCGGTGCGGGTTGTGCACGTAAGCCGTCGGGTTGGGCGCGGGCGCGAGGCCCAGCGGGTCAGGCGTGGTGTACCGGGCGGTCTGCGGGTCGTAGTAGCGGTGGTGGTTGTAGTGGAGGCCGGTCTCCGGGTCGAAGTACTGGCCGGGGAACCGCAGCGGTGTGTACGCGGACGCGTTGGCGTTCCACGTCGTGACGCCCCACAGCGTGGTGCGGCTCTGCCAGGCGATGCGCCCGTCCTCGTCGATGAGTTCGGTCGGGGTGCCGATGAGGTCGGTGGCGATCGCGAAGAACCGCGCGTCGATCTCCCGTTGGGTGGCCGCGTCGGTGAGGCGTTCGGTCTGGGCGACGGGGGTGAGGCCCTCGTGGTCCCAGCTCAGCGTGGTGTGGTGGGGAAGCTCGCCGGGGACCTCCGTGGTCTGCTCGGCGAGCACCGGACCGTCCCAGACGAAGTGCGTACGCTCCGCCACCGCCCGGCCGTCGGCCGCCATGCGCTCCTTGGCGATGCGCCGCCCGAGCGGGTCGTACCGGTAGCGCCACACCGTGCCGTCCGGGGTCGTGACCTCGGTGAGCCGGTCCTCGGCGTCGTACGCGTACGTCCACACGTCACGCTTCTTCGACAGCCGGGCCTTCGAGCGGCGGATCAGCCGGCCGGCGTCGTCGTACACGTAGCGGTTGGCCCCGGCCTCCGTGATCCGGGTGCCGGTGTAGGAGCGCCTGCCGCGCGCGTCGCCGCCGGCGTGGCGGTCCGGCCAGGCGGCGGAGATGTTGTTGCCGCCGCCGTCGTACGCGTAGGACTCGCTCCACTGGTGGGCCGTGACGGAGGTGACCCGGCCCGTCGTGTCCAGGCCGAAGCGGCGCGGGCCGCGCAGGGCGTCGTCGACCGCGACGAGATGGCCGTCCTCGCGGTACTGGTACGTCCGCAGGTTCAGCCGGTGGCCGCCGCGCGCGATCTCCTGGGCGGTGAGCCGTCCCGCGGCGTCCCAGTCCGATGTCAGCGTGAGCGTCTCCCCGACGCTGCGGGTCAGCTCGCGCCCCGCGGCATCACGCGTGAACACGATGTCGTGGCCCGCGACGGTCAGCGCGGCGGCACGGCCCGCGCCGTCGTGCGTGTACGACGTGACGTGGCCGGCCGGGGTGACGCGCCGGGTGCGGCGCCCTGCCGCGTCGTACGAGAACGACAGGGCACGCCCGTCGACCAGCTCGGTCTTGACGTGGCCCCGGCGGTCGTACGCGTACGTCAGCTCCGCGTCGGGCCCGACGGCCCGCAGCAGCCGGCCCGCGGGGTCGTACTCGTACGTCGTCTCGGCGCCGCCGGCGTCCTTGCGGACGACCTGTCCGAGCACGTCCCGCTCGTAGCGGACGGCCGCGCCGAGCGGGGTGGTACGGGTGAGCACCCGGCCCAGCGGATCGACGTCGTAGGCGACGGTGCGGTCGTCGAAGTCGGTCTCGGCGACGAGGTTGCCGGCCGAGTCGTAGGTGTAGCTCCACCGCAGGCCGAGGGGGTTCCTCACCTCGGTGAGGCGCAGCTCGGTGTCGTGCGTGAACTCGTGGCGGGTGCCGTCGGGGTCGGTGCGGGCCGTGAGCAGGTCGAAGTGGGTGTACTCGAAGGTCGTGGTGCGGCCCTCGGGGTCGGTGTGGCTGAGGCAGTTGCCCTCGCCGTCGTACGTCCACGACTCCACGGCACCGTCCGGACCCGTGAACCGCGCGAGCCGGCCCTCAGGGGTCCACTCGAAGCGGGCGGCGCCGCCGTTCGGTCCGGTGCGCTCGGTGATCCGGCCGAAGGCGTCCCGCACGTACGTCGTCGTACCGCCGTCGGGGGCCGTCTGGGCCATCAGAAGGCCCGCGGCGTTGTGGCGCAGCAGGGTCGTGGCGCCGAGCGGGTCGGTGACCGAGGTGACGTGGCCGAGCGCGTCGTGGGTGTAGCGGGTGGTACCCCCGGCGGGGTGGGTGACCGCGACCCGGTTGCCGCCTTCGTCGAACTCCTGCTTCCAGCGCAGCCCGCCCGGCTGGACCAGCTCGACCGGGCGGCCGTCGCTGTCGTAGGCCGCCGTCTGCACGCTGCCGTCGGGACGGGTCGTCGAGACGAGCCGACCGTCGTCGTCCCAGCGGAACTCGGTGCGCGCGCCCGGGAGTCCCCCCGCTCGCGGGGGAGGATCGGTACGGGACAGCAGCCGGTCGTCGCGGTCGTAGGCGTAGCGGATCGTCGCGCCGGTGGGCCAGGTCTCGGCGACGACCTGGAGGTGGCTGTTGACCGTGTAGCGCCAGGTGTGGCCGAGGGAGTCGGTGACCGTGGTGGTGGTCAGGCCGGTGTCGGGGCTCGGGTCGCTGTAGTGGAACTCCGAGCCCAGATGCCCCTCGGCGCCGGTCTGGGACACGCACCGGTCCCTGTCGTCGTACACGAAGCTGTAGCTGGAGCCGTTCGTGTCGGTCCAGGCGACGATGCGGCCTTCGGTGTCGTAGTCGAACCGGGTCGGGATGCCGGAGGATTTGGTGACCTCGGTGAGATGGCCTTCCTCGCTGTATCCGTATCCGGCGATCTCGGTGCCGCCGAGGCTCAGCGAGGTGATCCGGCGGTTCTCCGTGGTGAACGTGAGGCGGTAGCCCCCCGAGTGGGTGAGGGCGAGCGGGGCCCCCTCCTCGTCGTACTCGGCGATGATGCTGCGCCCGTGGCGGTCGGCGATCTCGGCGAGCGGCGCGGAGCCGTTGTCCCCCGGCTCGGCGCCGGGCGGGGCGAGGAAGTGACGGACGAGACCGGTGTCCGGGTCGGTGAGCGTGTAACTGCCGTCGGTGTGCCGCTCCAGCGGCCAGCGCGGCCCCGCCTCGGGGAGCACCGGCGCGCCGGGGGCGGGGTGCGGGTACGGGACGAGCAGGTTGTCCTCACCGTGGAAGACGACACCGATCGGGTCGACGGTCAGACGCTGGTCGATCGTCGACGACCAGCTCTCGCCGAACCAGCGGCCCGCCCGGTACGAGGACTCGAAGTCCCTGCGGAACAGCAACGGCAGGCTGCCCGGCAGCAGCACGTCCTCCTGCGGCAGGAACATGCGGCCGGTGGCGAAGTCGACGGGCTCACGGCCGCACCGCTTGCCGTCGAGCCTGCGGACGGTCTCCCTGAGGTCGCGGGCACGGCGCGCCTTCGCGGCGTCCGCCAGCTCGTCCGTGAGCCTCACGCCCTTCACGGCGGCTCCGGCACCGCCCGTCGCGGCGGTGAGGATGGCGTCCGGCACCAACGTGCCGAGCCCTTCCGCCGGGTCCTTCATAAAGGTGTCCAGCATCTGCTTGCCGGTGCCCCAGGGGTCGTTGGCGACCTGGACGAGTCCGGCGACGGTGCTGTTGAGATTGGTGACGTACTCGGCCGGATGCGTGATGTTGTACGGGTCCAGCGGGTTGAGGCCCCGGACGAAGTTCACGATGCCCGCGGTTCCCTTGACCGCGCCCATGCCGAAGTGGGTCTTCATCAAGTCGAACTCGTCGAGTCCGTCCTTGAGCTGTTCGTCGTAGGAGGGCTTGGGCGGCGCCTCGTCCCGGGCCTTCCGCACGGCCTTGCGCGCGGTCTCGGCGGCGGAGTTCCGCTGCTTGCGCGCCTCGGCGAGGATGTCCTGCGCCTCCTGCATCTTCGCCTTGCCGGGGTCGGAGAACCCGCCCGGCTTCGCCGGCAGTGCGGCGGGGTCACGCTTGTCGGCGGGCGTCGCGTTGTACTTGTCGACGGCGCTGTTGTAGTCGTCGACCTTCTTGTTGTGCGCGTCCAGGGCGTCCGCCGAGGCCTTCGTGCCTTCCTTCCACTTGTCGATCGCGAGCTGCGCCTGGCCCTGTGCCCAGGTCACCGTGTCCGCGAACGACTCCAGCGCCTTCGCCGCTCCCTCGAACGCGTCCGCGCCCTTGTACCACTTGGGCGGCTCCAGTTTCACCGTCCTGCGGAACGCGTCCGCCGCCTGACCCTGCAAGGAGTCCGAGTCGAGCCCTTCGAGACCGAGCCCGACGTCGTTGAACGCGTTCGTGAAGTCACGCAGGTGGGACGCGGTGGAGCGCAGCTTGCCGGGCGAGCCGTAGACGAGCTTGGTCTTGTCCTCGGTCTGCCCGAGGTCCATCTCGTCGACCTCGGCGCCCATCCGGTTCGCCACGGAACGCGACTGCTCGCGCACCCAGTCCGCGCCGGACTCCCACCCGACGTCCTCGAGCCGGTCCGCCGTCCAGTTGCCGGCGTCCTCGATCCGGTTGCCGGCCCACTCGACGCCGTCCTCGACCGCGTCCTCGACGACATCCGGTGTGATGTCACTGACGAAGTCCCCGATGCCCATACGTCAGTTCCCCCCGCCGTCGTTCTGCTGCCCTTGCTGGGCCCGCTCCTCGGGCGACGGCCCGAAGGTGTCGTCGACGGCCTTGTCGAACTGTTCCTGGTCGATGCCGAAGACGTCGTTGAGCATCCGCGCCCGCTCGCCGCCCTGCCCCTCGGTGAGCACCGCGCGCCCGGTGTCCTTCCAGGTCTGGCCCATCTCGTCACCGGCGCGGTCCCACGACTCGGCGCTCCAGTCCGGGTTCAGCGCGTCCGGTGTGAACACGTCGCCCCAGTCCTGCTTCGCGATGTCCTCCTCGGAGGCGTACGGGCTGCCGCCGGCGAGCGCGTTGACGCCGAACTTCAGTGAACCCTGGACGTACTGGTCCTCCTCCCACAGCACCCCGGCGGCCAGGCCGAGCTTCGCCGCGACGCCGTTGGCGTCCTGGATCAGCGCCCGCACGCCCCACTCCCAGCGCTCGCAGAAGTCCTCGAAGTCCACGGACAGGCCGTGGTGCCCGGCTTCCATGCCGGTCATCGCCAGTTCGGAGAAGCCCTTGCCGAGCACCGCTCCGGTGCTCGTGCCGATCTCCTTCAGCTCACCGACCGCGTTGCGTATGCCCTGGGTCAGCCGCTGAACGGTGTAGGCGTCGACACCGAGATCCTTCGCCCCGTCACCCATCAGGCGGCACCCCCTGCGGCCCTGCCGGTCCCGTGGGTCGCGCCGGTCCCGCCGACGGGCTCCTCAGGCGTATCGACGGCGGCTGCGTCCGGAACGATGCCCATGGCGGGCGGGAAGAGCATGGAACCGTCGAGGTCCGCGACGTCGACGGCGATGCCCGCGGGCTCGCCCATCGCCGGGATGATCTCGTCGAGCAGCCGGGCGCCGAGCAGTTCGGCGAACTCCCAGTGCCGCGCGCTGTCCTCGGCGCTCCCGGACTCCCGCGCCCGCGATCGCGCGAAGCGGGCGAGGGCCTCCTCGCCCGTGAACGCGAACACCCAGCGCACACCGCCGAAATGCCCCGTCCACAGCCCACCCCGGTCCAGCGGTACGAGCATCCGCGCTCGCCTCAGTTCCCCGAGCAGCACCCGCGGATCGCCGGTCCCGGCCCGTCGCTCGGCGATCTGCTCGGCGAGCGCAACCCCGTCACGCACTGCATTGCCTCCCCCGGCATCGACAACAACGCGCCTCCCAATAAACCACGTCCCCTCCGTACCCGACGGTTCCCGGGCGCTGCCCCGTACCGCTCGCCGTTCCCGGGCCCAGCGCCTGTGGCAGGCACTCGACCCGGTCCCGCCTGCCGAGGTGGTCGCCCCTCGCGGGAAGGCGGCCCGCGATCCGGCACGGGGGCCTCGCCGGCGTCCCGGCACCGTCGGCACCGTCCCGGCACGGGAAAAAGGCCAGGGGTCCGACCCCGGGCAGTCGAACTCCTTTTCGACCGGCGCGCTCACCGGAACGGCAGCGTGGTGGCCACCAACCCGCTACACGTTGAAGCGGAACTCCACCACGTCCCCGTCCTGCATCACGTAGTCCTTGCCCTCCATGCGCGCCTTGCCCTTGGCTCGGGCCTCGGCCACCGAGCCGGTCTCCACCAGGTCGGCGAAGGAGATGACCTCCGCCTTGATGAAGCCCTTCTGGAAGTCGGTGTGGATGACGCCGGCGGCCTCTGGGGCGGTGGCACCCTTCTTGATCGTCCAGGCGCGGGATTCCTTGGGGCCTGCCGTGAGGTAGGTCTGGAGGCCGAGGGTGTCGAAGCCGACGCGGGCGAGGGTGGCCAGACCGGGCTCCTCGGCGCCGACCGACTCCAGCAGCTCCATGGCGTCCGCCTCGTCCAGCTCGGCGAGGTCGGCCTCCAGCTTGGCGTTGAGGAAGATCGCCTCGGCGGGGGCGACCAGGGCGCGCTGCTCGTCCTTGAAGTCCTCGTCGACCAGCTCGTCCTCGTCGACGTTGAAGACGTACAGGAAGGGCTTGGTGGTGAGCAGGTGCAGGTCGTGCAGCAGTTCGTTGCGCTCGGTGCCCTGGACGATGCCGTGTGAGAAGAGGGTGTCGCCCTTCTCCAGGATCTCCTTCGCCTCCTCGACGGCCTTCACCTTCGGGCCGATGTCCTTCTTGATGCGCGACTCCTTCTGGAGCCGGGGAAGGACCTTCTCGACGGTCTGGAGGTCGGCGAGGATCAGCTCGGTGTTGATCGTCTCGATGTCGTCCTTCGGGGAGACCTTGCCGTCGACGTGTACGACGTTCTCGTCCTTGAAGGCGCGGATGACCTGGCAGATCGCGTCGGACTCGCGGATGTTCGCCAGGAACTTGTTGCCCAGACCCTCACCCTCGGACGCACCGCGCACGATGCCCGCGATGTCGACGAAGTCGACGGTCGCCGGGAGGATCCGCTGCGAGGCGAAGATCTCCGCGAGCTTGGTGAGCCGGGCGTCGGGAACGCCGACGACACCCACGTTCGGCTCGATCGTGGCGAACGGGTAGTTGGCCGCCAGCACGTCGTTCTTGGTCAGGGCGTTGAACAGGGTCGACTTGCCGACATTCGGCAGACCGACGATTCCGATCGTGAGCGACACGTTGCGACTTCCCGTAGTGAGAGGGCCAGGGGGCCAGAGGGCTGGCCGATCCACCAGTTTACGGCGTGCCCACGCCCGTCCCGGCGGCCCTGTCGAACGCATCGCCAAGGTCGCCCCTCCGGCGTGTCCCGGGCCCGATTCGGCACATAAAACGACCTAAGTTGGACCGGTGGAGCAACACAGGACCCGCCCACCGCGGAACGGAACGCGACGCGGCACCCCGCCCCTGCCGCCGCAGACCGGTCGCGGCGGGGCCGGCGACGCCCGCCGCGGGAACCGTCCGGGGGTGCGCGCCGGGCGGGCGGACGCGCCGCGCGGCTCCGGTGCCGGCTTCGGTGCGCCGCCGAGGGCCGGCGATGGGCCGCGGCTTCCGAAGCCGGCCCGCGCCGCCGCTCCCCTCCCGACCCGGGCGGGCCGACGCATGCCGAATCCCCGGCTCACCGGCCTCGGCGCCGGCCTGTTCGGCGCACTGCTGATGCTGACGCTCGGCTGGCTCGACCAGCTGCTGCTGGGCGCCTCGCAGGCGGCGTACGGCGTGCTGTTCCTGCCGGTGTGCGTGTTGTGCGGACTGTGGGTGCGCCGGGCCGACCTGTTCGCCGCACCCGTCGTGGTGCCCATCGCCTTCGCCGTGGGCATCCTGCCGTTGGCGAAGGACGGTGACGGGCTCGGAGCCCGGCTGATGGCCCTGGCCACCGCCCTGTCCACCCAGGTGGGCTGGCTGTACGGCGGGACGCTCCTGGCCGCCCTGACCGTGCTGGTGCGCCGGCTGGTCCTGGCGGCCCGGCGACGGGCCACCAGGACCAGCCGATAACCTCCGGCCCCTGCTCGCGGGGCCGGACCGCTAACGGCTCTCGTTCGCCGCCCGCATCGCCGCGCCCACGATCCCCGCGTTGTTCTGGAGCTGCGCCGGGACGATCTCGGCCTTGATGCCGTCGATGAAGTGCAGGAACTTCTCGGACTTGCGGCTGACGCCGCCGCCGATGATGAACAGCTCCGGCGAGAAGAGCATCTCGACGTGCGCGAGGTACTTCTGGACCCGGCGCGCCCAGTGTTCCCAGGTCAGCTCGCCGTCCTCCTTGGCCTTGCTGGAGGCCCGCTTCTCCGCGTCGTGCCCGTGCAGCTCGAGGTGGCCCAGCTCGGTGTTGGGGACGAGGACGCCGTCCACGAAGACGGCGCTGCCGATGCCGGTGCCGAAGGTGAGGAGGATGACGGTGCCGCGGCGGTCGCGGCCGGCGCCGAAGGCGACCTCGGCGACACCCGCGGCGTCGGCGTCGTTGACCACCGTCACCGGCAGTCCGCCCAGCCGCTCGCTGAACAGGGCCCGCGCGTCCGTGTCGATCCAGTCCTTGTCGACGTTGGCCGCCGTGCGGATCGTGGAGCCGCCGGTGACGACGCCGGGGAAGGTCAGGCCCACCGGGCCGGTCCAGCCGAAGTTCTCGACCACCTGCCGCACGCCGTCCGCCACGCCGTCGGGCGTCGCCGGGTGCGGAGTGAGCACCTTGAAGCGCTCCTGGGCCAGATCGCCCCTGTCCAGGTCCACAGGGGCGCCCTTGATCCCGGATCCACCGATGTCCACGCCGAAGATCTGCATGGCTCCACGTTACGACGGCCGACTGACGGTCACTCGACCGAGGTCGCCGCCGGGCCGCTGCCGCCACGCCCGGCCACCAGTGCGGCGGCCTCCTCCCGCAGGTCGCGGCGGAGTTCCTTGGGCAGGGAGAAGGTGATGTGCTCGTCGGCGGCCTTCACCAGCTCCACGTCGTCGTAACCGCGCTCGGTGAGCCAGCCGAGGACCTCCTCGACGAGGACCTCGGGGACGGAGGCACCCGAGGTGACGCCGACCGTCGTCACACCCTCCAGCCACGCCTCGTCGATCTCGCTGGCGAAGTCCACCAGGTACGCCTCGCGGGCACCGGCGAGCTTGGCGACCTCGACGAGCCGCTTGGAGTTGGAGGAGTTGCGCGAGCCGACGACGATCACCAGCTCCGCCTCGGCGCCCATCTGCTTCACCGCGAGCTGACGGTTCTGCGTGGCATAGCAGATGTCGTCGCTGGGCGGGGAGATCAGCTGCGGGAACTTGTTCTTGAGGGCGTCCACGGTCTCCATCGTCTCGTCGACGGAGAGGGTGGTCTGCGACAGCCAGACGACCCTGGACGGGTCGCGGACCTCGACCTTGGCGACGTCCTCGGGCCCGTCGACGAGCTGGATGTGGTCGGGGGCCTCGCCGGAGGTGCCGATGACCTCCTCGTGGCCCTCGTGGCCGATCAGGAGGATGTCGTAGTCGTCCTCGGCGAACCGGACGGCTTCCTTGTGGACCTTCGTGACGAGCGGGCAGGTCGCGTCGATGGTGGCCAGCCTGCCGCGCTCGGCCTCCTGGTGCACCACCGGGGCGACGCCGTGCGCCGAGAACATGACGATGTTGCCCGGCGGCACCTCCTCCGTCCGTTCGACGAAGATCGCGCCCTTCTTCTCCAGGGTCTGCACGACGTACTTGTTGTGGACGATCTCGTGGCGGACGTAGACGGGAGCGCCGTACTGCTCCAGGGCTTTCTCGACGGCGATCACGGCGCGGTCCACGCCCGCGCAGTAGCCCCGGGGGGCGGCGAGCAGGACACGGCGGCCAGACGAAGCGGTCATGCGTCCCATCGTAAGGCCGGGCGCGGCGCCCCAGAGATCACGCGCGCGTTCCCGGGACCGGGGGACCGCCTCCTGCGGGGCGTTGTCAGCGGGGGCCACTACCCTCGCGGCATGGCTGTCAATACGTCCGCTGAGGCTCCGCTGCCCGTCGGTCAGGTCTCACGGCTCATCGGGGGGTGGATCGAGCGGCTCGGCGCGGTGTGGGTCGAGGGGCAGATCACCCAGTTGTCGCGGCGCCCCGGCGCGGGTGTCGTGTTCCTGACGCTGCGCGACCCGTCGCACGACATCTCCGTGGGCGTGACGTGCTTCCGGCAGGTCTTCGACACGGTCGCCGACGTCGTGGGCGAGGGCGCGCGCGTGGTCGTGCACGCCAAGCCGGAGTGGTACGCCCCGCGCGGTCAGCTGTCGTTGCGGGCCGTCGAGATACGGCCGGTGGGCGTCGGGGAGCTGCTGGCCCGTCTGGAGCAGTTGAAGAAGTCCCTCGCCGCCGAGGGGCTGTTCGCCGCCGAGCGGAAGAAGGCGCTGCCCTTCCTGCCGCAGCTCATCGGGCTGGTGTGCGGGCGGGCCTCCGCCGCGGAGCGGGACGTGCTGGAGAACGCCCGGCACCGCTGGCCCGCCGTCCGCTTCGAGGTGCGCAATGTCGCCGTGCAGGGCGTGCACGCCGTCCCCCAGGTCATGCAGGCCGTGAAGGAGCTGGACGTCCAGGAGGACGTGGACGTGATCATCGTCGCGCGCGGGGGCGGCAGCGTGGAGGACCTGTTGCCGTTCTCCGACGAGCAGCTGGTGCGGGCGGTCGCGGCCTGTCGCACGCCGGTGGTGTCGGCGATCGGGCACGAGCCCGATAACCCGCTGCTGGACCACGTGGCCGACCTGCGGGCCTCCACCCCCACCGACGCGGCGAAGAAGGTCGTGCCGGACGTCGGCGAGGAGCTGGAGCGGGTGCGGATGCTGCGCGGCCGGGCCAGGAGGTGTGTGGAGGCGTTCGTGGAGCGCGAGGAGCGCGGGCTGGGCCACGCGCTCGGCCGGCCGGTGATACAGGATCCGCACCGGATGATCGACGAGCGCGCGGACCATGTCTCCTCGCTGGTCGACCGCTCGCGGCGGACGCTCGGGCATCTCCTCGACCGCGCCGACTCGGAGCTGGCGCACACGCACGCGCGGGTGGTCGGCCTCTCCCCCGCGGCGACCCTGAAGCGGGGGTACGCGGTGCTCCAGAAGTCCGACGGCCATGTGGTGCGGGACCCGGCCGAGGTGACGCCGGACGAGGTGCTCCGGGCCCGGGTCGCCGCGGGTCAGTTCGCAGTTCGAGTCGACGAGCAGGGATCGGGTGCATGACGAGCAAGACGGACGAGGCTCTCGGGTACGAGCAGGCGCGCGACGAGCTGATCGAGGTCGTACGCCGCCTGGAGGCGGGGGGTACGACGCTGGAGGAGTCCCTCGCCCTGTGGGAGCGCGGGGAGGAGCTGGCCAAGGTGTGCCGGCGCTGGCTGGAGGGGGCGCGGGCCCGGTTGGACGCGGCCCTCGCCGAGGAGGCGGCGGAGGAGGAGTGAGGGGGCGGGTCCGGGCCGGCGTGTGAGACAGGGGTGTGAGGCGGATCACCGACGACGAGCTTTTTGTTGAAGGTTGAAGTTCTTTCCCGTACTGTCGAGCGGGTCAGCCGGCCCGGCGTCCGGGTTCCGGACGCCCACCCGAGGAAGATCAGCCATGTCTCTCGTTCTTGACCCCGCCGCCCAGGACCTGCTGTTCCGCGAGGCCCACACCGCGAACACCTTCACCGACGAGCCGGTGACCGAGGAGCAGGTCCGGGCGATCTACGACCTGGTCAAGTTCGGCCCCACGGCCTTCAACCAGACCCCGCTGCGGATCACCCTGGTCCGTTCCGCCGAGGCCCGCGAGCGCCTCGTGCAGCACATGGCCGAGGGCAACCAGGCCAAGACGGCCGCCGCCCCGCTCGTCGCGATCCTCTCCGCGGACAACGAGTTCCACGAGGAGCTGCCGACCCTCTTCCCGGCGTTCCCGCAGGCCAAGGACGTCTTCTTCGCCGAGCGCCCGGCCCGTGAGGGTTCCGCCACGCTGAACGCCGCCCTCCAGGCCGCCTACTTCATCGTCGGCATCCGCGCCGCCGGTCTCGCCGCCGGCCCGATGACCGGCTTCGACGCCGAGGGCATCCGCAAGGAGTTCCTGGACGACGATCACACCCCGCTGATCGTCGTCAACATCGGCAAGCCGGGCGAGGGCGCCTCCTACCCGCGCTCCCCGCGCCTGCCGTACGAGCAGGTCGTCACCACCGTCTGAGACACGCACCCGCCGTCCCGGACGCGATGTGCGGGACATGAGGAAGGCACCCGGCGGGATCCGCCGGGTGCCTTCCTCATGCTCGGGGCGCTCAGGGCGCTCAGGGGCTCACGCCAGCTCCAGCGCGCCCGCCATCTTCGCCAGCTGGGCGAAGGGCGCCGTACCGGCGACGACCGTCGTGGCGCCGTCGGCGCCCTCCAGCACCAGGGCGTCGTAGCGGCCGCCGGTGTAGCGGGTCCAGGTGCGGCCGCCGATCTCCTCGGTGACCTTCGTCTCCCGGGCACCCTGGCTCGCCTCGTCGATGAACCGGGCGCGCCTCTGGGTGGACTGCTCCACCGCCACGTACTCCCCCTCGGGAGAGTGGAAGCCGAGGTGCCAGGCGTCGAACTCGGCGCCGTCGAAGCGCACCGAGGTCGCCTTCCAGTCCGAGGACAGACCCTCCGGCGCGGCCACCGGGTACGAGGCCGCGCGGCGCGCCGTGAGCAGCTCCACGCGGTAGTCGACCCGCTTCACGTCGGGAGCGCCGCTGTCGTCGTGCGGGATGAAGAAGTACATCACCAGACCGGCGACCATGATCAGGCCCAGGGAGAGCACCATGTCCCGGACCGTCTGCGTCTTGCCTTTCGAACCTGCCACGCCCCCTATCGTCGCAGGTGCCGGGTGCGCTCATCCGTGGGGTCCCCTGCTCATTCTGTCGAACGGACGATAGAGTCGAGCCGAACCCTCATCCGGCCGTCGTCGTATCAGAAAGGTGCGCTCCGATGACCGAGCATCATCTGCCGTCCGAACTCGATGTCCCCTCCGAGGCCCCAGACCGCAACCTCGCACTCGAACTGGTCCGGGTGACCGAAGCCGCCGCCATGGCCGCGGGCCGCTGGGTGGGGCGCGGCGACAAGAACGGCGCCGACGGTGCCGCGGTCCGCGCGATGCGGACCCTCGTCTCCACCGTCTCGATGAACGGCGTCGTCGTCATCGGCGAGGGCGAGAAGGACGAAGCCCCGATGCTGTTCAACGGCGAGCGCGTCGGTGACGGGACCGGGCCCGAGGTCGACATCGCCGTGGACCCGATCGACGGCACCACGCTGACGGCCAAGGGCATGCCGAACGCGATCGCGGTCCTCGCGGCCACCGAGCGCGGCGCCATGTTCGACCCGTCCGCCGTGTTCTACATGGACAAACTGGTCACCGGCCCGGACGCCGCCGACTTCGTCGACATCGACGCTCCGGTGTCGGTGAACATCCGCCGCGTCGCCAAGGCCAAGCGGGCCACCCCGGAGGACGTCACCGTCGTCATCCTGGACCGGCCGCGGCACGCGGGGATCATCGACGAGATCCGCCAGACCGGCGCCCGCATCAAGCTCATCTCCGACGGCGACGTCGCCGGGTCCATCCTCGCGCTGCGCGAGGGCACCGGCGTCGACCTCCTCCTCGGCATCGGCGGCACCCCGGAGGGCATCATCTCGGCCTGCGCCGTGAAGTGCCTCGGCGGCACCATCCAGGGCAAGCTGTGGCCCAAGGACGACGAGGAGCGGCAGCGGGCGATCGACGCCGGGCACGACCTCGACCGCGTGCTGACCACCGAGGACCTGGTGACCGGGGAGAACGTGTTCTTCGTCGCCACCGGGATCACGGACGGGGAGTTGCTGCGGGGGGTGCGGTACCGGTCCGAGACCGCGGTCACCGATTCGATCGTGATGCGGTCGAAGTCCGGGACGGTGCGCAGGATCGACTCCGAGCATCGGCTGAGCAAGTTGCGGGCCTACAGCGCCATCGACTTCGACCGGGCCAAGTAGCGGGCGGTACGGGCCCGCGCCCCTCAGGGTGCGGCGGCCCGTCCGCCGAAGAGGGCGCCCCCGGTGCGGTGGGGGCGCCCTCTCCGACGTGGGCGTCGGGCTCTAGCCGGCCGCCGCTATGCGGTCCGTCGGCCTGGTCGCCTGCTTCATCTCCACGTCTCGGCGGCGGCGACGGGCCAGGACCACTCGGCGTTCCGCCGCGGTCAGGCCGCCCCAGACGCCGTAGGGCTCCGGTTGCAGCAGGGCGTGTTCCCGGCACTCCACCATGACCGGGCAGCGCGCGCAGACCCGCTTGGCCGCCTCCTCGCGGGACAGCCGGGCGGCGGTGGGTTCCTTGGAGGGGGCGAAGAACAGGCCTGCCTCGTCGCGTCGGCACACCGCTTCGGTGTGCCATGGCGCGTCTTGGTCCCTGTCTCGCGATGGCACCCGCTGGGCCGGCACGGCAGCGACCTGGGACGAATGCGGCGATTGCAGCACGGTCTACTCCTGACGACGGCTTCGCGAGCGAGAGACGACGCAGCAAGGCCTACCCGCTGTGCGCGCGCCTATGCACTGCGTTCCGAACCGCCGGATCCACGAGCGTCAGCGGTCCAGGTGCTTGCGCAGACTTCTGTCCAGCTTGCGGTGGACGCGGTCGAGGATGTCCGCGACGACCTTGCCGCGCTCGGGTCGGGCCTCGACGTTGCCGAGGACGGACCAGCCGTCGACGTAGACGACCGGGGCGTCGGGGTCGGGCGAATCGAGGGTGTCCACCTCGAAGTTGCCGAGGACGCCGCCGCCGGTGCCGCGCAGCGACACGTTCTCCGGGACGCGGATCTCGACGTTGCCGAAGACCGAGAAGGCCTTGATGACGACCTGCCGGTACTCGAAGATCGCCTCGCTCAGGTCGATCTCGACGCTGCCGAAGATCGCGTACGCGTGGATGCGGCGGCCCGCGCGCCAGCGGCCCCTGCGGACGGAGGCGCTGAAGATCGCGACCAGGTTGTCGTCCGGGTCGGCCGGGATCGCGCCGGCCGCGGGACGGTTGGGGGCCGGCATGGGCGGCCGGGCATGCCGCTGGTGGGCGGCGGGCAGGTCCCGGATGAACGCGTCCAGCTCGCCGACCGTCTTCGCGGCCAGCACGCCCTCGACGCGCTCGGCGTGCTCGTCGGCGGTGAGGCGCCCCTCGGCGAGAGCCTCGCGCAGGATGTCGGCGATGCGGTCGCGGTCGGCGTCCGAGGCGCGCAACTCGCTCATCGCGACAGGCGGTTCGGTCTGCTTCTGAAGGTCCACGGCAGCAGCGTACCCAAACACGATAGATCGCGATACCCCTCCTCCGTGGCCGATCGGTGCCGAACTGAGCCTTACCTCACAAGGTCGCTGTCAGTCGCGCGTTCTACGCTGGTGGGCGCTTGCCAATGGAGGCCGGCCGCGCTGTCTGTCGAGTGAGGAATGGGCGAGATGCCTGAGTTCGCGTACACCGATCTGCTCCCCATGGGAGAGGACACCACCCCCTACCGGCTGGTGACCTCCGAGGGTGTCTCCACCTTCGAGGCCGACGGGCGGACCTTCCTCAAGGTGGAGCCGGAGGCGCTGCGCAAGCTCGCCGAGGAGGCCATCCACGACATCCAGCACTACCTGCGCCCGGCCCACCTCGCGCAGCTGCGCCGGATCATCGACGACCCCGAGGCGTCGGGCAACGACAAGTTCGTCGCCCTGGACCTGCTGAAGAACGCGAACATCGCGGCCGCCGGCGTGCTCCCGATGTGCCAGGACACCGGCACCGCCATCGTCATGGGCAAGCGCGGGCAGAACGTGCTCACGGAGGGTGCCGATGAGGCGGCCCTCTCGCGCGGCATCTACGACGCGTACCTGAACCTGAACCTGCGCTACTCGCAGATGGCTCCCCTCACCATGTGGGAGGAGAAGAACACCGGCTCCAACCTCCCGGCCCAGATCGAGCTGTACGCCACCGACGGCGGTGCCTACAAGTTCCTCTTCATGGCGAAGGGCGGCGGCAGCGCCAACAAGTCCTTCCTCTACCAGGAGACGAAGGCCGTCCTCAACGAGGCCTCCATGATGAGGTTCCTGGAGGAGAAGATCCGCTCCCTCGGTACGGCCGCCTGCCCGCCGTACCACCTGGCGATCGTCGTCGGCGGCACCTCCGCCGAGTACGCGCTGAAGACCGCCAAGTACGCCTCGGCGCACTACCTCGACGAGATCCCCGCCGAGGGCTCGCCGCTCGGGCACGGTTTCCGCGACAAGGAGCTGGAGGAGAAGGTCTTCGAGCTGACGCAGAAGATCGGCATCGGCGCCCAGTTCGGCGGCAAGTACTTCTGCCATGACGTGCGGGTCGTGCGGCTTCCGCGGCACGGTGCGTCCTGCCCCGTCGCGATCGCGGTGTCGTGCTCCGCGGACCGGCAGGCCGTCGCGAAGATCACCGCCGAGGGCGTCTTCCTGGAGCAGTTGGAGACCGACCCGGCGCGGTTCCTGCCGGACACGACGGACGAGCACCTCGAGTCCGACGGGGACGTCGTGCGCATCGACCTGAACCGGCCGATGGACGACATCCTCGCCGAGCTGACCCGGCATCCCGTGAAGACCCGGCTGTCCCTGTCCGGGCCGCTCGTCGTGGCGCGGGACATCGCGCACGCCAAGATCAAGGAGCGGTTGGACGCGGGGGAGGAGATGCCGCAGTACCTGAAGGACCACCCGGTGTACTACGCCGGGCCGGCGAAGACTCCCGAGGGGTACGCGTCGGGGTCGTTCGGGCCGACCACCGCCGGGCGGATGGACTCCTACGTCGAGCAGTTCCAGGCGGCCGGCGGGTCGAAGGTGATGCTCGCCAAGGGGAACCGGTCGCAGCAGGTCACTGACGCGTGTGCGGCGCACGGCGGGTTCTATCTCGGGTCCATCGGCGGGCCCGCGGCCCGGCTCGCTCAGGACTGCATCAAGAAGGTGGAGGTCGTGGAGTACGAGGAGTTGGGGATGGAGGCGGTGTGGCGGATCGAGGTGGAGGACTTCCCGGCGTTCGTCGTCGTCGACGACAAGGGGAACGACTTCTTCCGGGATCCGGCGCCGTCGCCGACGTTCACGTCGATTCCTGTGCGGGGGGCCGGGCAGGCGTAGTGGGCTTCCGGTCCCGCCCTCCCCTCCCGTCCCCGGGGGCTGCCGCCCCCCAGGCCACTGGGCTGGGGGCGGCCGGCGGGTCGAGAGGGGATTCCCCTCCCGCGAGCGCGGCCGAGCGTGGGGAGGGCGGGCGTCGCACCCCGGACAGCCCACCGCCCGGAACAAGCGGGGCTGCCCGCACGCTGTACCGGGTATGAGCGAATACCGCATCGAGCATGACTCCATGGGTGAGGTCCGCGTACCGGCGGATGCCAAGTGGCGGGCGCAGACGCAGCGCGCCGTGGAGAACTTCCCCGTCTCCGGACAGCGCCTCGAACGCGCGCACATCGAGGCGCTCGCCCGGATCAAGGGTGCCGCCGCGAAGGTGAACGCCGAGTTGGGCGTGCTCGACGAGGAGATCGCCGAGGCGATCCAGGAGGCGGCCGCCGAGGTGGCCGAGGGGAAGTGGGACGAACACTTCCCGGTGGACGTGTTCCAGACGGGTTCCGGGACGTCGTCCAACATGAACACCAACGAGGTCGTCGCCACACTGGCGACCGAACGGCTCGGTCGGGACGTCCATCCGAACGACCACGTGAACGCCTCGCAGTCGTCCAACGACGTCTTCCCGTCGTCGATCCACATCGCCGCCACCGCCGCCGTCACCCACGACCTGATCCCCGCCCTGGAGCACCTGGCCGGTTCCCTGGAACGCAAGGCTGAGGAGTTCTCCGACGTGGTGAAGTCGGGGCGCACCCACCTCATGGACGCCACGCCCGTGACCCTGGGTCAGGAGTTCGGCGGGTACGCCGCGCAGGTGCGGTACGGCGTCGAGCGGCTCACGGCGTCCCTGCCCCGGCTGGCAGAACTGCCGCTGGGCGGCACGGCGGTGGGAACGGGCATCAACACCCCGCCCGGCTTCTCCGCGGCCGTCATCCAGGAGGTCGCCCGGGTCACCGGGCTGCCGCTGACGGAGGCGCGCGACCACTTCGAGGCGCAGGGCGCTCGCGACGGCATCGTGGAGACCAGCGGGCAGCTCCGGACGATCGCCGTGGGACTGACGAAGATCGCCAACGACCTGCGGTGGATGGCGTCCGGGCCGAGGACCGGGCTGGCGGAGATCTCGCTGCCCGACCTCCAGCCCGGGTCCTCGATCATGCCGGGCAAGGTCAACCCGGTGATCCCGGAGGCGGTGCTGATGGTCGCCGCGCAGGTCGTCGGGAACGACGCCACCGTGGCCACGGCGGGCGCGGCCGGCAACTTCGAGCTGAACGTGATGCTGCCGGTCATCGCCAAGAACGTGCTGGAGTCGATCCGGCTGCTCGCCAACGTGTCGCGGCTGCTCGCCGACCGGACCGTGGACGGGATCGTCGCCCACCGTGAACGGGCCCGCGAGTACGCCGAGTCGTCGCCGTCCGTCGTCACCCCACTGAACAAGTACATCGGGTACGAGGAGGCCGCGAAGGTCGCCAAGAAGGCACTGGCGGAGCGCCGGACGATCCGCGAGACGGTACTCGACGGCGGCTACGTGGAGCGCGGTGACCTCACGCTCGAGCAGCTCGACGAGGCGCTCGACGTCCTGCGGATGACACGTCCGTGACCTTTCCCGCCCGGCACGAGAACCATCAGGCGCACCCGCAGCGTCGTATGCCCATGGCACCTAATATCTGTGCATGGCAGACGGCGGAGCGGTGAGGCGCGTGGGAACGGGCGGGGCGACGGGCTTGTGGCGGCCCGGGGACCAGATCCTGTGGCGGTATCGGGAGAACGGTGGCGCGGGTGTCCACATCGCGCGCCCCGTCACCGTCGTCCGGGACGACGGGGAGCTGCTCGCCGTGTGGCTCGCGCCCGGCACCCAGTGCGTCAGGCCCGTGCTCGCCGACGGCACTCCCCCGCACCAGGAGCCCCTGCGCACGCGCTACACCAAACCGCGCACGACGGTGCCGGGCCGCTGGTTCGGCACCGGTGTGCTGAAGCTGGCCCGGCCCGGCGAGCCCTGGTCGGTGTGGTTGTTCTGGGAGCCGGGCTGGCAGTTCAAGAACTGGTATGTCAACTTCGAGGAACCCCTCGCGCGTTGGGACGGCGGCGTGGACTCCGAGGACCACTTCCTGGACCTGTGCGTCTATCCCGACCGCTCCTGGGGCTGGCGCGACGAGGACGAGTTCGCGCAGGCTCAGCACGACGGACTGATGGACGTGGCCGTGGCCGAGCGGGTCCGGGAGGCCGGCCGGGCGGCGGTGGAGGTGATCCGTGCCTGGGGTGCGCCCTTCGCCGACGGCTGGGAGAACTGGCGCCCGGACCCGTCCTGGCCGGTACCGTCGCTGCCGCAGGACTGGGACCGAACGCCCGCGCGCCTGTCCACATGAGACCCTTGATGTGCCCCCGGGCGGCAAACGTAGGATCGTCCTCCGCAAGGGCGCTTCAACCGCAACTCCCGGAGCGAGCGCCGGGTCTGACCTAACGTCACCGAGGGGCGGCAGGACGTGAGCGAGGGGTACGAGGGCAGTGCCGGCAGGGGCCGCGGTGGCTCCACCGGTTGCACAGGAACAGCCTCTGACCACGCGGGAATTCCGTTCCAGGGACATGTATTCCGGGTATCGGGTTCTCTGCGGGACCGACTGCACGCGCGGCGCGCAGCCCCGGACGGACGGATTCGACAGGCGTGACGGAGCAGCCCACCTCGTACGAACGCCCCCAGGGCGTGGACCCCACGGACGCCCGCGGGGCGCTCCTTCGCGCCCAGGGACCCGCGTCGGGCGCCGCCTTACCGTCCACCGCCCCCCAGGCCCGTACCGACGCCACGCCGGGCAGCACCACCGCGCCGGGCGGTCCGGCGCCCTGCCCCCAGGGGAAGGATCCGGCCGTTTCCGACACCGAGCACTCACAGCCCGCGGCCGCTGAGCCGGACGCCCACCGGCCGCGCCCCGCACCCGAGGTCATACCGCTCCAGCCAGGCGCGGAGACCCGCGCCGAGCGCCCCCCGGACGGCCGGGACCGGCGCACCGGGCAGGCACCCACGGCCGGCCGGCAGCCCACGCCGATGCGGCGGGACGGCGACCGGCTGCGCTTCGTGGGCGCGGCGACCCGGCGGATCGCCCGCGGCCTCGACCTGGACGAGATCGTGATGGGGCTGTGCCGGGCCACCGTGCCGACCTTCTCCGACGCGATCCTGGTCTATCTGCGCGACCCGCTGCCCGTCGGTGACGAGCGGCCGGTCGCCGACCGCGTCGTGCTGCGGCTGCGGCGCACCGACCGGATCCCCGAGGAGCGCCGGCCCGAGCCCGGGTTCGCGCAGCTCGGCATGCCGCCCCTCGAGACGCCGGAGCTGTCCGAACTCTCTGCGGCGATCGCGGAACTGTGCGAGGTCCGGCCGGGCGGGGCGCTCGCGGAGGTGCTGCGCGGGGTGCGTCCGGTGTTCGCCGACACCCCGGCCGCGACCGCCGCGCTGCCCGAACTCCTCGGGGCGGAGAACCGGTTGGACATTCCGGGCGGTCAGCGCGCGATCCTCGCGCCGCTGCGCGGCCGGCGCCGGGTGATCGGCGCCGCGGTCTTCATCCGCCGCCCCGAACGCATCCCGTTCGAGACGGACGACCTGCTGGTGGCCGCGCAGCTCGCCACGCACAGCGCCCTGGGCATCGACAAGGCGGTGCTGTACGACCGCGAGGCGTACATCGCCGACGAGCTCCAGCGCACGATGCTGCCGGAGACCCTGCCGCGCCCGACGGGTGTGCGGCTGGCCTCGCGCTATCTGCCCGCCGCGGAGACCGCGCGGGTCGGCGGCGACTGGTACGACGCGATCCCGCTGCCGGGCAGCCGCGTGGCGCTGGTGGTCGGTGACGTCATGGGGCACTCCATGACCAGCGCCGCCATCATGGGCCAGCTCCGCACGACGGCCCAGACGCTGGCCGGGCTGGACCTGCCTCCCCAGGAGGTCCTGCACCACCTCGACGAGCAGGCCCAGCGCCTCGGCACCGACCGCATGGCGACCTGCCTCTACGCCGTCTACGACCCGGTGTCGCACCGCATCACCATCGCCAACGCGGGCCATCCCCCGCCCATCCTGCTGCACCTGGGCGGCCGGGCCGAGGTGCTGCGGGTGCCGCCCGGCGCCCCGATCGGGGTGGGCGGCGTCGACTTCGAGGCCGTCGAGCTGGACGCGCCCGCCGGTGCCACGCTGCTTCTGTACACGGACGGCCTGGTGGAGTCCCGGCTGCGGGACGTGGCGACCGGCATAGAGCAGTTGCGCGAGAAGCTCGCCGCGACCGCGCAGCTGACCGGTCCCGACCATCCGCCGCCCCTGGAGGCCCTGTGCGACGAGGTGCTCGACATGCTCGGCCCGGGGGACCGGGACGACGACATCGCGCTGCTCGCCGCCCGCTTCGACGGGATCGCTCCCAGTGACGTCGCGTACTGGTTCCTGGAGCCGGAGGACGCGGCTCCGGGGCGCGCCCGGCGGCTGGCCCGGCGGGCGCTGGCCCGCTGGGGCATGGAGGAGATGACGGACTCCGTCGAGCTGCTGGTGAGCGAGGTGGTCACCAACGCGGTCCGGTACGCCACCCGGCCCGTGACGCTGCGGCTGCTGCGCACCGACGTGCTGCGCTGCGAGGTCGGCGACGACGTGCCGCAGCTGCCGCGGCTGCGGCAGGCCCGCGCCACGGACGAGGGCGGCCGCGGGCTGTACCTGGTGAACCGGCTGGCCCGCCGGTGGGGGGCGACCCGGCTGAGCACCGGGAAGGTGGTCTGGTTCGAGCTGAACCGGGGCTCTTAGACCGCCTCGGCGGCAGGACGACGGAGGAGGGGGCGCCCGGCATGATGCCGGGCGCCCCCTCGTCCGTCGTCTCCGCCCTCGCCCCTACTGGCCGAACTGCGGATCCAGCGGGTTCTCGGGCTGTTCCGTCGTCGGCTCCCCCGTGGTGGGTTCCTCCGACGGTTCCTCCGTCGTGGGCGACTCGGACGGTTCCTCCGTAGTGGGCTGCTGCGACGGAGTCTGCGTCTTCGGCGGCTTGGTCGACGGGGTCGCCGTGGTCGGCTCGTGCGACGGCTCCTTGGACGGCGACTGGGAGGGCGTCGGCGTGATGGTCGGCTGGACCGCCGCGCCCTGGTCGGTCTCCAGGTCGAACTTGCTGACCTTGCTGGAGACGCCGAAGGTGTACGTCGCCCAGATCTGCGCCGGGTAGCCACCGCCGTTGATCCGGCCCTTGCCGGGGATCAGGCCGGTCGCGCCGGTCAGGGTGACCTGGGGGTGCGGCGGCTCGGCGGACTCGCCGAAGAGGCCGACCGAGGTGACCAGGTCGGGCGTGTAGGCGGTGAACCAGGCCGACTTGTTGTCGTCGGAGGTGCCCGTCTTGCCCGCCACCTTCTGGCCGTTGCGCTTCGGGTTCTCCAGTACGGACTTGCGCGCCGTACCGTCGTCGACCACGCCGGTGAGCACCGAGGTGACCGAGTCGGCGGCCTTGCGGGTGATGACCTGGTCGCCGATGGGGTCGGCCGGCTGCACCGCGTGGACGCTGTTCTCCGCCGACTTGATGAGCGTCGGCGTGACCTTCTTGCCGTGGTTGTCCAGGGTGGCGTAGACGCCGGCCATCTGGAGTGGGCTCGCGCCCATGGTGCCGAGGGTCTGCGCGGGTACGGCCTTCAGGTCCGCGGTGTCCATGCCGAGGTCGTTCGCGGTCTTGAGGACCCTGTCCATGCCGACGTCGACGCCGAGCTGGGCGAAGACGGAGTTGATGGACGCGTTCATCGCGGTCTGGACGGTGACGTCGCCGTAGTCGACGTCGTCCTCGTTCTGCGGGGCGAACCCGATGTCGCTGCCGACGACCGGGCGCCTGCTGGTGCCGTCGTAGACGGTGTTCGCGCTGATCTTCTCGCCGTCCTGCGTCACCGCTCCCTGGTCCAGGGCCGCGGCCAGGATCACCGGCTTGAAGGTGGAGGCCGGCTGGTAGTCGGTGCGGGTGGCGTTGTTGGTGTAGTGCTCGACGTAGTTCACGCCGCCGTACATCGCCACGACCGCGCCCGTCTTCGGGTTCACCGACACGGCACCGGCCTGGACGTCACCGTCGACGGAGCGCTTCTTCTTGTCCAGCTTGCTGGTCAGCTGGTCCTTGACCGACGTCTCCAGCGCCTTCTGCTTCTTCTTCTCGATGTTGAGCGTGATGTTCCAGCCGCCGGCGCTGACGATCGCCTCGGCTTCCTGGCTGTCGTCGGCGACGCCCTGGGTGACGAGCTGCTTCTCCAGCTCGCTGTTGGCCGCCTTCACCAGGTAGCCGACCTGGCCCTCCTGACCGGGGGTGGCCTTGGGCTCCTCGGGGATCGGGAACTTCATGGCCTCGCGCTCGGTCTTGCCCAGCCAGTCCTTCTCGACCATGTTGTCGAGGACGTAGTTCCAGCGCTGCTGGACCAGCTTCTTGCCGGTTTCGGAGGCGGCGGCCCAGTCGTACTGGCTGGGGGCCTGGAGCAGCGCGGCGAGGTAGGCCCCCTGGGGGACGCTGAGCTTGTCGGCGTCGACGCGGTAGTAGGCCTGGGCCGCGGCCTGGATGCCGTAGGCGCCGCGGCCGTAGTAACTGGAGTTGATGTAGCCGGCCAGGATGTAGTCCTTGGACTTCTCCCGGTCCAGCTTCAGGGAGATGACCAGTTCCTTCAGCTTGCGGGTGACCGTCTGTTCCTGGGTCAGGTAGTAGTTCTTGACGTACTGCTGCGTGATCGTCGAACCACCCTGGGCGCCCTTGCCCATGACCGTGTTGAGCACACCGCGCGTAGTGCCCTTGAGGTCGACACCGGCGTCCTCGTAGAAGGTCTTGTTCTCGGCGGCGACGAAGGTGTGCTGGACGGGCTTGGGGACGTCGGCGAGGTCGACGTTCTCCCGGTTGAGCTTGCCGTCGCGAGCCAGCAGGGTGCCGTCGCTGTACTTGTAGACGTTGCTCTGGAGCTTCGCGTCGGCGTTCGCCGTGTCGGGGATCGGCGTCGTCACGTACAGGACGATGAAGGCGCCGATGACGAGCACCGTGAAGCCGAGGAAGGTGCCGAGCACCTTCTTCCAGGTGAACAGGCGGCGTATCCGGCCCTTGCCGCCCGCCGCTGCCTTGCCGCCCTTCCGCGCGCCGCGGCGGGACGCCGCGCGCCCGCCCACCGCGGCGGGCGTCGCGCCCTCCGCCGACGACAGCGACGCGGCGCGCGACTCGGGAGCCGTCGTCTGCGACGAGCGGTTCCCGGGCGCCGCGCGACGGCCACCACGCTGTCGCGCTCGTCTCTCATCCGCTCGTCCCATGAGTCCGTTCGCTCCGCTTCCTAGTCGGCAGTCACACCAGTGCCCGGAGGCAGGTCAGCTCAGAAAGCTAACACCGCTCTCTGTGACAAAGGGGTCTCGATCCGGCCCCGCGAGGGCGTGAGAATCAGCACCCCTCGCGGGGGAACCGGCACATCCCTCCCACCAGACCGACGTACGAGAGGGGCCGAGGGTTGCCATCGCGCGATAAAGTGATATCACTTAGCTAGATCGCAGCTGACCCGCGGGCGACCGCCGTCCCATCGGCTCACTCGCTCGCGAGAAACGGGGGAACCCATGTCCACGCACGACCCGTCGACCACCGTCGACGCGCCCGAGATGCCCGCCCCGCGGGTGAACGAGTTCCCGGCCCGCAGCGTCGGCGGCGGCCTCGCCCTGCTGTCCGGCCTCGTCGGCCTGCTGGTCGGCGCCGGGATGATCGTCGCCGCCACGGCCGTGACCGCGGTCGGCGGCAAGGCCGCGCTGATCACCGGCGGCGTTCTGGTCGCGCTCGCCGCCTTCCTCGCCATGTGCGGGCTGAACACGGTGGCACCGGGCGAGGCCCGCGTGGTGCAGCTGTTCGGGCGCTACCGGGGGACCATCCGCGAGGACGGACTGCGCTGGGTGAACCCCTTCACGTCCCGCGAGAAGATCTCCACCCGCGTCCGCAACCACGAGACCGCCGTCCTCAAGGTCAACGACGCCTACGGCAACCCCATCGAGCTGGCCGCGGTCGTCGTGTGGAAGGTGCAGGACACCGCGCAGGCCTCCTTCGAGGTGGACGACTTCGTGGAGTTCGTCTCCACCCAGACCGAGGCCGCCGTCCGGCACATAGCCATCGAGTACCCCTACGACGCCCACGACGAGGACGGGCTCTCGCTGCGCGGCAACGCCGAGGAGATCACCGAGAAGCTCGCCGCCGAGCTGCACGCGCGCGTGGCGGCCGCCGGGGTGCGGATCGTCGAGTCCCGCTTCACGCATCTCGCCTACGCTCCGGAGATCGCCTCCGCGATGCTCCAGCGACAGCAGGCGGGCGCGGTGGTCGCGGCGCGGCGCGAGATCGTGGACGGCGCGGTCGGCATGGTCGAGGCGGCGCTGAGCCGGATCGCCGAGCAGGGCATCGTGGAACTGGACGAGGAACGGAAGGCGGCGATGGTGTCCAACCTGATGGTCGTGCTGTGCGGGGACCGGGCTCCGCAGCCGGTACTGAACACGGGGACGCTCTACCAGTGACCTCCCCCGAAGAGGGGGCGGCCCCTCGGCGTCGGCCGCAGCAGCGCAAGCAGGTGCTGCTGCGGCTCGATCCGCTGGTGTACGACGCGCTGGCCCGGTGGGCTTCCGATGAGCTGCGGTCGGCGAACGCGCAGATCGAGTTCCTGCTGCGGAGCGCTCTGCGGGATGCGGGGAGGCTGCCCGGCGGGGCCGGGCCGATACCCCGGCGCGGGCGGCCCCCCGGCCCCGAGGGCCCCGCCCCCGGACCCCCCTCGGCCTGAACGGCCTCGATCCGGGCGCCGGACGGGCCGGCACGGGCGACCGGGCTCCGACCACCCTCCTTGACGCCGGCGGACCGGATTCAGCCCGGCCGACAGCGACCGCCCCCGTTGCAGACCTGTGACAATCGGCCCTCACCTGCACCGCCCCACGCCACGCCACCACCTCCGCACTCCACGTATACACACCGCGTATACACCGTGTGTACAGTGCTCCCCATGTCCATCGGTCACACACTCCTCGGACTCCTGGAGTCCGGGCCCCGCCACGGTTACGACCTCAAGCGGGCCTTCGACGAGAAGTTCGGTCACGACCGGCCGCTGCACTACGGCCAGGTCTATTCGACGATGTCCAGGCTGTTGCGCAACGGTCTGGTCGAGGTCGACGGCATCGAGGCCGGCGGCGGCCCGGAGCGCAAGCGGTACGCCATCACCGACGCCGGGATCACCGACGTCGCCCAGTGGCTCGCCACGCCCGAGAAGCCCGAGCCGTACCTCCAGTCGACGCTCTACACCAAGGTCGTCCTCGCGCTGCTCACCCACCGCGACGCGGCCGACATCCTGGACACGCAGCGCTCGGAGCACCTGCGCAGCATGCGCATCCTGACGGACCGCAAGCGCGGGGGCGACCTCGCCGACCAGCTGATCTGCGACCACGCCCTGTTCCACCTGGAGGCCGATCTGCGCTGGCTGGAACTGACCGCGGCGCGTCTCGACCGGCTGCGAGAGGCGGTGACCGCATGAGCGCCCCCGCCGGTTCGCTGCTCGCCGCGGCGGAACTCCGCAAGGCCTACGGTCCGACCCTCGCGCTGGACGGCGCCGAGTTCTCCATCCATCCCGGCGAGGTCGTCGCCGTGATGGGCCCCTCCGGGTCCGGCAAGTCCACCCTCCTGCACTGCCTCGCCGGAATCGTGCCGCCCGACTCCGGCTCGATCATGTACGACGGGCAGGAACTGGCGACGATGAGCGATGCCCGGCGCAGTGCGCTGCGGCGCTCGGAGTTCGGGTTCGTGTTCCAGTTCGGGCAGCTCGTGCCGGAACTGACCTGCGTCGAGAACGTGGCGCTGCCGCTGCGGCTGAACGGCGCCCCGCGCAGGCAGGCGGAGCGGACCGCCCTGGCGTGGATGGAGCGGCTGGAGGTCGACGATCTGCGCGGGAAGCGGCCCGGTGAGGTGTCCGGCGGACAGGGACAGCGGGTGGCCGTGGCACGGTCGCTGGTGACCGGCCCGCGGGTGATCTTCGCCGACGAGCCGACCGGAGCGCTGGACTCGCTCAACGGCGAGCGCGTGATGGAACTGCTCACGGAGGCGGCCCGATCCGCCAACGCCGCCGTGGTGCTGGTCACGCACGAGGCGCGGGTGGCGGCGTACTCCGACCGCGAGATCGTCGTACGGGACGGGAAGTCGCGGGACATGGAGCGGGTCGTATGAGCCTGCGTCAGTGGGGCCGTGATCTGGCCCTGGGGGTCCGGTTCGCCTTCGCGGGCGGGCGGGAGGGCTGGGTCCGGGCGGTGCTGACGGCCGTCGGGGTGGGGTTCGGCGTGGCGCTGCTGCTGCTGTCGACCGCGCTGCCGAACGCGCTGGCCGCGCGGCACGACCGTGAGCAGGCGCGCATGGACTACACGTACGCCCCGACCGCGCCGCCCAAGGCGGACGACACCCTGCTGATCTCCGACGTCGACACCACGTTCCGCGACACGAACGTGCGCGGGCGACTGGTGGAGCCGGAGGGGCCGCGGGCACCGCTGCCGCCCGGCGTGAGCCGGTTCCCGGGCAAGGGCGAGATGGTCGTCTCCCCCGCCCTGGAGAAGCTCCTCGCCGCGGACGGTTCGGCGCTGCTGCGTGAGCGGCTGCCGTACCGGGTCGTCGGGAGCATCGGGGAGAGCGGCCTGGTCGGCTCGCAGGAACTCGCCTACTACGCGGGCGGCTCGGGGCTCGCCTCGCGCATCGACGGCTCACGGACGGCCCGGCTGACGGAGTTCGGCGACCCGGACCCGACCGCCGAGGAACCCGACCCGGTACTGGTCCTGCTCAACATCGTGGTGATCGTCGCGCTGCTGATGCCGGTCGCGGTGTTCATCGCGGCGGCCGTGCGGTTCGGCGGCGAGCGGCGCGACCGCCGGCTCGCGGCCCTGCGGCTGGTGGGCTCCGACAGCCGGATGACCCGGCGCATCGCGGCGGGCGAGGCCCTGGCCGGCGCGCTGCTCGGCCTTGCCCTGGGCGCGGTGTTCTTCCTGGTAGGACGTCAGGTGGCGGGATCGGTCGAGGTGATGGGAGTGAGCGTGTGGCCCAGCTATCTCGATCCCTCCCCCGCGCTGGCCGCGCTGGTCGCGGTGGCGGTGCCGAGCGCCGCCGTCCTGGTCACCCTTTTCGCACTGCGCGGTGTGGTGATCGAGCCGCTCGGCGTGGTGCGTACGGCGAGACCCGCGCGGCGCCGGCTGTGGTGGCGGCTGCTGCTGCCGGTGGCCGGGCTGGCGATGCTCTACCCGATGGTCGGACAGGGCCGCGACCACGGTGACTTCAACCAGTACCTGGTGGTCGGCGGTGTCCTCTTGTTGCTCGTCGGGGTCACCGCACTGCTGCCGTGGCTGGTGGAGACGGTCGTCGGCCGCCTCGGCGCCGGTGGCGTCGCCTGGCAACTGGCCGTGCGGCGGCTCCAGTTGAGCAGCGGTACAGCGGCCCGGATGGTCAACGGCGTCGCGGTGGCCGTGGCCGCGGCGATCGCGTTGCAGATGCTGTTCGCCGGGGTCGACGGCCAGTACACCGAGGACACCGGCAGGGATCTGCGCCGGGCGCAGATGCAGGTGAGCCTCCCGGACGGCGTCCCGATGGCCCCGACCGTCCAGAAGTTCACGGACACCAAGGGCGTACGGAAGGTGACGGCCCTGTGGGAGGGCTACCTCGGTGACGCCTCGTGGAAGAGCGAGAACGGCGCGGAACTGGGCGCCGCGCTGACCGTCGGCGACTGCGCGGCCCTGCGCGAGGTGGCGAAGCTGACGTCCTGCGCGAACGGCGACCTGTTCGTCCTCGACGGCGCCGAGTACTCCAGCGACGCGCCCAAGCTGAACCGGCCGGGGAAGAAGCTGTACCTGGATGCCTACGGCCGCGACGACCGCGCGGAGGTCACCTGGACCGTCCCGCCGGGGGTCGGCACGGCCCGCTCGATCGTGGACCCGACCGGCAATCGGCGCGGCGGCTTTTTGATGACTCCGGGCGCGATGCCGGACAACGTCGCGCGGGCCGTCAGGGGCGAGCTGTACCTGTCGGTCGACGATTCGGTGCCGGACGCCTCCGAGTACGTCCGCAACACCGCCGCCGCCGTGGACCCGGTGGCCGATCCGATCAGCTGGTCGGCCACCAAGATTTCCGCGCGGTACGACTCGCTGCGCACCGGGCTGCTGGTGGGCGCCGTCTGCGTGCTCGTGCTGATCGGGGCGAGCCTGCTGGTGTCGCAGTTGGAGCAGTTGCGCGAGCGCCGCAAGCTGCTGTCCGCGCTGGTCGCCTTCGGCACCCGCCGCCGCACGCTGAGCCTGTCGGTGCTGTGGCAGACGGCGATCCCCATCGGGCTCGGCCTGCTGCTGGCGTCGGTGGTGGGCATCACGCTGGGCTGGGTGCTGCTGCGGATGACGGACACGCCGGTGGGCGTGGACTGGTCGGGCGTGCTGGCGATGACCGCCGCCGGCGGAGCGGTCGTCCTGATGGTGACGCTGCTGAGCCTGCCGCCGCTGCTGCGGCTGATGCGGCCGGACGGCCTGCGCACGGAGTGAGGCGCGCAGGGCGAGCGCACCGAGCGAACGGGCCGAGGGCACCTGCCGGGGGGCGGGGGCCCTCGGCCCTCGGCGCCGTCGGCCTCCACAGCTGGTTCCGGCGCGGGTCTGCGACCTCTTCCGGCTGTCGCCGCCCGCAGCCTCGCGGTCCTCGTTCCGCTGTGTTCCGGCGCTCGTCCGACCGGCTCGCGGGCTTCACGCGCCCGCGGCGACGACGCGCACCGGCAGCGGCCGCAGCGCCTCCCGCAGGGCGTCCGCCAGCTCGCCGTACTCGGCGGCGCGGGCCGCACCGGATCGCATGGCGAGAGCGATCCGGCGGGCTGGGGCGGGGTCGGCGAAGCGGCCGGTGAGGAGTTGGGCACTGCGGCTGGTCTCGACGGTGACGGCGGTGCGCGGCAGCAGGGTGCAGCCGAGGCCTCCGGCGACGAGCTGGACGAGCGTGGAGAGTCCGGCGGCCGTGGTGGTCACCGGGGCGTCCGCCCGGCCCGCCTCGCGACAGATGTCCAGGGCCTGGTCGCGCAGGCAGTGCCCCTCGTCGAGGAGCAGCAGGTTCAGCTCCTTGAGTGCCTCGCGCGCGATGCCGTCCTGTCCGCCGAGCCGGTGGCCGAGCGGGGTGACGAGCACGAAGTCCTCGTCGAACAACGGGAGTTCCGTGACGCCGGGCATGCCGAGGGGGACGGCGAGCAGCAGCAGGTCGAGCCGACCGGTGTGCAGCCCGTCGACCAGGCTGGCGGTCTGCTCCTCGTGGACCTGGAGGTCGAGCGCCGGGTAGCGGTCGTGGACCAGGCGCAGGACGGTGGGCAGGAGATAGGGCGCGACGGTGGGAATGACCCCGAGCCGCAGCACCCCGGTGAAGGGCGCCCGCACCGCCTCCGCCTCCGCCATCAGCGCCCCGACCTCGGCCAGCACCGCCCTGGCCCGTACGGCGAGACGTTCCCCCGCCGGGGAGAGCAGCACCTTGCGCGTCGTACGCTCCAGAAGAGTCACGCCGAGGGTCTCCTCCAGTGCGGAGACGGCGCCGGACAGGGCGGGCTGGCTCATCCCGATGGCGGCGGCCGCGTCCCGGAAGTGCAGATGCTCGGCGACGGCCGCGAAGGCCCGCAACTGGGCCAGAGTGGGCAGCCGCTTCCTGGCCCCGGAATTACTGACGGTCACTGATAATCACCTCCGATCAACGGGTCCTAGTGTAGTGATTTCTGTAATCAATGCACCGTGTGCCAGCATCAGGTCCGTCCAACCCATGGGAAGTGTCCGCGATCCGGACGCTCCTTCGCTGCAAGGAGAGCGTGTGCTCACTGTCGGTGACAAGTTCCCCGAGTTCGAACTGACCGCCTGCGTCTCGCTGGAGAAGGGCGCGGAGTTCGAGCAGATCCACCACAAGTCCTACGAGGGTAAGTGGCTGGTCGTGTTCGCGTGGCCCAAGGACTTCACCTTCGTGTGCCCGACCGAGATCGCCGCGTTCGGCAAGCTGAACGACGAGTTCGCCGACCGCGACGCGCAGATCCTCGGCTTCTCCGGCGACTCCGAGTTCGTCCACCACGCCTGGCGCAAGGACCACCCGGACCTGACCGACCTGCCGTTCCCGATGATGGCGGACTCCAAGCACGAGCTGATGCGCGACCTCGGCATCGAGGGCGAGGACGGCTTCGCCCAGCGCGCCGTCTTCATCGTGGACCCCAACCACGAGATCCAGTTCACGATGGTCACCGCGGGCTCCGTCGGCCGGAACCCCAAGGAGGTCCTGCGGGTCCTGGACGCCCTCCAGACCGACGAGCTGTGCCCGTGCAACTGGACCAAGGGCGAGGACACCCTCGACCCGGTCCAGCTGCTGGCCGGGGAGTGACCTGAGATGTCCCTCGACACCCTGAAGTCCGCCGTACCGGACTACGCCAAGGATTTGAAGCTCAACCTGGGCTCGGTCATCGGCAACTCCGAGCTGTCCGCCCAGCAGCTGTGGGGCACCGTGCTGGCGACCGCGATCGCCTCGCGCTCCCCGATCGTGCTGCGCGAGCTGGCGCCGGAGGCGAAGGCGAACCTCTCGCCGGAGGCCTACACCGCCGCCAAGTCGGCCGCCGCGATCATGGCGATGAACAACGTCTTCTACCGCACCCGCCACCTGCTGTCGGACCACGAGTACGGCAACCTGCGGGCCGGGCTGCGGATGAACGTGATCGGCAACCCCGGGGTCGACAAGGTCGACTTCGAGCTGTGGTCGTTCGCGGTGTCCGCGATCAACGGCTGCGGGATGTGCCTGGACTCGCACGAGCAGGTGCTGCGCAAGGCGGGCGTCGAGCGTGAGGTGATCCAGGAGGCGTTCAAGATCGCCTCGGTGATCCAGGCGGTCGGCGTCACCCTCGACACGGAGGCCGTTCTCGCCGAGTGACGGCGGGTCGGACTCGGGCCCCGCTCACCCCTCGGGGTGGGCGGGGCCCTGTCGTTCCTCGCCCCCGCCGACCGTCTCGTCCCCCGCCCCGGGCTTCGGCCGACCGGGGGGACCTCCGCCGTCCCCGAGGGCTTCGCCCCCGGAACCCTCCGTCGATCCTGTAGGGGCCTGGTCCTCGACCGCCGGCCGGGCCGGGGGCGCCGGGGCGGCGTCGATCGCCGTCGCGCCCCTCGGTTCCGGTGCCGTCAGCAGGGCCGGTTGCCTCGAGTACGCGTGCAGGTAGCCCACCACCGTGTTCGTCACCGCCACCAGCGGTACGGCGACCACCGCGCCGCCGATGCCTGCCACCATGCCGCCGGAGGCCACCGCGAGGACCACCGCCAGCGGGTGGACGCGCACGGCGCGGCCGAGGATGAACGGCTGGAGGATGTGCCCTTCGATCTGCTGTACGGCCAGCACGACCGCCAGCGTCATCACCGCGGTGAACACGCCCTGGGTGACCAGGGCGACGACCACGGCCAGCGCCCCGGAGGCGACCGCGCCGACCAGCGGGATGAAGGAGAAGAGGAAGATGAAGACGGCCAGCGGCACGGCCATCGGCACGTCGAGGAAGTAGATGCCGAGGCCGATGAAGATGGCGTCGATCAACGCCACTATCACCGTGCCGCGCACGTACGCCGTGAGTGTCGCCCAGGCCCGCGGGCCGGCGCCCGCGACACCCGGCCGGGCGGCGGCGGGCACCAGCTTGAGGGTCCACTGCCAGATGCGCTTGCCGTCGTAGAGCAGGAACAGCGTCGAGAAGAACGCCAGCAGGATGCCGGTGAGGGCCTCCACGACGACCGTGACGCCCTCCAGGCCGGCGGAGGTGATCTCGTCGGTGTTGGCGCCGACCGCTTCGCGCAGGTTCTTGGCGATGCCGTTGATCTGCTTGTCGGTGACGTGGAAGGGGCTGTTGAGCAGCCAGCGGCGCAGATCGTCGATGCCGTCCTGGACCTGGTCGGAGAGGTTGTCGATGTTCTCCATGACCTGCCAGGTCACGAACCAGCCCATCAGGCCGATGACCACGAACCCGAGGATCGCCGTCAGCGCGGTCGCGGGCCCGCGGGGGACACCCAGCCGCTTCAGCCGGGCCACGGTGGGTTCGAGGAGCGCGGTCAGCAGCAGGGCCACCACGAAGGCCAGCACGACCAGTTGGACGGCGCTGATGGCCCTGATCAGGACCCACACGGTCCCGGCGAGCACCAGCAGCCGCCAGCCCGCCTCGGCGGCGACCCGGACGCCCCACGGCACGACCTGTGCGGGGTCCGGGCGCGGCACGGGGGGCGGCAGTTCCTCGGCGGGCGCCGCCGGCACCGCCGGCACCTTCCGCCCGGCTCCGGCACCGCTCTCCCGGTCGGCCTCGGCCCGACGCTCGTCGAGCCGCTGCCCCATCTCGGTCAGACCGGCACCGAGCCGGCCGAGCCATCCTGGCACTCTCGACATGATCCGCCCTCTTCCCCCGTCTCTCCCCACCACTCACCCCTGGAGCCGTCGGCATAGACCGTACAGGCCGAAAGCCCCTCCCCCAGAACGGGGAGGGGCTGCGCGGGCTTGAGCGAGAGGCGCCGGCCGTACGGCCTAGTACCAGTGGTTGGACTGCCAGAACGTCCAGGCGTCGCACGGGCTGCCGTAGCGGTCGTTCATGTAGTTCAGGCCCCACTTGATCTGGGTGGCCGGGTTGGTCTGCCAGTCGGCGCCCGCGGACGCGTACTTGCCGGCGGGCAGCGCCTGGAAGAGACCGTAGGCGCCGGAGGAGGCGTTGACGGCCCGGTAGTTCCAGCTGGACTCGTGGTCCACGATGTTGCTGAAGCACTGGAACTGGCCGCTGGGCACCATCTGCTGGGCCATGGCCTGGATCTGGGCGATCGAGTAGGAACCCTGAACGGGGAAGTCGGCGGAGCTGCGGCTCGCGGCGGCCTTGACCTCGGCGCGTTCCTTGGCGTCCTCGGCCGCCTTCTCGGCGGCCTCCTTCTTCGCGATCGCGGTCCTGGCGGCTGCCTTGCGGGCCGCTTCCTCGGCGTCCTTCTTGGCGCTCTCATCCGCCGCGATGGCCTGGACACTGGCCTGCTGCGTCAGGGAAGCGGTCTGCACCTGGGCCTGCTGACCCGCGGGGATGTCGGCGAGGAGCGTCGTCGAGTCGATCGCCATCGCTTCCGCGTCGTTGGGCTGCGCGGTGCTGCCTGAGGCAACACCGACGACGCTTCCGACGGCGGTGACCGCCGTGGCCGAGGCCACTGCGAATCCCCGGACCGAGATCCGGCTCACACGGTTTTCCTTCCAGCATCGCCCGCTTCGGTGACCCTGGCGGACGCAATCGTGCCCCTGAACACTGGCCTCCCAACTGCGGGGTCACGGGAGGCGCGGACCCGGTGGGCAACTCCCTGATCGGGAGCGCCGCGTGGTGCGTGGGCGGCATACGACGAAGCTATGGAGTTGGAGTGGTCCCGTATCGCTGGGGATACACGTGTGTCGTATGCGGGGCCTGACAGGAAGGAGACTCTGCCGCAACCCGACGCCGAGTGGCAATTCCGAGTTGCGTGTGAAAGCTCACATCCCGTTTCGCCCTAGGTATTTCGTCGTTCGGCCACACGCGAAGGCGCCGCCCGACTAGGCTCACAGCCTTTGCCGAGCGGCGCCGACTACCTGCGGGGACCCGCGAAACGGGGCGGCCCGGTCAGACGTGTCCGTCCTCCAGCATTTCGGTCACAAGGGCCGCGATCTGGGACCTCTCGGACCTGTTCAGGGTGACGTGCGCGAAGAGCGGATGCCCCTTCAGTTTCTCCACGACGGCGACGACTCCGTCGTAGCGGCCGACACGCAGGTTGTCCCGTTGTGCCACATCGTGGGTCAGAACGACCCGTGAGTTGGCGCCGATCCGGGACAGGACGGTCAGCAGGACGTTCCGCTCCAGCGACTGGGCCTCGTCCACGATGACGAACGCGTCGTGCAGCGAGCGGCCCCGGATGTGGGTGAGCGGCAGGACCTCCAGCATGCCGCGGGCGGTGACCTCCTCGATGACCTCGCGGCTGGTGACCGCGGACAGCGTGTCGAAGACCGCCTGTGCCCAGGGGCTCATCTTCTCGGCCTCGGAACCGGGCAGGTAGCCCAGTTCCTGTCCGCCCACCGCGTACAACGGACGGAAGACCATGACCTTCTGGTGCTGGCGGCGCTCCAGGACCGCCTCCAGCCCGGCGCACAGCGCGAGTGCCGACTTGCCGGTGCCGGCCCGGCCGCCCATCGACACGATCCCGATGTCCGGGTCGAGCAGCAGATCGAGCGCGATGCGCTGTTCGGCGCTGCGGCCCTTGATGCCGAACACCTCCCGGTCGCCGCGCACCAGCCGCACACTGCCGTCGGCCGTGACCCGGCCGAGCGCCTTGCCACGCTCGGACTGGATGGTCAGACCGGTGTGCACGGGCAGCTCGGAGGCTTCCGGGGCGTGTACGTGCCCTTCCTCGAAGAGGGTGTCCACCTGTTCGCCGGGGAGCGTCAGTTCGGACATCCCGGTCCAGCCGGACGAGTCCGTGATGGCCAGTTCGGCCCGGTACTCCTCGGCGAGCAGCCCCACGGAGGACGCTTTGATCCTCAGCGGGAGGTCCTTCGACACGACGGTGACGTCGAACCCCTCGGCCTGGAGATTGCGGGCGACCGCGAGGATGCGTGAGTCGTTGTCCCCCAGGCGGTAGCCGGTGGGCAGCACGCTGGGGTCCGAGTGGTTCAGCTCGACACGGATGGTCCCGCCCAGCTCCCCGATCGGGATGGGGGCGTCGAGACGGCCGTACTTCACCCGGTAGTCGTCGAGCAGGCGCAGGGCCTGCCGGGCGAAGTAGCCGAGTTCGGGATGGTGCCGCTTGGCCTCCAGCTCGGTGACCACGACGATGGGGAGCACGACCTCATGCTCGTCGAAGCGGTTCATGGCGTGCGGGTCGGCCAGCAGGACGCTGGTGTCGAGAACGTAGGTGCGCCGGTCTGGCTTGTGGCGCTTTGCGCTGGTCACCACGGAAGGACGTACCCCCTCGGATGAGGTCGGGGAGCGACGGAGTGGAGCTGGACCGGAAGTCGACCGCCTGCACGGGCCGAAAACCGGCCCTCCGCTGCGTCCGTGCGGACCGCACGATCGGGCTGGTGCAAAGGGCCTCCCGGGCGGACGGCCCGTGCCGTCCGCTGAGATCCGACACCCGTGGTTCGGGCGTCGACCTGCTTGCGTTATGCCCTCGAACACGCGCCGCCATGCCACGGCATATGACGGCACACTGGTGAACTCCTGGTTACTTTCGCCCCCGATCGGGGTAGTCGGGATGCTTTTCACGGGCGTGGAGTCGTGCGGACGGAGGCAGCGGGGGGCGACGGGATCCGGCCGGGGGCGGCGGGATCCCGGCCGGGCGGGCGCCCGTCGGGCGACGAGCCCGCCGGCTCGTGCCCGCGGTGGGCGACGAGCCGTGCGAGGCGGAGAGGCACCGTCGGAATCCGGCCGGGCGGCGGTTTGCTCGCCGGAGTGCGGCGAGACGCGTGACGGCCGGCCGTCACGTGCGTACGGCCGGCCGTTGTGCCGCGGTGTCCTGCTGTCAGCCGCCGAAGCGCCGGTGCCGGGCCTCGTAGTCGCGCAGGGCGCGCAGGAAGTCGACCTTGCGGAAGGCGGGCCAGAACACGTCGCAGAAGTAGTACTCCGAATGAGCGGTCTGCCACAGCATGAACCCGGACAGCCGCTGTTCGCCGCTGGTGCGGATGACGAGGTCGGGGTCGGGCTGGGCGCCGGTGTAGAGGTGACGACCGATCATGTCGACGTCGACGGAATCGGCGAGGTCCTCCATCGAGACGCCCTTGTCCCGGGCGTCCAGGATCATCGAGCGGACCGCGTCGGCGATCTCCTGGCGACCGCCGTAGCCGATGGCGACGTTGACGAGTATCCCGTCGATGGCGGCGGTTGCCTCCTCGGCCTCCTTCAGCGTGCGCTGCATGCCGGCCGGGAGGAGGTCGGGTGTGCCGACGTGGTGGACCCGCCATCGGCCGTCGGCGGCGAGGGTGCGGACGACGTCCTCGATGATGCCGAGGAGGGGGACCAGCTCTTCCTCGGCACGGTCGAAGTTGTCCGTGGAGAGCAGCCAGAGGGTGACGACCTCGACGTCCGTCTCGGAGCACCAGCCGAGGAACTCCTCGATCTTTTCGGCGCCCGCGCGGTGGCCGTGCACGGTGGTGGAGCCCGCGGCCTTCGCCCAGCGCCGGTTGCCGTCCATGATCACGCCGATGTGCTTGGGCACCTGAGCGTGGTCCAGGTGGCCTTCCACCCGGCGCGCGTACAGCCTTACCAACAGGCCGCGCAGCTTGTCGCGCAGGTTCACGTGAATGTCAGCCCCTCCGTGCGGTGGCGGTCCCCGCGGCGGCAGCCTACCCCCACGGGAGCCCGGCGGAGCGGGCGGGGGTGGGGGCGCGGTCCGGTGTGGCGGGGGGTCAGGAGTGCCCGCCGAGGCGGTGTCCCGTGCGGGCACGAAAAAACGGGCCGGTCCGTGGGGGGGATACGGACCGGCCCGAGGGGGGGTTTCCACCATAACCCTTCGTGAGGGATGCTGCGTGCATTGGCGCGCCACAATTACTCTCCGGAGCCGTCCGGCGACGGGGCGGTGGTCGTTCCCGAGTGGGATTCACAGGTGGTCCATGACCGAAAGGCGGCGGAATCCAGGCCTACAGGACAGGACACCGGCGAAAGCGGAGGTTTTCGCGCCGGATGAGCACCGACCGTGCGGCGGCACGCCCGTCCCCCCGATGGGCTATCCCCACGCGTACGTCCGCTTGACGCGGCACGTCACCGCGCAGTCCCCTCCACCGCACGGTGACGCCCGCGCAGATTTGCCGGCGCGAATTGCCTGGCTGCGAATTCACCGGAGGCGGGACAGGGGGCGGACCACCTGCCATAACGATGGGGAAACCCTGCGGAGCTGATCGGGTGGTGTGCGGGTTTATGAATGATCGGCTGGTTGCGGGTTTATGAATGGAACGTCAGTTTCCCTGGGGTCGCGCATCTGGGTCGACCGGTGGGGCGGTCAGCGGGCGTCGGCGGGCGGTCGGGTTCTCGGGGGCGGCGGGCGGATTCTCGGGGGCGGCGCACAGAGGGCGCGGGCCCTGGCGAACCGGACCAAGGGGCCGGAGGAGGGAGGCCGGGTCACGAGGCCAGGCAGACGGCCGGGTCAGGAGGCCGGATCAGGCGCGGGCCTGCGGGCGTGGACGAGGTGGCGCGTGCTGTGGGCCACGAACGGCCCCTCGGCCTCGATCCGCCCGTGCAGGGAGCGGAGTTGTTCCTCGTACCGCTCCACGGTGAAGCCCGGCACCATCCACACCACCTTGCGCAGGAAGTGGACGACGGCGGCGATGTCGTGGAACTCGACGCGCAGCCGCTCCGCCCGCAGGTCGACGATCTCCAGGCCGGCCGCCTCGGCGTCGGCGCGCTCGCGGTCGGGGTGGCGGACGGCACTCACCTCGTCGGGCAACGGCCCCAGGAAATGCTCGACCAGTTCGAAGACGCTTCGCGGGCCCACGTGTTGGGCGAAGTAGCTGCCGCCCGGTTCGAGGACGCGCGCGATCTCGGCCCACGGCGGCCGTACGGGGTGCCGGCTGGAGACGAGGTCGAAGGTGCCGTCGGCGAAAGGCAGGGGCTCGTCCTCCGCGACGGCGACCACCGCGATGCCGCGGGGCCGCAGCAGGGCGGTCGCCCCGGCCACGTTCGCCGGCCAGCCCTCGGTCGCCACGGCGAGGACGGGTGCCCCTGGGGCGGCCCGGCCGAGGGCGAAGTCCAGGACCTCCCCTCCGCCGGTCTGCACGTCGAGTGCCGCACGCGCACCGGCGAGGCGCCCGGCCAGGGACACCGCGTACCCCCAGGACGGCCGGGCCTCGGTGGCCCGTCCCTCGAACCAGGAGAAGTCCCACCCCTCGGTGGGCACGGCAGCGCCCTCCGCGACGAGGTGCTCGAAGGTGCGGGGCCGGTGGTCGCCGCTCGGCGAAGGCTGCTGGGCACTCATCGTGGCCGCCGCCGTCACTTCACCAGGGGGCGTACGTCGTCGCCCACGAACCGGATGAATCCCTCGGGGTCGGGTTCGTCGGCGGTCGGGAGGAGGACGACCGTGTCGGCGCCCGCCTCGGCGTACGACTGGACCCGCTCGGCGACCTCGGCCGCACCACCGGCGACGCCGAGGCCGGGCACGTCGGCGAGACCGGTCGTGACCAGCTCGCGCCGCAACCGCGCGGCGGCGTCCTTCCCGGTGGCGGTGAACAAATAGACGACGAGCTTGTGCGGGGCGGCATCCCGGCCGGCCGCGGTCCTGCCTTCCCGCACCAGCCTGCTCGCCTCGCGTACGCCCTCCGGTGAGAAGGCCTCGTTGAGCACCGTGCCGTCCGCGACCTCGCCGGACAGCCTCAGGGTGCGCGGGCCGATCCCGCCGACCAGCACCTCGGCCCCGCCCTCCGGCGGCCAGTCGAGGGCGACGTCGTCCAGCGTGACGTACCGCCCCCGCGTGGTGATCCGCTCTCCGTTCAGCAGGCCGCGCAGGGCGAGGGTGTACTCGCGCAGCAGGGTCAGCGGGGAGGCGGGGCGGGCGCCGACCTGGCCCATCCAGTCCTGGACGCCATGTCCGATGCCGAGGCGGACGCGGCCCGGGAACATCCGGTGCAGGGTGGCGGCCTCCATCGCGGTGACGGCGACATTGCGCAGCGGCACCGGCAGCAGGCCCACGCCGATCCGCACCCGCTCGGTCCAGGCGAGCGCGGCGGCGGCCGCCGAGATCCCGGCCTCGCGGAAGCAGTCCTCGAAGACCCACAGCTCGTCCAGTCCGGTGGCATCCGCGAGCCGGGCGATCGCACGGAGCCGCTCCGGGGGCACCTGCGGGCGGAAGACGGCGCCGAGTTCGGTCATGATCCCTTCCTATCCGGGCGCTCCGGCCCGGACAACCCCTTTACGGCGACGCCGCGTCGACGGGCGTGCGGGATTCGTGGCGCCCGTGGCGCTCGTGGGTCATTCGCGCTCGTGGCGCAGGAGGACGACGCCGTTGCCGAAGGTGTGGGTCCCGGCCAGGCGGAGCCCGACCGGGGCGGAGCCCTCCGTGAACAGCGGGGTACCGCCACCGACGATCACCGGATGGACGTAGATCCGGAACGTGTCGACGAGGCCCTGCCGCAGGAAGGCGGCGGCCAGGTGCGCGCCGCTGAGAATCAGATCGCCGCCGGCCTGCTCCTTGAGCGCGCGCACCTCCGCCGGGACGACGTCCCGCACGATGGTGGTGTTCCAGTCGGCGTGGCTCATCGTCCGCGAGTACACGATCTTCGGCATCTCCCGCCAGATACCGGCGAACTCGGCGACCGCGGCGCTCGCGTCGGGCTCCTGGTCGGCCGTGGGCCAGAAGCCGGTCATCAGCTCGTGGGTGACCCGACCACTCAGGAAGGCACCGGCCTCGCGGAGGAAGTCGTTGAAGTGCTGGTGCAGTTCCTCGTCGACGCGGTGCCAGGAGATGTCGCGGCCCGGGGCCTCGATGTACCCGTCGAGCGAGACGGAAGTCGTCAGAACGACATCGCGCATGGTGGACGCTCCTCGCTGGTCCTCGGTTCCGCTGCCTCACGGTGCCATGGAAAAGGGTGTGGTGGAGGTAGGGCGGGGATACGGTCGTGGTGTGGCGCGGGGTTCAGCGGTGCCGGGTTGCCGGGTGCATGGGGCCTGCTGGGCCGGCAGGGCTCGTCGGGGGGTCGATGGACGGATCGGAGCTGGGCATGGGACGGCGGTTTCGGGACGGGCGGGGGCGGCTGGTCGTACCGGGTGAGGGTGGGGCGGCGGTGACGGTTCCGCTGGAGATCGCGGCCTCGTACCGCGCCCGGACGAAGGGGCTGCTGGGGCGGGACTCGATCGAGGGCGCGCTGCTCCTCTCCCCCGCCGGCGGCGTGCACACCTTCGGCATGCGGATGCCCATCGACGTCGCCTACCTGGACCGCCGCCTGACCGTACTGTCCGTCCGGACCATGCGACCGGGACGGCTGGGCCGACCCCGGCTGAGGTCGCGGCACGTGCTGGAGGCGGGGGCGGGGGTCATGGCCGGGTGGGGGGTTCGGGCGGGCGTGGTGGTCGCGGTCGAGCCGGAGGCCGATGCCGGCCCCTCTGCGTGACGGGGCGCTTCTCGCCTCGACTCCAGGCAACTCGCCATCACGTCCGCGACCGAGGCACTGCGAACCGCGGGGATCGTCCAAGGAGTCCAGGGGGAGCGCGTGTTCGTCATCGCCGTACCCGGCGACACGCCAGGGAGTGACGAGTCCACCGACCGATGGTGTCCCCGCCAAGGGCGAGGGGCCGGTCGGCTGACAGGCGGGGCCCCGGATCGGTCCCTCAGCTCGCCGTCCTGGGGAACGTGACCTCCACTCGGCGGTTCTTCTTGCGGCCTGCCTCGGAGGCGTTGTCGGCGATGGGGTACTGCTCGCCATAGCCCCGCACCTCGAAGGTGACGGCGGAGTTGTTGAGGTCGCCGGCGAGGGCGGCCTGGACCGCGTTCGCGCGCTGCTTCGACAGGACGTCGCCGTGGGCGGAGGAGCCGAGGTTGTCCGTGAAGCCGAAGACGCGGATCCGGGTGGCGTTCTGCTTCTTGATCTCCTCGGCGATCCCGGCGATGCGGGCCTTCGCGTCGGCGCTCAGCTTGGCACTGTCCTTGCCGAAGAGGACTTCCGCCTGAAGGGCGAACTTCACGTCCGCGTTGGTGTCCTCCCGTCGCTCGTCCCCACTCTCGTCCTCGACGACCTGCTTGATGTCGAGCACCTTGGGCTCCGCGAGGGTGGCACCCTCGGGCAGCTTGAGGTCGGGGTCGTTGGGGTCCACCTCGACGGGGGCGGTGGCGGTGGGTTCGGTGCCCGGGGGGACGCTGGGGTCGTCGGCGTGGGCCGGGGGTGCGGTGATGATCAGCAGGGTGGTGGTGAGCAGGGCCAGGGGGAGGTGGCGGGGTGCGGGGCGGGTGTGGGTGGTCGACGTCATCGCGGGATCACCCGGAGACCTTGATCACGGCGCTGGGGAACAGCGGCAGTTGGAAGGAGACGTCGGTCGTGCCGGCGGGCGGTGAGGGGAACTGGAGGAACACGGCGATCGACTCACCGGCCTTGAGTGACGAGAAGCCTGTGGTCGTCAGGGGACGGCCTTCAGTGTCGCGGAGAACGTAGTAGCGCTTCTTACTTTTGGAGTCGACGAGGGTCGCGCCGCCCAAGGACAGTCCGTTGTTGATGATCTCTGTCTCGTTACCACTCAACGCCGATGGGATCACGACCTTCGTCCCACTGTCGTTCTTCAGAAAGCCAGTCACGGTGATGAAGCCTCCAGCGTCGCGCTCCGCGGCGTTGAGCTGGAGAAGGAGACCGCTCGGGCCCTTCACCTCTGCAAGTGGTTCCTCGGACTGACCTTCCTGCGCGCTGGGCTGTGACCCGTTGTTCTTCGAGGCGGAAGCCGGATTCTGGGGTTTCCCGTCGTCGTCACCGCCACCGCTGCAAGCGGTCGCGCCAACGGCCAGCCCAGCCACGGCGACCAGTACGACCATCCCCCTACCGGCTTTCGCCGTGAACCGCATCCTCATCATTCTGCTTCTTTCTCCACTCGTCGTTCGCTCGTCAGTCGGCCAGGTGGACGTCGAAGAGGTCTTCCGCCGCGGGCAGATCGGTGAGGTTATCCGGGTCCAGTTCCCACTCCCCCTCCTCACAGGTCAGTTTCGGAAGTACATCGACCTCGGCATCGTCGTCCGGAAGCTCGAACGTGCAAAGCGGTTCGATCACGGCAGTCGCGGAGGCGTGTGCCCTTCTGTCCGCCGTGCCTGGGATGACGGAGTTCCCGATGGGTTTGTCCGCCTGGACAGTAACGCTGTAGCCAAGGGGGCCATCCTGACCACATTCGACATTGCTCGCATCGTTCATGTCCGCAAGCTCAAAAGCTCGCCAGCAAGTGTCGTCGGCCCCATCGCCGTCGAATATGCTCTGCCATTTCGCCGGGTTCCGGACATCCACGAACCAGAGGTCCGCAAGCTGGTGTCTGGCCTCTTGCGCCGCTGCCAATGCCGCCGCATCGGCGGCCGTCTGGGCGCCGTTTCGGTTCACCGCGGCCTGGCCGACCGCGAAGTACGCGAACGCGAGAAAGAGCAGGCCCGCCACCACCGTGAGGTAGATGGGAAAGACCTGCCCCTCGTCGCCGTACGCGCGAGATCGAATCAGGGAGCCACCTTTTCGATCTGTGTCCTGAGCTTGTCCACGATCGTCTGCCCCAGGTTCGTGTTCGCGATCAACACCACGATCGCCACCACCACCGCGATGATGCCCAGGTACTCGACCGCGGTCTGGCCCCGGTCGCCGCGGCGACGGACGGCCTGTGCGGTCGTGTTCTTCCAGCCGCTCACCCTGACCTTGGCCGCGACGGCGGTCTTCAGCATCAGGTCGCTCATGGCGTTCCCCTCCGTTTGAGGCGTTACCGGCATGAGGAACGTAGAGCGGAACGGGTCTCCCGGCCGAGGGTCCCAGGGCCCAATCCCGGGCCCAGGCCCAACCGGCGGCGCGGCGTTTCATGGGGTCACCGCCGTTCCCAGCCACTTGGCCGCGGCCTCCGAGCGGCTGGTGCTGTGCAGCTTGGCGAAGATGCGGTTGATGTGGTTCTTGACCGTCTTCTCGCTGATGAAGCAGGTGGCGGCGATCTGTTGGTTGTTGAGGCCCGCCGCGATCAGGTCCATGATCTCCGCCTCCCTCGCGCTCAGTCGGAACCCTTGACCTGACTGTCCCACAGGCGATTGCATTCGCGAAAGTCGTTCGCGACAAGTGGTAGAGAGTGAGGGATCTGAGACTTCTTCATCATGTGCAGTCGCACCGGAACGGAGCTGGGCAAGTACCGCCGTCGCCGCCGTGGGTGTGAAGTGGGCTCGTCCGGCCACGATGTCCCGGATCGCGGAGATCAAATCCGCCACGGTGAACTCGCCGTGCACCAGGTAGCCGCCGGCCCCCCGCCGCAGAGCCTCCTGGACGATCTCCGACTCGCTGCTGTAGGTGAGCATCACGACGGGGGCGATCCGCACCAGGTGGGGAAGGGCCGAGAGGCCGTCCACGTCGGGCATGCGGACGTCCAGCAGGACGAGGTCGGGGCGATGACGGAGGGCGGCGTCGTAGGCCTGGCGGCCGTCGGCGGCCTCCGCGACGACCGTGACGTCCTCGCGGCCGGAGAGGAGAGCGGTCAGGCCGGCGCGGACAACAGGGTTGTCGTCGGCCACCACCACGCGCACCGGCGTGGAGCGGGGTGGTGGCGCGAAGGCCTCCCGTAAGAGGGTGGCAGGTGGCTGCGCAGCGCCGGGCTGGAGCGGTCGGTCCGGCATCGGACGGCCTCCTCTCGTGGGGTGGGGGGTCGACTCGTACGGCGTGCCGGTCATGGTGTCCTAGTCGTCAGCGCCGCGAGCGGGAGTTCGAGGAACACTCCGGTGCCGCGGGAGTGGAGACCGCCGCCGAAGTGAAGGCGGGCGCCGACAGATGCGGCCCGCTCGGCCATGCCGACCATCCCGAAGTGCGCTGTGCTGCGGAGCTGTTCCAGGGTGGTTCCCGACGGCAGGCCGGGCCCGTCGTCGAGGACGCTCACGTCGAGGAGTCCGTCGCGCACGTTTGCCCGTACCTCGACGCGGGTCGGGTGCGCGTGCCGGTGGGCGTTCTCCAGGGCTTCCGAGGCGATGGTAAGGAGGTGGCGGGCCACCGCGGGCGGGACGGGGGGCACGGTGCGGTCGCCTGTGAGGTGGTAGGTGGCCGGTAGCCCGGTGCGGTCGGCGAACTCACGTGTGTGGACGGCTAGTTCGCGCAGCAGGTCGACGCCCTGCTCCGGATCCGTTGCGCGGCGCAGGTCGGTGAGGAGTTCGCGGGACTCGGCGGCGGCCCGGCGTGCGGCGCGGGCGACCAGTTCGGCCTGTTGCCGGACGCGGTCCGGGTCCGTGGCCACCGATCCGGCCGAGCAGGCCAGGCCGTCCGCCGCGAGGGCCACGCCGTGCAGGGTCTTGGCGACGGAGTCGTGCATCTCGCGGGCCAGGCGGGCCCGTTCGGCGGCGACCGCCTGGGTGACGGCGAGCCGGGCCTTGACGGTCGTCAGGGCCACGGTCGCGGTGCCGAAGCGGAGCATGAGGTTGCGCAGGGTGGAGCCGACGGCTCCGGTGATGACGCAGAGACCGGGAAGCAGCAGTCTCTCCGCGAGGCCCGCTCCGGACTCCCGTTCCAGGGTGGCGTGGACCAGCAGCAGGATCAGCGACTGGAGTGAGGCGAAACAGGCGGCGCCTCGCCAGCCGTAGACGATGCCGGCGAGGAGGGGGGTGCAGACGCTGACGTACGCGAGGGTGGTGTCGGGGCCTGCGGAGATCAGCAGCAGGGTGCCGAAGAGGGTGTCCACGGCGAGCAGGGTGGGGTGGCGCAGCAGGAGGGGACCGAAGCGTTCCCAGTCCCGGAAGAGGACGTACGACCCCATGAAGGTGATGACGACGGCCGCGCCGACCAGGCGGGCGCCCAGGCCCGGTGAGGCGTTGAGGAGGGCGGCGGGGGCGGCCAGGGCGATCATGGCGAGCCGGAAGCCGAAGACCTGGCGGCACATCGCCTGGAGGGCGTTGACCTGGAGCGGGATGGAGGGCTCGACCTCCCGTCGCTCGGTCGACCCGGCAGCGGGTGTGCCGCTTCTGTCGTCCAGGACGGCGGCGAGGACGCCGTCCGCCGCGAGGGCTTCCTGGGCCTGCGAACGGCGGCGGCGCCGCAGGCCGCCGCGTCCCCTCGAAAGGGCTGTCATGACCGTCATCCCGCTCACCTACTCGCCCGTGATCGAGCTGAAGTCCGTGCCGGATCCCAGCAGCATGCCCGCCCCGAGGAGGAGCATCGTGGCCGGGACCATGAACGTCGTGATCATCAGCGTGGCCTTGGGGACCGCGCGGGCGGCCTTGCGGCGGGCGTTCTGCGCGTCCGTACGGCGCATGTCCTTGGCGATCGCGACCAGCGTGTCGACGATCGGCGCGCCCAGTTCCTCGCCCTGCTGGAGTGCGGTGACGAACATGGCGACCTGCTCGGAGTCGTTGCGGCGGCGGAGTTCGGCGAAGGCGTCGCGGCGGCTCATGCCGAGGTCCATCTGCCGGAGCGTGATCCGGATCTCGTCCGCCCAAGGGCCCTCGTACCGGGACGCCACGCGGTCGAGGGCCTGGCGGAAGCCGAGGCCGGCGCTCACGACGACGGCGAGTACGTCCAGGAAGTCCGGGAGGGTGCGTTCGATCGCGTCCTTGCGAACCCGGATCGCGGACCAGATGCCGACCTCGGACCAGAACACGCCGAAGGCGATCATGAGGAGGGCGAGGAAGAAGCTGCCCTGGAGCAGCGCTGCCAGGCCGCCGAGGCCGCCGGTCGCCCCGTAGACGGCCCGGCGGGCCGCGTAGCGGTCGATCGTCAGGCCACCGGGGTTGCCCGCGAGATCGATCCTGCGCCGGTATCTGGCGACCTGCCGGGGGCCCATGAGCCGTAGGACGGCGGGGGCGTACCGCATGCCGAGGCGGTCGATGACGGAGCCGACGGCTCCGGTGCGGGTGGCGCCGACCTCCAGGGCCAGGGCCAGGTCGGTGGGCAGCTTCACCTCCGCGCGGTACATGCGCAGGCCGGCGAAGGCGCCCCAGACGCTGAGGCCCATGACCAGGGCGAGCAGTAGTTCCATGGCGGTCGTCTCCTCCCCTCAGCCCTCAGACGTCGATGCGGGACATGCGGCGGATGAGGACGAAGCCGACGGCGTAGAGGGCGAAGGCGATGATCACGCTGGCTTGGCCGGCGGGCGATCCCGTCATGCGGTCGAGGGTGCCGTCCGCGACGCTGTCCATGAGGAACAGAGCGCCCACCCCCAACACCGGCACCGCGTAGGAGGTCATGCTCACCTGCGACAACTGGGTCCGGACCTCCCGTCGGGTCTCCTTGCGTTCCTCCAGGGTCTCCGTGAGGTTGCGCAGGGCGCCCACCACCTGGCCGCCCGCTCGGTTGGAGAGGACCAGGGTGGTGACCAGGACGACGAGTTCTCGGGAGGGGAGACGGTCGGCGAGTTCACCGAGGGCGTCGTCCAGGGAGTGGCCCACGGCCAACTGGTTAGCGACCTTTGCCAGTTCCTCGCCGGCGGGCGCCTCCAGCTCATCGGCGGCCATGCCGATGGCGGTGCGCAGGGCGAGGCCCGCGTCGGTGGCGTTGGCCAGGATGCGGGCCAGTTCGGGCAGCTGGTTGATGAAGCGTTCGATGCGTTTCTGGCGTTGCCAGTTGAGGAACTGCCAGGCGGCCCAGATGCCGAGCAGGCCGGCCAGCGGGCCGAAGAAGGGGGCCAGGGTGGCCTGACCGATCAGCCACAGGGCGGCGACCGCGGCCAGCATGTACGCGAAGAACTCGCCCGGCGTCACGTCCAGCCCGGTGGCCGTCAGCCGTAGTTCGAGTCTGCGGCCGAGGTCGGTGCGGCGCAGGCGGCGGTCGAGGGTGCGGAAGCGGCGCCGACGGCCAGTGAGGGGGACCTGGCCGGTGGCGGTGAGGCGGTCGACGAGGGCGGCCCGCTGGGCGCGGCCCCGCGCGTACGCGTACACGCCCGCGACGGCCAGACAGCAGGTCAGCAGGCTCACGCCGGTGGTGAGGGTGATCAGGTTCTGGAGGGTCATGGGGTGTCCTGCCTGTCCTGTTCCGTCCTGGCCGCGCTTTCGCGAAGGTCTGCTGTCGGGCTTCCGCTGTTGTACTTCTGCTGTTTGGTGTCCGGTGTCTGCTGTCGGGCTTCCGCTGTCGCGTTCCGCTGTCGGACTTCTGCTTCGGGTATCCGTTGTCGGGCTTCCGCTACCGGGCTTCCCTGGTGGTCAGCTCGTCGGTGGTGCGAGCGACTCCGAAGGCCTGGGGTATCGGCTGGCTCGCCATGTAGAGGCGGTCGGCGGTGCGGCGCGGCAGCGGGTGGTACTCGAAGGCACCGTGGATACGGCCGTCCGCGGCCATCGGGCGGGCGTTGAAGCGGGCGATGGTGGCCAGCCGGTACGGCTCCCCTCCGTGACTGTCGAGCAGCGCGATCTCCGTCACCCGCCGGGCCCCGTCCGCGAAGCGGGTGAGCTGGATGATGACGTCCACCGCGCTGTTGATCTGGTCGTGCAGGGCGACGAACGGGATCTCGACGTCCGACATGGACGCCAGGGTCTGGAGCCGCATCAGCGCGTCCTCCGCGCTGTTGGCGTGGACGGTGGCCAGGGATCCGTCGTGGCCGGTCGACATGGCCTGGAGCATGTCCAGGGACTCGCCGCCGCGGACCTCGCCGACCACGATCCGGTCGGGGCGCATGCGCAGCGAGTTGCGGACCAGGTCGCGGATGGTGATGCGACCTTTGCCCTCGACGTTGGGGGGTCGGGATTCCAGGCGGATGACGTGCGACTGCTGGAGCTGGAGTTCGGCCGAGTCCTCGATGGTGATGATGCGTTCGCTCTCCGGGATCAGTCCCGACAGGGCGTTCAGGAGGGTGGTCTTCCCGGTGCCCGTCGCGCCGGAGACGATCACGTTGAACTTCGCCTGCACCAGGCCCGCCAGCAGGTACAGCATCGGCTCGTCCAGCGACCCGAAACCGATCAGTTCGTGCAGGGTGAAGGAGCGCGGGAAGCGGCGGATGGTGAGGGTGGGTCCGGTCAGGGACAGCGGAGGGATGATCACGTTGACGCGTTCGCCGGACGGGAGGCGGGCGTCGACCATCGGGTTGGTCTCGTCGACGCGGCGGTTGACCGTGGAGACGATGCGTTCGATGGTCTGCATGAGCTGGTCGTCGGAGGCGAAGCGGATGGGCAGCTGCTCGACGCGCCCCGCTCGTTCGACGAAGATCGCGTCCGGGCCGTTCACCATGATCTCGGTGATCGAGGCGTCCTCCAGGAGTGGTTCGAGGATGCCGAGGCCCAACGCCTCGTCGACCACCCTGCGGATCAGCTGCGCGCGCTCCGTCGTGGACAGGACCGGTCCCTCGCGGCTGATGATGTGCCCCAGCACCCGCTCCAGACGGGCCCGGCGCTCGGCCGCCGCCAGCGCGCTCATCTCGGCGAGGTCGATCTCCTCCAGGAGTTTGGCCCGGTAGGAGGCGACCATGTGGCCGTCCTCGCCCCGGCCGCCGTGCTCCTCGGGAGAGGTGATACGGGCCCGCAGGCTCATCTCCGGTTCCTCCTCGCTGCGTTCGGTACGTCGACTCGGGGGTTGACTTGGCTGGTGGATGGGTGGTCCGGTCAGGTCGTGGGCTCCGGGTGGTGGACGGCTCAGTGGTCGACCGGCATCGTGGCCGTCCGGTGTGCCTCGCCGAAGTCCCCGATGCCGGGGATGACGGACGGGATGGTGACGGTGGAGGTGACCCGGACCTCCTCGCCCAGGTCCTCGGGGGCGCAGCTCGTGCCGTCCGCGAGCCAGGAACTGACCGCGCTCTGGCAGGCTCCCCCCGCGCCCTCGCCGAGCGAGGCGCTGCGGGCCCCGGCCCTGGCCGCCGTACCCGCCTGCTGCGCCGCGTAGGCGATCAGGCCGAGTTGGACGGCGGCCAGCGCGACGAGCAGCAGGATCGGGAGGAAGCCGAGGTACTCCAGGGCGACCTGCCCGCGGTCCCTGGGGCCGCGACCGTACGCCGTCCCCCGCGCACCGCGACCGTACGCCCTCCCCCGCCCACCACGACCGTACGCGGGCCGCAGCCCGCCGCGACCGTACGCCCTCCCCCGCTCCCCGCGTCCGTACGGCATGTCAGTCGTCCTCTTCCTCTACGGCACCGGCGTGGCCCTTCACCTCGAACGGGAAGTCGATCGCGCCCGGGAAGAGGACCGGGACCCGGAGGGTCACGGTCGCCGTCACGTATCCGCCCGCCGTCGGGCAGCTGACCGTGGCCCCGGAGCGCCACGCCTCCGACAGCTTGTCCAGTCCCGCCTGCTCGCACACGGCCTGCCGCTCCCCCCGATGCGCCGCCGTCCCCGCCCGCACCGCCTCGTCGGCAGCATTCCCCGCGAGCGTGAACGTGTATCCCAGCAGCACGAACTGCCACACCACCACCAAGGTCACGATGATCAGCGGGGTCATCCCGAGGAATTCGATGGTGACCTGCCCCCGGTCGTCTCCGGGTCGCCGTGGTCTCATGTCACTCCCTCCTCCGCCGGAATCCCGCCGACCCCCGGTCCCCGCGCCCCGCCCGGCCGGACTTGCGGTGCGGCGAGCCCTCCGGGGTGGTGACCAGCCCGAGTTCGCCCGCGAGGGCCCACATGGCCTGGCGGACGGTGCTCTTGCCGTCGAGGGCGTGGACGCGGCCGGCGTCCACGGCGGACTGGAGTTCCTTGAAGTTGGCGGGGATCACGGTCGCCGCGACGGCCGTGCCGGTGATCTTCTGGACGAGCGCGGGCTGGATCTCCGTACCGCGGCTGTGGCGGTTGACGACGACCGTGGTCTCCTCGGCCTTGCGGATCTGGAGGCGGTCCCACATGCGGACGGTGCGTTTGGCGCCGCGGACCGCCACCACGTCGGGCGTGGTGACGAGCAGGGCGCGGTCGGCCATCTCTACGGCGGTGGCACCGGCCCCGCCGAGCTGGGCGCCGCAGTCGACGACCACGACCTCGTAGCGGGAGCGCAGGGCGCCGACGATCTGGCGGGCGGCGCGGTCGGTGACCTCCTCGCCGCGTTCGCCCTCACCGGGGGCGAGCAGCAGGGCCACGCCGGTGTCGTGGCGGAAGACGGCCTCGGCGAGGATGCGGGGCGAGAGGTCGGTGATGGCGGCGAGGTCGACGACCGAGCGGCGGAACTGGACGTCCAGGAAGGACGCGATGTCGCCGGCCTGGAGGTCCATGTCGACGAGGGCGGTGGGGCGGCCCGAGGCCTGGGCGGCGAGCGCCAGTTGGACGGCGAGGAGGGTCGCGCCGACGCCTCCCTTGGCGCCGCTGACCGTGATGACGGTGCCGCCGACGCCGGTGAAGACGTCGCCGCCGTGACCGAGATGACGTCGCACGCCCGTCGACCACTGGGCGACGGCCTGGACGCGGTGGGCGAGTTCCTCATAGCCGAGGGGCAGGGTGACCAGGCCGCGGGCGCCGGCGTCCATGGCGGCGGAGAAGAGGCTGGGGCCCGCGTCGGTCGTGACGAGGATGACGCCGACCGCCGGGAAGCGCAGGGCGACCTCGCGGACCAGTTCCAGGGCGGGCACCGGGCCGATGCGTTCATGGACGATGACGACCTCGGGCAGTTCGTCGACCGACTCGGCGGCGAGGCGGGCAAGGGTGTCGACCAGCTGGGTGGAGTCGGTGACCGGGGTGACGGGTTCGGCGTCCGGGAGCTGGCTGAGCAGGCTGGTGAGGGAGCGGACCGCGTCCGCGTCGCCGACGGCCGGGAGGATCCTCGTGGGCATGGCGGCGGCCTCTCACTTGTCCGTGGTGAGTTCGTACGTGCGGTCCTGCTCGGGGACCGTGGTGGGAGTGCCGGGCGCCACCAGGGCGAGCCGGACGCGCTTGGCGAACGACTCGGCGTACGTGATGCGCTGGGCGTCGAGGGTGGACAGCGCGAAGGTGATGGGGACGGCGTCGGTGGTGCGCTGTCCGCGGTCGTCCTTGTCGGGGTCCAGGGCGGTGATCTCACCGACGTCGAGGACGCGGGCGTTGGTGACGATGATCTTCGACTGGTCGGGGTCGCTGTCGCGGGCGCCCTCGAAGGTGGCGTAGACGTTGACGGAGGAACCCGGCGTGATCTTCCCGGCGACGCCGGTCGCCGCGTCGATCATGATGGCGACCTCCTGCTGACCGGCCTGGAGGGCGGGCTGCTCGACGATCATGTCGTTCTGGAGGAGTGAGCCCTTCTTCAGGGTCGTCACGGCGATCTTGCCGCGAATGTCCGCGAGGTCGGTCACCGCGTTCCCGGAGAGCCAGCGTTCCGGCATCTCGATCTTCTCGAACTGGCCGGTGCTGAGCGGGGTGTAGGGCGGCACGTTCGACCTGACCCGGTACGCGGTGACCTCGGGGCCGACCTTGGACCGCACGTCGTCGATGACGGAGAGGACGCCGGCGAAGGCGCCGAGGGCGCACAGAACCGACAGGAGCAGGAGGATCACGCCGCGGCGCTGACGGGAGTTCATGAACCGGTGCAACCTCGTTGGGAATCGGGTCGAACGGACAGGAGCGGGTCGGGCGGGCCGAGCGGTGTGCGGGCCGAGCAGATCGGGGCTTCAGGAGCGGATTGCGCGGGCCGAGCGGACTGGAGCGGGTCGTGCGAGCCGAGCGGGTCGGGCGGGCCTATCGGGTCGGAGCTGGAGGAGCAGGTCGCGCGGGCCGGGCGGACCGGGGCCGGAGGAGCAGGTCGTGCGGGCCGGGCGGACGGGAAGTGGAGGGCGCGGACGGGAGCGGTTGGCAGTTGGCGGTCGATGGACCTGGTTCAGCCGCCCGCGGTGAGCGCGCGGTGTGCGTGCCGGCCACCCGCGGTGAGCGCGCGGGTGGCCGGGGGCTCGTGGGCGGGCGGCGGGGTGGCGGAACAGAAGACGCAGAGGTCGCCGATGACGTCGATGCCGCACCAGTGGCACACGGTCTGACGGACCGAGGTGACCAGTTGGTAGAGGACCGACAGGTCGGGCAGGTAGGCGCAGAACTCGATCAGCTTGTCGGTGCCCCACCACGCGGCGGACTCGCCGGGCGCGTCCGTCTCGCGCAGGCCCTGGGCCCGCCAGGCGGGAGCGAGGGTGCCGGTGACCCAGTCGGACTGGAGCCGGCCGCGGGCGACCAGCATCCACGTGCCGAACTCGGGCCCGTCCAGGCGCGTCTCCGGTCCGACCTTCACCAACTGAGGCTGCGGATGCGCCAGTACGGCGAACTGGCTGCCGGGCATCCAGGACCGGGCGTGCGAGGTCAGGCCGACGGGGACCCGGTCGAGCCGGGCCACGGAGGCGAGGAGCGCGCCGGCGTGGATGTAGTGCGTGAGCAGCCGGCCGGCCGAGGCGAGGACGCCGGGGCCGAGGTCGCAGGAGGCGAGCTGGCGTAACTGGCGTGCCAGGACGGCGACCCCGAGCGGGGGCAGGTCGGGCCGGTACAGGGCGATGCGGTCGCTCTCCAGGAGGGAGCGGATGGTGTGCAGCCGGTGTTCGACGGCGGCGGGGGCGGCCCGTGAGTACACGACGACGAGGTGTCCGTGCTGGTCGAGGAGGGCCTGGACGTCGGCGACGGCCCGGTCGAGGGGCCGGCGGTCAAGGCCGTCGAGCACGGCGGCGGGCACGGTGCGTTCGTCCTGCGATGGCAGGGCCAGGTCCGCACCGGTCACGGCGATGGCAGTGGGCACGCGCAGCTCCCCGATTCCCGCGGTCCGGCCCACCGGGAGTTACGCCGGTGCACCGAGGTGACTTCATTGCGTGACTACCTCAGCACTGTATCCACGCCTCTGTGGCCGGAGAACAGCTTTCCGTGGCCGCCTACGGACGGATCTTCGCGCAAGTCGCCCCAAAAGGGGACAGGTTGCCCACATCCAGCCCGCCATGCGCGGACCCCTTGACAAGAGAATTGGTCTGGACCAACTTGTTGTCATGTCCCCACTTAAAAGATCGGCGCGGCTCTGGTCCGGAGCCGTCACCGCCGCACTCGCCCTCACCCTCGCGGGCACGGGCCAGGCGTCCGCCGCGGACGTCGACAACGCCCGGAACGCCGGCTTCGAGTCCGGCCTCGCCAACTGGACCTGTTCGGCGGGCAGCGGTACCACCGTCACCTCCCCCGTGCACGGCGGCACCGCCGCGCTGAAGGCGACCCCGACGGGCCAGGACAACGCCCGCTGCACCCAGACGGTCGCCGTGAAGCCCAACTCCACCTATACGTTGAGGGCCTGGGTCCAGGGCGGGTACGCCTACCTCGGCGCGACCGGCACCGGCACCACCGACGTCTCGACCTGGACCCCGGACTCCGCCACCTGGAAGCAGTTGTCGACGACGTTCTCCACCGGCGCGTCGACCACCTCCGTCACGGTCTACCTGCACGGTTGGTACGGCCAGGCGGCCTACCTCGCCGACGACGTCTCGGTGTACGGCCCCGACGGCGGCGGGGGCACCGACCCGGCCCCCACGGTCCCGTCCGCCCCGGCCGGCCTCACGGTCTCCGGTACGACGTCCTCGACGGTGTCCCTGGCCTGGAACGCGGTCTCCGGCGCCACCGGCTACAGCGTCTACCGCGACGGTACGAAGGTCACGGCGGTCACCGGAACCTCGGCCACCGTGACCGGGCTCGCGGCGGCCACGTCGTACTCCTTCCAGGTCACCGCGACGAACGCGGCCGGTGAGTCGGTGAAGTCGGCGGCGGTCGCGGGGCGGACGGCCGCGACCGGCGGAGGCGGCGGCTCGCTGCCCAAGCACGCCGTGACCGGCTACTGGCAGAACTTCAACAACGGCGCGACCGTCCAGCGGATCTCCGACGTGCCCGCCCAGTACGACATCATCGCGGTCGCCTTCGCCGACGCGACCACGACTCCGGGCGCGGTCACCTTCACCCTCGACTCGGCCGGACTGAACGGCTACACCGTCGACCAGTTCAAGGCCGACATCAAGGCCAAGCAGGCCGCCGGCAAGAAGGTCGTCATCTCGGTCGGCGGCGAACGCGGCACGGTGAGCGTCAACGACGCCACCTCCGCGGCCAACTTCGCGAACTCCCTCCACACCCTCATGCAGACGTACGGCTTCGACGGTGTCGACATCGACCTGGAGAACGGCCTCAACGCGACGTACATGACACAGGCGTTGCGCTCACTGTCGGCGAAGGCCGGGCCGTCCCTCGTCCTGACCATGGCCCCGCAGACCATCGACATGCAGTCGACGTCCAACTCCTACTTCCAGACGGCCCTGAACGTGAAGGACATCCTCACGGTCGTCAACATGCAGTACTACAACAGTGGTTCGATGCTCGGTTGCGACGGCAAGGTCTACAGCCAGGGGACCGTGGACTTCCTCACCGCCCTGGCCTGCATCCAGCTGGAAGGCGGCCTCGCCCCGTCCCAGGTGGGTCTCGGCCTTCCCGCCTCCACCCGCGGCGCGGGCAGCGGCTACGTCTCCCCGGCGGTCGTCAACAACGCCCTGGACTGCCTGACGAAGGGAACCGGCTGCGGCACCTTCAAACCGTCCCGTACCTATCCCGACCTCCGGGGCGCGATGACCTGGTCGACGAACTGGGACGCGACGGCGGGCAACGCGTGGTCGAACGCGGTGGGACCGCACGTGCACGCGCTGCCGTAACCGCGAGGGGTGAACGCGGGCACGAATCCCGGAGACAAGCTGCCCCTGAAGGGCACCGGCCGCCCCCGCAGCCCACGCGAAGACGCCGACCGCGACACCGGACCTCCGTCAGGCCGTTCGACGTTGCGGTCGGCAACGCGCTGATGTTCTGATGCCGGGCATGGCTGAACAGGGGGACGGCCCGAAGGGCCACATACGCAGGTCCGTACTGGACGACTACGGGGCGGTGACCGGGCCCGACACGGCGGACGAGCACACCCCGCCGAACACTGCGAACGAGCCGCCCTCGCCGGAGGACGGAGCACCCCAGCCCCCTGTGCCGTCAGCACCCGCGCCCCGGCCCACCTTGCCGGACCCGGACGACGCCGCCCGACGACGCCGTGGGTTCGGAGCGCTCCTGGGCGAGTTCCGCCGTACCGTCGTCCTCGTCCCGGTCGCCGAGTGACCATGTCCGAGCAGCCGGCCGTCCACCTGCTGGTGATTCCGTTCGCGGCCGGTACGTTTCCCGGATCGGGGCAGGCCTTCCCTCACCGCCTGTCTCACCGGTTCCCGTGACGGGCTCCGGACGATGATTCTCGACATCAGGGCGGGCAGGGCCGACCACCCGCTCTGCGTCAGCCCGCCGGGCGGTAGTACCCCAGCACCCAGGCCAATTGGGCGAACCAGCCCCGCAGCAGCTCCCGTGGCTTCGCGTTCACCACGCACTCGTAGACCTGGCCGTCCATGTGGACCACGGCGACCATGAGGGCCTTGGCGTCGGGGCTCGCCTTGTAGTGGACGCTGCGGATCTCGGGCCAGGGGAAGTCGACGACGATGTCGTACATGTCGAAGGCCACCCCCGACGCGTCGACGACGACCGAGTTGCGCTTGTCCATCGCCAGGAATTCCGGGGCGTCCGGTGCCGAGGGGGCGTACTGCGGCGGGGGCGGGCCGAAGCCGGAGGGGACGGGGGGCGGCGGCTGGTCTGTCACACCGGGAACCTACCCGCCGTACGACGGATCGGCACCGGCGAGGTCTCGCGCGCTGTCTGTGGATTGCCGCCGAGGATAGAAGAGGTCCTCGCGCACATCGCTCCATCGCCGTCCCCGCGCATCCGCGAGCGGCCGCGGAGCACCTTCCGCCGGGCTCCGGCCGTGCATGGCTCGGAAGGAACTCCGCCCCCCGTCTCAGAAGAACTCCGACCACGGCTGGTCCCAGATCTGCTTCACGCACAGCGCCAGGAACAGCAGCCCGGCGGTCGCGAGCATGCCGTTGCTGAGCCGACCGTTGCGCCACTCGCGCGGGGTGCGGGCGGAGTTGAGCAGCCAGATCAGGGTCAGGGCGAGGAAGGGCAGGAAGGCCGCGCCCAGTACGCCGTACAGGATGACCAGGCGGAAGGGCTGGCCCTGGAAGAGCAGGACCATCGGCGGGAAGGTCAGCCACAGCAGGTACAGGCGGAACGGCCGGGACCGCTCCCGCTCACCGGAGGCGACCTCGGCGCCCGTGGCCCGCGCGCTGCCCCGGTAGCGGGCGACGAAGTCGGCGAACATCAGGCTCACGCCGTGCCAGACGCCGATCAGGGACGTGAAGGAAGTGGCGAAGAACCCGATGAGGAAGAACTTGGCGGTGGCCGTGCCGTACTCGGCCTCCAGGATGTCGCCGAGCTGCACGAGGCCCTTGTCGCCGCTGGCGATGGCCACGTTCGCCGAGTGCAGCAGCTCGGCGCCCACGAACAGCATCGCGACCACGAAGACGCCGGTGGTGAGGTAGGCGACGCGGTTGTCGAGCCGCATCACCTTCATCCAGCCGGCGTCGGTCCAGCCCTTGGCATTGACCCAGTACCCGTAGGCCGCGAGGGTGACGGTGCCGCCGACGCCGCCGATCAGACCGAGGGTGTTGAGGACGGAGTCCTCCTCGTCGGGCAGGACGGGCAGCAGACCGGCCAGGGCGTGCGGGATGTTCGGCGTCACGCGGATCGCGAGGTACACGGTCACCACGAACATGACGCCCACCAGGACCGTCATGACCTTCTCGAACACCGCGTACTTGTTGAACCAGACGAACACCAGGCCCACCAGGCCGCAGGCGATGGCCCACCACTCCAGGTCCATCACGTCGGGGAACAGGGCCTGTAGGGGCAGCGCGCTGGACGACATCGCCGCCGCGCCGTAGACGAAGCCCCAGACGACCACGTAGACGAGGAAGAAGTACGTCGTCCAGCGGCCGAGGCTCGCCCAGCCGTCGAAGAGGGTGCGGCCGGTGGACAGGTGCCAGCGGCCCGCCGCCTCCGCGAGGGAGATCTTGACCAGGCAGCCGAGAACCGCCGCCCAGAGCAGGGTGTAGCCGAAGTTGCTGCCTGCGATGAGGGTGGCGACCAGGTCACCGGCCCCGACGCCGGTCGCCGCGACGACGATGCCGGGACCGATGTGGCGCCAACTGGATGTGCGGGGGGTAGGACTGTCGCTGCCGGATGATGCCTCGGTGTCGGTGGGGTTTCCCGTGGTGTCCGCCATGACAATCAAGAAAGCGGAAGGACACGGGACCGGCAAGGGGGCGTACACGAGTGCAATGCCCCCTGGTGTCGCGGGACCCCTCCCGGCGGAATCTCACTCACATGCGCACGTGCCGAGTTCGAACCACACGGTCTTGCCCGGTCCGTCCTGGTGACAGCCCCAGCGCCGGGCGAGCGCCTGCACCAGGAACATCCCCCGGCCACTCTCCGCGCAGCCCGCGTGGAGTACCTGCGGGGTACGGCGCCCGGTGTCGGTCACCTCGCAGCGCAGGACGCCGTGCGCGGCCGACAGGGTGAGCCGGTAGTGGCTGGCGGAGTGCAGCAGGGCGTTGGTGGCGAGTTCGCTGACGAGCAGCACGGCGGTGTCCACCAGGTCTTGGGGCTCGGCCAGCCCCCAGCCCGCCAGCCGTCGGCGAACCTGCGCGCGCGCCTCACCGACGGCGGACGGCCGGGGGTCGTACTCGGCACTCCAGTGGCCCGCGCCCAGGGGCGGTCGGGGACAGGCGCCGTACGGAGAGTCGGGGTCAGGAGGGCGCCCCCCGGGGAGTTGCAGCATGCGTTCAAGAATGACCTTCCCCGGCGACCCGTACACGGGGAGGACTACCTGTTTCCGTACCTGTGGATACCTCCGAATACCTGGGGATACCTGCGGATGGGTGGCGAAGACCCCGAATGTCGGGGATCACCCGTACTGGAGGCGTACCGCCGTACCGGCCGGGGCCGGCCGCAGGTCGACGTAGGCGCAGACCTGGCGGGTGAACCACAGACCCTGCCCCGGGGCGGGGGTGGTCGTGGGTGGGGGGACGAAGCCGGCCAGAGGGTCGTCCACGCGGTGGGACAGGTGTAGTTCGCAGATGCAGGCGGGGGCCGCGCCCCACAGGAGGGTGGTGGTGACCGGGGCCAGGGAAGCCGCTTCGAGGACAGCCGTCGTGAACAGTTCCGCGTCGGCGGCGCCCAGTCCCCGCCCGGCGGCCCAGGAACGGACCTCGTCCGCGGCGGGCTGCGCGAGGTGCCGGGCGTCGGCCGGGGGGCGGGGCAGGGGGGTGGCGTCCAGTTCGGCCGTCAGCCGGAGCGGGTCCTGGTACGCGCCGCTGTCCGGGTGGGCGCGGCGGGCGGCGGCGACGAAGGCGGGAGGGGTGGTGCGGGTGTCGTAGACGCACAGGGCGGTGGCGGAGGCGGGGGCGAAGAGGAGGTTGGCGAGGGCCTCGTAGCGGAGCCACTCGGCGCTCTCGCGCGGGGAGCGGCCGGCCCGGCCGTCCCACACCGGTTCCATGAGGAGGTGGACACGCCCGGCCGGGCCGGCGTGCGCGGCGAGGTGGCCGGCGGCGCGGGCGACCGCGTTGGCGGCGGAACCGGTGTACCAGTCGGTGTGCGGGACGAGGGTGACCTCGGTGGCGTCGCCGCCGAGGGTGTCGCGCAGGGCGTCCAGTTTGCCTGGGGCGGCGATGGCCACCGGCGGGGGCTCGGCCGGGGCGGCGAGGCCTTCGGCGAGGAAGGGCAGCGCGGCGGCGAGGAAGGCCTCGTCCGTGCCGGGGGCGGTCATACGGTGGTCGAACGCCTTCCGGTCATGAGCGCTGGTGCGGACGGTCATCGGGCGGTCCTCTCTGTGGAGTTCGGGCCGGCGCACTGCGTGCGCCGGCCTCACCGCTGGGCCGTCACCCAGGCGGCGATCTGACTGCGGTTGCTGAAACCGAGCTTGCTGAGGATGCGCTCCACATGGCCCTCGGCCGTGCGGCGGGCGATCACCAGACGGTCGGCGATCTGCTGGTTGGCGAGGCCCTCGGCCACCAGTTCGGCCACCTGTGCCTCGCGGCGGGTGAGACGGACGGCGTCCGGCGGGGCGTCGACGACGGGAGCGCGGGGCGGGGCGGCCGGGCTCGGGGGTGAGGTGTGCGGGGCGTGGGGGGCGTGCGTCGGGCCCGCCGGTCCGCCGGGCGGTCCGGGTCTCGGGGCCGAGGCGTGGAGGGCCGGGCCGGTGGCGCGGGCGGGGCCGGACGGTGGAGGCGTGGGGCGGCGCCGGGGCTCGGGGTCGGGCGCGCCGAGGGCGTGGCGGACGACGTCGGTGAGGGCGAGGGCGGCGCCGCGGTCGTAGGCGCGGCGGAAGGCGGTGCGGCCAAGGGCCCGCCGGGCGCGTTCCTCGGCGGCGCGGCGGGTGGCGTCCAGGGCGGCCGAGCCCCAGCGGCTGGGGTCGACGTCCGCCCAGGCCCGGTCGGCGCCGCCGAGCAGGACGGCCGCGCGTTCATGGCCGCCGCGGTCATGGGCACCGCGGTCCGCGCGGTCGGCGTTCTCGCGGTCGACGTTCTCGCGGTCGGCCGCCTCGCGTCCGGCGGCCCCGGGTTCGGCGGCGATACGGGCGAGCAGGTCGAGGGTGAGTCCCATGCCGACCACGTCGTGCACCGCCAGCTTGAGGCGCAACGCCTCGCGGCCGTGCCGCTCCGCCCGCTCCCAGTCGCCCTTGACGGTGTGCGCGAGGGCCAGTATCCGCTCCACGTACGACAGCACCCACTGCTCGCCGTGCCCCGCGCACAGCCTGCGGGTCCCCTCGCAGACGGCGATGGCCTCGTCGGCGCGGCCCAGGAAACCCAGGGCGCAGGCGAGTTCGACGCGGTCGAGCCCGACGAGGCTGAGGTGCTGGCCGGGGACCCGGCCGCGGTCGACGCCGGCCCGGAAGTGGTCGAGGGCGCCCTCCAGGTCGTCGCTGAAGAGGCGGATGACGCCGATGACGTAGTCGGCGTGGGCAGCCTCCGCCGCGTCGCCGAGGCGGCGGGCCAGGTCGCGGGCCTGTTCCGCGCGGCGGCGGCCTCGGGTGAGGTCCTCGGGGCAGCCGGCGAGGAGGCCGGCCGTCCACAGGGCGCGGGCACGTTCCCGGGTGGGCTCCGGGTTGGCGGCCAAGGCGCGGTCGAGCCAGTAGCGGCCCTCGCGGGGGGCGCCGCAGGCGTGCCAGTGGAACCACAGGGTGCCGGCCAGGCGCAGGCCCGCGAGGGCCTCGCCGGGGGTGGTGAGGCTGAAGTCCAGGGCGGCGCGGAGGGTGTCCTGGTCGGCACGGAGGCGGGTGACGATCGCGGGCTGGTCGGGGCCGAACCAGTCGCGCTCACAGGTGGCCGCCCGTCGCTGCATCCAGTCGCGGAGACGGGTGCGGGCGGCGTGTTCCCCGCCGGGGTGTTCGCGCAGTCGCTCCAGGCCGTACTCCCGGAGGGTGTCCAGGAGGCGGTATCTGACCCCGCCGGCCGGGTCGGTCTCCCGGCAGAGTACGGACTTGTCGAGCAGGCCGGCGACGGCGTCGAGGATGTCGTACGGCGGGAGGGGAGGGGTGTCTTCCGCCCCCGCCGCCCCTTCCCGTCCCGCCCCCGGGGCCCGCGCCCCCACGGTCCCGTCAGACGGCGCCGCCCCCCGGCCCCCTGGGTCTTCGCCCGCCCCCCGCCCGACCCGGTGGGACCAGAAGGGGGCCTCGCTCCGGTGACCCGGGTTCCGGGAGGAGGAGGCGGGGGGTCCGGAGGCGGGGTCCGCGCGGACGGAGGCCCTCGTGGACCACTGCGCCGCGTCCGCGCACACCGCCTCAGCCGTCTCCAGGTCGAAGCTTCCCGGCAGCACCGACAGGCGGGCCCACACCCTGCGTTCCGCCTCCTCGCACAGTTCGTGGGACCAGGCGACCGCCGCGCGGAGGGTCTGGTGGCGGGGAGCGGCCGTGGGGCTGCCCGCGGTGAGGAGGCGGTAGCGGTCGTCGAGGCGGGCCAGGAGCTGGTCGACGTCGAGGACACGCATCCGGACGGCGGCCAGTTCGATGGCGAGCGGGAGGCCGTCGAGGCGGTGGCAGAGGCGGGCCACGGACGCCCGGTTCGCGGCGGTGAGGCGGAAGCCGGGAACGACCGCGGCGGCCCGGTCGGCGAACAGGGCGAGGGCCGGACAGCCGTCGGCGGCTGAGAGGTCGCCCTCCGGGTCGGGGACGGGCAACGGCCGTACGTCCATGAGGTGTTCCTCGGTGAGGCCGAGGCGGTGCCGGCTGGTGGCGAGGATCCGCACGCCGGTGGTGCCGTGCAGCAGCGCGCCGGCGAGTGCGGCGCAGGCGGGCAGCAGGTGCTCGCAGTTGTCGACGACGAGCAGCAGCCGGCGGTCCCGGAGGCGTTCCACGAGGGTGTCCAGCGCGGGGCGGGCGGAATGGTCGTGCAGGCCGAGCGCGTCGGCGACGGCGAGCGGCACGAGTTCGGGGTCGTGCACGCCCGAGAGAGGGACGAAGCGCACGCCGTCGGGGAAGGCGCGAGCGACGCGCGACGCGATCCGCCCGGCCAGCCGGGTCTTGCCGACGCCGCCGGGTCCGGTCAGGGTCACCAGCCGGGCGCGGGCCAACAGCTCGCGTCCTTCGGCCAGTTCGCCCCGGCGGTCGACGAAGCTGGTGGTCTCCAGCGGCAGGTGGCCGTCCCGTCCTGGCGCTGATCCGCCCATGATCAGCCAGTCCTCTGCGGTGGGTTCCTCGAAGGAGCCGCAGGGTCGGGCTCCTCTTGTACGCGGACCCTCAGCCTTCCCCCGGCCGTACATATATGCACGCGCCACTCACGCCCGCGGGTGCACTTTTCCGGGGACCGCCTCTCAGCCGCGGGTCACGCGTACACTTCGCGGCCGCCGCCGGGCGCGGCAACCTCCTTGCCGTATCGCGTCGTTCCGTACGTTTCCGGCCATCCGGCGCCACCCCCACCCTTGACCTGACCATGTCACGACCGGACGATGAGCGCACCCCGCACCCGTGCACGGCGAGCGCACGGCACCACGAGCGCACGGCACCACGACCGCGTGGCACCACGAGCACACAGCGCCTCTCCACCGCACACGGCACGCAGCTCCACACCGCTCCATCCCCCACATGTCCGGCGATCCCGGACTTCTGGAGAACCGAGGAGAACCCATGCGACTCCGCACCCGCGGCGCAGGCATCGCCGGCGGCCGCAGCGGCAGACGAACCGCCGCGCTGGCCGCCCTGATGGCCCTCGCCCTGGCCGCGCCGATCTCGGCGACGGCCACGAACGCGGCGGCCGACGGCGCCGTGCAGGCGGCCCCCTCCGCCGACGACATCCGGCAGTACGAGATCCACCTCCACCACAGCACCCCCGAGACGCGCACCGCGATCGCCGGTTCCGGGGTGAGCGTCGACGAGGCCGACGAGGAGACCGTCGTCGTCTCCGGCCGCGCCGAGCAGATCAGGAAGCTGCGCGCGCAGGGCTACGAGGTCGCCGCGTTGGGCGCCGCCCCGGACCGCACCGCCGAAGGCGAGACCCGGCTCTACGACTTCCCGTCCGCCGACGCGCGCTACCACAACTACGCCGAGATGACCGCGGAGATCGACCAGCGCATCGCGGCCCACCCGAACATCATCAGCAAGCGGGTCATCGGCACGTCCTACCAGGGCCGCAACATCGTCGCCGTCAAGATCAGCGACAACGTCGGCACCGACGAGGCCGAGCCGGAGGTGCTGTTCACCCACCACCAGCACGCCCGTGAGCACCTGACCGTGGAGATGGCCCTGTACCTGATCCGCGAGTTGGGCGCCGGGTACGGCACCGACTCCCGCATCACCAACATGGTCAACAACCGCGAGATCTGGATCGTGCCCGACCTCAACCCGGACGGCGGCGAGTACGACGTCGCCACCGGCTCCTACCGGTCATGGCGCAAGAACCGCCAGCCCAACTCCGGTTCCTCGTCCGTCGGTACGGACCTGAACCGCAACTGGGCCTACCGGTGGGGCTGCTGCGGCGGCTCCTCGGGGTCGACGTCCTCCGAGACGTACCGGGGTGCGGCGGCCGAGTCCGCGCCCGAGGTGAAGGTCGTCGCGAACTTCGTGCGCAGCCGGGTGGTGGGCGGCGTCCAGCAGATCAAGTCGGGCATCGACTTCCACACGTACAGCGAACTGGTGTTGTGGCCCTTCGGGTACACCACGGCCGACACCACCACCGGGATGACCGCGGACGACCGCAACGCCTTCGCCACGGTGGGCCGGTCGATGGCCGCGAGCAACGGGTACACCCCGGAGCAGTCGAGCGACCTGTACATCACGGACGGGTCGATCGACGACTACCTCTGGGGCACGCACAAGATCTTCGCGTACACCTTCGAGATGTACCCGGGCTCGTCGGGGGGCGGCGGTTTCTACCCGCCCGACGAGGTCATCGAGCGGGAGACCGCGCGCAACAAGGACGCCGTGCTGCAACTGCTGGAGAACTCGGACTGCATGTACCGGTCCATCGGCAAGCAGGCCCAGTACTGCGGCTAGCCGCGACCTCTAGTCGGACTCGGAGCGGGCCTCGGCGTCGGGGCCCTTGCCGTCGGCTTCGTCGTCGAAGTAGGCGTCCAGGACCGCGTCCAGCTGCTCGTCCCACTCCTTGAAGCGGCCCCTGGCCGTCGCCTCGATCTCGATCGGGTACCAGCGGCGGTCAGGGGTGTGCACCGTGATGGTGAACCGCTTCCCGAACCGCGGGGCCTCCGTCTCGATCGCGCCGATCTCGTCCCAGCGGAACTCGCACTCCTCCGCGTCGAGTCGGAGGCGGACGCCGCGGGCGTCGGCGACGATCCGCGCCCGGCGGTCGGCGGCCTCGAAGACGGGGCCGTCCGACGTCGCCTCCGGCCCCGCCCCGGACACCGAGGCCTCCGGCTCCGAGTCCTCCGACTCCCCGGCCGACGCGGTCGCTTCGGCCGGTGCGCCCCCCAGGGCGTCCTCGGCGGTGACCGCCTCGCCCGCCTCCGGGTCGTCCTTCGGCTTCGCGTCCTTCGGCTCCGCGGTCACGGGCGACGTGAGCCCGGGGATGAATGCCGGATCGAATCCGGCGCCCTCCAGGGGCTGGCTGCTCGAACCTATGCGCTGCTCCACAGCGGGCAGTATGGTCGACGATCCTGTGCCGCACACAGCCGGGCCCAACTTCGTTATGAGACGCCTACACGCGAAAGAGCGACCGCGGCTAGACGAACACGCTCAATACGGCCGCCACGGCGAACCCGACGACCGACAGCACCGTCTCCAGCACGGTCCACGTCCGCAGGGTGTCCCGCTCGCTGATCCCGAAGTACTTGGCGACCATCCAGAAGCCGCCGTCGTTGACGTGCGAGGCGAAGATCGAGCCGGCCGAGATGGCCATGATGACCAGGGCGACGAAGGCCTGCGAGTGGTCGCCCTCCGCGAGCAGCGGCGCCACGATGCCCGCCGTCGTCACGATCGCGACCGTGGCCGAGCCCTGCGCGACCCGCAGCACGACCGAGATCAGGTACGACAGCACCAGCACCGGCAGACCGACGTCGTTGAAGGTGTCCGAGAGGGCCTGCGCGACCCCGCTCGCCTTGAGCACGGCACCGAAGACGCCGCCCGCGCCGACGACCAGCAGGATGTTGCCGACCGGCTTCAGCGAGGCCGTGGACACGGTTTCCAGGGACTTTCGGGACCAGCCGCGTCGGATGCCCAGCAGGTAGTAGGCGAGGAGCAGGGCGATCGTGAGGGCGACGAAGGGGCTGCCGAAGAACTCGATCACCGAGCGCGTGGTGGAGGGGTCCAGCGCGATGGAGGAGAAGGTGGCCGCCAGGATCAGCACCAGCGGCGTACCGATGATGCCGAGGACCGTGCCCAGGGGGACCGGGTCCTCGCGCGGGACGACGCCCTGCGTCCGCTGCTCCTCGACGACGGCCGACCGGGCCTCCGCCGCCGCCTCGACCATGTCCTGCGGTACCGCGACGAAGAGGCGGCGCCCGATCCACGCGGAGTACGCCCAGGCGGCCAGTACCGCGGGGATGCCGCAGACGACGCCCATGAGGATGACCCAGCCGAGGTCCACGTGGAGAAGTCCGGCGGCCGCCACCGGGCCCGGGTGCGGGGGCAGGAAGGCGTGGGTCATCGACAGGCCGGCGAGCAGGGGCAGGCAGTACAGCAGGATCGACCTGCCGCTGCGTTTGGCGGCGGCGTAGACGATCGGCGCGAGGACGAAGATGCCGACGTCGAAGAAGACGGGCACGCCGAAGATCAAACCGGTCATGCCCATGGCGAGAGGGGCCCGCTTCTCGCCGAAGAGGGTGAGGAGCCGGGAGGCCAGTACCTCGGCGCCGCCGCTGACTTCGAGGACCGCGCCGAGCATGGTGCCGAGACCGATGATGATCGCGACATGGCCGAGGATGCCGCCCATGCCGGACTCGATGGTGGAGACGGCGTCCGAGCGCTGGACGGTGCCGAAGAGTTCGGTGACGGACAGTCCGGCCGACAGGCCGACGGCTATGGAGACGGCGAGCAGGGCGACGAACGGCTGGAGCCTGACCTTGATGATCAGGACGAGGAGGAGGGCGATGCCGAGGGCGGCGACCGTGAGCAGTCCGGCCGTGCCGTCGATGAGCAGGAGCAGTCCGCCGGTGTGGGGTGGGGCTTCGGCGGCGGCCGCCAGGGGGTGGGGCATTCGGGGGTCCTCTGCGTAAGTACATGGAGCTTTCGGGCAGGGCGGATCGCGGCACGGCGCGCCCCCTCGGTCGGGGTGGGCGCCGTGCCGTCGTACGGCGTGTGAGGCTGAGGCGTGTGAGGCTGAGGCGTGCGGGGGTGGGGGCGTAGGGGGCGAGGGAGATCGCCCGGGGCGGCGACTCAGCCGAGGACGGCGAGCGCGTCGATCTCGATGAGGAGCCCGGCGGGGAGGCCGACGTACACCGTCGTGCGCGCGGCGGGCGGGGCGGTGAGCGCCTGCTCCTCGAAGTAGGCGTTGTAGATGTCGTTCATCTCGGCGAAGTGGTCCACGTCCGTCAGATAGACGCGGATCATCATCACGTCGTCCCAGCTCGCGCCGCCCTCCTCCAGGATCGCCTTGACGTTGGCGAGGGTCTGGAGAGTCTGCTCGCGCAGGGTGGGGCCGGCCGGGGTGGGGGGCTTGCCCTCCTCGGCGGGCAGGAAGCCGACCTGGCCGGCGACCTGGAGGATGTTGCCCTTGCGCACGCCGTGCGAGAACCTCGCGGGCGGCGTGGTGTGGGTCCTCGGCGTGAGCGCGATCTTGTCGTTGCTGGTCATACGGTGTCCTTCACTGGGGTCCTGCCGGAGTACTCGCCGCTGATGTCGTCCGCCGTGCGGCGCACCTGCGGGAGCAGGGTGAGGAGTTCGTCGGCGGTGACGACGACGTTCGGCGCGGAGACCGACATCGCGGCGACCACCCGGCCGTCGGCGCCGCGGATCGGTGCGGCGACGCAGTTGATGGACTCCTCGTGGCCGCCGAGGTCGGTGGCCCAGCCCTGCTCGCGTACCTTCGCCAACTCCCGTAGGAAGGAAGGGGCGTTGGGGGTGGAGCGGGCTGTGTAGAGGGGGTAGTCGAGCCGCTCGGCGACCGTGCGCCGCTCGGGTTCGGGCAGGTCGGCCAGGAGCAGCTTGGCGACGGCGGCGACGGTGATGGCGACCGGCTTGCCGATCCGGGAGTACATCCGCACCGGGTAGCGGCTCTCCACCTTGTCGATGTAGAGGACCTCCCCCTCCTGGTACACGGCGAGGTGCACGGTGTGTCCGCACCGTTCGTTGAGCCGGGCCAGGTGGGGGTGGGCGATCTCGCGGATGTCGAGGTTCTCCATCGCCTCCTGGGCGAGGGCGAAGAGGCGGGCGCCGAGACGGTAGCGCTGGTCGGACTGCCGGTAGACGAGCCCGTGCTCGTGCAGGGTCCGCAGCAGCCGCAGGGCGGTGGACTTGTGGACGCCGAGGCGGTCGGCGACCTGTCCGAGGTCGGCGGGGCCCTCGGCGAGCAGCGGCAGGATGCTCAGGGCGCGGTCGACGGTCTGGCTCATGGGGTGCGTACCTCCTCGGTGGCCGCCGCGGCTTGCGTCCAGCCGGGGCCGAGTCGAAGTCTCCCCCACGCGCCGTCGTCGAGGGCGGCGAGGCGGTCGGCGTGGTCGCGAGAGGGGGGGATGGCGAGGTCGCCGGGGACGGTGAGGGCGGCGGCGGCCCAGAGGTGGCCGTGCCGCAGCCGCTGCCGTACGGGCAGGTGGCGCAGGGTGGCGGAGAGGAACCCGGCGGCGAAGGCGTCCCCGGCACCGACGGCGGCGACGACGTCGACACCGGGGGCGCGGACCCGGGTGGCCGTGCGGTCCGACGGCCCCTCGGCGCCCTTGTCGAAGGCGAGGGCATCGCCCGGTCCCTGTTTGACGACCAGGAGGTCCGGCTCGGGCAGCGCGCCGGCGATGGCGCGGGTCCCGCGCAGGCCCCAGGCGTCCCGTGCCTCGTCGGCCCCGACGAAGACGATGTCGGCACGGCGGGCCAGCTCGAGCAGGACGCGCGGGCCGTCGGCGTCGGACCACAGTCCGGCCCGGAAGTTGACGTCGAAGGAGACGAGGGGCCGGTCCGGCCGGGGCCCGGTCAGTTCCTCCATCAGGCCGAGGCAGCCATCGGACAGGGCCGGGGTGATCCCCGACAGGTGCAGGACGCGGCCGGCCCGCGCGGCGGTGAGGTCCACGTTCCCCACCGTCATCGCGGAGGCGGCCGACCCGGCCCGGTAGTACGCCACCTCGTGGGCGTCGGTCGCCCGGTCCCCGGCGGTGCGGAAGTACACGCCCGTAGGCCGCGCCGGGTCCCGTCGGACGGCCGTGACGTCGACTCCGTACGCCCCGATCGTCTCGACCAGGTGGTCGCCGAACCCGTCGGCGCCGACCCTGCTGACCCAGCGCGCCGAGTGGCCGGCGGCGGCCAGCACGCAGACCACGTTGGACTCGGCGCCGCCGATGGCGCGGTCGAAGGAGGGGACGTCGGCGAGGCGGCCGGGGCGGGAGGGCAGGAAGGTGACCATGGACTCGCCGAGCGCGACGACGTCCACGACGTCGGGGGCGTTGCGGGGTCCGGTGGTGGTCACGATCGTCGTAGCTCCCTGGTCGGTGTGCGGGTCGGCTCCGTTGACCCCGCGCTGGCCGAGATGTTAGACAGCGGTCAGCGACATACGCAATGAGCGTTGCACAAGACGCAACACACCACTTCTGGAGGCTCGTATGGCCCTCGACCCCGGAGCCGAAGCGCTCGCACGGCTCGCGGAGGAGCGCGTCGACCACCGTTTCAAGGGCCTCCCGCCGGACGCCGACGGTCTGACGGTCGGCGAGCTGGCCGCCCAGCGCCGCAACCTCTTCACCGGCGGTTTCACCACGCCCGTCCTCGCGCTGTCCGCCGAGCGCCTGGAGCACAACCTGCGGCTCATGGAGACGTACGCGGCCCGGCACGGCCTCGCCTTCGCCCCGCACGGCAAGACCTCCATGGCGCCGCGGCTGTTCCAGCGGCAGATCGAGCACGGCGCCTGGGGCATCACCCTCGCCGTCCCCCACCAGGTCCGCGTGGCGCGGGCCTACGGCGTCCAGCGGATCTTCCTCGCCAACGAACTGGTGGACCCGGCGGCCCTGCGCTGGATCGCCTCGGAACTGGCCGCCGACCCCGGCTTCTCCTTGGTCTGTTACGTCGACTCCGTGCGCGGGGTGGAGCTGATGGACGCGGCCCTGCGCGGGGCGGCCCGCCCGCTGGACGTGGTCGTGGAACTGGCCGCCGGCGAGGGCGCCCGCACCGGGGTCCGCACGGAGGCGGAGTGCGCGGCGGTGGCGGACGCGGTGGCCGCCGCGCCGACCCTGCGGCTGGTGGGCGTGGCGGGCTACGAGGGCGAGGTCCCGCGGGCCGATCCGCAGCGCGTGCGGGCCTGGCTGAGCCGACTGGTGGCGCTGGCCGTGGACTTCGACAGGGCGGGCCGGTTCGCTGACGCGGCGGAGATCGTGGTCAGCGCGGGCGGCAGCGCCTGGTTCGACGCGGTCGCCGACGTCTTCGCCGGCATTCCCGAACTCTCCTCGCCGGTACTCAAGCTGCTGCGCTCCGGCGCCTACGTCTCGCACGACGACGGCCACTACCGGAAGATCACGCCCTTCAACCGCGTCCCCGAAGAGGGCGCCCTGGAACCGGCGTTGCGACTCTGGGCGCAGGTGGTGTCCCGGCCGTCCGCCGAGCAGGCCTTCGTGAACGCCGGCAAGCGGGACGCGGCGTACGACCTCGATCTGCCCTCCGTCCAGGTCGTACGCCGGGACGGCGGCGAACGCCCGGCGGCCGGCGTCGAGGTCAGCGCCCTGTCCGACCAGCACGCCTGGCTGCGGACCGCCCCCGACGCGGAACTGGAGGTGGGCGACTGGGTCGGCCTCGGCCTCTCCCACCCGTGCACGTCCTTCGACAAGTGGCAGCTGATCCCGCTGGCCGAGGCGGACGGCACGGTCGTCGACTACATCCGTACGTTCTTCTAACCCGTACGTTCGTGAGGGAGGTTCGGTCATGGAAGCTCTGGTCATCCGGGACGCGGACGTCGTCGACGGCACGGGCGCGGACTCCTACCGCGCCGACGTGGTGGTCGACGGCGGCAGGATCGTCTCCATCGTCAGGGAGGCGGCGGCCGCGGGCTGCCAGCGTCCGAAGGCGGTCCGCGAACTGGACGCCGAGGGACTGGTCCTCTCCCCCGGCTTCATCGACATGCACGCCCACAGCGATCTCGCCCTGCTGCGCGACCCCGACCACAGCGCGAAGGCCGCGCAGGGCGTGACCCTGGAAGTACTGGGCCAGGACGGCCTGTCGTACGCGCCGGTCGACGACCGCACGCTCGACGGGGTGCGCCGGGCCATCGCCGGCTGGAACGGTCCCGGCGACGACATCGACTTCGACTGGCGGTCGGTGGGCGAGTACCTCGACCGGCTGGACCGTGGCATCGCCGTCAACGCCGCCTATCTCGTCCCCCAGGGCACCGTCCGCGCGCTCGCCGTCGGCTGGGACGACCGCGAGGCGACCCCCCGCGAGCTGGACCGGATGCGGCGCCTGGTCGCCGAGGGCCTGGAACAGGGCGCGGTCGGCATGTCCTCCGGGCTGACCTACACGCCCGGCATGTACGCCGAGAACACCGAACTCACCGAGCTGGGCCGGGTGGTGGCCTCGTACGGCGGCTACTACTGCCCGCACCACCGTTCCTACGGCGCCGGGGCCCTGGAGGCGTACGCGGAGATGGTCCAGCTGGCCCGGCAAGCCGGCTGCCCGCTCCACCTCGCCCACGCCACCATGAACTTCGGGGTGAACGAGGGCCGGGCGCCCGAACTGCTGGCCCTGCTGGACGACGCGCTGGCCGACGGAGCCGACATCACCCTCGACACGTATCCCTACACCGCCGGCTGCACCACCCTCGCGGCGCTGCTGCCGAGCTGGGCGAGCGAGGGCGGTCCGCCGGAGATCCTGCGCCGGCTGACGGACGACGGGACCGCCGAGCGGATCCGCCACGACCTGGAGACGGTGGGCTCGGACGGCTGCCACGGCGTGCCGGTCGACTGGGACACCATCGAGATCTCGGGTGTCGGCGGTGCCGCACTCGGTGAGTACGTCGGCCGCACGGTCCGGGAGTCGGCGGCGCTGCGCGGCGAGGCACCCTGGACGACGGCCCGCCGGCTGCTGGTCGAGGACCGGCTCGCCACGGCGATCCTCCAGCACGTCGGCCACGAGGAGAACGTCCGCGCCATCATGCGCCACCGCGTCCACACCGGCGGCTCGGACGGCATCCTCCAGGGCACCAAGCCCCACCCTCGCGCGTACGGCACCTTCCCGCAGTATCTCGGGCGGTACGTGCGGGAGTTGGGCGTGCTGTCGCTGGAGGAGTGCGTCGCCCGCCTCACCGGCCGTCCGGCGGCCCGCCTGCGGCTGCCGGACCGGGGTCTGGTCCGCGAGGGCCACCGGGCGGACCTGGTCCTGTTCGACCCGCGGACGGTGGCGGCGGGCTCCACCTACGACGCGCCGCGCACGCCGCCCACCGGCATCCCGTACGTGCTGATCGACGGCCGGTTCGTCATCGAGGACGGCCGGCGGACGGACGTCCTGGCCGGGCGGGCGGTCCGTCGCACCCCCGTGTCCGGGTGACGGACCGCCCCCGCGCGTCTCCTACGGCTTGGGCAGGGCGCACCCGGCCGCGCTCAGGTTCAGCTGGTTGCGGGTCGTGAAGCAGGCGGGGAACTGGTAGGTCTGCTGGGCGTAGTTGATGCCCTGACGGACGGTGACGTTGCCGCTCGCGTCGACCTCGCAGGGGTTGTTCACCGTGCAGGACTCGCCGTCCTCGTTGCCGGTGTTGTTGACGGCGACGACCTTGCCGGTGGACTGGTCGATCACCGGCGAGCCCGAGGTGCCGCCGATGGTCTGGCAGGCGGAGGTGTAGCGGACCGAGTCCTTCCAGGTCCAGTCGCCCTCCTTGATGCGGTACACGAACCCGTCGATGTTGCAGCTGTAGAGCCGCTTCCAGTAGCCGGAAGCGACGGTGATCGCGGTGCCGGCGGTGGGGTGCGTGTCCTGCACGGTGAGCGCGCTGATGCCGTACGAGCCGCGGATCGTCGCGTAGGTGCTGGTGAGCTGGTAGACGGTGGCGTCCGTGTCGGTCATCGTCGAGTAGGCGATCTTGCTGGCCCGCAGGGTCGCCACCCGGGTGCCGGCGGAGTTGAGCAGCCCGAAGGTGCGGCTGGAGGTCCGGTTGACGATGACCTGACCCGGCGCCGGGAATCCGGTCTCCAGGCAGTGGCCGTTGGTGAGGACCAGTGCCGGGTCGGTGTCGAGCGAGTTCGGGAAGCGGACCAGGGAGCCGGAACAGTTGCTCAGCGCGACGGTCCCGGCCAGGGTGACGGCCCGGAGGGCCGGCGACGCGGCCGCCTTCGTCCCCGCCGCGTCCGCGACCGACAGTGCCTTGTGCACCGGGTTCACAGGGTTCACAGGGTTCACAGGGTTCACGGGGTGCACGGGCGCCGCGACCGCGGGTGCCGCGCCGGCCCCGGCGATGGCCAGGGCGATGAGCGCGGCGACGAGAGGCTTTCTCATGTGGGGGTCCCCTCCGACGACAAGGCGACCGGAGATCTTCCGGTCGCCGCTGCTGTGTCACGCGCCATGGATCACGCGCGCCTTTGTCATGCGCATTGTTAGTGCACGGGAGGGGGAGGACAAGGATCACTTTTCAGCCGCGGGCGCGACCGGGCGGGCGGGCAGCCGGCCGACGGTGGGCCGCTGGACGGTCGTGCCGGGGGGCCACGTCGCTTCAGCGCGGCCCGACGCTCTCCGGCGCCCTACCGCCGCCCCTTGCCCCGCCCTTTGGCGTTCCCTCTGCCGGAGTCGGCGACGGGGGTGGAGGCGGCGTCCGTCGGCACGGAACTCGTGCCGGGACCGGCCGAAGGGGACACCTCCGGCGCCTTGGAGGCCGTGGCACCCGACGAAGGAGTGCCTTCCTCGCCGACGGGGGACGCCCCGCTCCCGGCGGCCGGTCCGGTCGCCGACCCGGCACCCGACCCGGTGTTCGGCCCGGCATCCGTCTCCGGAGGCAGGGACGGGGCCTCCGGTTCGCCGGCCCCGGCCGTCTCCGCCGCCGACCGGGTGCCCTCCGGACGCCCCTTCTCCGGCTCGTCCGGCGAGCCGGAGAAGGCGAAGCCCGCGACCAGCGCGGCCACGGTCACGACGCCCACCGCGCCGACGGCGGCGACGGCGCGACGACGCCCACGATCGGCCCGCCGCCGGTCCGCGCGTCCGCCGGGCACCTGTGGGTCGTACCCCTGCGGGCCCGGCGCCAGCGCCGCACGGGGCAGCTCGCCGGTCTCGTCGTAGGCGCTCTCCCACCCGTGCGCCGCGGCCGGATCCCGGTACGCCTCGTACGGCGGCGGGTCGGTCTCGGCGTACGGGAGGTACACGTTCGGCTGAACCGGGGGGTTCGCGCTCTCACCTGGCCTGGGCATGGCCGGGGATTGTAGGGATGCGGGGCCCCGCAGGACAGCGAACGGCGATATCGCCGCAAACCCGGCGTCTCACGTGGCGGAAAACACGCCCCGAGGGGCGTTACCGGGCCGTAAGCTCCCTTCATGCAGGTGATCCAGTCGACCAAGCTCAGCAACGTCTGTTACGAGATCCGGGGCCCGGTTCTCGAAGAGGCGATGCGCCTGGAGGCGGCGGGACACCGCATCCTCAAGCTGAACACCGGCAATCCGGCCGCGTTCGGCTTCGACTGCCCGCCGGAGATCCTGGAGGACATCCTCCGCAACGTCTCCTCGGCCCACGGTTACGGCGACGCCAAGGGCCTGCTGGCCGCGCGCCGCGCCGTGGTCATGCACAACCAGACGCTGGGCATCGAGACGGACGTCGAACACGTCTTCATCGGCAACGGCGTCTCCGAGCTGATCGTGATGGCGATGCAGGGCCTGCTGGACGACGGCGACGAGGTCCTCGTCCCGGCGCCCGACTACCCCCTGTGGACCGCCGCCGTGTCCCTCTCCGGCGGCACCGCCGTCCACTACCGCTGCGACGAGCAGTCCGACTGGATGCCGGACCTCGCGGACGTCGAGCGCAAGGTCACCGACCGCACCAAGGCCATCGTCATCATCAACCCGAACAACCCGACGGGCGCGGTGTACGACGAGGCGATGGTGCGGGGTCTGACCGACATCGCCCGCCGGCACAACCTGCTGGTCTGTTCGGACGAGATCTACGACAAGATCCTCTACGACGGTGCCACGCACACCCCGACCGCCAGGGTCGCGCCGGACCTGCTCACCCTCACCTTCAACGGCATGTCGAAGGCGTACCGGGTGGCCGGATACCGGGTCGGCTGGATGTCGATCTCGGGGCCGCGCGCCCACGCCGACTCCTACATCGAGGGTCTGACGATCCTGGCGAACATGCGCCTGTGCGCGAACATGCCGGGTCAGCACGGGGTCGTGGCCGCGCTCAGCGGGCGGCAGACGATCAACGAGCTGGTGCTGCCGGGCGGGCGGCTCAAGGAGCAGATGGACACGGCGTACGAGCTGCTGACGCGGATCCCGGGCGTGACGTGCGTCCGCCCGAAGGGGGCGCTGTATCTCTTCCCGCGCCTGGACCCGACGGTCTTCAAGATCAAGGACGACCGCCGGATGGTTCTCGACCTGCTGCGCCAGGAGAAGATCATGGTCGTCCAGGGCACCGGCTTCAACTGGCCGGAACCCGACCACTTCCGGGTGGTCACGCTGCCCACGGTGACGGACCTGCGGGACGCGGTCGGGCGGATCGGACGCTTCCTGGACGGCTACGGCCAACCCTGACGTCACGCTCCGCGTGCGTCCGGACCCGATCCTGAGATCGACTCAACTTTAGACGAATTCCAAGCTAGGATGGTTTCCTGTCAGCACACGGGAGGCCATCTCATGTATGAACCGATCCGCACCAAGTCGGTCCACAGCACGATGGCCGGCACCTCCGACTTCCCCCACCGGACGCGCGAGGAGGAGCTGGACATCCAGCTCGCGGGCCATCTCGCGGCGCTGCTCGCCGTCACCGACGACCTGCGTGCCCAGACCCCGTCCGCCGACCTGGACACCGCGGCCGAACGGCTCGCGCAACAGGTCGCCCGGCTCCGGGGAGGCGGGCCGCCGGCCCGCACCACGACCCCCGGCACGACCCGCTCCGCGGCCCTGCACCGACGGGCCCACACCCTCGCGGGACGCGCCCTGGTCGTCGCGGCGTCCCGTGCCGACACGGCGGCGGCGATCCTCGCGGCGGAACGCATGGACGCCCACACCGCGGCCCTGGCGACCGACACCCTGGCCGTCACCGCCTGACCCCACCGGGTCCCCCACACGGCCCCGGTCCGCGTGCACCCGAAGCGACGCGCGGACCGGGCGCCACGGTCTCGGCGCTCCGGCCGCATGGGCATGGAGCAGGCGAAGACGCGTGCGCTCGCCGAAGAGTCGGCGCACAGGCCGAGCGGCTACGGCTCGAAAGAGCCTGGAGCGCCGGGTCCGACCCGTCCGCTCCGATACCGGCTCCCCACCTGCTCGTCGATCCGCGCAGCGGCACCGTCGAGGCGCACTCCGAGCCGTGCAAGGCCCGCCACACGCGCCGGAACCGTCCATCTACGGCGACGTCCCGTTCGGCCCCCGGGCCGTGGAGACCGCCGGCCTCCGCCGCCACGGCACGGCCGGGACCGGCGCGCGCTGAGGGCCGGGCCGGCGACGGCGGACCGCCGGACCGTTGCGGAGCCTCGGCCCGCGACGGGCGGTCGGCGCCCCGACCGGGCCGTGGGCCGCGCCAGGAGAAGGAGCACACCATGGCGAAGGCCTGCCGCCGCCCGTTCCGTCGGGGCTGACGGGTGGGCGACGACAGGCCCGGGCCCCCCACGCCGTTGTGCGGGGCCTCGCCGGTCTGTGGTGCTGTCACCGCGGCCGGCCGTGACGATGTTGCTGGTCAGGGCACGATCGGAACCGGCCGCGGCGCTTTGGGGGGCTGGTCAGCCCAGGCGCTGCACCAGAGCGCGGTACTCGTCCCACAGCTCCTCGGGCGTGTGGTCGCCGAAGGTGTCGAGGTGCTCGGGGATGAGGGCGGCCTCCTCGCGCCAGATCTCCTTGTCGACGGTGAGGAGGAGGTCGAGGTCCTTCTCCGCGAGGTCGAGGCCCTCGGTGTCGAGGGCGCCCGGAGCCGGCAGGATGCCGATCGGGGTCTCGACACCTTCGGCCTTGCCGTCCAGCCGCTCGACGATCCACTTCAGGACGCGGGAGTTCTCGCCGAACCCGGGCCAGACGAACGTGCCGTCGTCGTCCTTGCGGAACCAGTTGACGTAGTAGATCTTGGGCAGCTTCGCCGGGTCCTTGTCCTTGGCGACGTCGACCCAGTGGCCCATGTAGTCGCCCATGTTGTAGCCGCAGAACGGCAGCATGGCGAAGGGGTCGCGGCGCAGCTCGCCGACCTTGCCCTCGGCGGCGGCGGTCTTCTCGGACGCCACGTTGGCGCCGAGGAAGACGCCGTGGTTCCAGTCGAAGGACTCGGTCACCAGCGGTACGGCGGTGGCGCGCCGGCCGCCGAAGAGGATCGCCGAGATCGGCACGCCCTTGGGGTCCTCCCACTCGGGCGCGATGATCGGGCACTGCGAGGCGGGGACGGTGAAGCGGGCGTTGGGGTGGGCGGCCGGGGTCTGCGACTCCGGTGTCCAGTCGTTGCCCTTCCAGTCCGTGAGGTGGGCGGGCGGCTCCTCGGTCATGCCCTCCCACCAGACGTCGCCGTCGTCGGTGAGGGCGACGTTGGTGAAGACCGCGTTGCCCCACAGCGTCTTCATCGCGTTGGCGTTGGTGTGCTCACCGGTGCCGGGCGCGACGCCGAAGAAGCCGGCCTCGGGGTTGATGGCGTACAGGCGGCCGTCCTCGCCGAACCGCATCCACGCGATGTCGTCGCCGATGGTCTCGACGGTCCAGCCGCGGGTGGTCGGCTCCAGCATGGCGAGGTTCGTCTTGCCGCAGGCGCTCGGGAAGGCGGCGGCGACGTACTTCGACTCGCCCTGCGGGGGCGTGAGCTTGAGGATCAGCATGTGCTCGGCGAGCCAGCCCTCGTCGCGGGCCATGACGGAGGCGATGCGCAGGGCGTAGCACTTCTTGCCGAGCAGGGCGTTGCCGCCGTAGCCGGAGCCGTAGGACCAGATCTCGCGGGTCTCGGGGAAGTGCGAGATGTACTTGGTGGTGTTGCACGGCCACGGCACGTCGTCCTCGCCCTCGGCCAGCGGCGCCCCGAGCGTGTGCACGGCACGCACGAAGAAGCCGTCGGAGCCGAGTTCGTCGAGGACGGGCTGCCCCATGCGGGTCATGGTGCGCATGGACACGGCGACGTAGGCGGAGTCGGTGATCTCGACGCCGATCGCGGACAGGTCCGAGCCCAGGGGGCCCATGCAGAACGGGACGACGTACATCGTCCGGCCCCTCATCGAGCCGCGGAAGACGCCCTTCTCGCCCTGGAAGATCTCCCGCATCTCGGCGGGGGCCTTCCAGTGGTTGGTCGGGCCCGCGTCCTCCTCCTTCTCGGAGCAGATGAAGGTGCGGTCCTCGACCCGGGCGACATCGGTCGGGTCGGATGCCGCGTAGTAGGAGTCGGGGCGCTTGACCGGGTCGAGTTTCCTGAAGGTTCCCTTGGCGACCAGCTCCTCGCACAGCCGCCGGTACTCGGCCTCGGATCCGTCACACCAGACCACGTTGTCCGGCTGGGTCAGTTCGGCGATCTCGTTGACCCACGAGATCAGTTCCTGGTGCTGGGTGGGGATGACGGGGGGAGCCGCGATGTCGCGCGCCACGATCGCTCCTAGGTGAGGGATTTTGTCCTTGTCTGCCCCGTGGGGGCCGCGGCCCGGATGCTTCGCAGCGAGCTGCTGAGCGCTCATCCGGTGCCGACCGCACTCATTTGATCATCCGACGCATGGGTGCATCTGTCCAGAGGGCGTCACAGATGAGCGGCGTGAGGCTCGCCACGTGCCCCTCGGCCACCCCTGCCACGTCCGCCGGGCGCGTGAGACGATGACCATTCGCGACCCCCATCTCGTCCGACCGACCGGTAACTTACGGTCCCGTAGGTACGATGGGCCGCATGACTGCGTCCGCCCCCGACGCGCCTACGGACACGCCGGCCGCCGGCCGCGGTCCCGTCGCGCTCTCCCTGCCGCATCCCGTCAAACCCAGGCTGCGCGGCTGGCTGCATCTCGGCATGTTCCCGGCAGCCCTGGTCGCAGGCCTCGTGCTCACCGCCCTCGCCGAGTCCACGCGTGGGCGCGTCGCCTGCGGCATCTTCGCCCTGACCGCCTGCCTGCTGTTCGGCGTGAGCGCGCTGTACCACCGGGGCAACTGGAGTCCCCGCGCGGACGGCGTCCTGCGCCGCCTGGATCACGCCAACATCTTCCTGATCATCGCGGGCACCTACACGCCGCTGACGATGCTGCTCCTGCCCGGCGGCAAGGGCGAGGCACTGCTCTGGGGCATCTGGGCGGCCGCCGCGGCGGGGATCGTCTTCCGCGTGTTCTGGGTCGGCGCCCCGCGCTGGCTCTACACACCCTGCTACATCGCGATGGGCTGGGCGGCCGTCTTCTTCCTGCCCGACTTCATGCGCGCCGGCGGCGTCGCCGTGCTGGTGCTGGTGGTCGTCGGCGGCCTCCTCTACAGCGCGGGCGGCGTGATCTACGGCATCAAGCGTCCCAACCCGTCACCGCGCTGGTTCGGCTTCCACGAGGTGTTCCACTCCCTCACGCTGGCCGCGTTCATCGCGCACTACGTCGGCATCTCACTGGTGGCGTACCGGCACGGGTAGATCCCGACCTCTTCCCCCAGGGGCCACGGCAGCCGAGCCGTGGCCCTTCTTCGTGCGCCGGGACGGTCACGTGGTCGACAGGAGGAGATCGTGCGGTCTCGCCGCCCTCGTAGCCCGTGCGCCGGACGTCCTGGAACACCGCCTCCGTAAGGAAAACCCCTGAGGTGACGTCGGGTCCCCGTGCCATCCTGACCAGGTGAACGCACCCGAGATCCGCGTCGAAGTCGCTCCCGAGCTGGCCCTGTTCGTTCCGCCCGCCCGTCGCACCGGCGCCACCGCCCTCGCCGTCGACGGCGTCTCGACCCTCGGCCATGTCGTCGAGTCCCTCGGGGTGCCCCTCACCGAGGTCGGCACCCTGCACGTCGACGGCCGCGAGGTGCCGGTCTCGCACGTCCCGGCCGACGGCGAGTCGGTGAGCGTACGCCCCGTCGCCCGCCCCCAGCGGGTGCCGGGCGCCCCCCTGCGCTTCCTCCTCGACGTCCACCTCGGCACGCTCGCCCGCCGGCTGCGGCTGCTCGGCGTGGACACGGCGTACGAGTCGGCCGACATCGGCGACCCGGCGCTCGCGGCCCGTTCGGCGGCCGAGCGGCGGGTCATGCTGAGCCGCGACCGCGGCCTGCTGCGCCGACGTGAGCTGTGGGCCGGCGCCTTCGTCTACAGCACCAGCCCCGAGGAGCAACTCCGCGACACCCTCGGCCGGTTCGCCCCCGAGCTGCGCCCCTGGACACGCTGCACCGCGTGCAACGGGCTGCTGCGCGAGGCCACCAAGGAAGAGGTCGCCGACCAGTTGCGGGGCGGCACGAGGAAGTCGTACGACGTGTTCGCGCGGTGTGCGGACTGCGGACGGGCCTACTGGAAGGGCGCGCACCACGAGCAGCTGGAGGGCATCGTGGAACGCGCCCTTCGGGAATTCGCGGGTTAGCGCTTCTTCCTCACGCCACCTTTCGCGCAAGCGATGCCGTCCCTGTCACGGTCCAGGCCGTGGCGGTCGCCGCCGGAGACCCTCAGCCCGGTGCCGTAGCCCTTCTCCCTGAGCCAGTCGCAGCGTTCGGCGACGGTGGGCACCTTCTTCGGGAAGGTCCATGGCACGCAATGGCTGATGGTGCCGTAGGAGTGGTCGCAGCCGTCGGAGCCGGCGGGCATCTCGACGCCTTCGTGGCCCAGGTGGTTCCGGTGGTCACGGTGGTCGGTGCTCTCCGGTACCGCGGTGTCCGTCCCGCTCGCGGGGGCGGCCCGGAGGTCCTCCGCGAAGTCCTGCACCCGGGGCGCCGCGACCTGGCCGGCCGCTCCGATCCGCACCCACTTCGACACCGACGGCACGCCGTCCGCGTCGACGACCGACAGCATGTACCAGCCGGGCGGGGCCAGGTCGGGGTTGCTGGTGAGGCTGAGGTCGACGGTGTCACCGTCGACCGTCATCGGCAGGTCGACGTAGCGCTGGTTGGGGTCGGAGGAGTGGGCCGGGTCCTGAGCGTCGGCGACAACCCGGGCGACGGCTCCTTCGACCAGCGGGTGTCCCTCTACCAGCCGCCGTACCTGTTCACAGGGGCGACCGCCCGCGGATCACCTCGGTGGCCAGTACGCACTGGACCTACGGCACCGACCAACGCATCACGGCGCACTGGTTCCCTGACGCCTGCACCCGGCACGTATCCTGAACCGTTCACTGCACGGGGGGAAGAGGAGCGCGTTCGTGGAGTTCCGGCTGCTCGGAACAGTCGCGGTGGCCACCGGGAGCGGCGAGCTGCCGCTCGGCCCGACCAAACGGCGCAGCCTGCTCGCGGCACTGCTGCTGCGCCCCAACACCGCCGTACCGCTGGTGCAGCTGATCGACGCGGTCTGGCCGGAGGACCCGCCCGCACGTGCCCGTACCGTCGCCCAGGGCCACATCTCACGGCTGCGTGCCCTGCTCGCGCAGGGAGGGGCCGAGGACTACGGCGTACACCTGCTGACGCGCGGCCACGCCTACGTGCTGGAGATGCCGGAGTCGCTGCTGGACGCGCACCGCTTCGAGGAACTCGTCCGGCTGGCCCGCGACCAGCGCGACGCGTCGGACGCCGCCGCGATGCTGCGTGAGGCTCTGTCGCTGTGGCGTGGTCCCGCACTCGTCGGGGTCGCCACGAACGGCCCGCTGCGGGTGGCCGCGCACGGACTGGAGGAGGCCCGCCTCTCCGCCGTGGAGCAACTCGCCCTGCGCTACGGGGAGACCGGCGACCATCCGAAGGCGGCGGCGGTCCTGCACGCGGAGTCGGAGGCGCACCCGATGCGGGAGTCCCTGGCCGCCGCCCTGATGCGCGCGCTGTACCGGGCGGGCCGTCAGTCCGACGCCCTCGACCACTACCACCGCACCCGCACCCTGCTCGCCGACGAACTGGGCGTGGATCCCGGCCGGGCACTGCGGGAGGCGTACACGGAGATCCTGACCGGTGACGGCGGGCAGACCCGGCCCACGCCGGCCTCCGCGACCGCCGGCCCGCCGGAGACGCCGGAAGCCACTCGGCCGCCGGTCGACGCCACCACGCCTTCCGCACGGGCCCACGGCACCGCCCCCGATCTGCTCCCACGTCCCCCGCGCGGCTTCACCGGCCGGGCCGACGAACTCGACGCGCTCACCCGGGCCACCGCCCACCCCGAAGCCGTGGTCGTCATCACCGGCCCAGCGGGCGTCGGCAAGACCTCCCTGGCGCTGCACTGGGCCCACCGCAACGCCGCCCGCTACGACGGTGTCCTCTTCGCCGACCTGCGCGGCTTCAGCGGTGAGAGCGCTCCGCCGGAGACCGGGGACGTCCTGCGCGAGTTCCTCATCGCCCTCGGCGTCCCCCCGCGCGACCTGCCCGAGACCCCCGGCGCGCTCACCGCCCGTTACCGCACCCTCACCGAGCAGCGCCGCGTCCTCGTCGTCCTCGACAACGCCCCGGCCACCTCCCACGTCCGGCCCCTGCTGCCGGCCGGTCCCGACTGCGCCGCCCTCGTCACCTCGCGCCTGCGCCTCGACGGACTCGCCGTCAGCGACCTGGCCCGCACCGTCGGCCTCGACGTCCTCGGCCCCCACGCCTCCGCCGCCCTGCTCGCCGCCGCGACCGGCGCCGACACCGCCGCCCGGCTCGCCGCCGAACCCCAGGCCGCCGCCCGCCTCGCCGCCCTCTGCGCGGGCCTGCCGCTCGCCCTGCGCGTCACGGCGGCCCGGCTCGCCGCCCGGCCCGGACTGCCGATCGCCGACCTGGCCGCCGAACTCGCCGACGAACAGCGCAGGCTGGCCCTCCTGGAGGTCGACGACACCGGAGTCGCCGCCGCTCTCCGCCTCACCCTGCACACCCTGCCCCCGCATGCGACCGACCTGTTCAGCGGGCTCGGCGCGCTGCCCGGCCCGGAGGTGGACCGGTACGCGGCGGCCGCGATCGCCGCCACCACGCCCGCCGCCGCGGCCGAGTCCCTGGCCCGGCTCGCCGACGCCCACCTGCTCACCGAGCGCGCCCCCGGCCGCTACGCGATGCACGACCTCGTACGCCTCTACGCGCGCCGGCTCGCCGAAGAGGCCCGGCAGGACGGCGCGGACCCCGACCTGCTCCCCCGCCTCCTCGACCACTACGTGCGCGCCGCACTCGCCGCCGCGGCCGCCGCCGAGCCCGACGACCGCCCCTGCTGCGCACTCCCGGACGACCCGCGCCCCGACCACGGCACCCCCCGTTTCACCGGCCGTGCCGACGCGTTCGCCTGGTACGCCGCCCAGCGCGAGAACCTCGCCGCCGCCACCGCCGCCGCACGGACCGCCGGACTCGACGATCGGGCGTGGCGGCTGGTGGTGCTCCAGTGGCCGTACATCTGCGGTTACGTCCGCGACGAATGGGCGCCGCTGCTCGAACAGGGCCTGGCCGCCGCCGTCGCGGTCGGCGATCCGGACGCCGAGTCCAAGGTGCGGGCCCTGTACGGCTGGGTGCTCACCGAGGAGGGACGCCTGCCGGAGGCACTGACCCACCTGGAGCTGGCGCCCGGTCTCGCGGCCCGCGCGGGCGACCCGTGCAGCGAGGCAACCGCCCTGGTGAACCTCGCCATCGCCCTCGACCGCAGCGGGGTGGGCGACGCCTCCCTCGGCCACGTCGAGCGCGCGCTCGACCTCGCCCGCGCCGAGGGCGACATCCTCACCGAGCTGCTCGCCCTGGAGCAGCGGGCCGGCCAGCTCCTCGCCCGCGACGACCACCAGGGCGTCCTCGCCTGCGCGGAACGCGGGCTGTCCCTGACCGGCGCCGGCGGTGAGGGCCTGGCCGTGCTGCGGCAGATCACCCTGCGCATCGCACGGGGCACCGCGCTGTCCGCGCTCGGTGAACCGGAGCGGGCCCGAGCCGCCCTTCTCCAGGCCCGCGACGAGGCCGCGGCGCGCGGCTTCGACAAGGGCGTACGAGAGGCGAACGCCCAGCTCGAAGGGTACGGCGACGGAACGGCGACGGGGCGATAGCGCGAGGGCGACGAAACGGCGACCCCGAAGGGCAATGTGGTCTCCAGACCGCACAAGCCACTCCACGGGCAGCCCGCCACAGAGCGGGAGCAGCCCGCCACCACGGGGAAATCACCATCATGCGTATCGCACTCCGCAAGAACACCGTCCTCGCCCTCGCCGCCACCGCGGCCCTGTCGCTCGCGCTGACCGCGTGCGACGGCGACTCCGCCGACGGCGCCGCCTCGGGCACCCGGACGACCGGCACCTCCTCGAGCGCCGCGTCCACCGAGGGCTCCTCGTCCGGTTCGACCGGTGCCGCCTCCGGCGACGCGGGTGCCGCGCACGACGCGAACGCCGCGACGACCAGCGACCAGAAGGTCTCCGGCTCCGGTGGCTCCGCCGGCACGAACGCCGGCAAGGAGTCGGAAGGCGCCGGCACGACCGCCACGACCGCCATGTGCAAGGCAAACGACCTGGACTTCACGTTCCAGGAACGGCAGCAGGGCACCGAGTCCGCGCATCTGCTGATCACGGCCACCACCGCGGGCCCCGCGTGCGTCCTCAAGGGCATCCCGATCGTCACGCCGGGCGGGATGAACGGCAACGTCCCGCACTCCGGCGACGACACCGCCGCCGAGCGGATCGTCCTGGGCAGCGGCAAGAAGGCCTACTCGGCGATCGTCCTCGACCCGACGAAGCAGGGCGGCGACTCCTGGGACCTGGTCCGCATCTCCATGGACACCGGCGACACCGAGTCGGACTCCGGGAACCTGGTGACGCAGAAGCTGAAGGGCAGCGTCACCTCGGGCCCCGACCTCGCCGTCACCAACTGGAACAGCGCCAAGCCGTTCGACTTCTGAGCGCAGTGACGACCGGCCACGCCGAAGACCGGGCGGGGGGGGGGGGGGGGGGGGGGGGGGGGGGGGGGGGGGGAGGGGGAGGGAGAAAAAGAAAAGGCCCACCCCTCAACAAACACCCCCCCCCCCCCCCCCCCCCCCCCCCCCCCCCCCCCCCCCCCCCCCACCCCCCCCCCCCCCCCCCCCCCCCCCCCCACCCCCCCCCCCCCCCCCCCGCCCCTCACCTCACGGAGTGACCTTCGCCCGCAGCGCGTCCACCTCCGTCACCGGCAGATCGCACACGAATCCCCGGCAGACGTACGCCGTCGGCGCCCCACCCACCAGCACCCGGTCGGCGAGCAGCGGAAACTCCTCGCTATCCGGCGTCCCGCAGGCGACCACCGCTCCCGGCGCGGTCGCCAGCAGCGCCGCGCGTTGCAACTCGCGCGTGGCGGGATCGTCGAGCGACGGCCCGACGACGGCCACCTCACGCGGTCCGTCGAGCAGCGCCTCGGCGGCGGCCAGCCCCCACCCGATGAACCGCGGCACCCGCGGCCCGAGCGCCTTCACGACGCCCAACGCCTTCTCCGCGGCGGAGCGGTGCGCCTGCGAACCGGTGTGCGCGGCATACGACAGCAGCGCCCCGGCGGCCGCCGACCACCCGGAGGGCACCGCGTTGTCGGTCGGGTCCTGCGGGCGCCGGATGAGCCGCTCGGCGTCCGACGCGGTGTCGAACAGCGACCCGGACTCGGGGTCGGTGAACCGTGCGAGCACGTGGTCGAGCAGGAACCCGGCGAAGTCCAGCCACACGCCCTCGCCCGTCACCCCGGCCAGCGCGAGAAAGCCCTCGGCGACGTCGGCGTAGTCCTCCAGGACGCCCGCGTTGGCGCCGGCCTTGCCGTCCTTGCTGGTCCGGGTGAGCCGCGCCTGGTCGTCGAGGTGCAGCCGGACCAGGAGGTCGGCCGCGGCGACGGCCGCCTCCACCAGGTCCGGCCGGTCGAAGTAGGCGCCGGTCTCGGCGAGCGCGGCGACGGCGAGGCCGTTCCAGGCGGCGACGACCTTGTCGTCCCGGCCGGGCGCGGGCCGCTCCGCCCGCGCGGCCAGCAGCCGCTCCTTCACCGACGCGATCTTCTCGGCGTCGAACACGGTCTCCTGCTGCGGAAGCTGGAGGACGGACGCGCCCTCCTCGAAGGTGCCCTCCTCGGTCACCCCGAAGTAGGCGGCGGCGAGGGCCGCGTCCTCGGCGCCGAGGACCTCGGTGAGCTGCTCGGGCGTCCAGACGTAGTACGCCCCCTCGACGTGCCGGCCGGTGCCGTCGTCGCTGTCGGCGTCCAGCGCGGAGGCGAACCCGCCCTCGGCGGTGCCCAGTTCCCGCACCATGAAGTCGGCGGTCTCCAGCGCGACCCGCCGGGCCTGCTCGGAGCCGGTGGACCGCCACAGGTGGGCGTACACCCGGCACAGCAGCGCGTTGTCGTACAGCATCTTCTCGAAGTGCGGCACGGTCCAGTCGCGGTCGACGGAGTAGCGCGCGAAACCGCCGCCGAGCTGGTCGTAGATCCCGCCGCGGGCCATCCGCTCGCAGGTGTCCCGCGCCATCTGGAGTGCGCCGTCGGCCCCGGTGCGGGCGTGGTGGCGCAGCAGGAACTCGATCACCATGGACGGCGGGAACTTCGGCGCCCCGCCGAACCCGCCGCGCTGCGGGTCGTACTCCCGGGTCAGCCCCAGCAGCGCCTGCGCCAGCTGCTGCTCGCCCGGCGCCAGGCTGTCGCCGTAGGAGATCTCGCGCCCGGCGAGGTCGCGCACGATCTTCCCGGCGACCTCGGCGACCTCGTCCCGCCGCTCCCCCCAGGCCTGCCGCACACCCTCCAGCACCTGCCGGAAGGACGGCATGCCCTGCCGGGCCACGGGCGGGAAGTACGTGCCGAAGTAGAACGGCTCGGCGTCCGGCGTGAGGAAGACGGTCATGGGCCAGCCGCCCTGCCCGGTGGCGGCCTGTACGGCCTCCATGTACACGGCGTCGACGTCGGGCCGCTCCTCCCGGTCGACCTTGACGCTGACGAAGTGCTCGTTGAGGTAGTCGGCCGTGACCTCGTCGTCGAAGGACTCGTGCGCCATGACGTGACACCAGTGGCAGCTCGAGTAGCCGACGCTGAGCAGCACCGGCACCCCCCGTCGGCGTGCCTCGTCGAACGCCTCGGCCGACCAGGGCCACCAGTCGACCGGGTTGTCGGCGTGCTGGAGCAGGTACGGGGACGTCTCATGGGCCAGTCGGTTCGCCATGAGGTCCATCCTGCCGCAGGACCCGCCCGGAAACGCGTCGGACGTCTCCCGGCCCGTGGTCTGCGCGCCGCCTGCCCTCACCCGCGGCACGGTCCGCACCTCGTACCCGCGACCACCCGCAGCGCGGTCCGACCGTGCGACGTCCCGGCCGCGGGAGGGGGACGCCCTGCGGCACGCGGCGGCCCGGCACCGCGAGGTGTACGCGCTGCTGCCGGAGCGGGCGGGGCGCGTGTGGAGTCGGGCCGGCAGGCGTGGCGCTCCGCCTGGTACGGGCAGAGGCATGCGCGGGAGGTGGTGGAGGTGCCGGTGAGACCTGTGAGAAGGGCACGAGGGCGAGCGGGACGGCTCGCGGCGGCGGGGGCCGTCGACACCGCCGCCCGGCAGGGGCGGACAGCGGCGGCGACGGCCGGGTGGTGCGGCCGGCTCAGCCCTTGGCGGACGTGGTCTTCTCCGTGACGGTCTCGCCGGAGGCGTCCTCCGGCGTCTCCACGAAGTCGACCTTGCCCATGCGGCGGTTCATCGACTTCATCAGGCCCCACACCGCGATCGCCATCGCCGCGAAGACGATGAAGCCGAGGACGCCGGGGGTGACCTTGTTCTCGTCGACCTCCTTGGCGAGGGGGGCGAGGTGCGTCATTGCCAGGCTCACGCTTGCGCTCATGTCAGGCATTGTCGCGGATGCCCGCAAAGAGGTCGTCCTCGGGGAGGGAGGTAGGGACGAGCGACTTCGCCAGCTCGTACTCCTCCGTCGGCCAGACCTCCTTCTGGAGTTCCATCGGCACCCGGAACCAGCCCCCGTCGGGGTCGATCTGCGTGGCGTGCGCGATCAGCGCCTTGTCGCGGATCTCGAAGAAGTCGGCGCACGGGACGTGCGTGGTCAGCGTGCGCTCGACCCTCTCGAACTCGCTCCAGCGCTTGAGCCAGTCCCCGTAGGGTGACTCCAGGCCCCGGTCGAGCATCGCCTGGTGCAGCGCCTCGGTGCGCGGACGGTTGAAGCCCTGGTTGTAGTAGAGCTTCAGCGGCCGGTACGCCGGACCGAACTCGCTCTCCGGGTACTTCGCGGTGTCGTCCGCGCCCTCGAAGGCCACCATGGAGATCTTGTGGGTCATGATGTGGTCGGGGTGCGGGTAGCCGCCGTTCTCGTCGTAGGTGGTGATCACCTGGGGGCGGAAGGAGCGGATCTGCCTCACCAGCTCCCCGGCCGCCTTGTCGACGTCCTCGAGGGCGAAACAGCCCTCGGGCAGCGGCGGCAGCGGGTCGCCCTCGGGCAGCCCGCTGTCGACGAAGCCGAGCCACTCCTGCTTGACCCCGAGAATCTCGCGGGCCTCGTCCATCTCCTTCTTGCGTACCTCGTGGATGTGTTCCTCGATGTACTTGTCGCCCTGGAGCTTGGGATTGAGGATGGAGCCGCGCTCCCCGCCCGTGCAGGTCACGACCAGCACGTCCACCCCCTCGGACACGTACTTCGCCATGGTGGCCGCGCCCTTGCTCGACTCGTCGTCGGGGTGGGCGTGCACGGCCATCAGTCGCAGCTGGTCAGTCAAGACTCAAATCCTCAGTAGGTCGGCGCCCCCGTGGGAAGGGGTGCGATCGGCGGCTTCTATAGTGACCGAATCGGGGCGCCAATAATTCCGTGGACCTGCCCCGGCGGCCCACTTTCGGACCTTCGCCCAAGCGGCCGGGGGCCTTGCCGAGAGGACGATCATGAGTACCGCGAGCACGCGACCGCCCGAGGGCCGTTACGGCCGTTCCTCGGACGAGCGCGCGGACCGCACGCTCAAGGTCGTCGGCGTCGTGCTGGGCGCGCTGCTGCTCGCGTTGATGGGCTATTTCGCCTACCACTATGTCGGCCAGAACAAGATCAGCGGTGAGCTGATCACTTTCCAGGTCTCGGACGACTCGGTGCGGGTGCACCTCGAGGTCCGCAAGGACGCCGGTGCGAGCGGCTACTGCACGGTCCGTTCACAGGCCGAGAACGGCACCGAGGTCGGCCGCGCCGACTTCCGTTTCTCCGGGCCGGACACGCGCATCGACAAGGTGGTCACGCTCCGTACGACGTCCCCGGGGACGTCGGCGGAGTTGCTCGGTTGTCACGCGGACTGACCGCACTCCGGATTGCGTAGGCACTGACCTGCTTCGACGCAATTCTCATGGCTTATGTCCTCCCCCTTGGCGCGCTGAATTGTTAGGCTCGTGGTTTCGCCCATCCCTGGAGGAACATGCTTCCGGGTAGGGCGACGCTTTGCTATCCCAGTACCGACGAGGAGCACCCTGTGACCCAGACCAGCGAGAACGTCACCTGGCTGACCCAGGAGGCGTACAACAAGCTCAAGGATGAGCTTGAGTACCTTACTGGTCCTGCGCGCACCGAGATCGCCGCCAAGATCGCGGCCGCGCGCGAGGAGGGCGACCTGCGTGAGAACGGCGGGTACCACGCGGCCAAGGAGGAGCAGGGCAAGCAGGAACTCCGGATCCGCCAGCTGACCCAGCTCCTGGACAACGCCAAGGTCGGCGCTGCCCCGGTGTCCTCGGACGGCACGGTGGCGCCCGGCATGGTCGTCACGATCGCCTTCGACGGTGACGAGGACGACACGCTGTCCTTCCTGCTGGCCTCGCGTGAGTACGCGAGCGCCGACATCGAGACCTACTCGCCGCAGTCGCCGCTGGGCTCCGCCGTAGTCGGCCAGAAGGTCGGCGAGGACGCGGAGTACGAGCTGCCGAACGGCAAGAAGGCCTCCGTGCGCATCCTCAAGGCCGAGCCCTACAACGGCTGACGGACCCCACCGGTCCCCAGTCCCCGCATCCCCGACCGGACCCCCGGCGCCCCGTGGCGCCGGGGGTCTCGTCGTGCCCCGGGGCGTGGCGCGGTCATGCGGTGGCCGAGCGGTACTTGCGGACCGCCAGCGTGCGGAAGACGAGGATGATCAGTATCGAGTAGATCAGCGAGGCCCAGACCGGGTGCTGCATGGGCCAGGCGTCGGAGGTCGACTGTCCCGGGTTGGCGAACAGGACGCGGCAGGCCTGGACGGTGGCGCTGAAGGGGTTCCATTCGGCGACATGGCGCAGCCAGGGCGTCATGTTGCTGGTGTCCACGAACGCGTTCGAGATGAAGGTGACCGGGAAGAGCCAGATCAGTCCGCCGGAGGTGGCCGCCTCGGGGGTGCGGACGGACAGGCCGATCAGGGCGCCGATCCAGGTGAACGCGTAACCGAGGAGGAGCAGCAGGCCGAAGGCGGCCAGGACCCGTGCGGCGTTGGTGCTGCCGTCGGAACCGACCCGCCAGCCGACCAGGAGCGCGACGACGGCGAGGACGAGGAGGGTCAGCGCGGTCTGCACGAGGTCGGCGAGGGTGCGGCCGGTGAGGACCGCGCCGCGGGCCATGGGCAGGGAGCGGAAGCGGTCGATGAGGCCCTTGTGCATGTCGTCGGCGATGCCCGCGCCGGCTCCGGCGGTGGCGAAGGTGACGGTCTGGGCGAAGATGCCCGCCATGAGGAAGTTCTTGTAGTCGGTCGCGCTGGTGCTGCCGCCGATCCGCATGGAGCCGCCGAAGACGTAGGTGAACAGCACCACGAACATGATGGGCTGGATCAGCCCGAAGATGACCATCTCGGGGATCCTGGACATCCGGATCAGGTTGCGTCTCGCGACGACCAGGGAGTCCCGGACGCTCTGGCCGAGCGGGCTGCCCGGGGCCGCGCCCCGGACGGCGTCGGTGACGGCGCTCATTTCACGGCCTCCTTGCCGTTGCCTTCGGTTCCGTCCTCGGCGACGTGTCCGGTGAGGGACAGGAAGACGTCGTCGAGGGTGGGGCGGCGCAGGCCGATGTCGTCGATCTCGATGCCGCGGAGGTCCAGCTCGCGGATGACCTCGGCGAGGAGCTTCGCGCCGCCGGTGACGGGCACGGTGAGCTTGCGGGTGTGCTCCTCGACGGTGGTGTCGCCCTTGCCGAAACCGGCCAGGATCTCGAGCGCGGTCGGCATGTGCTCGCGCTCGTGCACCACGACCTCCACGCGCTCTCCGCCGGTGCGGGCCTTGAGCTGGTCGGAGGTGCCGCGGGCGATGACCCGGCCGTGGTCGACGACCGCGATGTCGTGCGCGAGGTGGTCGGCTTCCTCCAGGTACTGCGTGGTCAGCAGCAGTGTCGTGCCGCCGGAGACGAGGCGCTTGATCACCTCCCACAGCAGTTGGCGGTTGCGCGGGTCGAGGCCGGTCGTCGGCTCGTCCATGAACATCACGGGTGGCGAGACCACCAGCGCGGCGGCCAGGTCGAGGCGGCGGCGCATGCCGCCGGAGTAGGTCTTCGCGGTGCGGTCGGCGGCGTCCGCGAGGTCGAACTGGTCGAGCAGTTCGGCGGCCCGGATCTTCGCGGCCTTCGCCCTCATCTGGTAGAGCTGCCCGACCATCTGGAGGTTCTCGCGGCCGGTCAGGTACTCGTCGACGGCGGCGAACTGGCCGGAGAGTCCTATGGAGCGCCGGACCTCGTTGGGGTTCTTGAGCACGTCGAGTCCGGCGACCACGGCCCGGCCGCTGTCCGGACGCAGGAGGGTGGTCAGGCAGCGGACCGCGGTGGTCTTGCCCGCGCCGTTCGGCCCGAGGAGGCCGAGGACGGTGCCCTCCGGGACGTCGAGGTCGACGCCGTCCAGAGCCTTGACGTCGCCGAAGGTCTTCACCAGACCTTCGGCATAGATGGCGCCTGGCATGTGCTTCTCCACGTCGTTGGGGATTCTTCGGAAAGCCTAGGTTTCCGGGTTTCGTTCCGCCCGCTCGATCGGAAATACGCGGGCACACCGGCGAGATGACACACCATAACGCGATGTATCGCGTCCCTCAATGGACTTACCCGAAAGAGTGACAGCGAGCGTGGTGAGCCAGGGGCAGCCACCCCGCTCGACGTGCGCCGACGGTCGATCGGCGACCGGCACCGACCGTCGGTCGTCACCACCCCAGCCGTCAGTCGGTGAGCGGACGGCCGTCAGTCGATGACCGTGTAGCCGGCTTCGCGCAGGGCGTGGCCGACCTCGGCGCAGTGCACGGGCCCCTTCGTCTCCAGGTGCAACTCCACCTCCGCCTCCGTGAGCCCGAGCCGTGGGTCGGTCCGTACGTGACTCACGTCGAGCACGTTGGCGTCCATCACCGACAACACCCCGAGGAGCGTCGCCAGCGCACCCGGACGGTCCGTGAGCCGCAGCCGCACCGCCAGGTAGCGGCCCTGCGCGGACATGCCGTGCCGCAGCACGCGCTGCATCAGCAGCGGATCGACATTGCCGCCGGAGAGCACCGCGACCACCGGCCCCTCGAAGGCGTCCGGCTCACTCAGCAGCGCCGCCACCGGACTCGCCCCGGCCGGCTCGACCAGCAGCTTGGCCCGTTCCAGACACAGCAGCAGCGCTGTGGCCAGCGCGTCCTCCGACACCGTGCGCACCTCGTCCACCAGGTCGCCGACGATCCCGAACGGCACATCACCGGGCCTGCCCACCTTGATGCCGTCCGCCATCGTGACCGGGCTGCGCAACGACACCGGCCGCCCCGCCGCCAGCGAGGGCGGATACGCCGCCGCGCCCTCCGCCTGCACACCCACGATGCGCACGTCCGGCCGCAGCGCCTTCACCGCGACGGCGACGCCGGCCGCCAGGCCCCCGCCGCCGATCCCGACGACGATCGTCCGCACCTCCGGGCACTGCTCAAGAATCTCCAGGCCCACCGTGCCCTGCCCCGCGATCACGTCCGGGTGGTCGAAGGGATGGATGAACACCGCGCCGGTCTGCGCCGCGTGCTCCTGCGCCGCCGCCAGTGTCTCGTCGACCACCTGCCCGTGCAGGCACACCTGCGCGCCGTACTCCCGGGTCGCACTGATCTTCGGCAGCGGGGCACCCTTCGGCATGAACACCGTGGACCGCACGCCCAGCAGGGTGGACGCCAGCGCGACCCCCTGCGCGTGGTTGCCCGCACTCGCCGCGACGACCCCGGCCGCCCGCTCCTCCGGCAGCAGCCCGGCGATCCGCACGTACGCGCCGCGCAGCTTGAACGAACCCGTCCGCTGGAGGTTCTCGCACTTGAGATGCACCGGTGCCCCCACGAGCTGGGACAGGTGCCTGCTGCCCTCCATCGCGGTCACCCGCGCCACCCCCGAAAGCATCTTCTGGGCGCCGCGCACATCGTCGAGAGTGACGGCCCGCAAGGAGTCAGCCGTGCCATAGCTCATGACGCCAGCATCGCAGTTCACAGGCGGAGACGACCGCTGTGACCAACCACCGAGACCGGTTTCCGCAGCGCCGGTACGACCCGCCTCCGGGCCGCGTACCCTGTCCCCCAACCCAGCACCCCTTTTCATGAAGTGAGCCCCCGGCCATGCCCACAACACCTGAAATGTCGATGGACATGACGACCGTCGGTGACACCGGTCTTCTCGACACGCTGCAGCACGAGGTCGCGGTCTTCGCGCGCCGTGCCGAACAGACCCGGCTCGGCGGGGTCGGGCACGTACGCAACTCCATGGACCGCGCCGCGTACCTGCTGCTCAACCGCCTCGACAAGGAAGGCCCGATGGGCGTCAAGGCGCTCGCCGCGAGCATGGGCATCGACTCGTCGACCGTCACCCGGCAGGTGGCGCCGCTGGTCGACACCGGTCTGGTCAAGCGCACCTCGCACCCCGAGGACGGGCGGGCCGTGGTGCTCCAGCTGTCCCCGCGCGGGCTGTCCAGGCTGGACGAAGTGCGCTCTTCCAGGCGCCAGTTGATGGCCGAACTGACCCACGACTGGAGCCCTGAGGAGCGCGAGGCGTTCTGCGCGCTCCTCACGCGCTTCAACACCGCGCTGTCCGACCGGATGGCCGCCCACGGCCTCCCCGGCACGGAGCCCGCACCGGCTTCCTGACGTCCCGCGCGCGGCGGTCCGTTCCGACGCGAGGAGGCGCATCCCGCGCGTGCGCGGCTCTTGACCGACGGCCCGCCCCTGTCCTCATATGAGACCGGGTCCCCCCTTCGCCGCGGTCGGCCGGGATCCGTTCCCAGCGGTCGCCGGCGGGCGGGAGGCGCGCGGTGCGAGCACGGCATGCGGCCCGGGACATCCGCCGGGCCAAGGAGTTCGAGGCGTTCGTGGCGGGCGCGGGCGGGCGGCTGACACAGACCGCCACCCTGCTCACCGCGGAACCGCACGAAGACAACCCGCGCGCGCGACGGCTGCTGACGCACGCCCTCGCGCACACGTACGCGTGCTGGGACCGGCTGCACGGCGAGGACCCCTACGACCACGCCCGCCGGCGCCTCGCCATCCGCTCCGCCGCCACCGCCTGGCACCAGTACGCCCCCCTGGGCCGGGCCCGCCGGCACGTCACCGGCCCGCTGGCCGGCCTCACCCCGCGCGCACGACTGATCCTGGTCCTCAGGCTCTACGAGGGCGTCGGCGAGGAACAGGTCGCGGCTCTCCTCGGACTGCCGACGGAACGCGTCCACACGATCTGCGACCGGGCGACGGCGACCGTCCTGCACCCGCCCCGCGCGGCCTCGCCCCCGATCCCCGAGGCCGAGGCGGCGAGGTGAACCGGGCACAGCGGGAGGCCGCCGTGCGGCGGATCATGGAGCGGACGGTGCCCCGGCCGCCGCCCGAGCTGCACGCGGACGCCGTGCGCCGCGGCATCCGCGTGCTGCGCCGCCGCACCCTCGCCCGGCGCCTGCTGTGGCTGCTGCTGTGGGCGGCGGCCGTCGCGTTCGCCGTCTGGGCGATGGTGGCCGAACCGTGGGTGGAGCCGCCGTCGGAGACGACTCCACCCTTGACCGGCTGGTGAAGCCGGCCGTGCTCTAGCCGAGCGCCTGCTGGAGGTCCGCCAGCAGGTCGTCGACGTTCTCGATGCCGACCGAGATCCGCACCAGGTCGGCCGGTACCTCCAGGGCCGAACCGGCCGCGGACGCGTGCGTCATGCGCCCGGGGTGCTCGATCAGCGACTCCACGCCGCCGAGGGACTCGCCCAGCGTGAACACCTCGGCGCGGTTGCAGACCTCCACCGCCGCCTCCTCGCCGCCCGCCACCTGGAACGACACCATGCCGCCGAACGCCCGCATCTGCTTGGCGGCGACCTCGTGACCGGGGTGCTCCGGCAGACCCGGGTACAGGACGTTCGTCACACGCGCGTGCCGGGTCAGCATGTCGGCGACCTTGGTCGCGTTCTCGCTGTGCCGGTCCATGCGAACCGACAGCGTCTTCGTGCCCCGGAGGACCAGCCAGGAGTCGAACGGGCCGGCGACCGCGCCCATCGCGTTCTGGTGGTAGGCCAGCTCCTCACCCAGTGCCCGGTCGGCCACGATCAGCGCACCGCCGACGACGTCCGAGTGCCCGCCCATGTACTTGGTCAGCGAGTGCACGACGACGTCCGCCCCGAGCGCCAGCGGCTGCTGGAGGTACGGCGTGGCGAACGTGTTGTCGACGACCAGCCGGGCGCCGGCGTCCCGCGCGACCTGGGCGACGGCCGCGATGTCGGTGATACCGAGCAGCGGGTTGGAGGGGGTCTCCACCCACACCGCCTTCGTCTTCGGGGTGATCGCGGCCCGCACGGCGGCCGGGTCGCTGGTGTCGGCCACCGACCACTCCACGCCCCACCGGGAGACGACCCTGGCGAACAGCCGGAACGTGCCGCCGTACGCGTCATTGGGGATGACCACGTGGTCGCCGGGGCTGAGCAGCGTACGCAACAGGCAGTCCTCGGCCGCCAGTCCGGAAGCGAACGCGAGGCCCCGGACGCCGCCCTCCAGGGCGGCCAGGTTCTCCTCCAGCGCGGTCCTGGTCGGGTTGGCGCTACGGCTGTACTCGTAGCCGCCCCGCAGGCCGCCGACGCCGTCCTGCTTGTAGGTCGACACCTGGTAGATCGGCGGGACGACCGCGCCGGTGAGGGGATCGGCGGTGTTGCCCGCGTGGATCGCGAGGGTCTCGAAATGCTGACTGATGTGCCTGTCGCTCATGAGCACCGAGCGTAGTGCGCCCGAGGCGAAGGTGCGGGACGGCGGGGTGTCCGCCGCCCGGCTCAGCGAGGTTTTCCACAGGCCGGCGGGCAGGTTGGCCAATTGCCGGTGGCGTCTGGAACCCTTGAGGCATGGAAATTCTCTGGGTCCTGATCGGGCTGGTCATGCTCAGCTTCGTGCTGCTGCCGGTCCTCCGGCGCAGGCGCGGCATGATCGAGCAGGTCCCGGCCGGCCACCCCGACGCGGCGGACCCCGCGGAGTACGGCTTCGTCCGCGAGGAGGAGCTGGACATCCGCACGCCCGGCCCCGACCAGGACCTGCTCGACGTACTGACCGTGGTGCAGAGCACCCAGGACTACCGGGCAGGCCGGCAACTGCTGGCGGGCACCGAGGCCGAGGGCGAGTGGCGCTGGCAGCGCGTGCAGGCCTTCGCCGGCGCCGCCGCGCTGGAGCTCCAGCAGCGGCCCGGCGGGGTCGGTGACATACCGGGCGGGCAGTGGCTGCGGGTGTGGCGCGCCGAGGCGCCCAAGGACCCGGGCGGGGCGGCGGTGCACGCGGAGTTCCTCGTGCAGCAGGCGTGGCGCACCTCGACGCCCGGCACGGACGACTTCCGGATCATCATGGAGGAGGCCAGGGACGCCTGCGGGCAGGCGGCGCTGCTCGCCCCCGGCGACCCCATCCCCTACATCGTCGAACTGTCGGTGGCCCGCGGCCTGGCCTACTCGCAGCAGGAGTTCGAGCAGCTCTGGCTGAAGATCCTCGACCGCGCGCCCGCGCACATGGGCGCACATCTGGCGGCCCTGCACTACTGGTGCGAGAAGTGGCACGGCTCGCGCGAGACGGCGATGTCGTTCGCGGAGGCCGCGGCGGCTCGCGCACCCCGGGGCTCCCTCCTCGCCGCGATGCCCCTCTTCGCGGTCTTCGAGCACCTCCCCGAGGTGAACCTGGTCTCCGGCTTCTACCAGAGCGAAGTCGTGGCCAAGGCGATCCACGGCGCCCTCTTCGCCGTCCACGCGGCCCGCCCCGACGACCCCATGCTGGCGCACGTGCGCCACCTGCTCGTCTTCTTCCTGGTGCGTGCCGAACGCTGGGCGGAGGCGGTGAACCAGCTGATCCACGTCGACGGCCACGTGGGCGCCCTGCCCTGGACCCTGTCGGCCGACCCGGCGGGCGAGTTCGCGACGTACCGCGCCCTGGCCGTGGCGGGATACGAGGCCAACGGCGGCAGCCCGGCGTCGCTCCCGCACTGAGCCCGGAACCGGGCCGGGGCCGGAATGCGAGCGGGTCCGGGGGTGTTGACATGCCCGGACCCGATTGGAGACCGCATGTTCCTGCACAGCCGTAAGCCACAGCTCCCCGCCCCCGAGCAGGCCCTGCCCGGCCGCCCGGAGCCGGCGTTCTCCGTCCCCGACCGCCACACCGTCCTCGGTAACCCGCTGCTCGGCCCCTACCCCGAGGGCCTGGAGATCGCCGACTTCGGCCTGGGGTGCTTCTGGGGGGCGGAGCGCACGTTCTGGCAGCTCCCGGCGGGCGTGTGGACGACGCTGGTCGGCTACCAGGGCGGCCACACCGAGAACCCCACGTACGAAGAGGTCTGCTCGGGCCTGACCGGCCACACGGAGGCGGTCCGTGTGGTCTTCGACCCGAAGGTCGTCTCATACGAGAGCCTCCTGAAGACGTTCTGGGAGTCCCACGACCCCACCCAGGGCTTCCGCCAGGGCAACGACGTGGGCACCCAGTACCGCTCCGCGATCTACACCCACACCCCCGCCCAGTCCGTCACGGCCGCAACCTCCCGTTCCTCCTACCAGCGGGTCCTCACGGCAGCGGGCCACGGCACGATCACGACGGAGATCCTCCCGGCGGCGGACCGGAGGTTCTACCCGGCCGAGGGCTACCACCAGCAGTACCTCGACAAGAACCCCGCGGGATACTGCGGGATCGGTGGCACGGGAGTCTCCTGCCCGATCGGTGTCGCTCCGGCCGACAAGTGAGCCCGCGGTTCGAAGCGCCACCCGGAGTCCGAGGACGAGTACGCGATCGTCCATGAGCGGCACCACACCGTCCTGGACGAACCGTTCGCCGACACCGAGCGAGTTCGCCGTGCCGAGGGGCTGGTCGAACACGCGGACCGGACCGGCCGGTCATCACGTTCGCGGCGCTGGCGACCGGCGCGTGCTGTGCGGCCCGCTCCCTCTCGTCGTGGAAGCGTCGAAATTCGATGGCTGCCGGTACCCGGCGGGCGCCACGCTGTACCCCATGGAAGAACCGCAACGCAGGATCCGCGCGGCCCACACGGCATCCACGATCACCGTCTACCAGGCGTACTCCCCGGAGATCGGTCTGCCCGCCGTCCGGGAGGGCCGGTTCCCCACCGGGTGGAAACGGGACCGGATGACGTGGATCAAGCCGTCGTTCCTGTGGATGATGTACCGCTGCGGCTGGGGCACGAAGACGGGACAGGAAACCGTCCTGGCCGTCGAGATCGAGCGCGACGGCTTCGAGTGGGCGCTGCGTCAGGCCTGCCTGTCCAGCTACGTACGCGGGGTGCACCCCGACCGTGCGGCCTGGCAGCGGCAGCTGAAGCGTGCACCCACTCGCATCCAGTGGGACCCGGAGCGCGACCTGCGTCTGCACGCCCTGCCGTACCGCTCCCTGCAACTCGGCCTGGCCGGAGAGGCCGTACGACGTTACGCGGACGAATGGACGGTCTCCATCCGCGATGTGACCCCCCTCGCACGTGAGATCCACACGCTGGTCGGCAACGGCGATCTCGACTCGGCGGCACGGCTCCTGCCCCAGGAGCATCCCTACCCCGCCGCGGACGAACTGCTGGCCCACGTACGTCCATGACCCCGACCAGCGGTGAGCCAAGGGTCCCCTGGCGGGACGGCCTTGGCGGGACCGGGGTCGTCGTGCCCGATCGGTGTCGCCAAGGCCGAGGGCCAGCCTCGTACCGGTTGCGGTTTCCGGCAGGTGGGTCCCCGGCGCTACCTCAGGTAGGCGGTGGGCGGCAGGTTCTGGCGGCGTACGTCACCGGCGGTCGCGGTGGTGGCCTTGAGCAGGGTCCGGCGACTGATCCGCCCGGAGGCGGAGGCCTGGGTCGGGGACATGGTCACTCCTCTCTGCCCGACGGTCGCGTGTGCGACGGCGCGGTCGGCGGAAAGGTGGTCGGGGAAGTTCTGGAGTTGGACGTGCTGGGGTCGGGTCAGCCACCCGTCGGGGCCGGCCGGTTGCTGACCGCTGGTAGCTCGTGCGACAACGCCCCGTGCGGGACTGCCTGGTGAGTGACGCGTAGACGAAGGGGGAGCCGCCCGCCAGCACGCCTCGCCGACGTGTGAACGCTCCCAGTCGGCGTGGAGAGCCAGCCGGCAAGTGCTTCGGAGCGGTGTGCGTGCCTGGCAGTTCGGGGGTCAGCCGGCTGTGATCGATGCCCGGTAGCCACAGGGCGCATCACGCAGCTTCTCGGCCGGGCACGTGACTGTCAATCAGTCGGCGGCGGAAAGTCACGGATCCGAACAGGGGTGAACAGTAAGTCGGACAGAATCCTTGACGAGGCATCATGCCCTTCTTACGCTCCCAGAACGTGGGAGCGTTCCCACACTGTTGGGCCACCGCCCACCTCGTGTCCTCCCGCACGGATCCCCGCTGCCCCCCCCACGCCCCGGAGGTCATCGTGACCGACTCACATCCGCGTCCTCGGCCCGCTTCGCGGCCATGGAGGTTACGGCGCCGCCCGAGCGGACGGCTCGTGCGCGGCATGACCGCGGCCGTCGCACTGACCGCCGTCACCCTCACCGGACTGCCCCAGGCCGCGCACGCCGCGACCGCCCGGCAGGTGGAACGCCTCGACCGCGGACTGACCAGCACCCACACCAGCGGCGGGAACCTGGTGTCCTGGCGGTGGCTGGCCACGGACCCGAACGACGTGGCGTTCAACGTCTATCGCGGCAGCACCAGACTCAACCCCTCCCCCCTCACCGCCTCGACGAACTACTTCGACGCGGGCGCCGCGGACTCGGCCGAATACACGGTCCGCGCGGTGGTCGACGGGACCGAGCAGGCCGCGTCCGAGCGCGCGCTGCAATTCCGCACCGGTTACAAGGACGTCCCCATCTCCCCGCCCGCCGGCGGCACCGCACCGGGCGACTCGGCGTACACCTACGAGGCCAACGACGCCTCCGTGGGCGACCTCGACGGCGACGGCGCCCTGGACCTGGTGCTGAAGTGGCAGCCGACCAACGCCAAGGACAACTCCCAGTCCGGCTACACCGGCAACACCGTCATCGACGGCATCAAGCTCGACGGCACCCGCCTGTGGCGCATCGACCTGGGCCGCAACATCCGCTCCGGTGCGCACTACACGCAGTTCCAGGTGTACGACTACGACGGTGACGGCAAGGCCGAGGTCGCCATGAAGACCGCCGACGGCACCAGGGACGGCACCGGCGCGGTCATCGGCAACGGGTCGGCCGACCACCGCAACTCCAGCGGCTACGTCCTGGCCGGACCCGAGTACCTGACCATGTTCAACGGTCAGACGGGCAGGGCGATGCAGAGCGTCGACTACGTCCCGGCCCGCGGCAACGTCTCCTCGTGGGGCGACAACTACGGCAACCGGGTCGACCGCTTCCTCGCCGGCACCGCCTACCTCGACGGCGCCCGCCCCTCCCTGATCATGGCCCGCGGTTACTACACCCGCTCGGTCATCGCCGCCTGGGACTGGCGGGACGGCCGGTTCACCCGCCGCTGGACCTTCGACACCAACTCCTCCGTCAACTCCGGCAGGGGCTACGACGGCCAGGGCAACCACAGCCTGTCGATCGCCGACGTGGACGCCGACGGAAAGGACGAGGTCGTCTACGGCGCCATGACCGTCGACGACAACGGATCCGGGCTCTGGACGACCAGGACCGGCCACGGCGACGCGGGCCACGTCGGCGACCTCAACCCCTCGCGTGCGGGGCTGGAGTACTTCAAGGTCTCCGAGAGCTCCAGCCAGCCCGGTTCCTGGATGGCCGACGCGCGCACCGGCCAGATCCTGTGGCGGACGGCATCCGGCTCCGACAACGGCCGTGGTGTCGCCGCCGACATCTACGCCGGCAGCGCGGGCGCCGAGGCCTGGTCCGCCACGGACACCACCCTGCGCTCGGCGACCGGTGCCTCCCTCGGCCGGGAGCCGTCCAGCGTCAACTTCCTGTCATGGTGGGACGGCGACACGGTCCGCGAACTCCTGGACGGCACCCGTGTCGACAAGTACGGCACCTCGGGCGAGGCCCGTCTGCTGACCGGGTCCGGGGTCCGCTCCAACAACGGCACCAAGTCGACGCCCACCTTGTCCGGCGACATCCTCGGCGACTGGCGCGAGGAAGTCGTCTGGCCCACCACCGACAACCGAAATCTGCGCATCTACAGCACGTCGCACCAGACCGGTACCCGTATCACCACCCTGCTGCACGACACCCAGTACCGCACGGCGCTGGCGTGGCAGAACACGGCCTACAACCAGCCCCCGCACCCGAGCTTCTTCATCGGCGCCAACATGCCCACCGCGCCCCGCCCCACCGTCCACGTCCCCTGAACCCGCCGATCGGCTCTCGCCGGGCGCGACCGACCACGCAGCCCCCCGTGCGGGAGCGACGTTCCCCGCGCGGGGACACGGGATGCACCCGCGGCCGGCGGCCCGGCGGACGACGTACGGCGACCGGCCCCCGGCATGCTGCCGCCGGGGGCCCGTCGGGACGTGACGTCCCAGGTCAGATGGTCGCCGTGTCGATCACGAAGCGGTAGCGGACGTCGCTGGCCAGCACCCGCTCGTACGCCTCGTTGATCTCGGAGGCGCTGATCAGCTCGATCTCGGCACCGAGGCCGTGTTCGGCGCAGAAGTCCAGCATCTCCTGGGTCTCGGCTATGCCGCCGATCATGGAGCCGGCGAGCGTCTTGTTGCCGCCGATCAGGGAGAAGAGGTTGAGCGCGATGGGCTCCTCGGGCGCGCCGACGTTCACCAGGGCGCCGCCGGTCCTGAGCAGGCCCAGGTACGCGCCGAAGTCGAGCGGGGCCGACACGGTGGAGACGATCAGGTCGAAGGTGCCCGCAAGTTCCTCGAAGGTCCTGGGGTCGCTGGTGGCGTAGTAGTGGTCCGCGCCCAGCTTCAGCCCGTCCTCCTTCTTGCGCAGGGACTGCGACAGGACCGTCACCTCGGCGCCGAGCGCGTGCGCGATCTTGACGCCCATGTGGCCGAGGCCGCCCAGACCGATGACGGCGACCTTCTTGCCAGGGCCGGCGCCCCACTGCTTGAGCGGCGAGTACGTGGTGATGCCCGCGCACAGCAGCGGCGCGGCGACGTCCAGGGACAGGCCGTCGGGGATGCGGACGACGTACTTCTCGTCGACGACGATGCTCTCGGAGTAGCCGCCGTAGGTGGGCTCGCCGTCCTTGCCGACGGCGTTGTACGTGCCGACCATGCCGGAGCCGGTGCAGAACTGCTCGCGGCCGGTCCGGCAGTTCTCGCAGTCGCCGCAGGAGTCGACCATGCAGCCGACGCCCACGCGGTCGCCGACGGCGAACCTGGTCACACCGGGGCCGACCTCGGACACGACGCCCGCGATCTCGTGGCCGGGGACCATCGGGAAGAGGGCCTCGCCCCAGCCTTCGTGTGCCTGGTGGATGTCGGAGTGGCAGATGCCGGCGAACTTGATGTCGATCAGGACGTCGAACTCACGGACCTCGCGTCGCTCGATGGTCGTGCGCTCCAGCGGAGCCTTGGCGGAGGGAACGGCGTACGCGGCAACAGTGGTCATGCCGGGGGATCTCCTAGCGAATCTTGCGCGGGTCGTACGCCCGGTCGGCCTCGGACCGGGCACGGGGTCCAGCCTGCCCCCTGTCGCGGCGCTCACCCAGGCCTCACCTGTGCCTACGTCCGCTGTGCCTACCACTGGCGGGGGCAGGATCGCCCGCGTACGACCGTGAATACTGGAGGCATGGACGAACAGGCCGAAGCCGTACCGCAGCCCGGCGGGCGTCTGGACCGACGTGCCGAACTCAGCGAGTTCCTGCGCACCCGGCGCGCCCGGCTGAAGCCGGAGGACGTGGGGCTGCCCGACTTCGGGCGGCACCGCCGGGTGCCGGGACTGCGGCGCGAGGAGCTGGCGCTGCTGGCCGGGGTGTCGGTGGCGTACTACACGCGCCTGGAACAGGGCAACGGACGCAACGTGTCGGCGGAGGTGCTGGACTCCATCGCCCGCGCGCTGCGGCTCACCGACGCCGAGTACGCCCACCTGACCCATCTCGCCAAGCCGAAGCAGCACAAGAAGCAGCCGGCGACGCGGGCCCCGCAGGTGCGGCCGGCGCTGCGGCAACTGCTGGACCTGATGGACGGGGTGCCGGCGTACATCGTCGGGCGGCGGACGGAGATCCTCGCCTGGAACGCGATGGCGGCGGCCGTGTTCGGGGACTGGGGCGAGCTGCCTGCCGCCGAGCGGAACTGGGCGCGGCTGGTGTTCCTGCGGCCCGACTACCGGAATCTGTTCGTGAACTGGGAGCAGAAGGCGATCGACATCGTGTGCGTGCTGCGGATGGACGCCGGCTGCTGTCCGGACGACCCGCGGCTGTCCGCGCTGGTGGGCGAGCTGTCGGTGAAGAGTGAGGACTTCCGGCGGCTGTGGGCGACCCATGACGTCAAGGAGAAGACCTACGGCGCGAAGCTGCTGCACCATCCGCTCGTGGGTGAGCTGTCGCTGAACTTCGAGGGGTTCGGGCTCCTCGGCGAGAGTGAGCAGGTGATGGTGACGTATCACGCGGCGCCCGGTTCGCCCTCGGCGGAGGCGCTGCGCCTGCTGGCGAGCTGGGGGGCCGACGCGGGCCGCCCGATGTCCGCCGCGCCGAGGCCGCCGCTGTCGGCCTGAAGCGTACCGAGCGGGTCCGTCCAGCCCTGGTCGCCGGTGCCGCGCCGCGGCCCGGGAGGAGGTCTCGGCGCCGCCCGCCCAGGCCCGGAGGGTGGGCGCGGCGGAGCCTCGGCCGCACACCGACGTGGCCCTGTGGTGGCGCGTCTCCTCGGTGTTCCGCGAGGTACGGGCGGGTCTCCATGAAGAAGAGGACGGGAAGCGGGCCCGAGGCGCGGAAGCCGTCGAGGCCGGTCCCCGGCACAGGCTCGAGGCGCGGAAGCCGTCGGGGTGGTTGCAGGTCGAGGTGACGCGCGGGACGGACGCGGGACGGACGCGCGAAGTCCGCGGCGCGGCGGGCGGCTCGCGGCGGTCGGGTTCGTGGTCCACGCGCTGCGTCGCGGCAGCGAGCCGTGCGGCGGCGGGGGGCGGACGGCGGACGGCGGACGGCGGACGGCGGACGGCGGACGGCGAGGAACCCTCTCAGGCGTGCCCGGCCGGGAAACACCGATGCCGCCCCTGGGGGCGGCATCGGGACGCTGTGAACGGGCTGTGCGTCAGGCGGCGGAGCCGGCCTTCCACTGCGCCCAGTCCATGTTCCAGCCGTTGAGGCCGTTGTCCGGCGAGACGGTCTTGTCACCGGTGTTCTGGACGACGATCACGTCACCCACGATCGAGCTGTTGTAGAACCAGGCGCCCGGCGTGCTCGGGTCGTTGGCGCCCTTGGTGTCGGACAGGCCGACGCAGCCGTGGCTGGTGTTCACCGAGCCGAAGATGGACTTCGCGCCCCAGTAGTTGCCGTGCACGAAGGTGCCGGAGTTGGTCAGCCGCATGGCGTGCGGCACGTCCTTGATGTCGTACTCGCCCTTGCCGTCGTCGTCGGTGAAGCCGACCGTCGCGCCGTTCATCCGGGTCTCCTTGAACTTCTCGGAGATCACCATCTGGCCCTCGTACGTCTTGTTGTCGGGCGAGCCGGCCGAGATCGGGATGGTCCGCACGGTCTTGCCGTCCTGCGTGACCTTCATCTGCTTGGTCTTCGCGTCGACGTAGGTGACCTGGTTGCGGCCGATCTTGAAGGTGACGGTCTTCTGCTGGACTCCGAAGACCCCGTCGGCACCCTCGACACCGTCGAGCGCGAGCTTCAGCGTGACGGTGGAGTTCTCCTGCCAGTAGTTCTCGGGGCGGCAGTCCATGCGGGAGGCGCTGAACCAGTGGCAGACGACTTCCTGGCCGCTGGTGGTGTTGACCGTGACGCCCTTCTGGACGGCGGCCTTGTTGGTGATCTCCTTGTTGAAGTTGATGGAGACCGGCATGCCCACGCCGACGGTCGAACCGTTCTCCGGCGTGAAGTTGCCTATGAAGCTGTTGTCCGGGGAGACCGTGGTGAAGGAGGCGTTCTCGTGGGCCACCAGGCCCTTGGTGTCCTCAGCGGTCGCCGCCAGCTTGTACGTCGTCGAGCGCTCCAGCTGGACGCTGGGCTTCCAGCTCGTCTTGTCGGCGGACAGCTCGCCGGCCACCGCACTGCCGTCGGCCGCGGTCATCGTCACCTGGGTGAGCGTGCCCTTGCTCACGGTGACGGTCGCGGAGTTGTTGATGGAGGCGTTGTTCGACCCGTCCGCAGGTGTGATCTTGATCTGGGCCTCGGACGACTTCTGGGCCGCCGCCTCGTCGGCCTTGGCCTGCGAGGAACCCCCTCCGCCGTCGGCCGCGTCGCTGTCGCCGCCGGAGCACGCAGAGAGCACCAGAACACCACCGAGCAGTGCGGACGCGGCCATGAGACCCTTGCGCCGCCTACTGTCCGTCATCACACGCTTCTCCATCGTCGCCGATTCCCGGTACCGGGAGTCCCCGTCAAGACCTTCAACGCTACGACCGGTTCGCCCCGTTCCACACAAGCCCGCTGTGTGGGCCACACCACGTCCGCGGACCCTCGGTCCCCCCGGGCCGGTGGTGCGGGTGCCGGTCAGTGCGTTCCCTGAGACGACGAGACCCCGGGCGGCGGTTGCCGCCCGGGGTCACGAATTCCCCAAGACGCTCAGCCGATTCCGCCCGCGCGGCCGTCCTCTTCGGCGTCCGCCCCGCCGTTCTCGTCGTCATCATCGTCGTCGAGATCCCAGTCGGGCGAATCGGGGTCGTACTCGACGGGCTCGGTGGACCAGGACGCCTGCTGGAGTTCCACGCCGGGGATCTCGCTGACCAGGTCGAACGGATCAACGAGACAGGCGAGGGCCTCCGCGGTGTCTTCCGTCACAGCGCTCTCCGCGTGCGCGTGCTCACCCTCCGGCACCCCAGGCTCCGCGGCCTCGTCCGCGAGCCGCCGCAGCGCGGCCTCGGTGAGGGCGTCCTCGTCGTCGATCTCCAGGACGAGTTCAACGCGAAGGCGGACATATCGGGACGTGTTTTCCATGGTCATGCCCGGAGCGTACGACTGTCGGCTCCCGCAACTTTCCCGCGACCCGCGACTTTCATTAGCATCGGCCCACACGGCCAATTCGCCAGCGCCACAAGGGGATCGATATTCCGTGTCATCCGCTCGCCGTCCGTTGCTCACCGCCACCGCCGCGGGAACCCTGCTGGGTGCCCTGTGGTTCGTCCCGAACGCCCAGGCGACCCCGGACGAGCCGACGAGAGCGGCCGTGACGACGCAGGTCACCACCCAGGCGCGGGCCGCCTCCACGGACAGCGCCGGCACCGCTCTCACCGGCGACACGTCCGCCGACACCCGCCTCGCCGACACCGGAAGCTTCGACACCACGCCGTACATCGTGGGCGGGACCAGCCTGCTCGCGCTCGGCGCCGGTTTCGTGGTGTATTCCGTTCGCCGGGAACGCCTGGGTTTCTGAATTGATTTGACGCTTACTTGACCCGACCTTCATAGTCCGCTCATGAAGAGATCATCGGGGGCGCGGCTGTGCGCCACGGCCACTGTCGGCGCACTGTCGCTCGTCCTCATCACGGGCTGCTCGGACGAGGGGTCGAAGAAGGACTCCAAGGGATCCTCGGAGGGTTCCGCGTCCTCGGCCCCGGCCGCGAAAGCGCTGACCGCGGCCGAGCTGGAGAAGCTGCTGCTCGCCCAGGGCGAGGTCAAGGGCTACAAGGTCGACGCGGCCGACGCCAGCCTGCCGGCCTCCAAGAGCGCGGCGAAGGTCGACAAGTCCGCGTGCGAGCCGCTCGTCTACGCCATGTCCGCCCTCCCGCCGGGTGACACGGACGCGGGTGCGCGGAACACCGTCACGGAGGACAAGTCGGCTCAGGCGGGCACCAAGTCGCCGGAGGACATCAGCGAGGCGGACATCGCCGACGCCTTCAACGTCACCGCGACGCTCATCGGCCTCTCCTCCTACGAGGGCGACGGCGCCGAGAAGACGATGAAGGCCGTCACCGACGGCGTCACGGCATGTGCCGGCGGTTTCGGCATGACCGCCGACGGCGAGACCCAGAAGGTCACCAAGGTCACTTCGGCGAAGGGCTCGGGGGCCGGCGAGGAGTCCGCGGCGTTCACCGTCGTCGCCGACACCGACGGGGACGGCACGGCCACGTTCCAGGTCGAGGTGGTGCGCAGCGGCAGCACGGTCGCCACGTTCTACGGGATCAACCTCGGCGCGCTGGCCAAGGGCGGGGAGTCCAAGGTTCCGGCCGCCCTGGTCCAGGCGCAGGCCGCCAAGCTCAAGTAGGCACGAAGCGGCCCTGTCGCACGCCGGGTGCGGCAGGGCCCCTTCGGCGTCCTAGCGGAGCGGCCCCGTCACCGTCTCCACGGCCGCGACGAGCCGTCCGTCGCGCACGAAGGCGTCGGCCGCGGCGAGGTCGGGCGCGAGGAAGCGGTCCGGTCCCGGACCCTGGACCCCGGCCTCGCGTACGGCGTCCAGGACCGCGCGGGTCGCGGGGGCGGGCGCCAGCCCCTCGCGCAGCTCCACGGCGCGGGTGGCGGCGTACAGCTCGACGGCGATGACGCGCGTGAGGTTGTCGACGGCGGTGCGCAGCTTGCGGGCCGCCGACCAGCCCATGGAGACGTGGTCCTCCTGCATCGCGGAGGACGGGATGGAGTCGGCGGAGGCCGGTACGGCCAGCCGCTTCAACTCGCTGACCAGCGCGGCCTGCGTGTACTGGGCGATCATCAGGCCGGAGTCGACGCCGGCGTCGTCGGCGAGGAACGGCGGCAGGCCGTGGCTGCGGTTCTTGTCCAGCAACCGGTCGGTGCGGCGCTCGGCGATCGAGGCGAGGTCGGCGGCGGCGATGGCGAGGAAGTCGAGGACGTAGGCCACCGGGGCGCCGTGGAAGTTGCCGTTGGACTCCACGCGCCCGTCGGGCAGCACGACGGGGTTGTCGACGGCCGAGGCCAGCTCCCGCTCGGCGACGAGGCGCGCGTGGGCCATGGTGTCCCGCCCGGCGCCCGCGACCTGCGGGGCGCAGCGCACCGAGTAGGCGTCCTGGACGCGGGGCGCGTCGTCCTGGTGATGCCCGGTCAGCTCCGAACCGGCCAGCACGGCCAGCATGTTGGCCGCGGAGTCGCCCTGACCCGGGTGCGGGCGGATGGCGTGCAGCTCGGGCGCGAGGACCTTGTCGGTGCCGAGCAGGGCCTCCAGCGACAGGGCGGCCGTGACGTCGGCGGACTTGTACAGGCGGTCCAGGTCGGCGAGCGCCATGATCAGCATGCCGAGCATGCCGTCGGTACCGTTGAGGAGGGCCAGGCCCTCCTTCTCCCGCAGTTCGACGGGGGCGATGCCGTGCTCCGCGAGCAGCGCGCCGGCGGGCCGTACGACCCCGTCCGGGCCCTCGGCGTCCCCCTCGCCCATGAGGGTGAGGGCGCAGTGGGAGAGCGGGGCGAGGTCGCCCGAGCAGCCGAGGGAGCCGTACTCGTGGACGACCGGGGTGATGCCGGCGTTGAGGAGGTCGGCCATCGTCTGCGCGACCTCGGGCCGTACGCCGGTGTGCCCGGAGCAGACGGTCTTCAGGCGCAGGAACACCAGGGCGCGGACGACCTCCCGCTCGACGCGCGGCCCCATGCCGGCGGCGTGCGAGCGGACGATGTTGCGCTGGAGCTGGGCGCGGAGTTCCGGGCTGATGTGCCGGGTGGCGAGGGCGCCGAACCCGGTGGAGACGCCGTAGACGGGCTCGGGCTTGGCCGCCAGCGCTTCGACGATCTCGCGGGCGGCGGCGAGGGCCGCCACCGCCTCACCGGAGAGCTCGACCCGGGCGCCGTCGCGCGCCACGGCGAGCACGTCGGACGCGGTCACCCCGGACGTCCCCACCACCACAGTGTGCATATCCATATTCAGGAGCGTACGCAGTGAAGATGGAGATGTCACCAGTGGGGGCGGGGTCCACCCCTTACCGATGCGTCACAGCGGCTCAGTGCCGCCCGCGGAAGCGCCGCCGCTCCCCGGCCGGCCCGTGCGGCGGCTCGTCGGCGAGCCGGACCACCGGATCGTCGGGCCCCTCACGCCCCGCGACGACCGGCAGGGCGGCCCGGACCGCCTTGGCACGGTACTGGGCGGCGTCCGCGAGCCGGAACAGGCGGCGGGCCGAACGCACCGGCCCGATGGGGTCCTCGGTGGAGGCGACCCCGCAGGCCACGCCCTCGCCCAGCTCCAGATCGGCGGCGCGGCGGCACAGTTCGTGGGCGACCCCCACCACGTCGTCGGCGGCCGGCCCGACGGCGAGCAGACAGAACTCGTCCCCGCCGAGCCGGGCCGCCAGCGCGCCGGGCAGCATCGCCCCGCACAGCGACAGCACGGACCCGAACCGCTCCAGCAGCCGGTCGCCGACGGCATGCCCGCAGGTGTCGTTCACCCTCTTGAGTCCGTTGAGGTCGCACACGACGAGACTCACCACGTCCCCGCGCGTCCGGTGCCGCTCCACCGCCTCCTCCAGGCGTACGTCGACGGCGCGGCGGTTGGCCAGGCCGGTCAGGGCGTCCGTGAAGGCGAGCCGGCGGGCCTCCTCCAACCGCTCGGTCTGCGCGAGCCCGGCCGCGACGACGGCCGCCAGCACGGTCGCGAAGTCGGCGTCGCCCCGGTCGAAGACGGGCGTACCGGAGGAGCGGGCCACATACAGCTCGCCCCAGGCCCGGCCGTGCAGCACGATCGGCGCGACCACGCAGGAGCCCCGCCCGCGCCGGCGCAGGGCGGCGACCCGCTGGTGGCAGTATCCGGGGCGCCCTGCGGCCGGGCCCCGGGCCGTCTCCACCCAGGCGTTGGGCTCACCGCCCGCCACCCAGCGCTCGTGCAGGAACTCGGTGATCTCCGGGAACTGGTGCACCGGATACGCCTCCCCTTCCGGGAACTCCTCCTCGTCCGGCGCCCGGTCCCCCACGTTCACGAGGACGCGCAGCCGCCCGAGGTCCCGCTCCCAGACCGACAGCGCGGCGAAACCGCCGGCCAGCGCCCGACAGGCGCCGAGAGCCGCCGCGCGCCACGACTCCCGAGGCGTGCGCGCCGCCGCCATCCCCTGCGCCAGCGCCACCACCGCCACGAGGCGTCTGTCCTCACCCATCTCCCCAGGCTAGGGACATTTGCCCACAAAGGGGACCGCTGGCGGTGCCTGACGTCACGACGCGGAGTGACGGGCCCGGAGCGACGCCCCTTCGCCGGACCGGTTCACTCACCCGGCCATCGCGGCTCGCGCTTCTCGTTGAAGGCCGCGACGCCCTCGACCCGGTCCCCGGAGAAGGCCACCGTCCGCCAGGCGGCGTCCTCGACCTCCAGGCCGGCCCGCAGGTCCAGCCCCTGGCCAAGCCGCAGGGCCCGCTTGGCCGCACGCAGCCCCACCGGCGAGTTCGCCCCGATGCGCTCCCCCAGTGCCAGCGCCTCCTCCCGGTCCCGCCCCTCGTCCACCAGCACGTCCACCAGGCCCAGTTCCCGCGCCTCGGCGGCCTCGACCCGCCGCGCGGAGAAGATCAGCTCGGCCGCGCGGGCCGCGCCGACCCGCCGGGGCAGCAGCTGGGTCCCCCCGCCGCCCGGGATCACCCCGACCGACACCTCCGGCAGTCCCACCACGGCCGTCCGGTCGGCCACGATCACATCGCAGGCCAGCGCCAACTCGAAGCCGCCGCCCAGCGCGAACCCGTGCACCGCCGCCACCGTCGGCACCGGCAGCTCCAGCACACCCGTGTACGCCCCCCGCGCGACCGGCCGCTGCCGCATCAGCTCGGCATCGGACAGCGAGTTGCGCTCCTTGAGATCGGCCCCGACGCAGAAGGCACGCTCGTGCGTCGAGGTGAGCACGACGACGCGTACCTCCCGGTCGTTCCCGAGCGCCGTACAGGCGGCCGCGACGGACCGGGCCATCTCCGTCGACACGGCGTTCATCGCCTTGGGCCGGTCGAGGGCCAGCTCCGCGACGTGCCCGGCCCCCTGCCGCCGCACCAGCACGAACTCCCCGAACCGTTCCTCGCTCATGACACCCTCCGGGTTAACGCGGGTTAACAGACCTGGTTCACCCGATCATCGCAGCCGCGCCCCGCCGGGAAAAGGCCCGCCCGCATCCCGCTCGACCCCCGCCCACCCGTTCGAGTGACATCCCGCCCGACTCCGCCCGCACCGCCCAGGGGAGCGCATAACGTGCGTCCGCCACGGGGCAGAGGGGGCGCGACGACATCGGGGAGGGGAACGCGATGACGACCACACCGGTGAGGAGCCGGACCGGAAGCGCGAGAACGGGCCGGGCGAATGCGGGCCGGGCGAATGCGGGCCGGGCGGAGAAGGTCACCGGGGCGGTGGGCGACCACCCGGGGCCGGCCGGCCGCGCGCGGGGTCGGCATCGCCGGCCCCGGCGCCGGAAGGCGCTGTTCGCCGTGGGCGGGTTCGCACTGGCGGTGGGGGCGCTGAGCCTGCTGCGGCCGGCCTCCGACTCGGGCGTGGGCGCCGCCCAGGCCGAACCCCGGCTCCGGCCCACCGCGGACACCCGGCCGGAGGCCGCCGCGGAAACCGCGACCGACGCGGCGGCCGCGGCGCCCGAACCGACGTCCACCGCCCCCGCCCCGATGGGTGGCACGGGCACCTCCGGTGCGGTCGCCGGCGCCTCCCCGACCTTGGCGGTCCGTACGCCCGGCGGTTCCTACGGCCCGCGCACGACGCCACCGGCCGACGAAGGGCCGCGCACACGGGCGGCCACACCCTCCCGGAGGACGACTCCCCGGCCTCCCCGGACGTCCGGGCCCGCGGGGCCGACCGCGAGCCCGGCACCCGGCCCGACCACCGTCCCGCCCGCTTCCGGGCCGACGAGCCGTCCCGGAGGACTCTGCCTGCCGGTCGTCGGCCTCTGCGTGGACGTGCTGCCCGGCCCGGCCGACTGAGAGGCGGGAGCTATTCGGCGTCGGCGGCGTTCCGCCGCGTGAGCAGCCAGGGCTCGACCACACCGAGCCCGCGCACGGACCGCTGCCACATCGGCTGGAGCGCGAAGCGGTACACGGGCGGCTCCTCGCCCTCCTTCTCGGCGGCAGCCGCGGCCTCGGCGGCCTCCGCCTCCGAGGCGGGCGCGTCGCCGGTGCGGATCAGCTCCTCGGCGAAGGCACTGTCCACGAGCACGGCGTCCCGAGGCGCTATCGACGTCAGCCGGGAGGCCAGGTTGACCGTGGTGCCGAAGACATCGCCCATCCGGGTGGTCACGGTGCCGAAGGCCATGCCGACGCGCAGCGCGGGCATCGTGGCGTCATGGCTCATCGTCTCGACGAGCAGCAGCGCGATCTCGGCGGCGGTGCCGGCGTCGTCGGCCGCGTACAGCACCTCGTCACCGAGGGTCTTGATCAGGCGTCCGCCGCGGGCCGCCACCAGGTCGGCCGCGGTGGTCTCGAAGGCCTCGACCAGCTCGCCCAGCTCCTCCTCCTCCATACGGCGGGTCAGCCGCGTGAAGCCGACGAGGTCGGCGAAGCCGACCGCGAGCCGGCGGTCGACCATCTCCTCGTCGTCCGCGGCCTGCACGACCCGCCCCGCCGAGGCGGCGAGCTGCCGTCGCCACACGTAGACGAGGAACTCCTCCAACTCGGGCAGCAGCAGCTCGACGATCGGATACGTCACCTCGGTGCGGGTCATCCCCGGTTCGGGCGGCTCGGTCAGGCCCTCCAGGAAGGAATCGATCTGCCACTCCGCCAACCGGGCGGTGGTCTGCCCGGTGGACCGCGCGACCTGCACCGCCATGGCCTCGCTGAGCAGCCCCGCCTCGACGAGACCGGCCAGGCGGCGCAGGGCCAGTACGTCGGCCTCGGTGAGCGCCCTGGCCTGCCCGATGTCGGCGAAGCCCATGGCCCGCCAGAAGCGGGAGGCCAGTTCCATGGAGACACCGGCGCTGCGGGCCGCCTGGAACGGGGTGTAGCGGCGCTCGGCGCCGAGGATGAGCTGCTCGAGGCGCAGGGCGAGAGGGTCGTCACCGGGGTCGGCGGCCGGCACGTCAACCCGGCCGTCCGCGCCCTCGTCGGAGCCCGTGTCGTCGACGGTCACGCCTGCTGCCCTTCCGATCTATCGCGGTCAGGTTTCGACCGGCCTCAACTCTACGGCAGGTGTGCGCCAGCTCACTCCGTTCGGGAAAGCAGGGACGACGGAGCGGCGGGGCGGGTGGGTCACCCGGCGCTGGTGTCAGCGTCGCCGGGGGGTCCGCCCTACCGGACCGCCCGGACCCACGTCCGTCCTCGCCCCCACCCGCACCACGCCCGGCTGCGCCGGTGCGGGGGCACCGGTGCCGGCCCGGTCGGCTGTGTCCGGCCCGTCAGCCCGTCCTGACCCCGGCCGGGAGAGCCTGAGGGCGAGGCCGCCGTTCCGGCCGACAGCGGGGGTCCGGGAGCGCGGCCCTCGGGTCCGGGGCGGGAAGGTCCGGGCCCGGGCGACTCACGCCGGCCGCAGATGCACGATGTCACCCGCGCCCACCGGCTCGCGCACCCCCTCGGCCGTGGCGATCACCAGCCGCCCGTCCCCGTCCACGGCCACGGCCTCCCCCACCACCGACCGCTCGCCCGGCAATTCCGCCCGCACGGTCCGCCCCAGCGTCGCGCACCCCGCCGCATAGGCCTCCTGGAGCCCCGAGAGCGAGGGATCGCCCCCGGCCCGCCGCCACCGCCCGTACCACTCCTCCAGCGAACGCAGCACCCCTCGCAGCAGCGGATCCCGGTCCGTGCTGACCGCCCCGGCCAGCGCCAGCGACCCCGCCTGCGGCACCGGCAGCTCCTCGGCCCGCAGGGTGACGTTGATGCCGACGCCCACCACAACCCCGTCCGCCCCCGCCCGCTCGGCCAGGATCCCCCCGGCCTTGCGTTCCTCCCCGCCGACGGTCACCAGCAGGTCGTTGGGCCACTTCAGCGCCGTATCGACGCCCGCGGCCCGCGACAGGCCGGTCGCGACCGCGACGCCGGTCAGCAGCGGCAGCCACCCCCACCGCGCCACGGGCACCTCGGCCGGCCGCAGCAGCACGGAGAAGAACAGCCCGGACCGCGGGGGCGCCGTCCACCGCCGGTCGAGCCGCCCCCGCCCGGAGGTCTGCTCCTCCGCGACCAGGACGGCCCCCTCGTCGGCCTTCCCGGCGGCGGCGAGGGCGACCAGGTCGGAGTTGGTGGACCCGGTGCGGGGCACGATGTCGACCCCCGTCCACAGCCCGCCCTCCCGGACGAGCCCGCGCCGCAGCGCGACGGCGTTGAGGGGCGGACGGTCCAGATCGGACCACCGGCTGCTGTCTCCGGGGTTTCCTGCTGCATCTCGCGGCGTCATGCAAGCCACCCTAGGTGTGGTAAACGCCGCACTGCCGATCGGTAGGCCCGCCACTACTCTACGGATGAGTAACCGTCCCCCCCTTTGAGCAGGCAGGGAGCCGCATCCCGATGTCCGAGTCGGAAGAGATCGACATCCACACGACCGCGGGAAAGCTCGCGGATCTCCAGCGTCGTGTCACGGAGGCGACGCACGCCGGCTCCGAACGCGCCGTCGAGAAGCAGCACGCGAAGGGCAAGCTGACGGCCCGTGAACGCATCGAACTCCTCCTCGACGAGGGTTCGTTCGTCGAGCTGGACGAGTTCGCCCGCCACCGCTCCACCAACTTCGGCCTCGACCAGAACCGCCCGTACGGTGACGGCGTCGTGACCGGGTACGGGACCGTCGACGGCCGGCCCGTCGCCGTGTTCTCGCAGGACTTCACGGTTTTCGGCGGTGCTCTCGGCGAGGTGTACGGCCAGAAGATCGTCAAGGTCATGGACTTCGCGCTGAAGACCGGCTGCCCGGTCATCGGCATCAACGACTCCGGCGGCGCCCGCATCCAGGAAGGCGTGGCCTCGCTGGGGGCGTACGGCGAGATCTTCCGCCGCAACACCCACGCGTCCGGCGTGATCCCGCAGATCAGCCTGGTCGTCGGACCGTGCGCGGGTGGCGCGGTGTACTCGCCCGCGATCACCGACTTCACCGTCATGGTCGACCAGACCTCGCACATGTTCATCACCGGCCCGGACGTCATCAAGACGGTCACCGGCGAGGACGTCGGCTTCGAGGAACTCGGCGGCGCGCGCACCCACAACTCCACCTCGGGCGTGGCGCACCACATGGCGGGCGACGAGAAGGATGCCATCGAGTACGTCAAGCAGCTGCTGTCGTACCTGCCGTCGAACAACCTCTCGGAGGCGCCGGCGTTCCCGGAGGAGGCGGACCTCGCCGTCACCGACGAGGACCTGGAGCTGGACACGCTCGTCCCGGACAGCGCGAACCAGCCGTACGACATGCACACGGTGATCGAGCACGTGCTGGACGACGCCGAGTTCTTCGAGACCCAGCCGCTGTACGCGCCGAACATCCTGACCGGCTTCGGCCGGGTGGAGGGCCATCCGGTCGGCATCGTCGCCAACCAGCCGATGCAGTTCGCGGGCTGTCTGGACATCAAGGCCTCCGAGAAGGCGGCCCGCTTCGTGCGGACCTGCGACGCGTTCAACATCCCGGTCGTCACCTTCGTGGACGTCCCCGGCTTCCTGCCCGGCGTCGACCAGGAGCACGACGGCATCATCCGCCGCGGCGCCAAGCTGATCTACGCCTACGCGGAGGCGACCGTCCCGCTGATCACGGTCATCACCCGCAAGGCCTTCGGCGGGGCGTACGACGTCATGGGCTCAAAGCACCTGGGCGCCGACCTCAACCTGGCGTGGCCGACGGCGCAGATCGCGGTGATGGGCGCGCAGGGCGCGGTCAACATCCTGCACCGCCGCACGATCGCCGAGGCGGAGTCCGCCGGGGACCTGGAGGCGACCCGCGCCCGGCTGATCCGGGAGTACGAGGACGCCCTCCTCAACCCCTACATCGCCGCCGAGCGGGGTTACGTCGACGCGGTGATCATGCCGTCGGACACCCGTCGGCACATCGTGCGGGGCCTGCGTCAACTGCGGACGAAGCGGGAATCCCTGCCCCCGAAGAAGCACGGCAATATCCCCCTGTAAGGAGCCGCTGTGATCAAGGTCGTACGGGGCAACCCGACCCCGGAGGAGCTGGCCGCCGCACTGGCGGTGGTTCGCGCCCGCGCCGCGACGGCGACAGCCGAGCCGCCCGGCGCGCAGGGCGCCAGGGACTCCTGGTCGGACCCGTCCCGCATCGCCGACCGTCGGCTGCCCTCACCGGGCCCGGCGACCTGGAGCCGCACGTACTGGCCGGGCTAGCCCGGCCACCCGCCCGTCACAGAAGGGCGGCCACGGCTTCGGCCATCACCGCGTACCCCGCGTCGTCGGGGTGCAGGTGGTCGCCGGAGTCGTACGCGGGGTGCAGCCGGTCCGGGTCCGCCGGATCGGCCAGCGCTCGGCGCAGGTCCACGACCGCGTCGTACGCGCCGGAGCAGCGCACCCATTCGTCCACCTCGTGGCTCACCTCGGCCGCGTGCCCGCCCCAGTGGTCCGAGCCCCCGAACGGCAGCAGGGTCGCCCCGATCACCCGCAGGCCCCGCCCGCGTGCCTGCCGTATCAGCTCCCGGTGCCCGGCGATCAGCTCGTCCGCCTCCACCACCGGTGCGGGCTTGTACGTCGGCTGCTCGTCCGTCTCGCCGAAGCCGATGTCGTTGAGGCCGAGGAGCACCACGAGGGTGTCCACGCCCGACTGCTCCAGCACGTCGCGGCGCAGCCGGTGCAGGGCCTTCTCTCCGTACCAGGCGGAGTCGTTGAGCAGCAGGTTCCCGCCGATCCCCGCGTTGAGGACGGGGCGTCCGGTGCGCCGGGCCAGTTGGTCGGACCAGCGCCGGTCGGCGCCGGGTGTCGAGCCGAAGCCGTCGGTGAGGGAGTCGCCGATGAGGGCGATGCCGTCCGCCCGGCCGTCGTCGGTCTCGACGGCGGTGAGGAAGTACCAGGACTGGCTGCTCGCGTCGAAGGCCTCCCCGTCCACGTCCACCGAGAGGTCGCCCTCCCCTCGGTAGCTGGTCGTGAAGGCCTGCGCGTGGAAGGTGGCGGGGCCGGTGACGGTGTCGAAGTGCAGGGTCAGCGTCAGCGCCTGTCCAGCGGCCACGTCGAGCGGGGCCGGGTCGCTGAGCAGGTGGCCGCGGGCCGGGATCGCCGTGCGCCCCGAGCCCCCGAAGGTGAGGCGGGTGACGGAGTCCGCCTCGACGGCGGGGCCCCCGGCCGGGCGGGCCAGGGTGGCGGCGGCGATACGGACCGGGGAGGTGCCGTAGGCGTTCGACAGCCGGATCCGCACCCGGCCACCGCCGGCCGTCAGCCGGACGGTCTGGCGCACGGACTGGCGCCAGAAGCCTTCGCGGGACCAGTTGGGGGTGAAGCCCTCGCTGGGCGACTGGGGCGGGGCGGTCCAGGCGGTGGTGAAGACGTGCGGGGTGAACACGGACAGGTCCTTTCGGCGGCCGACACAGCGAACACCTTAATGAAACCACAGTCCCGTTTATGCAAGTTGAGTACGCGTACTCAGGCGGCCGCCACCGCCTCGCCGCAGGCTGGATCGCATGCTGTGGTCCGACCCCGAGAACGAGCCGCCCGAGGAAATGCGGGACACGCAGGAGATGTTGCGGCGGCTCGGGCTCCTCATGGCGCTGGCCATGGTGCTCGCGATGATCGTCATCGGCGTGAGGTGAAGTGACCCCGGGGCGACCCGGATGAACGCGGCGCGGCACGCCGATACGCTGACCGCATGACCGATCAGCCGCGCCGTCGTCTCGTGCTCGCCTCCCAGTCCCCCGCCCGGCTGGGCCTGCTGCGCCAGGCAGGACTCGACCCGGAGGTGATCGTCAGCGGAGTCGACGAGGACGCCGTGACCGCCCCCACCCCCGCCGAACTGGCGCTCGCCCTGGCCGAGGCCAAGGCCTCCGTCGTGGCCGCGAAACCCGAGGTCAAGGGCGCGCTGGTGATCGGCTGCGACTCCGTCCTCGACCTGGACGGCCAGGCCCTCGGAAAGCCCGCGGACGCCGAGGAGGCCACCGCCCGCTGGAAGTCGATGCGCGGCCGCGCGGGCACCCTCCAGACCGGGCACTGCGTCTACGACACCGCCACGGGGCGCTACACCTCCGGCGTGGGCTCCACCGTGGTCCGCTTCGGCGAGCCCACCGACGAGGAGATCGCGGTGTACGTCGCCTCCGGCGAACCGCTCCACGTCGCCGGGGCGTTCACCCTGGACGGCCGCTCGGCGCCGTTCATCGACGGCATCGACGGCGACCATGGCAACGTGATCGGCCTCAGCCTGCCGCTCGTACGCCGCCTGCTGGCCCGACTGGGCGTGGGTATCACCCAGTTGTGGGCGCCGGCGGACCGCTGACCGGGGCGGGCCCCTCGCCCCTGGGCCCCGGGTCGCCGGGTTCGGCGGCGGGCCCCTCGTGACGGTCGTACGTCATCAGCAGCAGCACGATGAGCGCGAGCACGACGACCATGAACAGGAACGCGGGCCAGCCCACCAGCCCCCACGCGGCGGCACCCAGCAGCCCGTGCACGACGGCGGCGCTGATCAGCAGGACGCGGCCGACGCCGGCCGGCGGTCGGTCGCGGACCGCCACCAGCACGGCGACCAGCCCGCAGAAGGCGAAGTAGAGGCCGAAGACGATCCCGCCGACCTTCGACGACGTCGACATCATGTCGGGGTCCAGACCCGCGAGGGACATGTCCTGTCGGTCGACGACGATCCCGAGGAACCAGTTCAGCGCGGCGACACCGAGCGCCTCGAGGAGCAGCACGACCGCCACGACCACTGCCACCGGTCTGCGCACCACCGGTCCACCCACTTTCGACCCGGCCCGCACGGGACCACTGTTACCCCAAGTACGTTCGAGACGCCACGAACGCTACTAACGGGTAAACCCGGGGACAAGGGTTCTGTCGAGGGCAAAGAATCATTGGGCCATTCGTAGGGACTCCACAAAGAAACGGAGTGGGCCGCAGCACGTGCTCACAGAGACCTTGGCCACAGTGGAGGACTAGGGTTTCGCGGAGGAGTGCTGCGTACGGCGGTACTGCAAGGGAATTTCGCTGTCGAGTGAGCCTGGCATCACGCTGTGTGTGGGCAAGCTCACCTCTGGGGACGGGTCGATGAGTCGTGTCGGCAGTCCCTAAACTCGGCTTGTTTCAAGGAGGGAGCCTCAATCGTGCGCAAGGTGCTCATCGCCAACCGTGGCGAAATCGCAGTCCGCGTGGCCCGGGCCTGCCGGGATGCCGGTATCGCAAGCGTCGCCGTGTACGCCGAACCGGACCGGGACGCTCTGCATGTCCGCGCCGCGGATGAGGCGTTCGCCCTGGGCGGTGACACTCCGGGCACCAGCTACCTCGACATCGAGAAGGTGTTGAACGCCGCCCGCGAGTCGGGGGCGGACGCGATCCATCCCGGATACGGCTTCCTCTCGGAGAACGCCGAGTTCGCCCAGGCCGTCCTGGACGCGGGCCTCATCTGGATCGGCCCGCCGCCGCAGGCCATCCGCGACCTCGGCGACAAGGTCGCCGCCCGGCACATCGCGCAGCGCGCCGGCGCGCCGCTGGTGGCGGGCACGCCGGACCCGGTGTCGGGCGCCGACGAGGTCGTCGCCTTCGCCGAGGAGCACGGCCTGCCCATCGCGATCAAGGCCGCCTTCGGTGGCGGCGGACGCGGCCTGAAGGTGGCCCGCACCCTCGAAGAGGTGCCCGAGCTGTACGACTCCGCGGTCCGCGAGGCCGTCGCCGCCTTCGGCCGCGGCGAGTGCTTCGTCGAGCGCTACCTCGACAAGCCGCGGCACGTCGAGACCCAGTGCCTGGCCGACCGGCACGGCAACGTGGTCGTCGTCTCCACCCGCGACTGCTCCCTCCAGCGCCGGCACCAGAAGCTGGTCGAGGAGGCCCCGGCGCCGTTCCTCTCCGAGGAGCAGGTCGCCGAGCTGTACTCCTCCTCGAAGGCCATCCTCAAGGAGGCCGGCTACGTCGGCGCCGGCACTGTCGAGTTCCTCGTCGGCGTCGACGGCACGATCTCCTTCCTGGAGGTCAACACCCGCCTCCAGGTCGAGCACCCGGTCACCGAGGAGGTCTCCGGCATCGACCTGGTGCGCGAGATGTTCCGCATCGCCGACGGCGAGGAACTCGGCTACGACGACCCGCCGTTGCGCGGTCACTCCTTCGAGTTCCGCATCAACGGCGAGGACCCGGGCCGCAACTTCCTCCCCGCCCCCGGCACCGTCACCACGTTCGACGCGCCGTCCGGACCGGGTGTGCGTCTGGACGCGGGCGTGGAGTCCGGCAGCGTGATCGGTCCGGCCTGGGACTCCCTGCTGGCCAAGCTGATCGTCACCGGCCGCACCCGCAAGGAGGCCCTCCAGCGGGCCGCCCGCGCCCTGGCGGAGTTCCAGGTCGAGGGCATGGCCACCGCCATCCCCTTCCACCGCGCGGTGGTGAAGGACCCGGCGTTCGCCCCGGAGCTGACCGGCTCCACCGACCCGTTCACGGTCCACACCCGCTGGATCGAGACCGAGTTCGTCAACGACATCAAGCCCTTCGCCGCGCCCGCGGACACCGAGGCCGACGAGGAAGCGGGCCGCGAGACCGTCGTCGTCGAGGTCGGCGGCAAGCGCCTGGAGGTCTCCCTCCCGGTCTCGCTCGGCATGTCCCTGGCCCGAACCGGCCTCGCGGCCGGCGCCAAGCCCAAGCGCCGCGCCGCCAAGAAGTCCGGCCCCGTCGCCTCCGGCGACACCCTCACCTCGCCGATGCAGGGCACGATCGTCAAGATCGCGGTCGAGGAGGGCCAGGAGGTCAAGGAGGGCGACCTGATCGTCGTCCTGGAAGCCATGAAGATGGAACAGCCCCTCAACGCCCACCGCTCCGGCACCATCAAGGGCCTCTCCGCAGAGGTCGGCGCCTCGATCACCTCGGGCGCCCCCATCTGCGAGATCAAGGACTGACCCGAACAGCACGCTCAGGTTCCCCGCGCCCGCGAGACGGGCGCGGGGTTCTGTCGTCGTACGGGACAGCGGGGGAGCACGCCAGGCGCGGGCACGGGGCTCGTGAGCTGCCCAAAGGGGCACGCAGCCCGCTGGAACGAGGGGCGCGGAGCGTGCATCGATCCGCGGCTCCGCCGCACGGGCCGGCCCGGCAGCTGGACGCCCTCGCCGATCGCCCCACGGCACCCCTGCCCACCAGGGGCGTGGGGCACTGCGCGGCCGGCCCCGGCGGACCGGCACCCGCGCACGCACCCCCACCGCCTGTCGGCGACTGCGACAAGGCGCCTGGCCAGGCACCTGTCGTTCCGGCGCGGGCACGGGCGTCGCCGCCGGCGCCGACGTGGCGTCCTACCGACGCCGCATGTCCGCGACCCGCGCCCGCTCCGCCCCCGGCACCTGCTCACCGAGGACCGGGGCCGCCCGCAACCCCGCCACGCCGGGCGTGGGCACCTGCCCCCGCCGTGGTGCCGGCAAGGGAACGTCCCGACGCTGCTGCCGCCGCGCCGGGACCGGCTCACCCCCCGGACTCCCGGCCGCCCCCGCCACGGCGATCTGCACCCCCTGGTCGGCGAGGGCCTGGAGTTCGGTGCCGGCCCGGTCGTCGTGCGTCGGCGGCTCGTCGGTCACCAGGCGGGTGATGACGTCCGTCGGCACGGTCTGGAACATGGTGTCGGTGCCGAGTTTGGTGTGGTCGGCGAGGACGACGACCTCGGCGGCGGCCTGGACGAGGGCCCGGTCGACCGACGCCGAGAGCATGTTGGACGTGGACAGACCGCGCTCGGCGGTGAGTCCGCTTCCGGACAGGAAGGCGCGGGAGACCCGCAGTCCCTGGAGGGACTGTTCGGCCCCGCTGCCCACGAGGGCGTAGTTGGAACCGCGCAGGGTGCCACCGGTCATCACGACCTCCACGCGGTTGGCGTGCGCCAACGCCTGGGCCACCAGCAGGGAGTTGGTGACGACGGTGAGGCCGGGGATCCGGGCGAGCCGACGCGCCAGTTCCTGGGTGGTGGTTCCCGCTCCGACCACGATGGCCTCACCCTCTTCGACGAAGGTGGCGGCGAGGTCGGCGATGGCGGTCTTCTCGGCGGTCGCGAGATGGGATTTCTGCGGGAAGCCGGACTCGCGGGTGAAACCGCCCGGCAGTACCGCACCGCCGTGCCGGCGGTCGAGGAGTCCTTCTGCCTCCAGTGCCCGCACGTCCCGTCGTACGGTCACTTCGGAGGTCTGGACGACGCGGGCGAGTTCGCGGAGCGACACGGCTCCGTTGGCTCGCACCATTTCGAGGATCAATTGGCGACGTTCTGCAGCGAACACGAAACTGACAGTAACGCGGGCGACCGTCTGCTTTCAGCTCTTTGCGCCGAATAACAGAAGTTGTTCGCACAGCAGCACACGAAGTGGTATAGGACCCTCATCACCCCGCGTATGCCCCCCCGTACGGCCGGGACTCCCCGTCACCAGCGGGGAGTTCGCCTCGGCCGCCCGGACGGGACTACGCGTCGCCGCCCGTCTTCCGGGTGTGCAACTGCCGTGCCACTTCGGCGATCGAGCCCGAAAGGGACGGGTACACCGTGAAGGCGTTCGCGATCTGTTCGACCGTCAGATTGTTGTCGACGGCGATCGAGATGGGGTGGATGAGTTCCGAGGCGCGCGGCGCCACGACGACACCGCCGACGACGATCTCCGTACCCGGCCGGCAGAAGATCTTGACGAAGCCGTCGCGGATGCCCTGCATCTTGGCGCGCGGGTTGCGCAGCAACGGCAGCTTCAGCACGCGGGCGTCGATCTTGCCGCCGTCGACGTCGGCCTGGGTGTAGCCGACGGTGGCGATCTCGGGGTCGGTGAAGACGTTGGAGGAGACGGTCTTCAGGTTGAGCGGGGCCACCGCGTCGCCGAGGAAGTGGTACATGGCGATACGGCCCTGCATGGCGGCGACGGAGGCGAGGGCGAAGACGCCGGTCACGTCACCGGCGGCGTACACGCCGGGGGCGGTGGTGCGGGAGACCCTGTCGGTCCAGATGTGGCCGGACTCGCGGACCCTGACGCCCGCCTCCTCCAGGCCGAGTCCCGCGCTGTTGGGGACGGCGCCCACGGCCATCAGACAGTGCGAGCCGGTGATGACCCGGCCGTCGGCGAGGGTGACCTCGACGCGGTCGCCGACGCGCTTGGCGGACTGGGCGCGCGAGCGGGCCATCACGTTCATGCCGCGGCGGCGGAAGACGTCCTCCAGGACGGCGGCGGCGTCGGGGTCCTCACCCGGCAGCACGCGGTCGCGGGAGGAGACGAGGGTGACCTTGGAGCCCAGGGCCTGGTAGGCGCCGGCGAACTCGGCGCCGGTGACACCCGAGCCGACCACGATGAGTTCTTCGGGCAGTTCGCGCAGGTCGTAGACCTGGGTCCAGTTGAGGATGCGCTCGCCGTCGGGCTGGGCGTCGGGCAGCTCGCGGGGGTGTCCGCCGGTGGCGAGGAGGACGGCGTCGGCGGTGAGGGTCTCCTCGGTGCCGTCGGCGGCGGTGACGACGACCTGGCGGGAGCCGTCGAGGGCCTGCATGCCCTTGAGCCGGCCTCGGCCGCGCAGGACGCGGGCGCCGGCCCGGGTGACGGAGGCGGTGATGTCGTGGGACTGGGCGAGCGCGAGCCGCTTGACACGCCGGTTGACCTTGTCGAGGTCCACGCCGACCACCCGGGCCGACTGCTCCAGCGGCGGGGTGTCGTCGGCGACGATGATGCCCAGTTCCTCGTAGGAGGAGTCGAAGGTCGTCATCACCTCCGCCGTGGCGATCAGGGTCTTCGACGGCACGCAGTCGGTCAGCACCGACGCCCCGCCCAGACCGTCGCAGTCGACGACGGTCACCTCCGCGCCGAGCTGGGCGGCCACCAGGGCCGCCTCGTATCCGCCGGGTCCGCCACCGATGATCACGATCCGAGTCACGTACTCCATTGTCCCGCACGGGCCGGGGTGCTACTTCCCCGGGGGGCGGGCGGAAGCTACGCCTGTTGCGGGAGGGACGCCGCGCGACGGCGGTGGCGTGCGGACCGGCTGCCGTAGTCTCGTCCCATGTCGCTCTACGCCGCGTACGCCGGCAACCTCGACGCGCGGCTGATGTCCCGCCGCGCTCCGCACTCGCCGTTGCGCGCCACCGGCTGGCTGAACGGGTGGCGGCTGACGTTCGGGGGCGAGCAGCTGGGCTGGGAGGGCGCGCTCGCGACCCTCGTGGAGGATCCCCTCTCCCAGGTCTTCGTCGCGCTGTACGACCTGGCGCCGCCGGACGAGGAGTCGCTGGACCGGTGGGAGGGCGTGGGCCTCGGCATCTACCGCCGGATGCGGGTGCGGGTGCACACCCTGGAGGGCGAGGAGCAGGGCTGGGTGTACATCCTCAACGGCTACGAGGGCGGGCTGCCCTCCGCCCGTTACCTGGGCGAGGTCGCCGACGCGGCGGAGTCGGCCGGCGCACCGCACGACTACGTGATGGAGCTGCGCAAACGCCCCTGCTGAGGCCTCGGTCCCTTTCGTCCCCTCCCTGTCGGAAACGACAAGACAACGATCGCCATCCCGTGGGCTCTGTCATCTACGCGCGTAGGCCGAGACCGGATACCCTCGTCGCGTGAACGCATCTCTTCTCCCGGACGACATCCAGGGCGACCCCCACGCCGCCGCCGACGCCGCAGCCGCGCGCCTGCGCGAACTGACGGGCGCCGAGACCCACGACGTCGCCCTCGTGATGGGCTCCGGCTGGGCACCGGCCGTGGACGCCCTGGGCGCTCCCGACGCCGAGTTCGAGGTCACCGAGCTGCCCGGATTCCCGCCGCCGGCGGTCGAGGGCCACGGTGGCAAGATCCGCTCGTACCGGGTCGGCGAGAAGCGCGCCCTGGTGTTCCTGGGCCGCACGCACTACTACGAGGGCCGCGGCGTGGCCGCCGTCGCCCACGGCGTCCGTACGGCGGTGGCGGCCGGCAGCAAGACGATCGTGCTGACCAACGGCTGCGGGGGGCTGCGCGAGGGTATGCGGCCCGGTCAGCCGGTACTGATCAGCGACCACATCAACCTCACGGCCACCTCCCCGATCATCGGCGCGAACTTCGTCGACCTGACGGACCTGTACTCGCCGCGCCTGCGGGCGCTGTGCAAGGAGATCGACGCCACGCTGGAGGAAGGCGTCTACGCCCAGTTCCCCGGCCCGCACTACGAGACGCCGGCCGAGATCCGGATGGCCCGGGTGATCGGGGCGGACCTCGTCGGCATGTCGACGGTGCTGGAGGCCATCGCGGCGCGGGAGGCCGGGGCCGAGGTGCTCGGCATCTCCCTCGTGACCAACCTCGCCGCGGGCATGACCGGCGAGCCGCTGAACCACGAGGAGGTCCTCCAGGCCGGCCGCGACTCCGCGACCCGCATGGGCGCCCTGCTGACCCAGGTCCTCGACCGCCTGTAGGACCCCGCCAGGGGGTCCGCCCCCTGGCCCCCCTCCTACGCCCCCGCCCCGTCCCGACCGGGCGAGCCGAGAAGCGCCGTGCGGACGTCTCAGCCCGTCCTCGCGCTCCCCCGCCCTCCGGGGGAGCGCGAGGACGAGCCCCGTGCAGGTCCGGCCCTGGGGCCGGAGGCCCAGCCCCAGGGCCGGGTCGGGAAGGGGCGGCGGGGGCGAGACAACTCACGTACGACTCGAGAGGTTGACCACCCGTGCACGACGACCTGACCGCTCGCGCCCGCACCTGGCTCGCCGAGGACCCCGACCCCGAGACCCGCGAGGAACTCGCGGCGCTCCTCACCGCCGGGGACGTCACCGAACTCACCGCCCGGTTCGCCGGCACCCTCCAGTTCGGCACCGCCGGCCTGAGAGGCGAACTCGGCGCCGGCCCGATGCGCATGAACCGCGCCGTCGTGATCCGCGCCGCCGCCGGTCTCGCCGCGTACCTCCGCGGGCAGGGCAGCCACGACGGACTCGTCGTCATCGGCTACGACGCCCGCCACAAGTCGGAGGCCTTCGCCCGTGACACGGCGGCTGTGATGACGGGCGCGGGCCTGCGCGCGGCGGTCCTCCCCCGCCCCCTGCCGACGCCGGTCCTGGCGTACGCCATAAGGCATCTGGGCGCGGTGGCCGGCGTGGAGGTCACCGCCAGCCACAACCCGCCCCGCGACAACGGCTACAAGGTCTACCTGGGCGACGGTTCGCAGATCGTCCCGCCCGCCGACGCGGAGATCGCCGCCGAGATCGACGCGATCCGCTCGCTGGCCGACGTGCCCCGCCCGGACAGCGGCTGGGAGGTCCTGGACGACTCCGTCCTCGACGCCTACCTGGCCCGTACGGACGCGGTCCTCGCCGCCGGCTCCCCCCGCACCGCCCGCACCGTCTACACGGCGATGCACGGCGTCGGCAAGGACGTGCTGCTGGCCGCCTTCGCCCGCGCGGGGTTCCCCGAGCCGGTCCTGGTCACCGAGCAGGCCGAGCCGGACCCGGAGTTCCCGACCGTCGCGTTCCCCAACCCGGAGGAGCCCGGCGCGATGGACCTCGCGTTCGCCAAGGCCCGCGAGACGGACCCGGACCTGGTCATCGCCAACGACCCGGACGCCGACCGGTGTGCCGTGGCCGTCAGGGACGGCGAGGGGTGGCGGATGCTGCGCGGCGACGAGGTCGGCGCCCTGCTCGCCGCGCATCTGGTCAGCCGTGGAGCGCGCGGGACGTTCGCCGAGTCGATCGTGTCCTCCTCCCTCCTCGGCCGGATCGCCGAGAAGGCCGGACTGCCGTACGAGGAGACCCTCACCGGCTTCAAGTGGATCGCCCGGGTCGACGGCCTGCGCTACGGCTACGAGGAGGCCCTCGGCTACTGCGTCGATCCCGAGGGTGTGCGCGACAAGGACGGCATCACCGCCGCCCTGCTCGTGACCGAGCTGGCGTCGGAGCTGAAGGAGCGGGGCCGCACGCTCCTCGACCTGCTCGACGACCTCGCCGTCGAGCACGGGTTGCACGCCACCGACCAGTTGTCGGTGCGGGTGGAGGACCTGACGGTCATCGCCCGTGCGATGCAGCGGCTGCGCGAGAAGCCCCCGACCGAGCTGGCCGGGCTGGCGATCACGCGCGCCGAGGACCTCACCCTGGGCACGGACAAGCTGCCGCCGACCGACGGGCTGCGCTACACGCTCGACGGCGCCCGCGTGGTGGTGCGGCCCAGCGGCACCGAGCCGAAGCTGAAGTGCTACCTGGAGGTCGTGGTGCCGGTCGGCTCGTCCGACGGTCTCCCGGCGGCCCGCGCCCGCGCGGCCGAACTGCTCGCGGCCGTGAAGCGGGACCTGTCGGCGGCGGCCGGCATCTGACCCGTACGGAAGGGGTGCCACCGGGCGGTGGCACCCCTTCGGGCGATCACGCGGACCGCCGCCACACCCTCGCCCCCTGCATGGCCCCGGCCCATCCGAACACCACACACCGACCCCGCAGGCCGGCCACGGTGAGCCACCGCACCGCCCCCGCCGCCCGACACCGGACCACCCGCCCGACGCCCTCAGCCACGCGGAGTACCGGAGGTCACCCCACGGCCACCAGGATCGCCAGCAGCAGCGCTCCCGCGGCGGCCGGCCCGATGACCTCCCAGGCCCACCGCACGGTCACCTCACCCTGCGCGGCCTCCTCCTTCTGCCGTACCTCCCACAGATTCCGCAGCTCGTCCATGGTCCTGTCGGACTCGGCCCGCGCGGGCCCTCCGGGGACGTCCACACCCCCGTGCGAGGACAGGCCGCCCCCGAAACCGGCGGGCCCCCCGAAGCCACCGCGCCTGCGGCGCGGCCGCCCGTCGCGCTCGGCGGCCTGGTCCGCGGCGAGGCGGTCCTGCTGCCGGGCGGCCCGCTTGCGCGCTCGCAGCGAGACCGGGATCGACCACAGCTGGAACTTCTGTCCGGACTCGGCGACGACCTCGTTGGAGTACGCCGACCGCAGCGAGGCGACCTGCCCCCAGGGCAGCACGACCACCCGGAACGGGTTGCGGACCCGCAGCCGGTCGTCACCGGCGAACACGGCCGGCCGCAGTGTGAAGGCGACGACCAACGGCACCAGCAGGATCAGCGCGGCGAGCGCCAGCCAGGGCGTCCGCCCCTCTCCCGCCACGATGGCGTCGATCCCCAGCCAGCCGACCAGGCCGAGCAGCAGCACCCCACCGGCCATCCCCGCGGGCGACCGGTACACCCGGTCCTTGATCCCGGCCCCCGGCACAGACCCCTGCTCATCCGAACTCGTCATACCCCCGATTCTGCCCGACCCCCGAGACCCCCTCCGCCGACGCCCCCGCTCGCGCCCGTCCGCCGCCGTCCACGGGCACCCGTACCGCCCGACCTGCGGCCACGCCCGGCCGCCGCGGGTCCGCCGCCACGCCCCACCCGCCGCCGTCCACGGGCGGGCGTGCGCCCGGCCTTCGCCCCACTGCCCCGCCGCCGTCCGCGAGCCCCGTGTGCCGCCTGGGGCGGCCCCGGGGGGCGCTGGGCCTCCGCTCCCGACCGGAGCCCGGAGGGGGAACCTCCAGCTAGTGCCCCCGAGCCCCAGCCGCCGACCGCGGACGGCTCCGGCCGCCCCGCACAGCCTCTGGCCCACCGCTCCCTCCTCGGAACCCCGACCGAGGGCTGTACACCCGCTACGCGCGTAGATATGCTCGTCTGGTGAGCATGCCCACCAACGCACCCACCGCAGCAACCCCCCTCCCGGACGTCGCCACGTCCGACACCACGCTGCGCCGCTTCCTCCACGGGCTCCCCGGCGTCGACACGGTCGGCCTGGAGGCGCGCGCCGCAGCCCTCGGCACCCGTTCCATCAAGACGACCGCGAAGGCGTACGCCATCGACCTCGCCATCTCGATGGTCGACCTGACGACGCTGGAAGGCGCGGACACCCCGGGCAAGGTCCGGGCGCTCGGCGTGAAGGCGGTCCACCCCGACCCGACCGACCGCGAAACCCCGTCGACCGCCGCGGTCTGCGTGTACCCGGACATGGTCGCCACCGCGAAGGCGGCCGTAGCCGGCTCGTCCGTCAAGGTCGCCTCGGTCGCCACCGCGTTCCCGGCGGGGCGCGCCGCCCTCGGCGTGAAGCTGGCGGACGTGCGTGACGCCGTCGCCGCCGGCGCCGACGAGATCGACATGGTCATCGACCGCGGGGCGTTCCTCGCGGGCAAGTACCTGAAGGTGTACGACGAGATCACCGCCGTGAAGGAGGCCTGCGGCACGAGCGCCCGCCTGAAGGTCATCTTCGAGACGGGCGAGCTGTCGACGTACGACAACATCCGCCGGGCCAGCTGGCTCGGCATGCTCGCCGGTGCCGACTTCATCAAGACGTCCACCGGCAAGGTCGCGGTGAACGCGACGCCCGCGAACACCCTTCTGATGCTGGAGGCCGTCCGCGACTTCCGCGCGCAGACCGGCGTACAGGTCGGTGTGAAGCCGGCCGGCGGCATCCGCACGACGAAGGACGCCATCAAGTTCCTGGTCCTGGTCAACGAGACCGCGGGCGAGGACTGGCTGGACAACCACTGGTTCCGCTTCGGCGCCTCCTCGCTGCTGAACGACCTGCTGATGCAGCGTCAGAAGCTGGCCACCGGCCGCTACTCCGGCCCCGACTACGTGACGGTGGACTGATCACCATGGCTTCTCTGTTCGAGTACGCACCGGCGCCCGAGTCCCGCTCGGTCGTCGACATCGCGCCCTCCTACGGCCTGTTCATCGACGGCGAGTTCGCCGAGGCCGCCGAGGGCAAGGTCTTCAAGACGGTGTCCCCGTCGACCGAGGAGGTCCTGTCGGAGATCGCCCGGGCCGGCGTCGAGGACGTCGACCGCGCCGTACGGGCGGCCCGCAAGGCGTTCGAGAAGTGGTCGGCGCTGCCCGGCTCGGAACGCGCGAAGTACCTGTTCCGCATCGCCCGGATCATCCAGGAGCGCAGCCGCGAGCTGGCCGTTCTGGAGACGCTGGACAACGGCAAGCCCATCAGGGAGACCCGCGACGCGGACCTCCCCCTGGTCGCCGCGCACTTCTTCTACTACGCGGGCTGGGCCGACAAGCTCGACCACGCCGGCTTCGGCGCGAACCCCAGGCCTCTCGGCGTGGCCGGCCAGGTCATCCCCTGGAACTTCCCCCTGCTGATGCTCGCGTGGAAGATCGCCCCGGCACTGGCGACGGGCAACACGGTGGTCCTCAAGCCCGCCGAGACGACCCCCCTGTCGGCTCTCTTCTTCGCGGACATCTGCCGCCAGGCGGGCCTGCCCAGGGGCGTCGTCAACATCCTTCCCGGCTATGGCGAGGCGGGCGCCGCGCTGGTCGCGCACCCGGACGTGAACAAGGTCGCCTTCACCGGCTCCACGGCCGTCGGCAAGGAGATCGCGAGGACGGTCGCGGGCACCCGGAAGAAGCTCACGCTCGAACTGGGCGGCAAGGGCGCGAACATCGTCTTCGACGACGCCCCGATCGACCAGGCCGTCGAGGGCATCGTCAACGGCATCTTCTTCAATCAGGGCCAGGTCTGCTGCGCGGGCTCGCGCCTGCTCGTGCAGGAGTCGATCCACGACGAGCTGCTGGACTCCCTGAAGCGCCGGCTCTCCACCCTGCGCCTGGGCGATCCGCTGGACAAGAACACCGACATCGGCGCGATCAACTCCGCCGAGCAGCTCGCGCGCATCTCCTCACTGGTGGAGCGGGGCGAGGCGGAGGGCGCCGACCGGTGGTCCCCGGAGTGCGAGCTCCCCGCCTCCGGCTACTGGTTCGCCCCGACGCTGTTCACCAACGTCACCCAGGCGCACACCGTGGCCCGCGACGAGATCTTCGGTCCGGTCCTGTCGGTCCTCACCTTCCGTACCCCGGACGAGGCCGTCGCCAAGGCCAACAACACGCCGTACGGCCTGTCGGCGGGCATCTGGACGGAGAAGGGCTCCCGCATCCTCGCGGTGGCGAACAAGCTCCGGGCCGGTGTCGTCTGGTCCAACACGTTCAACAAGTTCGACCCGACCTCGCCCTTCGGCGGTTACAAGGAGTCGGGCTTCGGCCGCGAGGGCGGCCGCCACGGCCTGGAGGCGTACCTCGATGTCTGAGAAGTCCGAGCAGCAGCGTCTGAGCGTCTTCAAGACCTACAAGCTGTACGTCGGCGGGAAGTTCCCGCGTTCCGAGAGCGGCCGGGTGTACGAGGTGACCGACTCGAAGGGCAAGTGGCTGGCGAACGCGCCGCTCTCCTCCCGCAAGGACGCCCGTGACGCGGTCGTGGCCGCGCGCAAGGCGTTCGGCGCGTGGTCCGGCGCGACGGCCTACAACCGGGGCCAGATCCTCTACCGCGTCGCCGAGATGCTGGAGGGCCGCAGGAGCCAGTTCGTCCACGAGGTCGCGGACGCCGAGGGCCTGTCGAAGTCGAAGGCCAACGAGCTGGTCGAGGCCACGATCGACCGCTGGGTCTGGTACGCGGGCTGGACCGACAAGATCGCCCAGGTCGTGGGCGGCGGCAACCCGGTGGCGGGCCCTTACTTCAACCTGTCCTCTCCGGAGCCGACGGGCGTCGTCACGATCCTCGCCCCGCAGGAGTCGTCGTTCCTGGGCCTGGTCTCGGTGGTCGCCCCCGTGATCGCCACGGGCAACACGGCGATCGTGATCGCGAGCGAGAAGTCCCCGCTCCCGGCCCTGTCCCTGGGTGAGGTCCTGGCCACCTCCGACCTGCCCGGCGGCGTGGTGAACGTCCTGTCGGGCCGCACCGCGGAGATCGCGGCGCCCCTGGCCGCCCACCAGGACGTCAACGCCATCGACCTGGCCGGCGCCGACGAGGTGCTGGCGAAGGAACTGGAGATCGCGGCGGCCGACAACCTCAAGCGCGTTCTTCGTCCACAGCCTGTGGACGACTGGCGGGCGATGCCCGGCATCGACCGCTTGACGGCGTTCCTGGAGACCAAGACGGTCTGGCACCCGACGGGTTCGCTGGGCGCGTCCGGCTCGTCCTACTGAGCCGTCCCGACGAGCCGGAGGGTCGCGGCCTCCCCCCGTCCGGGGCGGCCGCGGCCCTCTGTCATGCCCCTCACCGGCCGCCCAGCAGGGGCACCGCCACCGGGACGGACCCGATCGACTTCGCCTGCGCCACCGGGCCCGTCAGGTCCCGCGAGGCGAGCGGCCGGAAGTCGGCGAGCCGGGTGCCGACGCCGTTGTCGAGCGGATCGACGCCGGTTTCGGCGAGCGGGTTGGGCTTGAGGCCGGAGACGGCCTCCGTGACGTACGGCAGCGAGGCGAGCGCGCCGCGGGCGCCCGACCCCGGGTCGACCCGGCCGAGGGACGTGGGGCTCGTGCGCGCCCCGTCGACGACGGGCGGGCGTCGGCCGCGGCGGCGACCGACGCACCCACCCCCAGGGCCGCGCCGACCGTCGCGAGGACCGCCAGCGTCCGTCGGCCGGTCGGGGTGGAGGAGGAACCGTGTCGGGCCGTGGTCGCTGCCACCTTCCGTCGCACAGGGTTATCGGGTCGGAACTAAGGGTGGTCGGGATGTGACACGCGCTGCAAAGCCGGCCTGCGGGGTCGTAACCGGCCCGACCGATGCCTCACACTGGTGTCCCGTGAGTCCCCATCCGCCCGTCCCCACGCGAGTCGTGCTGCTCTGCGGCCCTTCCGGCTCCGGCAAGTCCCTCCTCGCGGCCCGCTCCGGCCTTCCGGTGCTGCGCCTCGACGACTTCTACAAGGAGGGCGACGACCCGACGCTGCCACTGGTCGCGGGAAGCTCGGACATCGACTGGGACGACCCCGGATCCTGGGACGCGGACACGGCGGTCGCCGCCATCGTGGACCTGTGCCGCACGGGCCGTACCAAGGTGCCCGTGTACGACATCTCGCTGAGCGCCCGCACCGGCGAGGAGGGCGTCGAGATCGGGCGGACCCCGCTGTTCATCGCGGAGGGCATCTTCGCCGCCGAGATCGTCGGCCGCTGCCGGGAGCTGGGCGTCCTGGCCGACGCCCTGTGCCTGAGCCGCGGCCCGGTGAAGACGTTCCGCCGCCGTTTCCTGCGCGACCTGAAGGAGGGCCGCAAGTCGGTGCCGTTCCTGCTGCGCCGCGGCTGGCGCCTGATGCGCACCGAGCGTTCCATCGTGGCCCGGCAGACCGGGCTCGGCGCGCACGCCTGCGACCGGGACGAGGCATTGGGCCGCCTGGCGTCCGCGGCGGCCGGACACGGCGCCCCGACGGCCCGTACGGCGGCGTAGCGGCCGGGCACCGGCGCTCGCCCGGGCACACGCGGAAGCGGGACTGGACGGGCCCCCCGGCCCTCCAGCCCCGCGTCCTTCTGGTGCTCCCCCGTGCCCCCCGGTGGTGCTTCCCCCGTGCACGTGCGCGGTACCGCTCGCTCCCCAACGTCCCCCGTCGGGTCCCCCCGGTACCGCTTCCCCCGTGTTCCCCCGTGCACCGGCTCCCCTGAACAGAAGCCGGATCCCCCGTTCGCCTCAGGCGACCAACTCGCCGAAGGCGTCCTCCTCGTCACGGCCGAAGCTGAGGACCTCGTCCTCACGCAGCCGGCGGAGCGTCCGCCAGATGCTGGACTTCACCGTGCCGACACTGATGCCGAGGATGTCCGCGATCTCCGGGTCGGTGCGGCCCTCGTAGTACCGCAGGACCAGCATCGTCCGCTGGGGTTCGGGCAGCCGGGTCAACGCCTGCCACAGGACCGTGCGCAGTTCGGTGCCGCGCATCGCGTCCGTGTCGCCGGCCGTCTCCGGCAGTTCCTCGGTCGGGTACTCGTTCAGCTTGCGGCGGCGCCACGCGCTGATGTGCAGGTTCGTCATGGTCCGTCGGAGGTATCCGCCGACGGCCGCCTTGTCACTGATCCGGTCCCAGGCCCGGTAGGTCGAGAACAGCGCGCTCTGCAGCAGGTCCTCGGCCTCGAAGCGGTCGCCGGTGAGGTGGTAGGCGGTGGCGTACAGGGAGGCGCGGCGCTCCTGGACGTAGGCGGTGAACTCCGCCTCCGACAGCGAGCGGCGCTCCCCCGAGTCCTCCCTGTACGCGGCTCCCCCGGCCGCGCCCATGGCGATCGCCGCCGCGGGCACTTCCCCCGTCTTCGCGTCGACCACCGTCATGAACCCGGTGTGCTGACGACCGGCGCCGCGAGCGCATCCCCGCGCTCCCCCACGCTCGCATGCGCTCGACCGGGAAGGGCCCCCGTCGGCACCGGACTTGTCCGAACCCCGGTTCACATCGTGCAGGCGCGTGATCACTGCGCTGGTGTTCAGGCTGTGCAGCGTGCTCATCTCGCGCCCCCCGTCGTGGACTTGCGGTGTATCGGTCTGTCGCTCCCGGCTCGGCGTCCTGCTCCCTCGCCCGTGCCGAGAAGCTTGCCCACGCCACTTCATCGCCGTGTCCGTCGACTGTCACAGACCTGTCACAGGGGCCCGTCACGGCGACACCTCCGATGGTCCGCCGGCGTTGCCGGTAGCCGTGGGGTCCGACTTCGCGCAGCTCGGCGCGGGAAAGCCGTCGGCACCCGCCGGCGACGCCTGAAGGGCGCCGAGGGGTCCACCCTCGGCACCCACCGGCGACGCCCGAAGGGCGCCGAGGGGTCCACTCCCCGGGCCCTCGTCCGCCCCGATCCTCGTCACGGCATGTCGGCGCCGACCCTCGGGGAAGTACCTCGGCCTCGTCGCGCGGGCGCCGCCGCACGGCACGGCCGCGTGTACCCCGGTCGGGGCGTCGCGGCCGACCCGCGCGCCGGAACCGGGGTGCACGCGGCCGTGCCGCCCGCCCGGCTCCCCCAGGAGGCGTCGGGCGAATCGTGGGGAGGGCGACGCCGCCCCGCCCCCCCGGCGCGCGAGGCGACGCCTGCCGACTCGCGCCGGGACGGTGACCGGACCGACGTGGAGCTTGCCGGCGTCCGTGACCGGGGCCGCCCGCCAAGGGCGGGAGAAGCCGGCGCCGGAGCCGCGCGTGCCGGCGACCTGGGCGCCGAAGGAGGCCAGGAACCCGCCGAGACCGCCCGCGTTCGAGGTGAGGGATCCCCGCCCGTCGGGCCGGGCCGGCCTCGTCGTCCGCGCGACTCCATGGCCGTCCGGCCCGCGGCCCCCGCGACCGGGCGGCCATGACGAGGGGAGCGCGATGCTCCGTGATGTCCATCGTGTTCTCGCCGCCCCCGTCGCGGCCGGGGGGTGAGGACCGGTGCCTCTCCGACCTGACCTGGCCGAACACCTCGGTCCGTGCACCCGCGACGAGCGGCCGGAACTGATCGAACAGCCGGCCCCGCGGGGTGCCGGCCGCACCGGGCCCCGGCCTTCGCACCGGCGCTCACGGGACGCCTCCGCCCCTCCGCACGCCGCGCGCGCCGCGGAAACCCCACACCTCTGGTGCCCGGCCCCGGACCCACGGGTCGAACGACAGCCCCTCCATGGGCCAGAATGAGCCCGTGCCTTCCCTGTTGCTGATCGAGGACGACGACGCCATCCGTACGGCCCTGGAGCTCTCACTGACGCGCCAGGGACACCGTGTGGCGACCGCTGCGAGCGGTGAGGACGGTCTGAAGCTGCTGCGCGAGCAGCGGCCGGATCTGATCGTGCTGGACGTGATGCTGCCCGGCATCGACGGATTCGAGGTGTGCCGTCGTATCCGGCGCACCGACCAGCTGCCGATCATTCTCCTCACCGCGCGCAACGACGACATCGACGTGGTCGTCGGGCTGGAGTCCGGCGCCGACGACTATGTCGTCAAACCGGTGCAGGGGCGGGTGCTGGACGCCCGGATCAGGGCCGTGCTGCGGCGCGGGGAGCGCGAGTCGAACGACGCCGCGACCTTCGGCAGCCTCGTCATCGACCGCGCGGCGATGACCGTGACGAAGAACGGCGAGGATCTCCAGCTCACGCCGACCGAGCTGCGGCTGCTGCTGGAGCTGAGCCGGCGCCCGGGTCAGGCGCTGTCCCGGCAGCAGTTGCTGCGGCTGGTCTGGGAGCACGACTACCTGGGTGACTCGCGGCTCGTGGACGCCTGTGTCCAGCGCCTGCGCGCCAAGGTCGAGGACATCCCGTCCTCCCCCACGCTCATCCGTACCGTGCGCGGAGTCGGCTACCGCCTGGACGCCCCTCAGTGACAAGAGGGGAAGGGGGGTTCCGCGGCTGGTCCGCGGCGCGCAAGGGACACGTTTCACGGCTTCGTCTCACCAGCCTGCGGCTGCGGCTGGTCGTGGTGTTCGGGGCGGTGGCGCTGACCGCCGCCGTGTCCGCGTCGGGCATCGCGTACTGGCTCAACCGCGAAGCCGTGCTCACACGTACCCAGGGCGCGGTGCTGCGGGACTTCGAGCAGGAGATGCAGAACCGGGCGGGCTCGCTGCCCGAGCATCCCTCGCAGGACGAACTCCAGCACACGGCCGGTCAGATGGCCAACAGCAGCCAGCGCTTCAGCGTGCTGCTCGTCGGCGCGGACTCCGCCGGCCAGACCGTGTACGGCAACTCCGGTGGCCTCAACGGCTTCTCCCTGGACGACGTGCCCACGTCCCTGCGCACGGCCGTCGACAAGGAGCAGGACATCACCTCCGGCAACAAGTCGCCGTACCACCTGTACTGGCAGCGGGTCGTCGACCACGGCACGCCGTACCTGGTGGCCGGCACGAAGGTGATCGGCGGCGGCCCGACCGGATACATGCGCAAGTCGCTCGAACCGGAGGCCAAGGACCTCAACTCCCTCGCCTGGTCGCTGGGGATCGCCACCGGTCTCGCGCTGATCGGCGCCGCGCTGCTCGCGCAGGCCGCCGCCACGACCGTACTGAAGCCGGTGCACCGCCTGGGGGTGGCCGCCCGGCGCCTCGGCGAGGGCAAGCTGGACACGCGGCTGCGGGTGTCGGGGACGGACGAACTGGCCGATCTGTCCCGCACGTTCAACAGGACGGCCGAGGCCCTGGAGAAGCGGGTCGCGGACATGGCGGCCCGCGACGACGCGTCCCGCCGCTTCGTGGCGGACATGAGTCACGAACTGCGCACCCCCCTCACCGCGATCACCGCCGTCACGGAGGTGCTGGAGGAGGAACTGGACGCGGAGTCGGGCAGCATCGACCCGATGATCGAACCGGCGGTCCGCCTCGTCGTCAGCGAGACCCGGCGGCTGGGCGACCTGGTCGAGAACCTGATGGAAGTCACCCGCTTCGACGCCGGAACGGCCCGCCTGGTGCTGGACGACGTCGACGTCGCCGACCAGATCACCCACTGCATCGACGCGCGCGCCTGGCTCGACGCCGTCGAGCTGGACTCCGACCGCGGCATCCACGCCCGCCTCGACCCACGCCGCCTGGACGTGATCATGGCCAACCTGATCGGCAACGCCCTCAAGCACGGCGGCTCGCCGGTACGCGTCTCGATCCGCGAGTCGACCGACGAGGTGGTGATCGCCGTCCGTGACCACGGGCCCGGCATCCCCGAGGACGTCCTCCCGCACGTCTTCGACCGCTTCTACAAGGCGAGCGCCTCCCGCCCCCGCTCCGAGGGCAGCGGCCTGGGTCTCTCCATCGCCCTGGAGAACGCCCACATCCACGGCGGCAGGATCACGGCCGCCAACTCCCCCGACGGCGGTGCGGTGTTCACCCTGTACCTGCCACGGGACGCGTCGGAACTGGCGGAACAGTCCGAGAAGGACAAGGGGAGCGCCTCATGAAGAGGGGCCGTGTACGCCGTCTGCTCGTCCTCCCCCTGCTGGCCGGGCTGCTCACCGGATGCGGAATCCGCGCCACGGAGGTACCGACCGACTTCGGACCGGCGCCGTCCCGCGTGCGCTGCTCCCTCGCCGAACCCGAGGCGAGCACCCAGACCGCGAAGGGGGTACCGGTCCAGGTGTTCCTCCTGTGCGGCTCGTCCCTGGTGGCCGTGGACCGCACCGTACGGGTCCCCGACGGTACGGCCGACCTCGCACGCCGCGTCCTGGTGGCCCAGAGCCTGCTGGACGAACTGGCCGAGTCCCCGTCGGTCGCCGAGAAGGAGGCCGGCTACACCACGGACGTGCACGGCGGCATGCAGGTGAGCGGCCCGGCCCCCAAGGACCCGGACGACACCCTGCGCCTGAGCACCTCCCCCGGCGACCTCACGTCGTACGCCCTGGCCCAACTGGTCTGCACCTTCTCCGACTCGGCGGCTGCGGAGGGTGACGGCTCGGTGGTCCTGGGCGGCCCCGCGCCGGAACGCCCCCGCCGCTACGAGTGCACCGACGAGGTCCGCTCCCGGCCGGGTTCGGCCGAACCCCCGTCGGCGGAAGTCACGGACAACTGACGCCGGGAGGCGTGACGCACGCCTCCCCCCTCGTACCGGAACCGATCCCGCCACCCCCCGCGTCTAGGGGAGCGTGCAGCGTCAAGGCATCGGCGGCAGCGCCGTGATCCGCATCCGTGCGGCCGGGAGTGTCCTCCTGGTCGCACATCTCCTGTTCGTAGCCTGGCTCACGCTGCGCCCACTGGACGTGCCGTGGGTGATGCCCACCAACCTGCACCCCTTCGCAGGCATCCAGGCGGACCTGAGACTGGGCTGGTCCGAGGCGGCCCGCCGCATCGGCGAGGACCTCGCCCTGCTGGCCCCGCTGGGCTTCCTCCTCCCCCTGGCCCACGGCAGATCACGCGTCTCCCCGCTGGCCTCCCTGGTCCGCACGGTCACCGCGGGCGCCCTGCTGTCCCTGGCGATCGCCCTGCTCCAGACGGACGTCCCCGGCCGCGTGGTCGACATCGACTCGGTGCTGCTGAACACGGCGGGCGTGGCCCTCGCCCATACCGCACTGGTTCCGGCGGTACGGGCCTGGCTGCGCCACCGCGGTGTGCGGCGGGAGCGCCGCACAGGGGGCCTGGAGGAGCCGGCTCAGGGTCTGACCCCGACGATTCCCAGGGTCGGGATCGCCCCGTAGAGCGACGTTTCATCCGCTTCGTTCTCGTAGCGTTGTTGTCAGAGGGGGCGGCCGACCAGGGCCCGTCCCGGACCGACGCTCGCGAAGGAGCCGCAGATGTCCAGCAGCCTCGCCCGCCCCACCCACGGCCGCATGATCGGCGGAGTGTGCGCCGCGCTGGCCCGCCGCTTCGGTACGTCCGCCACGACCATGCGCGTGATCTTCCTGCTGTCCTGCCTCCTGCCGGGCCCGCAGTTCCTGCTGTACATAGCGCTGTGGATCTTCCTTCCCTCCGAGGACAAAGCCCGCACGGCCTGGTGAGCGAGAACGCCGTTGGGGCGCCCCCGGAGAAACCGGGGGCGCCCCAACGGCGTTCGGGGGCTTGGTTCAGCCCAGCGGGACGCCGTTCACCGGCAGCCCGTGCGTGGGCAGGCCCTGAAGCGGCAGGCCGCCGAGCAGACCCGCCACGGAGTCGGTGGGGCTGTCGGCGATCAGCTTCTGGGCGACGGGCTGGACGCCGCTCAGATCCGCGCCGACCGGCGGCTGGGCCTGCGCCAGGGCGTCCCCGGCGCCCGGCAGGGCCTGGGCGACGTTCTCCGCCGGCAGCGTCCTGGTGACACCGTCGAGTGCCTGGGTGGCGTCCGGGACGGTCGGGGCGGCGTTGGCGGCGCCCGCACCGGCGGCGGCGAAGGCGGCGCCGAGGGCGGCGACACCGAGGGTCTTGACAGCAGACTGCTTCATGATGAATGCGTCCTCGAATACGGGGAACTGAGCGGTCCACGACCGTAAACACGGGATGCCGCTCACGGCAAACATCGAAATGCGGACGGATCGTGAAGAGCCGTCCGATTCCAGAGCCCCGAACAACCGGGAGTTCAACCCTTTTCACCGAAAGAACCGCTGATGGAAGCGGTTTACTGGAACAGCCATTCGGACTTCAATTCCGCGTAACCAGGCTTGATCACGTCATTGATCATGGCCAGTCTTTCATCGAAAGGGATGAATGCTGACTTCATAGCATTGACCGAGAACCACTGGAGATCGTCGAGCGTATAACCGAACGCGTCGACAAGGTGCTCGAATTCCCGGCTCATGCTGGTGCCGGACATCAGCCGGTTGTCGGTGTTCACCGTGGCCCGGAAGTGCAGCCGCCGCAGCAGCCCGATCGGATGCTCGGCGTACGACGAGGCGGCCCCCGTCTGGAGGTTGGAGCTGGGGCACAGTTCCAACGGGACGCGCTTGTCGCGGACGTACGAGGCGAGCCGACCGAGCTTCACCGAGCCGTCCTCGGCGATCTCGATGTCGTCGATGATGCGGACGCCGTGCCCGAGGCGGTCGGCCCCGCACCACTGGAGGGCCTGCCAGATGGACGGCAGCCCGAAGGCCTCGCCGGCGTGGATGGTGAAGTGGTTGTTCTCGCGCTTCAGATACTCGAAGGCGTCGAGATGCCGGGTGGGCGGGTAGCCCGCCTCGGCGCCGGCGATGTCGAAGCCCACCACGCCCAGGTCGCGGTAGCGGTTGGCGAGTTCGGCGATCTCCAGCGCGCGGGCGGCGTGCCGCATCGCGGTGAGCAGGGCGCCTACGCGGATCCGGTGGCCGTGCGCGCGGGCGAGCCGCTCGCCGTCCCGGAAGCCCTCGTCGACGGCCTCGACGACCTCTTCGAGGGTGAGACCGCCGTCGACGTGCTGCTCGGGCGCGTACCGCACCTCGGCGTAGACGACGCCGTCCTCGGCGAGGTCCTCGGCGCACTCACGGGCGACCCGCACCAGCGCCTCGCGGGTCTGCATGACGGCGACGGTGTGCGAGAAGGTCTCCAAGTACCGTTCCAGGGAACCGGAGTCGGCGGCCTCCCGGAACCAGAGCCCGAGCTTGCCGGGGTCGCTCTCGGGGAGACGGGTGTACCCGGTGTCCCGGGCGAGGTCGACGATCGTGCCGGGCCGCAGCCCGCCGTCGAGATGGTCGTGCAGCAGAACCTTGGGCGCCCGGCGGATCTGCTCCGGGCCCGGGGCGGCGCCTTTCTGGATGCTCTGGCTCGTCATCTCCGCACCCTAACTCCTACGCGCGTAGATCGCCTGCGGACATCTCGGTCGATACGCAACGGTGACCGCACGGCCGGGTGGAGTACACCGGCGCTTCTGACACTGTTCTGTCATGGGACAGCAAGCGACGCCGCTTCGGTCGGCCAGGCTGGGGAGGGTCATCGGTCCGGAGCCGCGGGAGGTGGGCGGGGCGGTGCTGCTGCTCCCCGGCGGCGAGGAGGTCTCCGCCCGCAGACCCTCCCCCCTGTGGCCGAGCGCCTCCGTCCGTGCTCTCGGGCGCAGGCTCGCGCGCGCGGGGCGGGAGGAGGGCCTGGCCGTGCATGTCGTGCAGTACCGGTACCGCGGCTGGAACGGCAGCGCGGCCCACCTGGCCGCCGACGCCTCCTGGGCCGCCGACGAGATCGTGCGGCGCTACGGGGACGTCCCCGTGTGTCTGACCGGCGTCGACATGGGCGGGCGGGCCGCGCTGCGCGCGGGCGGTCACGAGGCCGTCAACTCCGTGCTGGCGGTGGCTCCCTGGCTGCCGGAGGAGGATGTGGCGGTGCCACCCGAACCGGTGAAGCAGCTGGTGGGGCGGCGGGTGCTGCTGGTGCACGGCACCAATGACGAACGGACCGATCCGGAGCTGTCGTTCCGGCTGGCGGCACGGGCCAAGAAGGCCAATCGGGACGTGTGCCGGTTCGAAGTGCATTCCGACGGCCACGGGTTGCACCAGCATCGGGCAGAAGTGCTCTGTCTCTGCGAGGATTTCGTGATGGGCGCGTTGTTCGGGAAGGGCTTCTCGCGGCCGGTCCAGGACGCGTTGGCCGCTCCGCCGCCCCTGGGGTTGCGGATGCCGTTGGCTTCCGGATTCGGGCGGTCGTTGCGGCGGTAGGCAGTGGAGCCTGCCCGCGTCGCCGCGGGGTGCGGGTGCGTTGTGCCCGGTCGCGCGGTTCGCCGCGGCGCCGGCTCCTGTCCCGGCGGGGAGCGCGCGCCCGCTACGGCAGCAGGTGGCCCCTTCTGGACAGCAGGAACTTCTTGAAGGCTGCCACCGGGGGCGTGTCCGGGTGGCCGTCCAGCCAGGCCACGCCGATCTCGCGGGCCGCTCGCGGGGCCGTGACCGTCAGTTCGACCACGCCGGGACGGGGGACGGCGGGGGGTGGCAGCAGGGCCACGCCGAGGCCCGCGGCCACCAGGCCGCGCAGGGTTTCCGCCTCCTCGCCCTCGAAGGCGATCCGCGGGCGGAAGCCGGCCTCCTGGCAGAGGTCGTCGGTGATGCGGCGCAGACCGTAGCCGGGTTCCAGGGTCACGAAGGTCTCGTCGGCGGCCTCGGCGAGGCGGACGCGCCGGCGGGCGGCCAGGCGGTGGTCGGCAGGCACGACGAGGCGCAGTTTCTGTTCGTCCAGGCGGCGGCCGACGAGGTCGGGGGCGTCCGGGACCGGCGAGGTCAGACACAGGTCCAGTTCGCCCGCGCGCAACCGCTCGAGCATGGCCTCGCCGTAGTTCTGGACGAGGCTGAAGCGGACGCGGGGGTGGTCGGCGCGGAAGGCCTGGATCAGGCCGGGGACGGTCTCGGCGCCCATGGTGTGCAGGAAGCCGAAGGCGACCTTGCCGGTGGCCGCGTCGGCGTCGGCGCGCACCTCGTCGGCCGCGCGCTCGACCTCGGCGAGGGCGCGTTCGACGGAGGTGAGGAAGGTGCGTCCGGCGGGGGTGAGGGAGACCGTGCGGCCGCGGCGGGCGAAGAGGTCGACGCCCAGGTCCTGTTCGAGGCGGACCATGGCCCGCGACAGGGTCGACTGTGGGACCTGCATCTCCTGCGCGGCTCGCGTGACGTGCTCGGTGCGGGCTACACCCGCGAAGTACGCGAGCCGCGGGGCGAGCAGTGTGACGATGCCTTCTGTGTCACCGGACGGTGACAGCTGGCCCTGTGACCTCAGCTGATGCGCCATGGGAACGATTATGGCGATTCCGTGCATTGGACGGATGAGCGGGGCGGTCCCTAGGTTCGAGGCATGTCTCCCGCCAGTACCGGGGCGTCCACCACCGTGGGCGCCGGCCCGTCCGCTTCCGCCGCCTCCTCCGCCCCCGCCCCCTCCGCCCCCTCTTCCTTCTCCGACTCCCGGATGGCTCCGGGCGGTCCCGGCTACCGCCGGATGAGTCTCGCCCTGTTCCTGGCCGGGGTGGCGACCTTCGCCCTGCTGTACTCCACGCAGGCGCTCCTGCCCTTGATCTCCGGTGAGTTCGGGGTCGCGGCGAGCGACGCGAGCTGGACGGTGGCGGCGGCCACGGGTGGGCTGGCCCTGTTCGTCCTGCCGATGAGCGCCCTGTCGGAGCGCTACGGCCGCCGTACGGTGATGACCGGCTCGTTGGCGGTCGCGGTGGGCGTGGGACTGCTGGTCCCCTTCGCGCCGTCGCTGGACACCCTGGTGGTGCTGCGGGGCCTGCAAGGGGCGGCGCTGGCCGGTCTGCCGGCGTCCGCCACCGCCTATCTCGCGGAGGAGGTCCGTCCACGGGCGCTGGTCACCGCGATCGGCCTGTTCGTGGCGGGCAACAGCGTCGGCGGGATGAGCGGCCGGGTCATCACCGGCTGGGTGGCGCAGGAGTGGGGCTGGCGGGCGGCGGTCGGTGTGATCGGCGCGGTCGCGGTGGCCTGTGCGATCGCGTTCCGTCTGCTGCTGCCGACGCCGCGGCACTTCACGCCCGGTTCGCTGCGCCCGCGCGTGCTGGCCCGTACGGTCCGCGATCACCTGGCCGACCCGCTGCTGTGCCGCCTGTACGCGATCGGCGCGCTGTTCATGACCGTCTTCGGCGGGGTGTACACGGTCATCGGCTACCGGCTGACCGAGGCGCCGTTCTCGCTGCCGCAGGGCATCGTCGGCTCGATCTTCCTGGTCTACCTGGTGGGCACGGTGTCCGCGTCGACGGCGGGCCGGCTGGTCGGCCGTCTGGGCCGGCGCGGGGCCCTGTACCTGGCGGCCGGCACCACGGCCACGGGTCTGCTGGTCTCCCTCGCCGACTCGCTGCCTCTGGTCCTGCTGGGTCTGGTGCTGATCACGGCGGGCTTCTTCGCGGGGCACGCGGTGGCGTCCTCGGCGGTCGGCAGGACGGCGACGACCGGCCGCGCCCAGGCCTCGGCGCTCTACCAGTCGGCGTACTACATCGGCTCCAGCGCGGGCAGCACGGTCGGCGCGACGGCGTTCCACGCGGGTGGCTGGGCCGGGACGGTCGGCGTGGGCGTCCTGGCGGTGCTCGGCGTCGTGACGGTCACGGTGTTCGGGACGCGGGCGGCGCGCCGGAAGCCGCAGCCGCCGGCCGCCGCCGCGCACTGAGGTCTCCCCCGTCCCGGACGCCCCTCCCCGGAGCGACCCACCACCTCACCACCCTTCCTGACCTGCTGCCCTGTCGTCTCGGAGCGCCATTGTCAGTGGGCTGCGGTAGCTTCCGAAGTACTGGGGCGCACAGGCGCGTGACAGAACGGCCACAGGGGTGGGTGGACGACGATGAGTGACAGTACGGCGACGGTGGACGACCTCGACGTCAGGCTGGAGAGGCACCGGGTCGAGCTGACGGGCTACTGCTACCGCATGCTCGGTTCCTCCTTCGAGGCCGAGGACGCGGTGCAGGACACCCTGGTGCGTGCCTGGCGGAGCTACGACAGGTTCGAGGGCCGTTCCAGCCTGCGGTCCTGGCTCTACCGCATCGCGACGAACGTCTGCCTGGACATGCTGAACGCGGGCAACAAGCGGGCCCGCCCGATGGACCTCTCCGAGTCCACCCCGCTCGCCAGGGCGGCGCTCTCCCCCCGCCCGGACAACACCTGGCTGGAGCCCATGCCCGACGCGCGCGTGCTGCCCACGGTGGAGGACCCGGCGGAGGCGGCCGTCGCCAAGGAGTCGGTGCGGCTGGCGTTCATGGCCGCGCTCCAGCAACTGCCGCCGAAGCAGCGGGCCGTGCTGATTCTTCGCGAGGTGCTGGCGTGGCGGGCGAGCGAGGTCGCCGAACTGCTGGAGACCTCGGTCGCCTCGGTGAACAGCGCTCTCCAGCGGGCCCGCGCGACGCTCGCCGAGCGCGCCGACTCCGGAGCGCAGGCGGCCGTCTCCGATCCGCTGGACGAGGAGCAGCGCAAGCTCCTGGAGCGCTATGTGGCGGCCTTCGAGGGGTACGACATGTCGGCGCTGACGGCGCTCCTCCACGAGGACGCCATCATGACGATGCCGCCGTTCGACCTGTGGCTGACCGGCCACGACGACATCGCGGGCTTCATGACCACGATGGGCTCGGCCTGCGAGGGGTCACGTCTGCTGCCGGTCCAGGTCAACGGTCTGCCGGGCTTCGCGCAGTACAAGCCTGATCCGGAGAAGGGCGGTTACACGCCCTGGGCGGTGCAGGTGCTGGAGATCTCAGACGGCCGCCTCACCGGATTCCACTTCTTCCTCGACACCGAGCGGTGGTTCCCGCTGTTCGGGGTTCCCCTCCACCTCGAAGCGGAGCCCGGCCAGGTCGAGCAGGGCGAGTAGCGCCGGGTCGGGGGCGCGCAGGCGTATGCGCCCCCCGGCCCGGCGGGCGGCCAGCTGGAGCCGCGCCAGCACATCGACGGCCGTCAGCCCCGACGCCCCGAGCCCGGCCGCGTCGCACACGACCACCGCGCCCCCAGCGCCCTTCAGCAGGGTCCGCACCTCGTCGCAGAGTCCCGCCACGCGGCTCCGGGAGAGGGGAGCGGCCAGGCTGAGTACGGGGGGTGTCGTCGCATCCACGGGGGGTAGACCGGGCGGGTCCGGGTAACTCATCGTCGCCGTTGCGCTATGCCATGTACCCGTTTGCCTAAAACCTTTAGCCAGATGCAGACTGACCCTTCCTGTCTGGCGAGAGGACGTGGAGCGATGTCATGGGGCGCGTAGGCCTGACTCCGGAGCGGCTGACCCGGGCGGGCGCGGAAATGGCCGACGAGGTCGGCTTCGACCAGGTGACCGTCTCGGCGCTGGCCCGCCGGTTCGACGTCAAGGTCGCGAGCCTGTACTCGCATGTGAAGAACTCGCACGACCTGAAGACGCGGATCGCGCTGCTCGCCCTGGAGGAGCTGGCCGACCGGGGCTCCGCCGCGCTGGCCGGCCGCTCCGGCAAGGACGCCCTCATCGCCCTCGCCGACGTCTACCGCGACTATGCCCACGATCATCCCGGCCGCTACGCCGCCGCCCAGTTCCGGCTCACCCCGGAAGCGGCCGCGGCCGGCGCCGGGGCACGCCACTCCCAGATGACCCGGGCCATCCTGCGGGGCTACGACCTCGCCGAACCGGACCAGACCCACGCCGTGCGGCTGCTCGGCAGCGTCTTCCACGGGTACGTCAGCCTCGAACAGGCCGGCGGCTTCAGTCACAGCGCCCCCGACTCCCAGGAGTCCTGGTCCCGCGTCCTCGACGCCCTCGACGCGCTTCTGCGGAACTGGCCCGTCACGGCACCGGGGGCGGGCAGGGACCAGGGCTCGACCACCGTCACGAACCGTCGAAACGCAGGGTGAAGCGATGTCTCCCGAGATCCACTGGACCACCACCCCCCTCACCGCCGAACTCCTGCGCGGGGCCCTTGAGACCGAACGCACCGAGCACGGTCTGCTGCCGCACCGGCTGCCCGCCTGGGCCCGCGCCCAGGGCGCCGACGAGCAGCTGGCCATGGCCGAGTCCCAGCCGTCCGGCGTCCGGTTGGCGTTCCGTACCCGGGCCACCGCCATCGAGCTGGACACCCTGCCCACCAAGCGGCACTACGTGGGCGCCCCTGCCCGGCCGGACGGGCTCTACGACCTGCTCGTCGACGGCCGGCCGGCCGGGCAGGGCACCGTCGCGGCGGGACACGTCCTGACCGTCGACATGGTCGCGGGGACGTCCGAACGCCGGCCCGGTCGACCCGGCACACTCCGGTTCACCGACCTGCCCGAGGGGGCCAAGGACGTCGAGATCTGGCTGCCGCACAACGAGACCACCGAGCTGGTCGCGCTGCGTACCGACGCGCCCGTGGAACCGGCGGGCGCCCCGGGGCGTCGGGTCTGGGTGCACCACGGCAGCTCCATCAGTCACGGGACGGACGCGGCCGGCCCGACCGGCATCTGGCCCGCGGTCGCCGCCGGGACAGGCGGGGTGGAGCTGGTCAATCTGGGGCTCGGCGGGAGCGCTCTGCTCGACCCCTTCGTCGCGCGCGTACTGCGGGACACCCCGGCCGATCTGATCAGCGTCAAGATCGGGATCAACCTCGTCAACGCGGATCTGATGCGGCTGCGGGCCTTCGGGCCCGCCGTGCACGGGTTCCTCGACACCGTCCGGGAAGGCCACCCCGATACGCCGCTGCTCGTCGTCTCGCCCGTCCTGTGCCCCATGCACGAGGAGACGCCCGGGCCCAGTGCACCGGATCTCGAAGGGTTGGAGAAGGGGGTGCTGCGGTTCGTGCCCATGGGAGATCCCGCGGAGGTGGCGGGCGGGAAGCTGACCCTGCGGATCATCCGGGAGGAGCTGGCGCGGATCGTCGGGGAGCGGAGTGCCGATGATCCGGAGCTGTACTACCTCGACGGGCGCGAGCTGTACGGGGAGGGGGACGTCGAGGAGTTGCCGCTGCCTGATCAGTTGCATCCGGACGCGGTGACTCATCGGCGGATGGGTGAGCGGTTCGCGGCGGTTGCCTTCGGCGAGGGGGGCCCGTTCGCGTGAGGAGTGGGGGATCAGTGGTCACCTCGCCCCCCCTCGCCGCGAGGGACGGGCAGAACGCCGTTTCCCCGCCCCCGCCGCCCCTTTCTTCCCTTCCCCCTCTCGGCTCCGCCCGAGAGGGGGAACCCCCATCGTCCCCGCGGGGCTGCCGCCCCCGGACCCCGCTCGCCCGTCACGGCCCCGCCCTCCAGCTCCTCGGAAGGGGGGATCGCCGGCCGGGCCGGACGCAGTCGGCGCCGGCGGGAAAGGAGACCGTCAGGCGATGCGCTCCCGTACCACCGGGGCCGCCTCGTAGCTCGTGCCCGGGGCCGCGATGTCGTAGGAGCCCTCCACCGATTCCAGGGCGTAGGGGAAGCGGTCCGGGGTGTCGGTGTGCAGGGTGAGCAGGGGCTGACCCTCGGTGATCCTGTCGCCGGGCTTGGCGTGGAGTTCGATGCCGGCGCCCGCCTGCACCGGGTCCTCCTTGCGGGCGCGGCCTGCGCCCAGGCGCCAGGCGGCGACTCCGATGCCGTAGGCGTCGAGGCGGGTGAGGACGCCGGTGGCCGGGGCCTTGATGACGTGCTGTTCGCGCGCGGTGGGGAGGGGGGCGTCCGGGTCGCCGCCCTGCGCGGTGATCATGCGGCGCCAGACGTCCATCGCGGAGCCGTCGGCGAGGGCCTTCGCCGGGTCGGCGTCCTTCACGCCCGCCGCGTCCAGCATTTCGCGGGCCAGGGCGAGGGTCAGTTCGACGACGTCCGCCGGGCCGCCGCCCGCGAGGACCTCCACCGACTCGCGGACCTCCAGGGCGTTGCCCGCGGTGAGGCCCAGGGGGGTGGACATGTCCGTGAGCAGGGCGACGGTCCTGACGCCGTGGTCGGTGCCGAGGCCCACCATCGTCGAGGCCAGTTCGCGCGCGTCCTCGATGGTCTTCATGAAGGCGCCGGTGCCGACCTTCACGTCCAGGACCAGGGAGCCCGTACCCTCTGCGATCTTCTTCGACATGATCGAGGAGGCGATCAGGGGGATGGCCTCGACCGTGCCGGTGACGTCGCGCAGGGCGTAGAGCTTCTTGTCGGCGGGGGCCAGACCGTCGCCCGCCGCGCAGATCACGGCGCCGGTGGTGTCGAGGACGTCCAGCATCTCCTCGTTGGAGAGAAGGGCGCGCCAGCCGGGGATGGACTCCAGCTTGTCCAGGGTGCCGCCGGTGTGGCCGAGGCCGCGGCCCGAGAGCTGCGGGACCGCCGCGCCGCAGGCCGCCACCAGGGGGGCCAGCGGCAGGGTGATCTTGTCGCCGACGCCGCCCGTGGAGTGCTTGTCGGCGGTCGGGCGGGACAGGGACGAGAAGTCCATCCGCTCGCCGGAGGCGATCATCGCGGCCGTCCAGCGGGCGATCTCGCGGCGGTTCATGCCGTTGAGCAGGATCGCCATCGCGAGCGAGGACATCTGCTCGTCGGCGACCTCGCCACGGGTGTACGCGTCGATGACCCAGTCGATCTGTCCGTCGCTGAGTTCGCCGCGGTCCCGCTTGGTGCGGATGACGGAGATGGCGTCCATGGCCATGGCTTTCCTTCCGAGGTGCAGAAGATGGTGCGCGAAAGTGTGCGGCCCCTCTGCCCGGTTCACGCGAGTCAGAGGGGCCGCACGGGAGTCACTTGGTGAGGTGGTCCGGGCCGAAGGCCTGGGGGAGCATCTCCGCCAGCGGCAGGATCCCGGCCGGCGTCTCCAGCAGCAGCTCCGGGCCGCCGAACTCGTACAGCAGCTGGCGGCAGCGGCCGCACGGGACGAGGATCTCGCCCCGGCCGTCGACGCAGGTGAAGTGTGTGAGACGGCCGCCGCCGGTGCGCTGTAGCTCCGAGACGAGGCCGCACTCGGCGCACAGGCCGATGCCGTAGGAGGCGTTCTCGACGTTGCAGCCCGAGACGGTACGGCCGTCGTCGACCAGGGCCGCCACGCCGACGGGGTAACCCGAGTAGGGGGCGTACGCGTGGCGCATGGCCTCGCGGGCCAGCTCGCGCAGGGCGTCCCAGTCGACGGTGGCGGCGGCCGGGGTCACTTGCCCTGTCCCTTGCGGTAGGGCAGACCGTCGGCCTTCGGCATGCGCAGGCGTTGCGCGGAGAGCGACAGCACCAGCAGGGTGACGAGGTACGGGGCCGCGGAGACGACCTGGCGCGGGACCTCGTCCACGCTGGTGTACCAGAAGAACATCAGGGCCGAGATCACGAGGGTGGCGACGGCGGGGACGTACTTCTTCCTCCAGGCCAGGTAGGCCGCTCCGAACACCAGCAGGATCGCAAGGAGCAGGATCAGGGCGTGCACGTTGGTGGTGCCGCCGCGCAGGTTGAGGCTGTCGGTGTAGCCGAACAGACCCGCGCCGAGGGCGAGGCCGCCCGGCATCCAGTTGCCGAAGATCATCGCGGCGAGGCCGATGTAGCCGCGGCCCGCGGTCTGGCCGTCGAGGTACACGTTGGAGGCGACGATCGACAGGAAGGCGCCGCCGAGGCCGGCGAAACCGCCCGAGATGATCACGGCGATGTACTTGTACTTGTAGACGTTGACGCCCAGGGACTCCGCGGCCACCGGGTTCTCACCGCAGGAGCGCAGGCGCAGGCCGAAGGCGGTCCGCCAGAGCACCCACCAGGTCGCGGGGACGAGCGCGACCGCGACGACGGTCAGCGGGGAGAGGTTGGTGACCAGCCCGCCGACCAGGCCGGCGATGTCGGAGACCAGGAACCAGTGCTTGCCGTTGAGGGTCTCCAGCCAGCCGGACAGGCCAGGGATGTCGAAGGTGCCCAGCGACTCGATCGGCGGGGACTGCTTGGAGGAGCCCTGCGGGGCGTCCTCGAAGGTGAACTTCGACAGGTAGCGGGTCGTTCCCAGGGCCAGGATGTTCAGCGCCACGCCGGAGACGATGTGGTTGACGTTGAAGGTCACGGTGGCGACGGCGTGCAGAACGGCGCCGAGTGCGCCGCCGATGATGCCGAAGGCGACGCCGGTCCACGGGCCCCACTGGTAGCCGGCCCAAGCGCCGAACCAGGTGCCGAGGATCATCATGCCCTCGAGGCCGATGTTGACGACGCCCGCCCGCTCGGCCCACAGGCCGCCGAGGCCGGCGAGACCGATCGGCACGGCCAGGCGCAGCGCGGTGGACATCTGGCCGGTCGAGGTGATGCCGTCCGCGCCGGAGATCAGGCGGACGATCGAGGTGAGGACCAGCACGCCCGCGATGATCAGCAGGAGTACCGGGAGAGACATGCGGCGGCCGCCCTTGCCGGGCTGCTTCGCCTGCGGCTTGGCGATGGTCGCGGTGGACATCAGGCCGCCACCTCCTTCTTGGCGTTGTTGTTGGCGGCCGCGGCCAGCTCGGCGCCGACCAGCTTCTGCTGGCGGCGCAGACCCCACTGGCGTACGGCCTCGTAGGAGATGACGACCGCGAAGACGATCAGGCCCTGCATGATCGTGGCGATCTCCTTCTCGTACGCCACCGGGGTGGCGTAGTCGAGGGCGGGGGACGTCTTGTCGAGGAAGGCCCACAGGAGGGCCGCCAGCGCGATGCCGCCCGGGTTGTTGCGGCCGAGCAGGGCGATGCCGATGGCGGTGAAGCCGAGGCCTGCCGGGAAGCTCAGGCTGTAGGTGTGGGCGTCGCCGAGCAGCAGCGGCAGGCCGGAGATGCCGGCGACGGCGCCGGAGATCAGCATCGCGGTGAGGACCATGCGCTTGGCGTTGACACCCGAGGCGGCGGCGGCGGTCTCGGACTCGCCGGTGGCACGCAGGTCGAAGCCGAAGCGGGTGCGGTTGAGGACGATCCAGTAGCCGACGCCGAGCGCGATGGCGAGGAAGACCAGGCCGTAGATCTCGCCGACGTCCTGGCCGAGGCTGATGCCGGGCACCCAGCCGGAGTCCTTCATGACGCCGGTGGTGACGTTGTCGCCGACCAGGACGCCGAAGTTCTCGCGGAGGGTGAGGTAGCCGATGAGGCTGGTGGCGATCGCGTTGAGCATGATCGTCGCGACCACCTCGCTGACACCGCGGGTGACCTTGAGGATGCCCGCGATGCCCGCCCACATGGCGCCGGTGAGCGCGCCGACCAGCAGCAGCAGCGGAACCTGGAGGAAGGACGGCAGCGCCACGTGCGCGCCGACCACCGCGGTCATCATGGCGCCCAGCCGGTACTGGCCGTCGACGCCGATGTTGAACAGGTTCATGCGGAAGCCGAGGGCGACCGCGAGGGCGGCGATGTAGTACAGCGAGGCCTGGTTGACGATCAGGACCTGGACGTCGGAGAAACCTGCCTGCTCCAGCATCAGCCGGTACGGCTCGAACGGGTTCTTGCCGGAGGCGATCAGCACGATCGACGTCAGCAGGATCGCCGAGACCAGCGCGATGACCGGGCCGGCCACCGCGAGGAGCAGGCGCTCCTTGTCGAACTTCTTCATCGGGCCTCGTCCTCCGGGGCGGCTTCTTCTTCGACGTGCTCGAGGTGCCCGGACGCGGCGCCGGTCATGGCCGAGCCGAGTTCCTCGGGGGTGACGGTCGCCGGGTCGGCGTCGGCGACCAGCCTGCCGTCGTAGATCACCCGGAGGGTGTCCGACAGGCCGATCAGCTCGTCCAGGTCGGCGGAGATCAGCAGCACGGCCAGGCCCTCGCGGCGAGCCTCGCGGATGCGGTCCCAGATCTGGGCCTGCGCGCCGACGTCCACACCGCGGGTGGGGTGGGCGGCGATCAGGAACTTGGGGTTGTGGCTCATCTCACGGCCGACGATCAGCTTCTGCTGGTTGCCGCCGGAGAGGGAGGCGGCGGTGACGTCGATGCCGGGGGTGCGGACGTCGTACTCCTCGACGATCCGGCGGGTGTCGGCCTGCGCGCCCTTGGGGTTGAGCCAGAAGCCCTTGGCGTTGGGGGCCTCGGTGACATGGCCGAGGATGCGGTTCTCCCAGAGGGGGGCCTCCAGGAGCAGGCCCTGGCGGTGGCGGTCCTCGGGAATATAGCCGACGCCGGACTCGCGGCGCCTACGGGTCGGCCAGGGCGTGATGTCCTCGCCGAGGAAGGCGATGGTGCCGGAGTCGGCGTCCTTGGTGCCGATCAGGGCGTCGATGAGTTCCGTCTGGCCGTTGCCCTCGACGCCGGCGATGCCCATGACCTCGCCGGCGTGGATGGTGAAGGTGACGTCGTCGAGGACCTTCTTGACCACGCCGGACGCCTCGACGAGGGAGCCGGGGCCCACGGGCTCGGACTCCACGCCCAGGGAGGCGCCGCCGCCGGCGTAGACGGTGAGGTTCTCGACCCGGATGACGGGCTTGTCGGTGACCGTGGACTCGGCGGTCTCCGGGGTGGGCAGTTCGCTGCCGACCATCATCTCGGCGAGCTGGCGGGGGGTGGTCTCGGCGGGAACGGCCGTGCCGACCGTCGTACCGCGCCGGATGACCGTGATCTCGTCGGCGACCGACAGGACCTCGCCCAGCTTGTGGGAGATGAAGATGACGGAGAGGCCCTCGGACTTCAGCTCGCGCAGGTTGGCGAAGAGGGCGTCGACCTCCTGCGGGACCAGGACGGCGGTGGGCTCGTCGAGGATGAGGGTGCGGGCGCCGCGGTAGAGGACCTTGAGGATCTCCACGCGCTGGCGGTCGGCGACACCCAGGTCCTCGACCAGGGCGTCGGGGCGTACGCCGAGGCCGTAGCGGTCGGAGATCTCCTTGATCTTCCGGCGGGCGCCGCCGCCGATGCCGTGCAGCTTCTCGCTGCCGAGCACCACGTTCTCCAGGACGGTCAGGTTGTCCGCGAGCATGAAGTGCTGGTGGACCATGCCGATCCCGCGCGCGATGGCGTCCGCGGGGCTGGAGAAGCTCACCTGCTCGCCGTCGACCGCGATGGTGCCCTCGTCCGGCTTCTGCATGCCGTAGAGGATCTTCATCAGGGTCGACTTGCCGGCACCGTTCTCGCCGACGAGGGCGTGCACGGTGCCCTTGCCGACACTCAGGTGGATGTCGTGGTTGGCGACGACACCGGGGAATCGCTTGGTGATGCCCGCGAGCTCTACCGCGACGGTCGACGGGGCGGTGAGCGGAGGGCTGCTGGACGCGTCGATGGCGCACTCTCCTCGGGAAAGGGGCCACTCTACGCGCGTAGCGCCCCTGCTTTAAATAGTGCCCGGACCTGATCGATCTTGATCGATCTCTCGATCGATCCTCAATCCGTTCCGAGCATTCTGCCGCGCGAACGGGACGCGGGGAGTCATCGTCCCCGCATCCCGTTCCGAGGTCGTCACGCTGTCATTACAGCGCTTCTTCGGCCATGCCTTCGACAGTTCTCGCCGGGATCGACAGGCCTACGACACGGTCGTGGAGGTCGGTCAGGAGGTCTTCACCTTGATGGTGCCGTTCTTGATGCCCTCCTGGGCCTTCTTGACGGCGTCCTGGATCTCCTTGTTCCCGGCGAAGGTCGGGTTGGAGTTCGCCAGGCTCACGCCGCCGTTGGCGAGGTCACCACGGACCACACCGGTGGCGGGCTTGCCGTCCTCGACCGACTTGGCCAGCGTGTAGACGGCGCCCTCGACGTTCTTCATGGCCGAGGTCAGGATCGAGTCCTTGTACGCCTTGAGCGCGTCCTGCTTGTACTGGTCCGAGTCGACGCCGATCGCCCACACCTTGTTGGCGTTGGCGGCCTTGATGACGCCCTGGCCGGAGAGGCCGGCCGCGGCGTAGACCACGTCGGCACGGGCGTCGATCTGGCCCTCGGCGGCGCTCTCACCCTTGTCGGGGCTGGAGAAGCCGCCCTCGGCCGCGGTCTCGGTGAGGTACTGCGACTTGACCGTGACGCCCTTCTTGGTGTCCGTGACGCCCTGCTTGTAGCCGGCCTCGAACTTGTGGATCAGAGGGACGTCCACACCGCCGATGAAGCCGACCACGTTGGACTTGGTCGCCTTGGCGGCGGCGACGCCGGCCAGGTAGGAGGCCTGCTCCTCGGAGAACACGAGGTCGGCCACGTTGTCGGCCTTGGTCTGCTCGTCGTCCACGATGCCGAAGGTCGTCTTCGGGTACTTGGCCGCGGCCTCCTTGACGGCGGGCGCGTAGGCGAAGCCGACGCCGATCACCGGGTTGTAGCCCTGCTTGGCGAGGTTCTCCAGGCGCTGGACCTTGTCGGCGTCGGACTCTCCGTCCTGCGGCTCGACGGCGGTCGACTTGTAGCCGAACTCCTTGTCGGCCTTCTCCATGCCCGCGGTGGCGGCGTCGTTGAAGGACTGGTCGCCCTTGCCGCCGACGTCGTACGCGAGCGCGAGGCCCAGGTTCTTGTCGTCGCTGGAGGAGGAGGACGTGGACGAGCTTCCGCAAGCGGAAACGGTGACGGCGAAGGCTGCGGTAGCAACACCAGCAACCGCGATACGGGACACCCGGCGCATGGAACGAGACTCCTTTGTGCAAGCGCCCATACCAGGCGCTGGTTCCGCCGCAGCGTAACGCGCGTAGACCAGACGGAAAAACCCTTCTGTCCGGTCCGTTATCGAGCTGTGGCCACAGTTTGCGCTCCAGCCTACGGACCGGGGGCGCCGCTTGCGGGAGGCCAGGGCCGCTGGTCTGCGAGGACGCCCTTAATGGACGTAGGCGGGGGGGGCGGAGCACGCCGACGGGCGGGATCGCGCCGTGTCGGGGTGGGGGAAGCGGAGTGGGGACGGCGGGGGCGGCGGGCGAGGCCCTGCGAACCGTGCGGACGCGGGCGGCCCCGCTCGCTCGCCCTGGAGTGAGGGGCGGGCGGGCAGGGCCGGTACTGCGGGCAGGGCGGTGCTGAGGGCTGGGCGGGCGGTTCGGCCGGCTGAGGGACGTGTCCGACGGCCGGGATCGTCCGGTCAGGGCCGGGCCGGCCCACCGGCCGACGTCCCCGCCAAGGACCGGGCCGGCCGACCGGCGTGCCCCCGTCAAGGACCGGGCGGCGACCGGCGTCCCCCGGTCGAGGGGCGGGCCGGCCCGCCGGCGTCAGCGGTCCAGGGGCGGATCACCGGTCGACGCCCCCGGTCGCGGCCGGGCCGGCGGGGCGACGTCACCCGGTCAGGGCCGGGGCCGGCCGGCGTCGCCACGGCCGGGAGACGGTTCTGGGCGGCTTACTTCGTGCTGACGGTGACCTTGCCGTCGATGATGTCCTTCTTGGCCTTGTCCACGGCGTCGACGACGTCCGTCATGGCCTTGTACTTCGGGTTGGTGTCGGCGAAACCGACGCCGTCGTTGGAGAGGCTGCCGCGGACCACGCCCGACAGGGGCTTGCCCTCGTAGACGGACTTGGCCAGGTCGTAGACCGCGCCGCCGACGTTCTTCAGGGCCGAGCCGAGGATGTGGTCCTTGTAGGCGGCCAGCGAGGTCTGGGAGTACTGGTCGGAGTCGACGCCGATGGCCCACGCCTTCTTGCCGGCGGCCTCGGAGATCACGCCCTGGCCGGAGAGACCGGCCGCGTGGTAGATGACGTCCGCGCCGGCCTCGATCTGGCCGCTCGCCCCCGCCTTGCCCTTGTCGGGGCTGGAGAAGCCGCCCTCCTGGGGCGTCTCGGTCAGGTACTGCGACTCGATCTTGATGGCCGGGTCTACCGACTTGGCGCCCTGGACGTAGCCGGCCTCGAACTTGTGGATGAGCGGGATGTCCACGCCGCCGATGAAGCCGATGTGCGCCTTCTTGGAGGCCTTCGCCGCGGCGACGCCGGCCAGGTAGGAGGCCTGCTCCTCGTGGAAGACCAGGTCGGCGACGTTCTTCGCCGCCACGGTCTCGTCGTCGATGATGCCGAACGTGATGTTCGGGAACTTCGCGGCGACCTCCTTGACGGCCGGCGCGTAGATGTAGCCGACGCCGATCACGGGGTTGTAGCCCGACTGGGCGAGCTGGGTCAGGCGCTGGACCTTGTCCGCGTCCGACTCCCCGTCCTGCGGCTCGACGTCCCGACCGCCGATGCCGAACTCCTTGTCGGCCTTCTGGAAACCGGCGTACGCGGCGTCGTTGAAGGACTGGTCGCCCTTGCCGCCGATGTCGTACGCCAGGCCGATGCCCTTCCCGGAGTACTTGCCGGACTCCTTCTCACCGGCCTTGGAGCCGGTGCTCGACTCGCCGCAGCCGGCGGCCGCGAGCGCCACGACCGCGGCGGCCGCCGCCGCCCGGGTGAACCTGGTCCTTCGAGATATGAGACGCACAGCGAGCACCCTTCATCCCCACGGCGCCGTCACCGGCCCGCATTCCCCAATGTGACGCCTCCGGCGCGGCTCCCCAACAGGCCGTTCCGAGGGGCGATTTCGGCGCACAGTAACGCGCGTAGACGGGGAGAGGGCGGGGTTTCTCGTGGCCGTTATCGATTCGTGCCGCCCCCGGGACGCGACCGGGCCCCACGGGTTACGGCCGGGTGACACAGGCGGACGAAGAGGCGCCTTTCGGGCACCCCTTCGCCGAAGCCGTCACGGGCGTCGCGCGCTCACGCCGTCCGGGCCGCCGCGTCCAGCAGCGCGGCCGCCGTGAACAGTTCCACCCCTACGGTGATGGCGTGCTCGTCGGCGTCGAAGTCGCCCTGGTGCAGATCGCGGACCGTGCGCTCGCCCGGCGTACGGACGCCGAGGCGGGCCATGGCTCCGGGGACGCGCTCCAGGTACCAGGAGAAGTCCTCGCCGCCGAGGCTCTGCTCGGTGCCCTCCACCGCCTCCTCGCCTCGCCTGGCGGCCATGGCGTCCCGGAGCAGACCGGTGACGTCGGCGTCGTTGACGACCGGGGGGACGCCGCGGACGTAGTTGATCTCCGACTTGGCCCGGTGCAGGTTGGCGACCTCGTCGATCGCGGCGACGACGAGGTCCGGCGCCTGCCGCCACGCCTCGATGTCCAGGCAGCGCACGGTGCCGGACAGCTCGGCGTGCTGCGGGATGACGTTCGGGGCGTGGCCGCAGTCGATCCGGCCCCAGGTCACCGCGAGACCGGCCCGGGTGTCGACGCGGCGGCCGACCAGCGCGGGCACGTCCGTGACGACGCGGGCGGCGGCGGTGACGAGGTCGGTGGTCAGGTGCGGGCGGGCGGTGTGACCGCCGGGCCCGTCCAGGGAGATCTCCAGGCGGTCGCAGGCGGAGGTGATGGGACCCTCGCGCAGACCGATGAGACCGGCGTCCACGCGCGGGTCGCAGTGGACGGCGATGATCCGGCCGACGCCCTCCAGGGCGCCGTCCTCGATGGCGTCGGCGGCGCCACCGGGCAGCACCTCCTCGGCGGGCTGGAAGATCAGCCGCACCGGGCGCGGGAGCCGGCCCTCGCGGTGCAGGTCGGCGAGGACGAGGCCGGCGCCGAGGACGACGGTGGTGTGCACGTCGTGACCGCAGGCGTGGGCTCGGTCGGGGACGGTGGAGCGGTAGCCGCAGTCGGTCTTGGTGTCCGGGATGGGCAGCGCGTCGATGTCGGCACGCATCGCGAGGACCGGCGTGCCGTCGGCCCAGTCGCCGATGTCGCAGATGAGCCCGGTGCCGGCGGCGAGTACACGGGGCTTGAGGCCCGCCTGCTCCAGGCGCTCCTTGATCGCCGCCGTCGTACGGAACTCCTGGTTGCCCAGCTCGGGGTGCATGTGCATGTCGCGGCGGAAGGCGACCAGCTCGGCACGCAGGGCCTCCGACAAGGTGCCGGGGAGCACGGCTTCCCCTGAAGGATCTGCCTCGGACTCTCGGGACATCAGTTGCTTCACCCTTTGAAGGGTAGGACGCCGGGGTGGTCGGCTGACCCACGATCAACAAAACTTCAACCCGTTAGGGGCAGAAAAGTTGGCCGTGCGGCGCATGGCTGGCATTCGGGCTGGGTAAACTCGGCCGGCTTCGAGTCGAGTGGATCATGGCTTTCCGGCCCATCCCTATATCTTCCTCCTCCACCGTTATCACGGCCTGCCCGATGCCCGCCCGACTGTCCACGGAGCGGACCATCGGTGGACAAGCGCCGGCCCTCTCCCGACCCGGCCCGGCTCGTTCACCGGCCCTTCCCGGCCCCCCTCCGGCTCCCGACCCTCCCCCAGCCCTCTCCGGCTCGTTCGCCGGCCCTTCCCGCCCCCCTTCGGCTCGTTCCCGGCCCTCCCCGGCCCCCCGCCGCTCCCCCGGCTCCCTCCGGGCTGGGCTGCCGGGCGGCCTGTCGCCCGCGCACCGCCGGGTCGGACAGCCGTGACCGTGGCCGGGTGATGCGCCCCGGCCCAAGGCGTTCCCTCCGGGGCGCGGGCCAAGAGGGCCCGCCACCCGGTGGTCAGGCCGTGGCGACTCTCGCCAGGCGATCCACCCCGCGGGCTGTTCCCGTGACGCCGGAGAGGAAGGCCTGGGCGCGGGGGGAGGCGTTCCGGGTGAGCCAGGCAGGGTCGATGTCGCAGACCGTGACACGGACCTCCGTACCGGCGAGGGCCAGGGGCAGGGTGTGGACGACCGTGGAAGGGAAGCTGAGGACGGTTCTGCCGATCGGGCCTCTGCGGGCGATGAGTTCGAGGGGAAGGTCGGGGCGGACGACCTCCAGGCCCGTCTGCACGGCGAGGCGGTGCAGCTTCTCGGCGCTCTCGCGGCGGTGGGCGAAGTAGCGGGCGGCGCCGTGGGCCCTGGCGAGGACGTCCACGGCGTGCAGATAGCGGTCGCCGTCGACGACGCCGGTCTCCACGAGCGACGTACCGACCAGGTCGGCGCCCTTCGTCACGCGGGGCGGGCCGAAGCGCTCGCGGGTCCAGGCGAAGGTGTGGGACGTGACGGACACGCCGTCCGGCGCGTCCTGTATCGGCATGGAGGAGAAGACCTCCACGCGGCGGGCCGGGCCGGGGAGGAGGCGGCGGCGGGCCGCGGTGGACACCGGGGCGAACAGCAGGTCGCGGGGGCCGGGGCGGCCGCCCTTGCGGTGCCAGCGCACCAGGCGTTCGCCGCGGGCGAGCTGGCCGACGAACTCCATGGTGGCCGTGCCGTCGTCGACGACGACCAGGTCGTCGGCGCGGGTGATGGTCAGCAGGAGCTGGACGTACCGGGAGAAGGGGTCTCCCATGACGATCCGGTCGGCCCGGCGCAGTTCGCGGGTCAGGCCGCCGATGGTCCGGAAGGGGGCCGAGGGACCGCCGCGGGCCTCCTCCCAGCGGACGTCGTGGCCGTCCTGGCGGGCGAGTTCGGCCATGCGGCGCAGTTGGCCGCGGGTCATGGGGTCGGTCGGGGACAGGACGACGAGGGCGAACCCCGCGCCGGGCTGCTCCTGGGGACGGGGTCCCTGGGAGTGGGCCCACTCCAGGACGTTCAGGAGCTGCACCGGACTCTCGACGAACGCGAGGGTGTGGGGGGTGGTGCCGGGGTTCCCGGCGCGAGGGCTCATCGTCGTACGACCGTCCCGTAGGGCACTGGTAGCGGTGGTCGGGGAGGTTCCGGGGTCAGACGCCGACGGGCTCGCCGGCCGCCGCGGCGATCTCCGCCTCGGCGACGACCCCGGAGACGCGGCGCAGCTTCTTCATCGGGCCCAGCTCGGACTGGTAGACCTTCTTGACGCCGTCGCCGAGGGAGGCCTCGATGGTGCGGATGTCGCGGACCAGTCGGGAGAGGCCCTGCGGTTCCACGGAGGCGGCCTGGTCGGAACCCCACATGGCGCGGTCGAGAGTGATGTGGCGCTCCACGAACGTGGCGCCGAGGGCGACCGCGGCGAGGGTGGTCTGCAGACCCGTCTCGTGGCCGGAGTAGCCGATCGGGACGTTGGGGTACTCGGCCTGGAGGGTGTTGATGACGCGGAGGTTCAGCTCCTCGGCCTTCGCCGGGTACGTCGAAGTGGCGTGGCACAGCAGGATGTTGTCGCTGCCCAGGACCTCGACGGCGTGGCGGATCTGCTTCGGGGTGGACATGCCGGTGGAGAGGATGACCGTGCGGCCCGTCGAGCGCAGGGCGCGGAGCAGCTCGTCGTCGGTGAGGGACGCGGAGGCCACCTTGTGGGCGGGGACGTCGAACTTCTCCAGGAAGGCGACGGCCTCGGTGTCCCACGGGGAGGCGAACCAGGCGATGCCCTTCTCCTTGCAGTACTCGTCGATCCGGCGGTACTCGTCCTCGCCGAACTCCACGCGGTGGCGGTAGTCGATGTACGTCATCCGGCCCCAGGGGGTGTCGCGCTCGATGTCCCACTGGTCGCGCGGGGTGCAGATCTCCGGGGTGCGCTTCTGGAACTTGACGGCGTCGCAGCCGGCCTCGGCGGCGGCGTCGATGAGCTTGAAGGCGTTCTCCAGCTCGCCGTTGTGGTTGATGCCGATCTCGCCGCAGATGTAGACGGGCTGCCCCGGACCGGCCGTACGCGAACCGAACTGGCGGAGGCGGGAGTTGGTGCTCATGGGAGAGGTTCCTTACTTGGTGAGGGGGGCGGGGGAGTCGAGAGAGGGTCCGAGGATCCAGCCGGCGATCTCCCGGATCGCGCCGTCGCCGCCGGGGAGGGTGGTGACCGCGCGTGCGGCGTCGCGTACGACGTCGTGGGCGCTCGCGACCGCCACGGGCCAGCCCACGAGGCCGAAGCACGGGAGGTCGTTGACGTCGTTGCCGACGTAGAGCACGCGCTCCGGCGCGATGCCCTGTTCCTCGCACCACTGCTTCAGTGCGAGGTCCTTGCGGTCGATGCCGTGCAGGACCGGGAGCTTGAGCTTCCGGGCACGGGCGGCGACCACCGGGTTCTGTTCCGTGGACAGGATCAGCAGCCTCAGTCCGCTCCTGCGCAGGGCGGCGATGCCGAGGCCGTCGCCGCGGTGCACGGAGACGAACTCCCGTCCGTCGGAGTCGATCAGCACCCGGTCGTCGGTCTGGGTGCCGTCGAAGTCGAGGACGACCGCGTCGATGTCGGCGGCGGCCGGGTGCGAGGCGACGGGGCTCCCCCCGCTCGAGTGGGGCCGGGAATCGGGGAGGTCGGCGTCGAAGAGGGGCGCGAGGGCGCGGGCGCGGGCCAGGTCGTGCGGGTCGTCGACCTCCAGCACACGCGCAGGGTCGGTGCGCACGAGGTCGGTGCGGCCGAAGAAGCGGTGGCCGTGCTCGCGGAAGCCGGCCGCGTCCATGGCGTAGGCGGCGCCGGTCTCCAGGAGGTCCTGCGGGCGGTCCTGGCGGCGTGGGCGGTACGACTTGTCGTGGTTGACGCCGAAGCCGCCGTCCTCGCTGTCGGCGTCGCCGTCGCGCCAGACGAAGCCGTGGAAGGGGGCGACGGTGACGGCGGTGTCGGCGCCGTTCTCGACGACCGCGGCGGCGACGCCGTCGATGTCCTCCCGGACGATGAACGGGCTGGTGCACTGCACCAGGAGCACCGCGTCGACGGCCGTGCCGTGCAGGGCCTCGTGGGTGTCCATGGCGTGCAGGACGGCGGCCTCGGAGGTGGCGGTGTCACCCGCGATGGCGGCCGGGCGCAGCACGACCTCGGCACCGGCCTCGCGGGCGGCCACGGCGATGGTCTGGTCGTCGGTGGACACCACGACGTCGGTGACCAGCCGGCTGGCCCGGCACTCCCGCACGGCCCGCGCCACCAGGGGCACGCCGCCGACGGGCGCGAGGTTCTTCGCGGGGACGCCCTTGGAGCCACCGCGCGCGGGGATCACGGCGAGGACGCGGCGTACGCCCGCCTGGGAAGGGGACATGGGTGGGGCTCCTTGACGGGGTGATCGGGGAGGAGGGGCGCTCACGACGCCCCCTGCGCGGCGCGCCGACGGCGTACGGCACCGCGCGGGGCGATGCCACCGGACCGCACCGACCGCGCTGCTCCACCCGGTCGCGGGCCGACCGCGCCGCACAGCGAGCAGCGGTGCCGGCGGACGGCCACGGCGCACAGCGGGCCGGACCTGCGCACCACCGCCCGACCCACCGGACGGGAACCGCGAACGACCGCGGCGCGCACCGGACGGGACGGGCGGACCACCGCCGCGCACACCGGACGCGACCGGTGGACGACCGCCGCACGTCGTGGGCGCGACCGGCGGACGGCCGCGGCGACTGCCCTGTCGGGGGCGGCCGGGAGGTGGGCGGGCGTCCTGCCGGAGGCGGTCGGGCGGCGGGCCGGGGCCGGGCCGCCGCCGTCGGTGAGGCGGGCGGTCGCCGGCGGCAGGACGCGGTTCCCCGCCGGGCGGCATGCCACCGCACGGCGCCGGGCCGCGTGACCGGCGTTCACAGGTCGCCCATCCGGCGGATGACGGGGGCGACGCGCTGGACGCCGTGCCGGTAGGCGCCGCGGGCGGCGCGGCGGACGATCTGACGGACCGGGCCGGGTTCCCTGTCCGAGGCCGGGGCGCCGGGCAGCGGGCTGCCGTCGGGGCCGAGGTGGTGGCGGGCGAGGATGCCGGGGAGGTAACCGGGGGCGGTGGCGGGTGTGTAGTACGGGGTGAGCGGCGGCAGGCCGCCGGGGCGGTCGAGCAGCTCGGCGATGCGTTCGCGGGCGGTGTCGAAGGCCCGTTCGTACGAGCCTCCCCCGGCGGCGACACCCTGCCGGGCCACCCATTCCTCCTCCGGGGCGGGCCGGTGCCCGGCGTCGAGCTGGTCCCAGGAGGCGAGGCAGCCGGAGCCGACGAAGTGGTGGTTGCCGAGCGCCTCGCGCACCCCGAGGTCCGTGAGGACCACGGTCGGGATGCGGCGGTGCAGGGATTCGAGGGCCGCCGTGGAGCTGACCGTGACCAGGAGGTCGGTGCGGTCGAGGACCTCGCCCATGTTGCCGTACACCAGACGGAAGTTGTCGGGCACGTCGAGCCGCTGCGACAGCTTCTGGTACGGCAGCTCCTCGATGTGGGTGGTGTGTTCGCCGGGCTTGGAGCGCAGCTTGAGCAGCACCTCGCGCTCGGGGTGCGACCGGGCGTGCTGGACGAGCCGTTCGAGCAGGTAGGTGCGGTCCTTGCGGTTCTCCGGCACGGAGGGCTGCGCGGCGAAGACCACGGTGTAGGGCCTGCGCCCTGGCTTCCCGGCCCGGTCGTGCTCACCGGTGTAGGGGGCGCCGCCGAGGAAGGGCAGGGCGACCTCGGTCACCGAGGAGGCATCGGCGCCGACACCGTCGTACACGGCGCGGAAACGCTCCGCGTCCTGGCGGGAGTTGGCGAGGACGAGGTCGGCGCCGTGCCGCAGCAGCAGACCGTCGGCGAGTTTCTCGTAGACGATGCCGACGTAACCGGTGACGACGACGGGCCGCTCGCCGCCGTCCTCCCAGATCCGCTTGAGGCCGTGCAGGACGGCCTGGACGCCGCCGCCGACCAGGGCGAGGACGAGGATGTCGTACTTCTCGACGGCCATGCAGCGCAGGAACTCGACGGCCGTCACCTCGCGCAGGGAGTCGGCGCGCACGCCGACTTCGGCGAGTTGGCGGGGGGTGGGGGTCGCCCGTCCGCGCAGGAGGTAGCCGTCGAGGACGGGGGCGACGTGCGCGTCGTCCTGCGGTCCGCCTTCCATGGACGGGCCCGGCCGCCCGGCCGGCGCGATCCGGCCCGCGGTCGCCGCACCCCATTTCCAGCGGGTGTCGGAGTCCGCGATCACGGCGATCCGCGGGGATTTCGAAGTACGTGGTGGCACGCCGAAGACGCTAGAAAGCGAAACCCAGGCTTTGCCCAACCTCGACTCAACGGGAAGTTAACAGCGCGCCACCGGTTTCCGAACCGGCTCGTCAACTCCGGGGAAATACACGGGATGCACTGATCCGACACATCGAGTTCATCGCCCGTATCCTTGGCGGAAATTTTGACTGCCGGACTCACTCCTAATATTTCGGCGTGCCCAAGCTTTCCGTGATCGTGCCGTTCTACAACGTCCAGCAATACGCCCCGGACACCCTCAGAAGCCTTCATCTGAACGCCCGCCCCGACTTCGAGTTCGTGCTGGTCGACGACCGTTCGAAGGACGAAACGCCCGCCATTCTCGAACGGGCCGCCGAAGATCTCTCGAAGGTCGCTCAGGTGCGCCTGATCCGTCATGAGGAAAACGGAGGGCTCGCGACCGCGCGCAATACCGGACTGGACGCCGCGCGGGGCGAGTACCTGACGTTCCTGGACGGCGACGACTGGCTCGCGCGCGGATATCTGACCGATCTGGTCACCGCGATCGAGGAGCTGGGCTGCGACTTCGTCCGGGTCGACCATGTGCAGGCGACCGCGCGCGCCCGCAGTCTGGTCCGGCATCCGCACGGGCTGCGCGGTGAGGTGCTGGACCCGCGCGAGGCGATCCTGCCCGCCGACCGCTCGACGTCGGTGGACTATCCCTACGCCTGGGCCGGCGCCTACCACCGCCGCCTCGTCGACCGCGGGCTGCTGCACTTCACCCACGGTCTGCGCACCGCCGAGGACCGGCCGTGGATCTGGAAGCTGCACCGGGAGGCGGAGTCGTTCGCCGTGCTGAATCTGCTCGGCGTCTTCTACCGGCGCGGGATCGCCTCCTCCCTCACCCAGATCGGCGACGCCCGCCAACTGGACTTCATCCGGGCGTTCGACCAGGTCGTCGAGGAGACCGCGCGGGACCGCGAGGCAGACCGGCTGCTCCCCAAGGCGGTGCGCACCTACTGCGCGATCATCGCCCACCACCTCGGCGAGATCGAGAAGTTCGAGCCGCCGGTGGCCAGGCAGTTGCGCACGATGAGCGCGGCGGCCGTCAAGCGCCTGCCGCAGGACCTGCTCGCCGAGGTCCTGGACACGATGGACCTGGAACGCTCGTCGACACTGCGCCGGCTGCGCCGCAGGATCACCTCTTCGAAGACCGGCACCCCGAAGGCGGCCGCCTGATGCCTCGCACGACTCAGATCTTCTGCGCCTCCACCCTGTACGGCGTCGCCACGCTGGCCGCCGCGCTGGACGCCGACTCGTTCCCCGCGGCGGACCGGCGGCTGCTGCTGGTGTGCAACAACACGACGACCCCGGAGACCACCCCGGCCGTCGACGAGATGCCGGGCTTCGCGCCGCTGCGGGACCGCTTCGACGCGGTGGTGTCCTGGAACGAGGCGATCAGTCCCTTCCATCCGGGCGCGTGGGCACCGCGCCCCGACGACGTGCCGCTCCTGGAGCGCTGGCTGCGACTGCTGTGGGGGCTGGGCGAGGACCGGGTGGAGATCGTCCTGGAGTCGATCCAGGTCAACCCCGCGCAGGCCATCGCCCAGGTGTTCCCCGGAGCGCCCGTCGACGTGTACGCCGACGGGCTGATGAGTTACGGGCCGACCCGCAACAAGGTCGACCCGCTGATCGGCACGCGCGTGCGCCGGCTGCTCCACCTCGACCTGGTACCGGGACTGGTGCCGCTGCTGCTCACCGAGTTCGGGGTGCCCGCGCGGACCGTGCCGGTGAGCGGCTTCCTGAAGGTGCTCGGCGAGATCGGCGAGGCCGTGGCGGAACTGCCCCCGCTGCCCGACGACTGCGCGCTGCTGCTGGGCCAGTACCTGTCCGCGCTGGACATCCTCACCGTGGAGGAGGAAGAGGACCTGCACGTGCGGATGATGCGGGGTGCGGTCGCCCGCGGGCACCGGGCCGTGGTGTTCAAGCCGCACCCGACCGCGCCGGCCCGCTACAGCCGGGTCCTGGAGGCCGAGGCCGCGAAGCTGGGCGTCGACCTCACCGTGCTGGACACACCGGTCCTCGCCGAGGTGCTGTTCGCCAGGGCACGGCCGGCGCTGGTGGTGGGCTGCTTCTCCACCGCCCTGTTCACGGCGTCGACGTTCTACGAGCTGCCCGTCGCCCGGATCGGCACCGCGCGGCTGATGGACCGGCTCGCCCCGTACCAGAACAGCAACCGGGTGCCGGTCGTGCTGGCGGACGCGCTGCTGCCGGACCTGGAGGACGGCGAGGGCGAGACGCGCATTCCCCAGGAGTCGCTGGCCGACCTGGTCAGGGCGGTGGGCTATGTGATGCAGTCCCAGATCCATCAGGGGCTGCGGCCGGTCGCCGAGGAGTACCTTCGCACCCGTCTCGGGCCCCGCACCAAGCGGTACTTCAAGCGCAGGCGGCTCACCGCGCTCGGCCTGCCGGGCGGTATCCCGGAGCGGCTGTCGTTCATTCCGCGCAACTCCACCGCGCGCCGGGTGGTGCGGCGGGCCAGAGCGCTCCGCAAGACGGTGCGCCGGACGAGTGCGTCGGGCAAGCCGGTACGGCGGGTGTGAACGCCCGGTTCGAGCGAGCCGGTACGGCGGGTGTGAACGCCTGCGCACCGGCAGCCGGTGGACGTCCTCGTCGGCATGGCGGAGATCGGGGCGAGGCCAGGCGGGCGAGGCGTGCCGGCGGCTGTCAGCGGCGGCGATCGCGGTGGCCGGCCGCGCCGACCGCCGCCGACCTGGTCAGGGCCCGGACGGAGATCGCGCGGATCGCGGGTCCGCGCGGTGTGCGGGACGGGGGCCGATCCCCTGCGGGCCGATCCCCTGCTCGGCTCGCGGGGCATCGGCCCGCGTCCGGCCCCACAGCCGTTCGGCCCGGCCGCTGAAGTGGAACCGACGTCGTGGTGAACACGCGGCGACGGATGGACAAAGGCCGTTCCGCCGAACAAAAGGCCCCCGGATCAGGCCCTAGGATCCCCGTTGGCGACTCTCCGATGATCCGATCGCCTCCGGTCAGGAGTGTGCGCAAAAAGAACCCACGGGGCACTGCGAGGGATACCAGCGTGACCGAAACGGTCGTGAGCACATCGAAGTCGCAGCCCGCCGCGGCTGCGTCCGTCCAGCATCCGAGTGCTCCCCTCCCGCCCTCGCCGTCACCGGACCGCCGGGACGGCGGCAGACTCCGCGCGCTGGACGGGCTCCGGCTGGTCGCCGCGCTGATGGTGGCCGTGTACCACTACGCCGGCCGCGGCGGCCAGGTCACCGAGGCCTGGGGCACCACACCGAAGCACCAGTTCCCCACCCTGCACTCGTTCGCCGCCTACGGCTGCCTCGGCGTCGAGGTGTTCTTCGTCATCAGCGGGTTCGTGATCTGCATGAGTGGCTGGGGCCGGACCCTCACGTCGTTCTTCGCCTCCCGCGCGTCCCGGCTGATGCCCGCATACTGGGTGGCCGTCCTGCTGGTGACGGCGGTGTTCGCCCTGCCCCCGGTCGTCTACGCGGCCGTGTCGCCGAGCGACGCCCTGCTGAACCTGACCCTGCTACAGCAGCCGCTGGGCGCCGACCGGGTGCTCGGCGTGTGCTGGACGCTGTGGGTGGAGATCCGCTTCTACGCCCTGTTCGCGCTGTGCGTCGTCCTGCCGGGGGCGAACCGCCGCCGGGTCATCATGTTCTGCGCGGGCTGGACGCTCGCCGCCGCCATCGCGCAGGCCGCGCACCAGCCGCTGCTGGACCTGGTCCTGATGCCGCGGTACGCGCCGTTCTTCATCGGCGGAATCGGCCTCCACCTCCTCCACCGCGACCGGCGGGACGCCTACGCCTGGGGCATCGTGGCCATCAGCTTCCTGGTCGGCCAGCACCACGCCGTGAACGAGCTGTGGAACGCGTCGGACCCGAACGCCTTCGCCCACCGCACCACCACCGGCATCGTCGGCGTGGTCGCCTTCGGCTTCGTCGCCGTGGCGGCGATCGCGCTGGGCCGGCCGAACCGGGCGAACTGGCGCTGGCTGACGGTGGCCGGGGCGCTGACCTACCCCTTCTATCTGGTCCACGAGCATCTCGGCTGGGTGGTCATCCGCGTCCTGCACCGCACCCTGGGCCTGCCGGCCGGGGTGACCTTCGCGCTGACGGTGACCTCGATGCTGGCACTGGCCTGGCTGATGAACCGCTTCGTCGAGAAGCCGCTGACCCCACGGCTGCGGGGCGTGCTGTCCAGGCCCCTGTGAGCGGGAGGAAGTGCGGCTCCTCGACGTCCTCCGGGTCCGCGCCGGACGCTGGTGGCATCCACGCCCCGGGATCGGGCTCGGAAGGTCCGGGCCGACGCGCAGGAGTCGTACGGCCGCGCCCTGTTCCCCGTGCGGCCGGACGGCCACGTGGGACGGGGCGGCGGCCAGGCAGCCGGACTCGAGGACGGACCACCCGGGCCGCTTCTCCACGGTCAGAACGCGTCGCTCGGCACGTAGGTGCCCCAGATCTCGCGCAGGGCGTTGCACACCTCGCCGACCGTCGCGCGGGCCTTCAGCGCGTCCTTCATCGGGTAGAGGACGTTGTCCTCGCCCTCTGCGGCCTTCTTCAGCTCGGCGAGGGCCGCGTCGACCGCCGACTGGTCGCGCTCGGCGCGCAGCTTCGCCAGGCGGGCCGCCTGCTGGGCCTCGATCGCCGGGTCCACGCGGAGCGGCTCGTACGGCTCCTCCGCGTCGAGCTGGTAGCGGTTGACGCCGACCACGACCCGCTCACCGGAGTCGGTCTCCTGGGCGATGCGGTAGGCGCTGCGCTCGATCTCGCCCTTCTGGAAGCCGTGCTCGATCGCGGACACCGCGCCGCCGAGGTCCTCGACCTTGGTCATCAGCTCCAGCGCGGCGGCCTCGACGTCATCGGTCATCTTCTCGATGACGTACGACCCGGCGAAGGGGTCGACCGTCGCCGTCACGTCCGTCTCGTAGGCGAGGACCTGCTGCGTGCGCAGCGCCAGCCGGGCCGACTTGTCCGTGGGGAGCGCGATCGCCTCGTCGAAGGAGTTGGTGTGCAGCGACTGCGTGCCGCCGAGGACGGCCGCCAGACCCTGGACGGCGACCCGGACCAGGTTCACCTCGGGCTGCTGGGCGGTCAGCTGCACCCCGGCGGTCTGCGTGTGGAACCGCAGCATCAGCGACTTGGGGTTCCTGGCGCCGAACTCGTCCCGCATCACGCGTGCCCAGATGCGGCGCGCGGCGCGGAACTTGGCGACCTCCTCCAGGATCGTCGTACGGGCGACGAAGAAGAAGGACAGGCGGGGGGCGAAGTCGTCGACATCCATGCCGGCCGCGACCGCCGTACGCACGTACTCGATGCCGTCGGCGAGGGTGAACGCGATCTCCTGCGCGGGCGAGGCACCCGCCTCGGCCATGTGGTAGCCGGAGATCGAGATCGTGTTCCACTTCGGGATCTCGGCCTTGCAGTACTTGAAGATGTCGGCGATCAGGCGGAGCGACGGCTTCGGCGGGAAGATGTACGTCCCGCGCGCGATGTACTCCTTCAGCACGTCGTTCTGGATCGTGCCGGTGAGCTTGTCGGCGGGGACGCCCTGCTCCTCCGCGACGAGTTGGTACAGGAGCAGCAGCAGGGCGGCGGGCGCGTTGATCGTCATCGAGGTGGACACCTTGTCCAGCGGGATCCCGCCGAACAGCACCCGCATGTCGTCGATGGAGTCGATGGCGACCCCGACCTTGCCGACCTCGCCGGAGGAGATCGGGGCGTCCGAGTCGTGGCCCATCTGGGTCGGCAGGTCGAAGGCGACCGACAGGCCCATCGTGCCGTTCGCGATGAGCTGCTTGTAGCGGGCGTTGGACTCCGTCGCCGTGCCGAAACCGGCGTACTGGCGCATCGTCCACGGCCGGCCGGTGTACATCGACGGGTACACGCCCCGCGTGTAGGGGTAGGCGCCCGGCTCGCCCAGCTTCTCCGCCGGATCCCAGCCCTCGAGGACGTCCGGTCCGTAGACCGGTTCGATGGGCAGTCCGGACTCAGACTCGCGCGCCATGGTGTGTTGCCTCCCGCTGAACGTTACTCGCCAGTTACCAGCTGGTACGGTCCGACCCTTCGACGGACTGTAGCGGTGCGCCTGCACCCGGTGGAGTGGAGCACGCTGGGACCTTGCTCACAGAGACGCTGCGGTCCCCGTCACCACCCTGCCGGACCGTTCACGCGGCGTCATCCGCGGGGAGACATCCGGGATGGGACAGCGCGCCGGTGGAGACGACGGGGGTCACGCATGCGTATGACGGGCACCGGGAGCGGGACGGTCGGACGCGGATCGCTCCCCGCACGCAGATCACCCATCGCGCGGAGATCACTCGCCGTGCTGGCGGGCGCGGCGACCCTGGTGACGGTGGGCGCCTGCACGGTGGAGACGGCCGGCGCGGACGGCGGCGCGGCCCGCCCGCCCGTGCGCGTCGACGTCGGCCCCACGGCCGTCGGCGGGCCCGCCGACGACAAGGCGGCCGGTACGGCGCCCGCGCGTCCGGCGGGTGGCACCCCGACCCCGACGGCCTCCGCCGCCACCTCCGCTCCCCCGCCGCCGGTCCTCTGGTCACCCGGCGACTCGGGGCGGGACATCCGCGAACTCCAGGCCCGGCTGAGGCAGGTGTCCTGGTTGTTCGAGGGGCCCACCGGGAGCTACGACGCCGGCACCGAGGAGGCCGTGAAGGGGTTCCAGCGCAAGCGCGGCCTGCCCGGGACCGGTCGGACGGACACCGTCACGTGGCAGCGGCTGCTGAGGATGACGCACGAACCCGGCCGGTGGGAGCTGTATCTGATGGGCGGTCAGCCGGCCGCCGAGCCCGACCCCCGGTGTCTGACCGGGCGGGTGCTGTGCGTGGACAAGACGAGCCGCACCCTGCGCTGGATGATCGACGGGCGGACCCTGTCGACGGTGCCGGTCCGGTTCGGCTCGCGCTACACCCCCACCCGCGAGGGTGTGTTCCATGTCTACTGGAAGTCCCGCCACCACGTGTCCACGCTCTACGACTCGTCGATGCCGTACGCGATGTTCTTCAGCGGCGGGCAGGCGGTGCACTACTCGTCGGACTTCGCGGCCCGCGGGTACGCGGGCACCTCGCACGGCTGCGTCAACGTACGGGACAAGGCGGCGATCGCGGAGCTGTTCACTCAGGTGCGGAACGGCGACAAGGTCGTCGTGTCCTGGTGAGAGGTGTGGGGCGGGGGGGGGGGGGGGGGGGGGGGGTTCCCCCCCCCCCCCCCCCCCCCCCCCCCCCGCGCCTCCCCTCCCGCACCTCCCCTCCCGCGCCCCGCGGGCCCACCCGGCGGG
>NZ_JBVIQK010000002.1:180206-220000 GCF_055577115.1 Streptomyces sp. NPDC033216 | reverse complement strand
TGGGTGTTTGTTCCGGTGGGGGGGGGGGGGGGTGTGGGGTTTGTTTTTTTTTGGGGGGGGGGGGGGGGGGGGGGGGGGGGAACGGGCCCCCCCCCCCCCCCCCCCGCCAGGTGCACGAGCCGTGGGTACGGGGGGAACCCCGGCTCCGTGCGAGGGCCGATGACCAGTCGGCTCACTCCTTACTGCGCTGGAGCCGCCGAAAACGTCACACCCTGCGGCAGGAAATTTTCACGGCGCACGAAGTCGCAGGTCAGGAGCCACTGACGCGGTCGCCGCCACCGGACGGTTTTCCGGCCTCGGAGCCCTTGGCAGCCTTGGTGTCCTGCTTCCCCGTCTTTTTGCCGTTCTTCTTCCCGGTGTCCTTGCCGCCCTTGCCGCCCTGATCGCCCTTGTCGCTCTTCTCGCCGCCCCGGCCCTTGCCGTCCTGGCCGGTCGTGCCGCCGGTCTTCCCGCCCGCCTGGCCCCCACTGCGGCCGCCGTTCTGGCCGTTCTGGCCGCCGTCGTGCTCGTCGCCGTCGTCGTGCTCGCCCTTGCCGCCGCCCGGCCCGCCGGAGTTCTGGCCGCCCCGGTCGTCGAGGAGGTCCGCGCAGTACGCCGGTACGCGCGCGGAACCGCCCGCCGCGCGCTCCAGGGAGCCGCGGCGCTCGGCGTCCAACGTCCGGCCGGCGCCCTGCGCACGGCAGGACTCGGTCAGGGCGTCGGCGCGGGTGGCGGGGTCGCCGGGTCCGTCCGAGCCCGGATCCGGACTGCCCTCCGCCCCGCCGTCGGGGGTCGCGGAGCCGGTACCGCCGCCGGTGCCGGGCACGGGCGGGACGAACGGGCGGTTCGGTCCGGGCGTCGCGGTGGCCGACACGGAGGCCGCCGGGCCCGGTTCGGCGTCCTCGAACGGCGTGGGCAGGACCCCGGTGCCGGCCGCGACCGCCGCCCCGCCGACCATCCCGACGGTCAGCGCGGCGGCGAGTCCCAGCCGCGCGGGGCGGCTCCAGCGGGGGCGGCGGCTGTACGACGGGGTACGACCGCCGATGCGCACCACGTCGGCGTCCGCGGCGGGCGGGGCCTCTTCGGGGAAGGCCTGTCCGTGGGGCAGGACCTGCCCGTACGAGAAGGTCTGTCCGTGGGGGACGGCCGGCGTCGCGGCCGGCGCGCGGTCCGCCCGGACCTTGCGGAACGCGGCGAGAGCCGCCGCCTCGCCGGGGAGTTCCTCGTCCTCGGGGACGGGCGCGGCCGACATCGCGGCGAGCGCGCCCAGGGTCCTCGCGAGCCGGTCGGCCTCGTCGCGGTGGGCGGGTGCGACGGTGTTGTCCGCCGCCTCACCGGCCAGCAGGCGTTCCGCCGTCTCGCGGTTCAGCCAGCGGTGGGTGGATCGGCCCGCCGCGGGGCCGGCGGGAAGTTCCGCGTCCCCGGGGAAGACACAGCGATCGTCGGCCATCACATGTCCCTCTGCGTCGGCGCGCTCGCACGCGTCACACCGCCGGACGTCACCGTGCGCCCCCCCGGTCCTCGCTGCGCCGGCAGCGCGTCGAGCGCGCCCGCCGTCCCCGAGTCCTCGCCGAGCAGCTCGGCGAGCTTCTTCAACCCGCGGTGCGCGGCCGTGCGTACGGCGCCGGGCCGTTTGCCGAGCGTCTCGGCGGCCGTCTTGGCGTCGAGGCCCACCACCACCCGCAGGACGACCGCCTCGGCCTGGTCCCGCGGCAGGCGGGCGATGAGGTCGAGGGCGCGGCCGGTGGCGAGGGCCTCCATGGCCTCGCCCGCGGTGTCGGACTCCGCGGCCCGGCCGGTCAGTTCCGTCTCGTCGCCGGCGGCGACGGGGCGGCGTCCGCGCATCCGGATGTGGTCCAGCGCCCGGTTGCGGGCGATCCGTGCGGCCCAGCCGCGGAACCGGTCGGCGTCCCCGCTGAACCGCTCCAGGTCGCGCGCTATCTGTAGCCAGGACTCGGAGGCCACGTCCTCGGCGTCGTGGTCGCCGACCAGGGTGCGGACGTACCCGAGGAGCCGCGGGTGCACCGAGCGGTACACAGCACGGAAAGCGGTCTCGTCTCCGTTCTGTGCCGCAAGCACCGCGGCTGTCAGCTCCGCGTCGTCCCCCACGTCGTGGTTCCTCGTCGATGGTGCGGTTCGCCGACCGCAGACGGTCGGGGCCGCTCATGGTCGCGGCCGCAGTCGGTCACGCTGCTCCAGCCCTTCCGCCGTCCGGCGCGAAAGGCACGTTACGACCTCAAACCACCGGTCGTCCACGTCCGGACGAGCCGCAACCGACTCGTGACGCGGACGCGCCGGCCCGGGGTGTGACAGAAAACGCACTCATGGCGCTGTAGGAGATACGGGTCGCCGCGCGGCCCGTGCCGCGCGACGGCCGGGGCCTCTCCTGTGGGGGGTGGCGGCCCCGGCCGTTGCTTCGGCGGCGCCGCCGAAGCAACGGCCGCCAGGCTCTCCACGGCAACCGTCGGAGGGTCGGCCTGAACCGGTTACCGGTCCCCGCCCTCGGCCTTCGACGTCTTCTCGGGCTGCGGTCGACCGTTCCCGGTGCTTCCGGTGCTTCCGGTGCTTCCGGTGTCCCCCGAGGTCCCCGTGCGTCCGACGTGACCGCCGCCTGCCGCCCCTCCGGTGCTCTTTCCGGCGCTCCCTGTGGTTCCGGGGTTTCCGGCGTTCCCCGCGCCTCCGGGGTTCCCGCTGTTTCCGGCATTGCCCTTGTTCGCGGGGTCACCGACGTTCGCGGTGGCAGGGTCGGCGCTGCCGTCCTCGCCGTTGCTCTCGGGTGTCGTCGTGGCCGGCGCGGTCCGGGACGCGCAGTAGGCGGTGACGTTCTCCTCGCCGCCCGCGGCGGCGACCAGGCGCTGCCACGCCGTGGTCTCCATCGCCCTGCCCCGGCCCGTGACCTCGTCGTAGGCGCGGCACCGGGCCTCGGTGTCCTGTGCGGCCGAGGGCCGGTCCCGGTCCGCGGAGATGCCGGAGGGCGGGGTGCGAACGGGTTCGGCGCGCCGGCTGTCGGGCGCGCTCGCGGACGACGACGCGCTGCGACCGCCGTCCGAGGTGTCCGCCGGGGAACCGACCGAGCCGATCGCGGTGACCGCGGCTACCGCGACGCCGCCGAGCGTGAGGCTCGCGAGGAGCGCGGACAGCGTGGCCTTCAGCGAGCGGACGGTGTGCCGCCGCCCACGGGGTTGCCAGTCGTCGCGCCGCCGGGTACGGGCCCGGTGCGCACCGGCGTCCCGCGCGGCCCGGAAGGCGTCGACGGCCTGCCCTTCGCGGTCGGGTCCGCCGGCCGTGTTCCGCAGGGCGCGCGCGAGCAGCGCTTCCACCCGCGGGTGAGCGTCCGTGTCCGGGGCGGAGCGGGCGGGGTGTGCGTGTCGGCGGTGGACGTCCTCGCCGCCGCTCATCCGTTCACCCATGTCCGATTCCGCCTGTCGTGCTTGTTCGACCTCTGCCTCCGGGTACGGCCGCCGCCCCAGATCCGTACGGGCCGTGACCGTCACCGTTCATCCCGACTCCCCCAGCGTCCGGGGGCCGTCATCCGTCACACCTTCGCCGCCGCCGCCGAGCTGGCCCGCGAGCCGCTTCAGCCCCCGGTGGGCGGCCGTGCGGACCGCGCCGGGGCGCTTGCCGAGGACGCGGGCCGCGGCGGGGCCGTCCAGACCGACCACGACCCGCAGCAGTACGGCCTCGGCCTGGTCGGGCGGCAACCCGCGCACCAGCTCCAGGGCCCGCTCGGTGGACAGGGACTCCACGACCTGCTCGTGGGTGTCGTGCGGACCGGGCAGGTCGAGCACGTCCTGTTCGAGCGCCGCCGACCGGGGCCGCACGCGCAGCCTGCGCAGATGGTCCAGGGCCCGGTGCCGGGCGATGGTCGCCGTCCAGCCCCGGAATCCCGCGCCGTCGCCCTTGAACCGCCCGAGGTCGCGGGCGATCTCCAGCCATGCGTCGGAGGCGACGTCCTCGGCGTCGTCGCCGACGATGCCGCGCAGATAGCCGAGCAACCCCGGTTGCACGATCCGGTACGCGACCGCGAACGCGGACTCGTCGCCGTCCTGGGCCCGCTCTACCGCCGCGCCCAGTTCCCCGTCGTACGCCTGCGCGCGCCGGGGTTCCCCTCCCTGGCCCAAGACTGTCCTCGTTCGTGCGGAGTTCGTGGCGGGTGCGTGACGAACGCGCCGTCATACGTCCCGGCCGCGTCCTCGCCCCCACGGTCATCAGCGTCAGGCCTTACAGAAGTGTCACAGGACACCGTCGGCAGCGGCTCGGCCCACCCCCGTGGGACCGTGCCGACGCCGACGGCGTGTCCCCGCGTCAGGCCGCTGCCTCCCCGGCCGACGCACCCCTGGCCGGGGTCCGTCGGGCCCTGCCGTGCAGGGTCAGGTAGAAGATGTGCAGGGACTCGTCGGTGCCGCTCGCCTCGAAGCGGTTGACGACCTTGCCGAGGGGGTTCCAGACCCGTCCGTCCGGCATGCGCACCCCGACGGGCTGGCCGAACCAGGCCCGCTGCCGGTCGTCGAGGTCGACCCACACCGCGCCGGCCCGGCGGACCAGCACCTCCCCGACGTAAGCCCCGAGTTCGACCAGCGTGTCGTGCGCCCGCGCCCGGTCCGCGCCACCCTTGCGCACCCCGTCGACCAGGAAGTCGACAACGCGCAGGCTGGCGACGGAGTAGTCCAGCGGCAGCCGGCCGCGTGCGCCGACGCGCGCGACGAAGGCGGCCGCGCGCGCTCTCATCCCACCCGCGTCATCCATTGGGTCCGTCCCCTCCCCTCGGCCGGGGAGGCCGTCGAGCCAGGTCCCCCCGCCTGCTCCAGCGGATCGGGCCGCGGAGGCGTCACGGGTGCCCGTTGTGTCACTGGTCACAACGATCGAGCCGAAGGCAGCCCCTGCCGGCCGCGTGGGCGATCCCGTCACCCGGCGCCGGCACGAGCAGGACTTCGGCGCGGGGAACCGCGCCGAGCCCCTCGCGGTCTCCGTGTCGGGGCGGGGCTAGCCGGTCGCGTCCCGGCACAGCAGGCGCAGGGAACCATGACCGCCGAAGCAGCGGCGGGCCTCGTCGACCGGGTCCCACAACCGGCCGTCGGGGGTACGGACCCAGTGGTCGCCGCCCACCGCCCACCACTCGCCGCCGGTCCGGCGGACGATCACCTCACCGGCGTACGCCCCGAGTCCGCGCAGCACACTCTCCACAGCGCCGTACGGCGTGTCCTCGCGCCGCAACTCGTCGATCACCCGGTCGACGCGCCACAGGCTCTGCGCCGAGTAGTCGAGGTGCAGCCGTGCGCCCTCGCGCAGCGCCGTCACGGCGTCCGCCGCCCACCGCACCGGCTTCGCGGCGGCGGTGGGCCTGCCGCCCGGCTGGGTCCGCTCCGGCGCCGGAACTCCCGGCGCGGCGCCCGTCGCGCCCTGAGTCACATTCCACGTCACATACCGAACAGCGGGGTCCGCCCGCTTTCCGTCACGCCGTGAGGGGCCGTTCCCAGGACCGGCGCAGGACCGCCCCACCGTCCCCGCACCACGGACACGGACAGGAACACCCGTGCCGACGGCGCGCCGAGGCGCCGCGCGCCCGTGGATCCGCTGTTTCCGGTCACCCCCGCCCGCGCGCCCTGCGCGATACCACCGCCCGCAGCACCCGGCGGCCCTCGACGGACACCTCCAGGGCCCGGCGCAGCCCGCCCGCGCCGTGCCCGGCGAGCACCTCCAGGACGGTGACCTGGCGGCGCAGTTCCGCACCGGCCAGCGGCGGCATGTCCTGCGTACGGCCGGCGCGGCGGGAGTCGAGGGAGGAGGGGTCGTCGGCCGGGTCGAGGAGCCGGTGGATCCGGAGCGCGGCGACCGAGCAGGCGTCCGCCCAGACCCGCAGCTCCGCCGCGGTGCGTTCGGCGGGGGCCGCCGCCAGCATCCGCCGGGCGAGCAGGACGGCCTCGTCGTCACCCCCGGCCTCGGCGCCGCCGGCGCCCAGCTTGCCGCGGATCTGTTCCAGGAGTCCGCCCCAGTCGGCCGCGTCAGAGGCATCCGTGAGGTTCCCCCACAGCGGGCGCAGGATCTCGTCGTCGCCCCCGAGGAGAGGCACGCACCGATCCAAACAAGCCAGTCCGCTCGCGGCCAGTCCGCGCTCGTCTGCCCGGGCGATGAGGTCCACCAGACTCATTCACGCCTCCCTGTCCAGGGCACCACCCTTACGGAGCCCGCACTTCCCCTTACTGCGTGCGACAGCCGAGGAGTGTCACAGGGGGCGGGAGGAGACCTTTTCGGCCAAGTGGAGAGGCACTGCGACGAGCGCTCACCCCAGCCGGCCCGCCAGCGCCTTGAACTGGGCCCAGGACAGCTCCGGCGTGCCGGGGTCCCACAGCTTCTGCACGGTCGCCCGCAGCGGCATCCGGATGCCGGCCGCGACCTGGTCCTGGGTCTGCGAGTTCGCCAGGTCGCACCAGACGGCGAAGGTTGCGCCGAGGATCCGGCCGTCGTAGCGCGCGGGCACCGGCGTCGTGCCGCGCAGTACGCGCGGGGTCCACTGCTCGTAGATCCGCTGCCCGGTCGGGTAGACGAAGGTCTGCGGCTGACCGAGGACGTAGTACAGGTACTCGTCGTTGTAGTTGACGACCCCGCGGCCCGCGCTCAGGTAGTCGACGGGCGGGCGCGCGCCGATCTCCTTGCCGGTCCAGTAGGCGACCTGGAGGGCGGCGTCGGCCTTCACGGACGTGCCCTTGAAGAAGCCGTCGTTCCAGGCCCGCACGGTGCGGTCGTGGGTGCGGACCGTGTCGGCGCGGTCGTCGAGCCAGCCGGTGGCGAGATCGGCGACGGTCGCGCCCGAGCCGTACCGCTCCCGCGCGGCGGCGGCGAGCTGCGGGTAGGAGGCCTCGGGGTTCGAGACGGTGAGGGCCTGGTACTCGTCGCCGCCCAGGTGCCACTGCCCGCCGGGGAACAGCTCGGCGTACTCGTCGAGCAGATCGTCGAGGAGGGCGGCGGAGGCGTCCTTGGAGATGTCGATCGCCCCCCGCGTGGCGACACCGCGCGCGTCGCGCAGTTGCAGTTCGGGGTGGGCGGCGAGGACAGCACCCAGGTGTCCGGGCGAGTCGATCTCGGGCACCACGGTGATGTGCCGACTCTCCGCCAGGTCGACGATCTTCCTGACCTGGGCCTTGGTCAGGTGCTGCGGGGAGACTATCTCGGGGTGGGTGTCGGACTCGATCCGGAAGGCCTGGTCGTCGGAGAAGTGCAGCCCGATCTCGTTGAACTTCAGGTCCCCCAGCTCCCGCACCCGGTCCTCGATCCACCCGGCCGTGAAGTTCTTGCGCGCGATGTCCAGCATGAACCCGCGGCGCGGCTTGGCCGGCTCGTCGCGCACGACGCCCTCCGGGGCCGTGCCGCCGCCGTGCACCTCCTGCTTCAGGGTGCGGGTGCCGTAGAACACGCCCGCGTCGGACGGCCCGCTGACGGTCACCCGCCCGCCGCGCACGGTCATGGTGTACGACTCCGGGTCCGCGCCCTCGTCGTCGTTGAGCGCCAGCCGCAGGTCCCCGGCGCGTACGTCGTCCCGCTCGCCCGCGTACGTCATCCCCAGCTCGCCGGCGACCAGCCGGCCCTCGTCGGCCAGGTCCCCGTCGCTCACCACGACCCGCTGTTCGGGGGCCGGCCGCCAGCCCGGCCCGCGCGCGGGGGTGTGCGCACGGACGGCGGGGATCGTCCGGGGGGCCTTGGAGAGGGCGTACGACCGGCTGGGGGTCGGGCTCGCGCTCGACGCCGACGGGGCCGGATCACCGCTCACACCGCCGGCCCGGTCCGCCGCCGACCCCGCGGGCGCCCCGCCGTCCCCGGAGGCCCAGACGCCCACGCCCGCCCCGAGCACGACGACCAGCCCGCCCGCCAGCAGGGCCCGCCGTACGGCCTTCTCCTGCGGCCTCTTCTCCGGCGCCACGCGCCGATGCCTGTGCCTGCTCACCCCGTCAACTTACGACCCCCGGCCGGCCGGGGCGCGCCGGAGGAGTCCACCGCCCGTCCCGAAACTCTCCCGTGCGGGTGAAATTCGGGCATCCGTCGGACACGTCATGCCCACTCTCGATAACGTGAGGTCACACTCATCCCCGCATCCCCTGCCACACCACACGTGACGAGGATCCACGCTGCCCGCGCACCGTCTCTCCGGCCTTCCGGGCCGGATCGCCATACCGACCCTCCCGGAACAGACACGGACCCCTCCGCCGGCCCCCGCCGCGCTGGACGGGTTCAACGGCGCGCCCGCCGCCGAGGCCCAGCGCGTCCTCCTCACCTGCCTCCACAGCCTGCGCTGGGCCCACCGCGTCACCGCCCACCGCCCGTACCCCACCCTGGACGCCCTCCTGGCGGCGTCGGACGAGGCGGCGTACGACCTGACGGCGGGGGACCTGACGGAAGCGCTGGCGGCGGAGTCCCTGCCCTCCCTGCCGGAGGACGCGTACGGCGCGGCGCACATGGCGCTCGGCGCGGCACACGCGGCCTACGAGGCCCGCTTCGGACACAGGTTCGTCCTCTGCCTGGACGGCATCCCGCCGATGGAGACCCAGGACTACGTTCTGGAAGCCATCCGGTCACGATTGACGAACGATCCGGAGAAGGAGCGGGAGGTGGCCGCGGAGGAGCTGCGACGCCTGGCGAGGCAGCGTCTGCCGGAGCGACTGAGCGGCGCGAGGAGCCGCGCGACCAGCCACAATGCCGCGGCACCCGGCAGATAACGGCACACCCCACCCCATTTGCCCCACCCGCTCACTCCTTCGCGTGCCACATTGATCACACCGGTAGGCCCCCTGTAAGCCGAGCGCCCGCGCGTGGCTACGATGCTGGGGGCCGGTGGACCGTACCCGGCCGGGCCCGTCCGACACCGAAGCCGGCAGGCCCCAATCCCCGCTCCCGGAGGGTTCTTCCGTGCCGGCTGGAACGCTGTACCGCGGCCGGGAAGGAATGTGGTCCTGGGTGGCTCATCGAGTCACCGGCGTCCTCATCTTCTTCTTCCTGTTCGTACACGTGCTGGACACCGCACTCGTGCGTGTCTCCCCCGAGGACTACGACAAGGTCGTAGCCACGTACAAGACCCCCATCGTCGCCGTGCTGGAGTACGGCCTGGTGGCCGCCATCCTCTTCCACGCGCTGAACGGCCTGCGTGTCATCGCCGTCGACTTCTGGTCGAAGGGCCCGCGCTACCAGAAGCAGATGTTCTGGACCGTCATGGGCATCTGGGTCGTGCTGATGCTCGGGGCGATCTACCCCGTCCTCGGCCACGCCGCTCGTGAATTCTTCGGGAGCTGAGACAGATGGCCACCAGTGAAACCACCGCGTCCGGGATCGGCCCCGTCGAGGGCGCGTCCCAGTACAACGTCGACAATCCGGCGCCCCTGATCGAGGCACCGCGCCAGCGGACCAAGAAGTCCCCGAAGTCGACCCGGGGCAACTTCGAGATGGCCGCCTGGCTGTTCATGCGCCTCTCCGGCGTGGTGCTGGTCGTCCTCGTCCTCGGTCACCTGCTGATCCAGTTGGTGCTGGACGGCGGCGTGTCCAAGATCGGCTTCGCCTTCGTGGCCGGCCGCTGGGCCTCGCCGTTCTGGCAGGCCTGGGACCTGCTGATGCTGTGGCTGGCGATGCTGCACGGCGCCAACGGCCTGCGCACGGTCATCAACGACTACGCGGAGCGCGCGAACACCCGGCTGTGGCTGAAGGGCCTGCTCTACACCGCCACGGTGTTCACCATCCTGCTGGGCACGCTGGTGATCTTCACCTTCGACCCGAACATCCGCTAGGCACGGGGCTGAGGTAATCCACTCATGAAGATCCACAAGTACGACACCGTCATCGTCGGCGCCGGCGGCGCCGGTATGCGCGCGGCCATCGAGTCGACGAAGCGCAGCCGGACCGCGGTCCTGACGAAGCTCTACCCCACCCGCTCCCACACGGGCGCGGCGCAGGGCGGCATGGCCGCCGCGCTGGCCAACGTGGAGGAGGACAACTGGGAGTGGCACACCTTCGACACGATCAAGGGCGGTGACTACCTGGTCGACCAGGACGCCGCCGAGATCCTGGCGAAGGAGGCCATCGACTCGGTCCTCGACCTGGAGAAGATGGGCCTGCCGTTCAACCGCACCCCGAACGGCACGATCGACCAGCGCCGCTTCGGCGGTCACAGCCGCAACCACGGCGAGGCCCCGGTCCGCCGGTCCTGCTACGCGGCCGACCGCACCGGCCACATGATCCTTCAGACGCTGTACCAGAACTGCGTGAAGGAGGGCGTGGAGTTCTTCAACGAGTTCTACGTCCTGGACCAGCTGATCACCGAGGTCGACGGCGTCAAGAAGTCGGCCGGCGTCGTGGCGTACGAGCTGGCCACCGGCGAGATCCACGTCTTCCAGGCGAAGGCCGTGATCTACGCCTCGGGCGGCACCGGCAAGTTCTTCAAGGTGACCTCGAACGCGCACACGCTGACGGGTGACGGGCAGGCGGCGGTCTACCGTCGCGGCATCCCGCTGGAGGACATGGAGTTCTTCCAGTTCCACCCGACCGGCATCTGGCGCATGGGCATCCTGCTGACGGAGGGCGCCCGCGGTGAGGGCGGCATCCTCCGCAACAAGGACGGCGAGCGCTTCATGGAGAAGTACGCACCCGTCATGAAGGACCTGGCGTCGCGTGACGTCGTGTCCCGGTCCATCTACACCGAGATCCGTGAGGGCCGCGGCTGCGGCCCCGAGGGCGACCACGTCTACCTCGACCTCACGCACCTGCCGCCGGAGCAGCTGGACGCCAAGCTGCCGGACATCACCGAGTTCGCGCGGACCTACCTCGGTATCGAGCCGTACACGGACCCGATCCCGATCCAGCCCACCGCGCACTACGCGATGGGCGGCATCCCGACGAACGTCGAGGGTGAGGTGCTCGCCGACAACACCACGGTGGTGCCCGGTCTGTACGCCGCCGGTGAGGTCGCGTGCGTGTCCGTGCACGGCGCCAACCGGCTGGGCACGAACTCGCTGCTGGACATCAACGTGTTCGGCAAGCGCGCGGGCATCGCCGCCGCCGAGTACTCGCAGAAGGCCGACTACGTCGAGCTGCCGGAGAACCCCGCCTCCCTCGTCGTCGAGCAGATCGAGCGGCTGCGCACCTCGACGGGCACCGAGCGGGTGTCGACGATCCGTCGCGAGTTGCAGGAGACCATGGACGCCAACGTCATGGTGTTCCGCACCGAGCAGACGATCAAGACGGCGGTCGAGAAGATCGCCGAGCTGCGCGAGCGCTACCTGAACGTCTCGATCCAGGACAAGGGCAAGCGGTTCAACACCGACCTGCTGGAGGCCGTCGAGCTGGGCAACCTGCTCGACCTGGCCGAGGTCATGGCCGTGTCGGCCCTCGCCCGCAAGGAGTCCCGCGGCGGTCACTACCGCGAGGACTACCCCAACCGCGACGACGTCAACTTCATGCGCCACACCATGGCGTACCGCGAGGTGGGCGACGACGGCACCGAGTCCATCCGTCTCGACTACAAGCCGGTCGTCCAGACCCGCTACCAGCCGATGGAGCGTAAGTACTGATGGCTACCCCTGTTCTGGACAAGGCTGACTCGGCCCCCGAGCCCGGTTTCGCCGATTCCCCCTACATCACCGTCACCTTCCGGATCCGCCGGTTCAACCCTGAGGTCTCGGCCGAGGCGGTCTGGGAGGACTTCCCGGTGGAGATCGACCCCAAGGAGCGTGTCCTCGACGCTCTCCACAAGATCAAGTGGGAGCTGGACGGCAGCCTGACCTTCCGCCGCTCCTGCGCCCACGGCATCTGCGGCTCCGACGCGATGCGGATCAACGGCAAGAACCGTCTCGCCTGCAAGACGCTGATCAAGGACATCAGCCCCGAGAAGCCGATCACGGTCGAGCCCATAAAGGGCCTCACGGTCCTGAAGGACCTCGTGGTCGACATGGAGCCGTTCTTCCAGGCGTACCGCGACGTCATGCCCTTCCTCGTCACGAAGGACACCAACGAGCCGACGCGTGAGCGGCTCCAGACGGCCGAGGACCGCGAGCGCTTCGACGACACCACGAAGTGCATCCTGTGCGCCGCGTGCACGTCCTCGTGCCCGGTCTTCTGGAACGACGGGCAGTACTTCGGACCGGCGGCCATCGTCAACGCGCACCGGTTCATCTTCGACTCGCGCGACGAGGCCGGCGAGCAGCGTCTGGAGATCCTGAACGACCGTGACGGCGTGTGGCGTTGCCGTACGACGTTCAACTGCACGGACGCGTGCCCGCGTGGCATCGAGATCACCAAGGCGATCCAGGAAGTGAAGCGGGCGCTGATCACCCGCCGCTACTGATCCCTGCGCGACGCCGAGGGCCCCGCTCCATGTCGGAGCGGGGCCCTCGGCGTTGCGCCGACGAGATCAGCCGCGCAGGACGCGGCCCTGGGCGTCGGTGCGGTCGTTGCTCGTCAGGAACAGGATGCCGTCGATGAGCGCCCAGATGCCGAGGCCACCACAGGTGAGGAGCTGGGCGACGCCCACGCCGACGGAGCCCACGTAGAAGCGGCCGATGCCGAGGGTGCCCAGGAAGAGCTGGAGGATGCCCGCGACGATCTTCGACTTGTCGGAGTACGGGCGGCCCATCGGGTCGACGCCGTAGGGGGCCTCGGGAGTGGGGACGGTCATGAGAACTGCTCCTGGTTTGCTTCGTGTTCAGGCCTTCCCGAAGCTGGTTGCTCCGGAACGGGTACTCCAGGAGGGATGCGAGTTCCACCTACGCCGACCGTGCGTCGACCACGTCCGCGCAGACGCCTTTCGGCGGTGCGGACGTCCCCCCTGTGAGCCGTGAGCCTAGATAAGACGAAGGTAAGAATGGGAGTGGGGACGAACGATCGTTCCTGTTCCGTGATCAAGTCCGGCCGATTGCCGGGTACCCGACGGGGTTCGCGGACCGGCGTCACGGGGGCACGCGTGGGCTCCGGCGGGACGCTCGGGAGGACGTCGCTCCGCAAGTGGCCCTGAAGGCAGCGCTAGAGGACGTTGCGCACGACGGTCCACGTCACGGCGAGCCCCAGGATCGCGGCCTGGGCGCGCTTGCCGAGCGTGGGCCGCCAGCGGCGACCGCGCAGACCCTCCCACATCCAGCGGCCCAACAGCGCGAGGGCGAGGGGCGAGGCGAGGAGCAGGGCCCGGTTGTCCAGCCAGGCGGCGCCGAGGTGACCGTGCATCAGGTCGTACGTCATGCGCGTGCCGCCGCACGCGGGGCACAGGAGGCCGGTGACGAGGCGGAACGGGCACCGGGGCAGCAGATGGCCCCCCTCGTGCGGATCGGTGACGTACAGGTAGGCCGAGCCGGCCGTACCGGCGGCGAGCACCGCGAGGGGTGCCGCCGCCGGGTGTCGCAGGAGGGAGCCGGGCTCCCCGCCCACTACGTCAGCCACGCAGGATCCGGCCCTGGGCGTCGGTCTTGTCGTTGCTGGTGAGCAGGATGATGCCGTCGATCAGCGCCCAGATGCCGAGGCCGCCGCAGGTGAACAGCTGGGCGAGGCCCATGCCGACGTGGCCGATGTAGAAACGGCCGACGCCGAAGGTGCCGAGGAACAGCTGGAGGATGCCCGCGATGATCTTCGACTTGTCGGAGAGGGGTCGGCCGTAGGGGTCGTAGCCGTAGGGGGCGTTGGGGTCGCCGGTGTAGGCGCCGGGCGGGACGGCACCGGGGGGCGGGTAGCCGCCCTGCTGGTAGCCCTGCTGCTGGTAGCCGGCCTGCGGGTAGCCCTGCTGCGGGGCGCCGTAGGGACCGGGCTGGCCGGGCTGACCGCCGGGGTAGGGCTGCTGGCCGGCGTTGGGGTAGCCGTAGCCGGGCTGGGGCGGCTGCTGCGGCTGCTGCGGCTGCTGCGGCTGTTCGGACAAGGTGACCCCCGAGGTGGTTCGGATGAGCGGACGAAGTGAGTTGACGTCATCTTGCACGAAGGTTCCGCCGCCGGTGAAGCCAGGTCCACGCAAGGGCGGGGCGAGGACGCGGCGAGGCCCCGCCGCTCCGGACCGTCCCGCCCGGGCGCGGCCGTCGACAATCACCTGATTCGTTCCGTCATCCACCTATTCTGACGGTATGTCAGACGACGAGTCCTACGAACTGCTCGGGTTCGACAACGTCCTGCTGCCCGTCGGCGACCTCGGTGAGGCCGTGAGGTTCTACGAGCGGGCCGGGTTCGCCGTGGCGTTCCGGTTCGACGAGGCCGGGATCGCGTTGCTGAAGGTCGGGGGCGAGACGCCCGGCATCCTGCTGCGCGCGGAGGAGGCGCTCGGGCACCGGCCGCCGCCATGGCCCTCCCCGCGTGTCTGGCTGGAGGTGCCGGACGCGCGCGTGGCGGCCCGCGCGCTGGCGGACGCGGGGATCGGCACCCTGGACGAGCCGTTCCCCGCGGCCACCGGCTGGACGGTCGAGGTCGCCGACCCCTGGGGGAACGTCCTGGGCTTCACGGACTACTCCAAGCGGCCGGAGCTGGGCCGGAGGATGTGACGCCGGCCGGGGGGGGAGAGCGGGTGCCGCCCGGCGCGCCGCGGGCACGGGACGCCCCCACGGCCGCAGCCTGACCCCCGCGACCGCCCGGCAGGCCACCGGGGCCGCCGCCCACCGGTACACCGCGCGCGTCCCGGTACGCCGGCTCCCCGTCCCGCACGCCACGGGCTGCTCCCGGCGCCGTCCCCGCGCCTGTGGCGACGGCTCCTGCCCCACTGGTTAGGCTCTCTTCCCGTGCCCGCGAACAACGACGGCCCCGCCGAGGCCGCTCCCCCGACCCGGTCCTCCGAAGCCGCCCATCCGACGAAGTCGGAGCAGACCCGCGCGCTGATCCTGGAGACGGCGATGCGGCTGTTCCAGGAGCGCGGCTACGACAGGACGACGATGCGGGCCATCGCCGCGGAGGCCGGGGTCTCCGTCGGCAACGCGTACTACTACTTCGCCGGCAAAGAGCATCTGATCCAGGGCTTCTACGACCGGCTCGCCGCCGAACACCGGGCGGCCATCGGGGAGCTGCTGGAGCGGGAGACGGACCTGGAGGCCCGTCTGGCGGGAGTGCTGCGGATCTGGCTGGACGTGGCCACGCCGTACCACGAGTTCGCGGTGCAGTTCTTCAAGAACGCCGCCGACCCGGACAGCCCGCTGAGCCCCTTCTCCCCGGAGTCGGAGCACGCGCGCGAGGAGGCCATCGACGTCCACAAGGAGGTGCTGGCCGGGTCGAAGGCGAAGGTGCCGGAGGAACTGCGGGAGGTGCTGCCCCAGTTGATGTGGCTCTCCCAGATGGGTCTCGTCCTGTACTGGATCTTCGACCGCACGGAGGGCCGCGAGCGCAGCTACCGGCTCGCGGAGCGGGGCGCGCGCCTCACCGCGCGTGGTGTGTCGCTGGCCCGCTTCCGGGTGCTGCGGCCGCTCGTCCACGAGGTGCACGAGCTGTTCACGGACTTCCTGCCCGGCATGACGAGGGCCCTCCCGGATCCGGCCAGGAAACAGCCGCCGGGCCGCCCCGCGTAGCCCGGCGCGTCCCTCTTCCCCGACGGTTCTCAGGCCCGCTTCGACGCCAGTTCGATGACCGTGATGTCCGAGGGGGCGCCCACGCGGGTGGGCGGGCCCCAGGCGCCGGCGCCGCGCGAGACGTAGAGCTGGGTGTCGCCGTAGCGCTCCAGGCCCGCGACGGTCGGGTTCGCGGCGGCGGCGACGAGGTTGCCGGGCCAGAGCTGGCCGCCGTGGGTGTGGCCGGAGAGCTGGAGGTCGACGCCGTGCTCGACGGCGTCGTCGATCTGCACCGGCTGGTGGGCGAGGAGCACGCACGCGCGTGCCGGGTCCCGGCCGCCCAGCGCCTTCGTGAAGTCGGGGCCCCGGCCCTCGCTCTCGCCCGCGATGTCGTTGACACCGGCCAGGTCGAACCACGGCAGTTCGGTCCGCGCGTTCTCCAGGGGGAGCAGGCCGAGCCGCCGTACCTCCCGCACCCACTGCTCGGCCCCGGAGAAGTACTCGTGGTTGCCGGTGACGAAGAAGCTGCCGTGCCGGGCCTTCAGCTGGGCGAGGGGGGCGGCCGCCGGCCCGAGGTCCTTCACGCTGCCGTCGACCAGGTCGCCGACGACCGCGATCAGGTCGGGCTGTGTGCCGTTGACGGTGTCGACGACCTTCTGCGCGAAACCGCGGCCGAGGACCGGGCCCAGGTGGATGTCGCTGACGACGGCGATCCGGTACCCGTGTGCCGCGCGCGGCAGCCTGGCCAGCGGGACCGTCACCCGTTTCACGGCGGGGCCGCGCAGGACGCCGTAGGTGCCGTAGCCGACCGTCCCGGCGGCGGCCACGGCCGCGGCGCCGCCGATGACCCGTGACACGAACAGGCGGCGGGAGGGGGCGGCGAGGAGCGGGGAGCCGGTGTCCCGCGGGGCCTCGGGCGGCGTGGGCTGCGCGCCCGGCCGAGGGGACGCCGGCACGGACTCCGTCTCCTCGTGCCGTGCCTCCGCCGGCCGCGTCACCGGCACCTCGGCGGGCGTCCGGCGCTCCAGAGCACGCCGCAGCAGCGGCCGTACGACCTCGCCCGCCAGGACCGCCAGCAGCAGGTAGACCGACAGCGCCAGCCACAGGAAGCCCGGCCAGGACAGCACGCGCTGGAGCCAGAAGGGGGCGCCGGTGCGTTCGGCGACCAGGGCACCGACGGCGAGGGCCCAGCCGCCCGCGACCAGCGCCGCGCCGCCGCGCCGGACCCAGCCGGAGGAGCGGGTCGTGTCGCGGAACAGGCGGCGCCACAGGTACCAGTTGGCCCCGATCAGAACGGCCAGGACCGCAAGGGCGAGCAGCACGAGAAGGATGGCCACGGTCGTCGTATCCCCGCTGTGGGCTTGGCGTCGGGCTATGAGTTTCGGCGCAGGGCACGCAGTCCGCGCAACCCGATGCCCCCGACGACCGTCCCCAGTACGAAGGAGACGACGGCGAGCGTCAGATGGACCCAGAAGTAGGCCGTGGGGTCGCCGTCGTCGAACGCGAGACCGCTGCCGTCCTTGATCAGGTTTTTGACGAAAGTGACCCAGATGACCCAGCTCCACACCCCGAAGGCGAGAAGGAACCAGGACACCCGGCGGCTGAGCTTCATACGTTCAGTATCGCCGCCCGGTGTCCGGTTCCATGACGGGGGTGGGGAGGGGGACGGGACTTCCCGTCGCGTGCCAGGTACTTTCTCCGTCGTGCCCGCACCCCTGAAGCAGACCGCCCGGCGGACCCTGCTGGTCGCCTCCGCGACATTCGCCTCCCTCGCGCTGACCGCGCACGTGTCCGCGGCGGCGCCGAGCCCGTCGCCCTCGGCCCCGGCCGCCGGTTCGCCCTCCGCCACGCCTTCGGCCCGTCCGTCGGCCTCGGCTCCGGCCGCCGGCTCGCCGTCCGCTTCGGCTTCGGCTTCGGCTTCGGCTTCGAGCCGTCCGTCGGCCACTCCCCCGGCGACGATGTCGTCCCTGGGCGGCGCCCGCCTCGGGAAGGCCGGGACGCAGGTCCAGCTCGCCGGCGGGGCGCCGGTGCTGCCGAAGGACCTCACCGCGCGGTCCTGGATCGTCGCGGACGCCGAGTCCGGCGACGTGCTCGCCGCGCACAACGCGCACTGGCGGCTGCCCCCGGCGAGCACCATGAAGATGCTCTTCGCGGACACCCTCCTGCCGAAGTTCCCCAAGGCCACGCAGTACAAGGTCGGGCTGAAGGATCTGGAGGGGGTGGGCGCCGGCTCCAGCCTCGTCGGCATAAAGGAGGGCGAGACCTACTCGGTCCACGACCTGTGGCTCGGCGTCTTCCTGCGCTCCGGCAACGACGCCGTGCACGTCCTGTCGTCGATGAACGGCGGCGTCGCGGACACGGTCAAGCAGATGAACGACCACGCCGACGAGCTTCAGGCCCTCGACACCGACGTGGTCTCCCCCGACGGCTACGACGCCCCCGGCCAGGTCTCCTCGGCGTACGACCTGACGCTGATCGCCCGCTCCGGGCTCCAGAAGAAGGACTTCCGCGAGTACTGCTCGACGCTGACCGCGAAGTTCCCGGGCGCCACGACGAAGAACAAGAAGGGCAAGGCGGTCCGGGAGACCTTCGAGATCCAGAACACCAACCGCCTGCTGACCGGCGACTACGACATAAGCCAGTACCAGGGGATCGCGGGCGTCAAGAACGGCAACACCACCAACGCCGGCGCAACCTTCACCGGCGTGGCCGAGCGCAACGGGCGGGTGCTGCTCGTCACGGTGATGAACCCGGAGAAGGACGACCACAACGAGGTCTACAAGGAGACCGCCGCCCTGTTCGACTGGGGCTTCCAGGCGGTCGGCAAGGTGGCCCCGGTGGGCGAGCTGGTCCCGCCGCGAAGCGCCGCGCCGGCCGGCGCGCAGCCCGGCGCGGACTCCGGTGGCGGCGGGGAGGCCGGAGGCGTCGGCAACGTGTCCGACCTACCGGTGGCGGGCGCGGTCGCGAAGAACGGCTCCGGTGGCATCGGGGTCGCCATGGCGATCACCGGCGGGGTGCTGGCGCTGCTCGCCGGTGCCGCGTTCCTCGTCAACCGCCGCTGGCCGCTGCCGGATCTGGTGCGCCGCCGTCGCTGACCCCGTCCGCTGCGCGCGGGTCGGTGCCGGAGTCGGTGTCCTCGCTCCGCGTCGCGGTCCACGCGGCGCAGAACAGGACCAGTTTCGCGGTGAAGTTGATCCACAGCAGCAGGGCGATGGGGACGCCGAAGGCGCCGTACATGCTCTTCGCGGCCACCCCTTGCATATAGCCGCTGAGCAGCAGTTTCAGCAGCTCGAAACCGACGGCGCCGGTCAGCGCCGCCACCATCAGGCGGCGGCGCGGCGGCTCGACGCCCGGCAGCAGCGTCAGGACGTACAGCAGGAGCAGGAAGTCCGCGAGGACGGCGACGAGGAACGCGACGACACGCAGCAGGGTGCCGCCCCAGCCGGACTCGTCGATGCCCGCCTGCTCGATGATCCAGCCGACCATCGCGGAGGCGACGGTGGAGATGGCGAGGGTGACGAGGACGGCGCCGCCGAGTCCCAGGAGGATCCCCAGGTCCTTGGCCTTGCGCAGGACCGGGTTCTCCTCCTCGTCGGGCAGCTCCCACACCGCCCGCAGGCACTCGCGCGTCGAGCCCGCCCAGCCGACGCCGGTGAACAGCAGGGCGGCACCGGCGATGAGGCCGATGGTGCCCGCGTTCTGCACCAGGTCGTCGATGTTCAACCGGTCGGAGATGCCGGGCACCTGGTCGGTGATCCTGTCCTGGAGCTCCTTCTGCCGCTCGGGACCGAGGGTGGCGGCGCCGATCGTGGCGGCCACGGTGAGCAGGGGGAAGAGCGCGACGAAGCTGGTGAACGTCATCGCGGCCGCCAGCATCGTCCACTGCACCCGGTCGAGCCGCTCGTACGACCGCCACGCGTGCGTGGCGGTCAGGCGCGCGATCCACGGCCCGATTCCGGGGAGCTTCTTCAGCCAGTCCATGATCCGCTTCCGCCCTTGTCAGATCCGCGCGGTACTCCGGCGAGCACCCGTGCCGTCCGTCTACCCCGGAACCGCGCGACGGTGACCGACGGTGGGACGGCGCGTCACCAATCGGCCACCGCCAGCCCGTACATGAGGAGCCAGGCCAGACCGATCAGGGCGAGGGCGCGGTCGCCGAGGACGACCTCCTCGGGTTCGCCCGCGGTGCCGCGGTCGGCGAAGACGGCGTAGCGCAGGACGGCCAGGACGAAGGCGACCACGGACAGCTGGCGCCAGGGCAGCACGCTGGTGTGCGGGACGCCGCCCTCCTCCAGGGCCCACAGGCAGTAGCCGAGCACGGCGACCCCGGCCGCGAGCTGCCAGACGAAGCGCAGGTAGCCGGTGGTGTACTCGGTGAGCAGCGCGCGCGTGGCGCCCGCCGTCCCGGCCATCTGCACGGCCTCGGAGTAGCGCTTGGCCGACACCATGAACAGCGCCCCGAACCCGGTGGTGATCAGGAACCAGCGCGACAGCGGGATGCCGAGCGCGAGCCCGCCGACCATGGCCCGCATCAGGAAGCCGGTGGTGACGACGACGAGGTCGACGACGAGGACGTGCTTCAGGCTGACGCAGTACGCCAGTTGCATGCCCAGGTAGGCGGTGAGGAGCACGGCGACGGCCGGCGTGGCCAGCCAGGCCGCGGCGGCCGGCGCGAGGAGCGCGAGGGCGCCTCCGACGGCGTACGCGACGGGGACCGGGACCTGTCCGGCGGCGACCGGGCGGTGCCGTTTGGTGGGGTGGGCGCGGTCGGCCTCGGCGTCACGGGCGTCGTTGACGAGGTAGACGGCTGCGGCGCAGGCGGTGAACAGGACGATGACGAGCGCGAGTTCGGTGAGGGCGTGGACGGTGAACAGCTGTCCGGCCGCGGCGGGGGCGGCGACGACGAGGACGTTCTTCACCCACTGCTTGGGGCGGGCGGTGCGCAGCAGGCCGGCCGCCAGGGAGCCGGTGGGTGTCGCGTCGCCGGTGGGCGGGGTGGGGTCGGTGCCGGGATGGCGGCGGGTGCGCTGTCCGAGGAGGGCGGATTCCGGGGAGCGTGTCTCCGCACGGCGGTGGGTCTCGGCGAGGGGCGCGGCCTCAGTCATGGACGCCTCCCCGGACCCCGTGCGCGCCGGCCTTCACCCAGCGGGTGCCGACGCGCGCAGCGAGTGCTCCGAGGGCCGCCCCCGCGGCCACGTCGGAGGGGTAGTGCACCCCGACCACCAGGCGTGACAGGCACATCGCGGCGGCGAGCGGGGGCACGGCGTGCGCCCCGAGGGCGCCGTAGGCGACGGCGGCGGCCGCGGCCGAGGTCGCGTGCGAACTCGGGAAGGAGTGGCGTCCGACGGTGCGGACCAGGGGCTCGACGTGCGCGGGACGAGGCCGGCGCACGATCCGTTTCACGCCCATGCTGGCGAGGTGCGCACCCGCGGTGAGCGCGGTGGCGCGCAGCCAGGCGCCGCGCCGGGCGCCGTCGAGGGCGGCTCCCGCGAGGCCCGCCGCGAGCCACAGCGCTCCGTGCTCGCCCACCCAGGACAGGGCGCGGGCCGCGGCCGCCACGCGCGGATCGGCGCCACGGGCGTGGACCGCCGTGAGGACGCGGTGGTCGATGCCGGTCTCCATGCCGTCCGTGCGGTCCGTGCCGTCGATGCCGTCGATGCCGTCGATGCCGTCGATGTACTGCAAGTCGTCCATGTGGGTTCACTGTTCACGCCAGAAGGGCCGGAACTCCGGCAATATCGAGCGACATACCATTAATCACCCATTCCGGGGAGGATGGAATGTTTCAAAACTAATCGCTTCCAGAGGGGCGATACGGTCACCGACATGCCTGCCGAGACCGTTTCCGTCACGGGGTGGGGCCGCACCGCTCCCTCCACCGCCCGTCTGATCCGTCCCAGGACGTACGAGGAGGCCGTGAACGCCGTCCGGGGCTGCGGGGCACGCGGAGGCATCCCCCGCGGCCTGGGGCGGGCGTACGGAGACGCGGCGCAGAACGCCGGCGGGGCGGTGCTCGACATGACGGGCCTCGACCAGATCCACGCCATCGACGTGGCCGGCGGCAGCGTCCTGTGCGACGCGGGCGTCTCCCTGCACCACCTCATGGAGGTCCTGCTGCCGCTGGGCTGGTTCGTGCCGGTGACCCCCGGCACCCGCTATGTGACCGTCGGCGGGGCGATCGGCGCCGACATCCACGGCAAGAACCACCACGTGTCCGGCTCCTTCTCCCGGCACGTCGTGTCGCTGGAGCTGCTCACCGCCGACGGCACGGTCCGCACGGTCCGCCCCGGCACCGCGCTCTTCGACGCGACCGCGGGCGGCATGGGCCTGACCGGCGTGATCCTCACGGCGACCGTCCGGCTCCAGCCCGTCGAGACGACCCTCATGTCCGTCGACACCGAGCGCGCGACCGACCTCGACGACCTGATGGCCCGGCTGACCGCGACCGACCACCGCTACCGCTACTCGGTCGCCTGGATCGACCTGCTCGCCCGCGGCGCCGCCACCGGCCGCGCCGTCCTGACCCGCGGCGACCACGCCCCCCTCGCCGCGCTGCCCGCACGGGCACGCAACGCCCCGCTGTCCTTCCGCCCCGCCCGGCTCCCGGCCGCGCCCGCGTACGTCCCCGAGGGGCTGCTCACGCGCCGGACCGTGGGCCTGTTCAACGAACTGTGGTACCGCAGGGCGCCCCGCGCGCGTACCGGCGAACTCCAGCGACTGTCGGCCTTCTTCCACCCCCTCGACGGCGTCCCGCACTGGAACCGTGTCTACGGCCGCGCCGGCTTCGTGCAGTACCAGTTCGTCGTCGGCCACGGCCGGGAGGAGACCCTGCGCCGGATCGTGGCCCGCATCGCGCGGCGCCGCTGCCCGTCCTTCCTCGCCGTCCTCAAACGGTTCGGGGACGCCGACCCCGGCTGGCTGTCCTTCCCCGTGCCCGGCTGGACGCTGGCCCTGGACATCCCCGCGAACCTGCCCGGCCTCGGCGTCTTCCTCGACGAACTCGACGCGGAGGTCGCCGCCGCCGGCGGACGCGTCTACCTCGCCAAGGACTCCAGGCTGCGACCGGACCTGCTCGCCGCGATGTATCCGCGACTGGACGACTTCCGCGCCCTGCGCGCGGAGCTGGACCCCCGCGGGGTCTTCGTGTCCGACCTCGCTCGCCGACTCACCCTCTAGAACCCCCTCCAGAACCCAGGAGCAGTCGTGAAGGACGCCTTCGGCCTTCCCCAGTCCCTTCTCGTCCTAGGAGGCACGTCCGAGATCGCGCTCGCCACCGCGCGCCGTCTGCTCGCCCGCCGCACCCGCACGGTCTGGCTGGCCGGGCGTCCCACGCCCGCCCTTGAGTCGGCCGCCGCGGACCTGCGGGCCCTCGGCGCCGACGTGCGCACCGTCGCCTTCGACGCCCTCGACCCCGAGGCGCACGAGAGCGTGCTCGGCAAGGTGTTCGCGGAGGGCGACATCGACGTGGTGCTGCTCGCCTTCGGCCTGCTCGGCGACCAGGCCCACGACGAGCGCGACCCGGTGGCCGCCGTGCGCGTCGCGCAGACCAACTACACGGGCGCGGTGTCGGCGGGGCTGGTCGCGGCCCGCGCCCTCCAGGCCCAGGGCCACGGCTCCCTGGTCGTGCTGTCGTCCGTCGCCGCCGAGCGGGCCCGCCGTGCCAACTTCATCTACGGCTCCAGCAAGGCCGGCCTCGACGCCTTCGCCCAGGGGCTGGGCGACGCGCTGCACGGGACGGGCGTCCACGTCATGGTCGTACGCCCCGGCTTCGTCCGTACGAGGATGACCGCCGGGCTGGAGGAGGCGCCGCTGGCGACCACCCCCGAGGAGGTCGCGGCCGCCGTCGAACTGGGGCTGCGGCGGCGCTCGGAGACGGTGTGGGTGCCGGGGGTGCTGCGCCTGGTGATGTCGGGGCTGCGGCATCTGCCGCGCGGGCTGTTCCGCAGACTGCCCGTCTAGGCCCTCGCGTCCGGGTGGGCCGGGTCAGCGGGCGGGGAGGGAGCCGCGGTCCACATGGGCGGCCTGCGGGGGGACGACCGGACCGCCGAAGGCGTACTCGCGGAGCTTGCGCCAGATGCCGTCGGCGCCCTGCTCGTACAGGGCGAAGCCGGTGCAGGACCACTCGGCCCGGTAGTCGGCGAGTTCCTCGTACGCCCGGTCCATCGCCGCCTCGTCGATGCCGTGCGCCACCGTGACGTGCGGGTGGTAGGGGAACTGGAGGTCGCGGGCGACCGGCCCGGAGGCGTCACGGACCTGCTTCTGGAGCCAGGCGCAGGCGGAGGCGCCCTCGACCACCTGGACGTACACCACCGGGGACAGGGGCCGGAAGGTGCCGGTGCCGCACAGCCGCATCGGGAACGGGCGGCCGGCCTCGGCCACCGCGGTCAGGTGCGCCTCGACGGCCGGGAGGGCGCTGTCGTCGATCACCGTCGGCGGCAGCAGCGTGACATGCGTGGGGATACCGTGAGCCGCGGCGTCGCCGAAGCCCGCGCGCCGCTCCTGGAGCAGGCTGCCGTGAGGCTCCGGGACCGCGATCGACACGCCGATCGTTACGGTCCCCACGTCGTCTCCTTCGTCGCGTCGGATGTACCGGATGTGCCGGACACCGGCCCGGTGCCGGGTCCGCACTGGGTCGTACGGCTATCGACTGTACGGCCAGGGCCGCGCCGGGGGCAGGCGCGGCGGAAGTGATGTGCAGCGCTCTGCCCGGTGGAACGGGCGGGCGGTGGGGCGCCCTCAGTGCTTGGCGGGCAGGAAGCCCACCTTCTCGTACGTCTGGGACAGCGTCTCCGCGGCCACGGCGCGGGCCTTCTCGGCGCCCTTGGCCAGGATCGAGTCGAGCGTCTCGGGATCGTCCAGGTACTGCTGGGTGCGGTCCCGGAACGGCGTGACGAACTCGACGACGACCTCGGCGAGGTCCGTCTTGAGGGCGCCGTACAGCTTGCCCTCGTACTGCCGCTCCAGCTCCGGGACGGTGGTGCCGGTGAGGGTCGAGTAGATGCCGAGGAGGTTGCTCACGCCCGGCTTGTTCTCGGGGTCGAAGCGGACGACCGTGTCGGTGTCCGTGACCGCGCTCCTGACCTTCTTCGCGGTGGCCTTCGGCTCGTCCAGCAGGTTGATGAGGCCCTTCGGCGTGGACGCCGACTTGCTCATCTTGATCGACGGGTCCTGAAGGTCGTAGATCTTGCCCGTCTCCTTCGGGATGTACGGCTTCGGGATCGTGAAGGTCTCCCCGAAGCGGCCGTTGAAGCGCTCGGCGAGGTCACGGGTCAGCTCGATGTGCTGACGCTGGTCCTCGCCGACCGGCACCTCGTCGGCCTGGTACAGCAAGATGTCCGCGACCTGGAGGATCGGGTACGTGAACAGGCCGACCGAGGCGCGGTCGGCGCCCTGCCGGGCGGACTTGTCCTTGAACTGGGTCATGCGGGAGGCCTCGCCGAAGCCGGTGAGGCAGTTCATGACCCAGGCGAGCTGGGCGTGCTCGGGGACGTGGCTCTGCACGAACAGCGTGCACCGGTCCGGGTCGAGCCCGGCCGCGAGCAGCTGCGCGGCGGCCAGCCGGGTGTTGGCGGTCAGCTCCCCCGGGTCCTGCGGAACCGTGATCGCGTGCAGGTCGACGACCATGTAGAACGCGTCGTGGGACTCCTGGAGGGCCACCCACTGGCGGACGGCGCCGAGGTAGTTGCCGAGGTGGAACGAGCCTGCGGTGGGCTGGATTCCGGAGAGCACGCGGGGACGGTCATTCGCCATGCCCACCATTGTCTCAGAGCCGCGGAGGTGGTTTCGGAGGGCGGGGAGAGCGGGGGGCGCGTGGGCCGGTCGAGCCCGCGTGCGGTCGCCGCGGAGCGACACGGCCCCGCGCCCCCGGGCGTGCTGCCCCTGGGGGCGCGACGCCGGTCAGCCGAGGTCGATCTCCGGGTACAGCGGGAAGGCCGCCACCAGGTCGGTCGCGCGCCGGGAGATCTCGTCGGAGACCTTCTCGTCGAGCACGTGGGAGGCCTTCGACGGAGCGCCCGACTTCGTCGTGCCCGGCTCCGCCGTCGTCAGGACGCGGTCGATCAGGCCCGCGACCTCGTCCATCTCGGCCGTGCCGAGGCCCCGCGTGGTCAGTGCCGGGGTGCCGACACGGATGCCGGAGGTGTACCAGGCACCGTTGGGGTCGGCGGGGATGGCGTTGCGGTTGGTGACGATGCCCGAGTCGAGGAGTGCCGACTCGGCCTGGCGGCCGGTGAGGCCGTAGGACGTGGCGACGTCGATCAGGTTGAGGTGGTTGTCGGTGCCCCCGGTGACGAGGGTGGCGCCGCGCCGCGTCAGGCCCTCCGCCAGCGCCCGGGAGTTGTCGACGATGCGCTGGGCGTAGTCCTGGAAGGCGGGCTGTCGCGCCTCGGCCAGGGCCACCGCCTTCGCGGCCATGACGTGCGGGAGCGGGCCGCCGAGGACCATCGGGCAACCGCGGTCCACCTGGTCCTTGAGCGAGTCGTCGCACAGGACCATGCCGCCGCGCGGGCCGCGCAGCGACTTGTGGGTGGTGGTCGTGACGATCTGGGCGTGCGGGACCGGGTCGAAGTCGCCGGTCAGCACCTTGCCCGCGACCAGACCGGCGAAGTGCGCCATGTCGACCATCAGGGTCGCGCCCACCTCGTCGGCGATCTCCCGCATGATCCGGAAGTTCACCAGGCGGGGGTACGCGGAGTAGCCCGCCACGATGACGAGGGGCTTGAACTCGCGGGCCGAGGCACGCAGGGCGTCGTAGTCGATCAGGCCCGTCGCCGGGTCGGTGCCGTAGGAGCGCTGGTCGAACATCTTGCCGGAGATGTTGGGGCGGAAGCCGTGGGTGAGGTGGCCGCCGGCGTCCAGGGACATGCCCAGCATGCGCTGGTTGCCGAAGGCCCGGCGGAGTTCGGCCCAGTCGGCCTCGGAGAGGTCGTTGACCTGGCGGGCGCCGGTCCTCTCCAGGAAGGGCGCCTCCACCCGGTCGGCGAGGACGGCCCAGAAGGCGACCAGGTTGGCGTCGATGCCGGAGTGCGGCTGGACGTAGGCGTGGCGGGCGCCGAAGAGTTCGCGGGCGTGCTCGGCGGCGAGGGCCTCGACGGTGTCGACATTGCGGCAGCCGGCGTAGAAGCGGCGGCCGACGGTGCCCTCGGCGTACTTGTCGCTGAACCAGTTGCCCATCGCGAGGAGGGTGGCCGGGGAGGCGTAGTTCTCGGAGGCGATCAGCTTGAGCATCTCGCGCTGGTCGGCGACCTCCTGGCCGATCGCGTCGGCGACGCGCGGCTCGACGGCGCGGATCACGTCGAGGGCGGCGCGGAAGGCGGTGGACTCGGTGGAGAGGGGCTGCTGCTCTGACATGACGTCGGCCTCCGGGTGGCGTGGCGTGCAAGCGGTCACGGTCTCGGTCTGGCCCAGGCGCACGGCACTCGGTCACTCCAGGCCGCTCCCCGATGGTCCGTCCCATCCCAGCGCGCCAGTCACGGCCCTGCGGCCAGCCTACCGGGATCGCCGACCCCCGAAGGTGTCCGGTCCACCATGCGAGCGACGCCTGGAAGCGCCCGCGGCCGTGCCCCCTAGAGTCTCTCTCCGTGCTCTTCGGAATGGCGTGTGCCCTCGGTTCGGCCGTCTGCTTCGGCGCGGCGACGGTGTTGCAGGCGATGGCCGCGCGGGCGGTGGAACCGGGCCGGGACGGTGGGGCGGCGCTGTTCCTGCGGGCGGTGCGGCAGTGGCGGTTCCTCGCGGGCCTCGCCCTGGACGGGCTGGGGTTCCTGTTCCAGGTGGCCGCTTTGCGGTCGGTCCCGATCTACGCCGTCGGGGCGGCCCTCGCCGGAGGGGGACCGGGGCGGTCCGGCCGCGCTGAAGTACGCGCTGCTGGGGGTCGCCGTGGCGGTCCTGCTGCTGGGACCGGCCGCCGGGCGGCTGACCGAGCGGAGGCGGGCGGCGGTGCTCGGGCTGGGGGCCGGGCTCGGGTTCGGGGTCGTCGAGGTGGCCGTCCGGTTGATCGACTCCCTCGGCCCGGCGGACCTCGCCACGAACCCGGCGGTGTACGCGCTGCTGGTCGGCGGCGCGGCGGCGTTCCTGGCTTTGACCTCGGCGTTGCGGCGGGGTTCGGTGACGGCGGCCACCGCCGCCATGGTGATCGGCGAGACCATCGGACCGGCGACGGTGGGCGTGGTGTGGCTCGGCGACCGCACGCGGGAGGGCCTGGGCTGGCTGGCGGTGACGGGCTTCGCGGTGGCCGTGGCGGGAGCCCTTGCGTTGGCCCGCTTCGGGGAGGCGCCGGGGGGTGTCCCCCCGAAGGGGACTGCCGGCGGGGCGCCGGGGGGTGTCCCCGCGGAGGGTACTGCCGCGCTGGAGGCGTCACGGGGAGCCGACGGCTGACGGTCCGCCGGTCAGGGCAGCACCCTGCACAGGGCGTTCAGGGCTCCTGCCCAGGCGTGGTCCGGTGGGGTGCCATAGCCGACGACCAGGGCGTCCAGGGGAGCGGCTCGGGCCGATTCATGACGGAAGTAGGAGAGGCCGTGCAGGGCCAGGCCCTGCCAGGCCGCGGCCTGGATTACCGGCTGCTCGGTGCCGGACGGCAGGCCGACCACCGCGTGCAGGCCTGCCGCGATGCCGGCCACGTGGGCCTCGGGGGCGTGTTCGGCCAGGGCCGTGACCAGGGCGTCGCGGCGGCGGCGGTAGCGCAGGCGGGCCGAGCGGACGTGGCGGTCGTAGGCGCCGGAGGTGATGAACTCGGCCAGCGTCAGCTGGTCCAGTACGCCGCAGGTGTCGATGCCGCCCTTGGCGCCGGCGGCCTCCTCGGCGAGGCCGGGGGGCAGCACCGCCCAGCCGAGCCGCAGGGCGGGCGCCAGGGACTTGCTGGCGGTGCCCAGGTAGACGACGTGGTCGGGGTCGAGGCCCTGGAGGGCGCCGACGGGCTGGCGGTCGTAGCGGAACTCGCCGTCGTAGTCGTCCTCCAGGACCAGTCCGCCGGCGCGGCGCGCCCAGTCCACGATCGCGGCCCGCCGGTCGCGGTGCAGGGGGACGCCCATCGGGAACTGGTGCGCGGGGGTCAGCAGGACCGCCCCCGCGTCGCTCAATCCCTCCGGGTCGGTGCCGAGCCGGTCGAAGGGCAGCGGGACTGTCCGCAGCCCGGCCGCCCTCAGCTGCTGCTCGTGCGCGTCGAGGCCGTACGACTCCACGGCGACCGTGCGCACCCCGCGGGCGTGCAGGACCCTGCCGAGCACCTGGAGTCCGTGCGTGAACCCGGCGACGACCAGGACGCGTCCGGGGTCGGTGCGGACGCCGCGGGCGCGAGCGAGGTAGCCGGCGAGGACGGTGCGCAGTTCGACGCGGCCGCGCGGGTCGCCGTAGCCGAGGGCGTCGTTGGGGGCGGCGGCGAGGGCGCGGCGAGCGGCCCTGAGCCACTCGGCTCGCGGGAAGGAGGCCAGGTCGGGGGTGCCCGGGCGCAGGTCGTACACCGGACGGTGGTGTTGCCTGCGCGGGGCCGCGGCACCGGCCGACGCGACCACCGCGCGGTCCGCCACACGCGTTCCGGATCCCTGTCTCGCGGTCAGCCAGCCCTCGGCGACCAGATCGGCGTAGGCCTCGGCCACGGTGTTGCGGGCGACGCCGAGGTCGGCGGCGAGCGCGCGGGAGGAGGGCAGCCGGGTGCCGGGGGCCAGCCGGCCGCTGTGGACGGCTTGGCGCAGGGCGTCGGTCAGGCCGCGCCGCACGCCGGGACCGGTCGGTTCCAGGTGCAGGTCGATGCCCAGATTGGCCCAGGATTTCGCCATGGAAATGGACCATACCGGTGGGCAGCCTCGCTCGTAGGGTCGAGGCATGACGATCGAAGGCACGACGAACGCGACCGACGGCACGACGACCGTGGAATACGCCCCCGAGCACACCCCCCGCCTGGCCTGGGCCGAGCTGGCACCCGAGGTCTACAAGGCGATGGTCCGGCTGGACGCCGCCGCCCGGAAGGGCCTCGACGCGAAGCTGCTGGAGCTGGTGAAGGTCCGCGCCTCGCAGATCAACCGCTGCGCGCTCTGCGTGGACATGCACAGCAAGGACGCCCTGGCGGCCGGGGAGAGCGTCGAGCGGATCGTCCAGCTCAGCGCCTGGGAGGAGTCCGGGCACTTCTACACGGAGCGGGAGCTGGCGGCGCTGGCGCTCACCGAGGCGGTGACCGTCCTCACGGACGGGTTCGTGCCGGACGCGGTGTACGAGCGGGCCGCCAAGCACTTCGAGGAGGCGGAGCTGGCGCAGCTGATCGCCGCGATCACCGTGATCAACGCGTGGAACCGGTTCGGCGTGACCTGCCGGCTGGTGCCGGGGCACTACCAGCCGGGGCAGCACCGGTGATCCCCCGCACGGCGGACACCCGCGACGCGTTACCGGGAGGCACCCGATGGTGACCGAGGCCGACGCCTTCCGCGCCCTGCACCACGGGCGGCTGCCCGACGACCCGCTGGTCCTGCCGGGGCCGTGGGACGCGGCCAGCGCCCGTGCCCTCGCCGACGCCGGTTTCCCGGCGCTGGCCACGCCGAGCGCCGGGGTCGCCGCCTCGCTCGGCTACGCGGACGGGCACACACCGGCGGAGGAGATGTTCGCGGCGATCGCGCGGATCAGCCGGGCCGTGGACGTGCCCGTGTCGGCGGACGTCGAGGGCGGCTACGGCCTGCCGGCGAAGGAACTCGTCGAGCGGCTGCTGGAGGCCGGCGCGGTGGGCTGCAACCTGGAGGACTCCGACGGGGATGTCCTCAAGGACGCGGACGCCCACGCCGACTGGCTCGCCGAGGTGCGGTCGGCAGCCGCCGACCAGCTGTTCCTGAACGCGCGGATCGACACCTTCCTCCGGGGCGAGCCCGACCCGGCGCGGGCCATCGAGCGGGCCGCGCTGTACGTCGCGGCCGGCGCCGACTGCGTGTATCCGATCGGCGCCCCGACCGCCGTGCTGCCGCTGCTGCGGGCCGGGACGCAGGGGCCGGTCAATGTGTCAGCGCGGGTCGGCGAGGGCCCCTCGCCCGCCGAACTGGGCGAACTCGGGGCCACGCGCGTCACCTTCGGGCCGGGGATGCAGCGGCAGGCGACGGCAGCGGTCAGGCGGATCGCGGAGCGTCTGCGCGAGCGGCCCTGACCGCAACGGGGCTAGGACAGCCACGCGCGCCAGGTCGACTCGTGGCTGTCCACCCACCTCTTCGCCGCCTCCTCAGGGGTGAGCTTCTGGTCCGCGATCAGCAGGGAGACCATGTTCTGGTCCTCGGTGGTCCACTTGAACCTCTTCAGGAAGGCCGCCGCCTTGCCGCCGTTCCTCGCGAAGTCCGCGTTGAGGTACTTCTCCAGCGGGGTGTGCGGATAGCCGCAGGCGACCTTCCGCGGGTCGGCGTCGCAGCCCTCCTTGTACGGGGGCAGCTTCACCTCGGTCATCGGGACCTTCTCGAACAGCCACTGCGGGGCGTACCAGTAGGTCAGGAAGGGCTTCTTCTCCTCGGCGAACCGGCGGATCTGGGTGATCTGCGCGGCCTCGGAGCCGGCGAAGACGACCTGGTAGTCCAGGTCCAGGTTCTCCACGAGGGCCTTGTCGTTGGTGACGTACGACGGGGAGCCGTCCATCAGCTGGCCCTTGCCGCCGCTCTCCGCCGTGCGGAACCGCGAGGCGTACTTGTCGAGGTTCTTCCAGTCGGTGACGTCCGGGTGCGCCTCGGCGAAGTACGTGGGGACGTACCAGCCGATGTGTCCGGTGACGCCGAGGTCACCGCCGCGCGCGATGGTCCTCTTGTCGTCGACGTAGCGCTGTTCCTGCTCGGGGTGTCCCCAGTCCTCCATGATCGCGTCGACGCGGCCCTGGCTGAGGGCGTCCCAGGCGGGCACCTCGTCGACCTGGACGGTGTCGACGCGGTAGCCGAGTTCGTGCTCCAGGAGGTACCGGGCGACGGCCACGTTGGCCTGCGCGCCCACCCAGGACTGCACGGACAGGGTCACCGTCCTCGTGCCCCGGGCGTTGGCGAAGGGCGAGGCCTGCTCGGTCATGTCGGCGGCGCCGCAGCCGGTCAGCAGCAGCAGACCCGCCGCCGCGGCGGTCGTACGGAGTCGCATGTCAGGCTCCCTTCTTCGGATGCCGGACGGCCGGCTGGGTGACCCGGTCGAGCATCAGGCCGAGGCAGACGATCGCGGCGCCGGCCACCAGGCCGGTCGCCAGGTCGCCCTGGGCGAGGCCGAAGACGGCGTCGTAGCCGAGGGCTCCGCCGCCCACCAGGCCGCCGATGATGACGACGGCGAGGACCAGGACGACGCCCTGGTTGACGGCCAGGAGCAGCGCGGGCCGGGCCAGCGGGAGCTGGACCTGGCGCAGTTGCTGGCCGCCGGTCGCGCCGAGCGAACGGGCGGACTCCAGGGCGGCCGGGTCGACCTGGCGCAGTCCCTGGGTGGTGATGCGGACCACGGCCGGCAGTGCGTAGACGACGGCCGCGGCGACGGCCGGCGCCCGGCCGACGCCGAACAGGGCCACGACCGGGATCAGGTACACGAACTGCGGCATCGTCTGGAAGACGTCCAGGACGGGGCGCAGCAGCCGTTCGACGCGGTCGCTGCGGGCTGCCGCGACCCCGGTCGCGAAGCCCAGCACGAGGGTGACCGCGACCGCCGCGAGGACCTGCGACAGCGTGTCCAGGGACGGCTCCCACACCCCGAGCACACCGATCGCGGCCATCGCGAGGACGGCGGTCAGCGCGGTGCGCCAGGTGCCGATCAGCCAGGCGAGCGCGGCGACCAGCAGCAGCACCGACCACCAGGGCAGCCACTGGAGGCCGTCACGGACCGGGTCCAGGACCCAGGTGGTGAAGTGACCGGCCCAGTCGGCGGTGCCGCCGACGACGGGCACACCGGAGTAGAGGTGGTCGGTCATCCAGTCGACGGCACGGTTGACCGGTTCGGCGACGGCGACCGTCCACGCGTCCGGCCAGTCGAGCCGGCCGGCCAGCCGCACGGCGACGGCCACGGCCACGGTGGCGGCGAGCAGCGCGAGGGTGGTGCGGCGCCCGTGGGCCACCCCGGTGTCACGTCCGGCGGCGGCCGTCACCCGGTCGAGGACGACCGCCAGCAGCACGATGGGGATGCCGGCGGCGAGGGCCGCGCCCACGTCGACCGACGCCAGCGCCTGGTAGACGCGGTCCCCGAGGCCTCCGCCGCCGATCACCGACGCGATGACCGCCATCGACAGCGCCATCATGATCGTCTGGTTGAGCCCGAGGAGGAGTTCCCTGCGGGCCAGCGGGATACGGGCGGTCAGCAGGCGCTGGCGGGCGGTGGCGCCGAGCGACTCCACCGCCTCCAGGACCTCCTTGTCGGCGCCGCGCAGACCGAGCGAGGTGAGGCGGGCCATCGGCGGGGCGGCGTACACGACGGTGGCCAGGACGGCCGCCGGGACGCCGATGCCGAAGACCAGGACGACGGGGAGCAGGTAGGCGAAGGCCGGCAGCACCTGCATGGTGTCCAGGACGGGGCGCAGGGCCCGGTCCATGCGGTCCGAGAGGCCGGCGGCGAGGCCCAGGAGCCCACCGACGACGACGGACGCGAGGACGGCCACCACCATGAGGGCGAGGGTCTGCATGGTCGGCACCCACATGCCGAGCAGGCCGCAGGCCAGGAACGCGGACGCCGTGCCGAGCGCCAGCCGTACGCCCGCCGCCCGCCAGGCGACGAGCGCGCCCAGCGCGGTGACACCGGCCCAGCCCGCGGCCAGCAGGAACAGGTACACGGCGCGTACGGAGAGCACGACGGCGTTGCTGATGTGGCCGAAGAAGTAGAGGAACAGGGGGTGGCTGTCCCGGTTGTCGATGATCCAGTCGCTGACGTGGGTCAGCGGGTCGGTCAGGTCGACGGTGAGGGCGGCGGGCCAGGTTCCGCTGTGCCAGCGGGCGTGGGCGAGGGGGGCGAGGACCGCTGCCGCGAGGGCGAGGACGAGGAGTTTGCGGACGGCGCGGTTCTTCAGCGCGCCGGGGCGGGAGACCCGTGGGGCCGGTGCGGTGACCGCCGCCATCAGACCGCCTCCCCACGGGGTGCCGCCCCCGCCACGACCCCCAGCAGGTCGTTCGAGTCGACCACTCCCAGGCAGCGGCCCCTGTCCATGACGCGGGCCGGGGTGCCGGTGCGGGCGACCGCTTCGATGGCCTCGGAGACCGTGGCGTCGGGGGCGACGGCGGGGCCGTTGCCGGCTTCCTCCGGGGTCGCGGCGCGCATGGCCGTGCGGACGGTGAGTACCTGCTCGCGGGGCACGTCGCGGACGAACTCGCGGACGTAGTCGTCGGCGGGCGAGCCGACGATCTCCTCCGGGGTGCCGAGCTGGACGACGCGGCCGTCGCGCATCAGGGCGATGCGGTCGCCGAGCTTGAGCGCCTCGCTCAGGTCGTGGGTGATGAAGACCATCGTGCGGCCCTCCTCGCGGTGCAGGCGGATCACCTCCTCCTGCATGTCCCGCCGGATCAGCGGGTCGAGGGCGCTGAACGGCTCGTCGAAGAGGAGCACCTCCGGATCCACCGCCAACGCCCGCGCGAGACCCACCCGTTGGCGCTGGCCGCCGGAGAGCTGGCCCGGCCTGCGGTGTTCCATGCCCTCCAGGCCGACCTTGGCGACGACCTCGCGGGCCCGCTCTCGGCGCTCGGACCTGCCCACGCCCTGGATCTCCAGGCCGTAGGCCACGTTGTCGAGCACCGTGCGGTGCGGGAGCAGGCCGAAGTGCTGGAAGACCATCGCGGCCCGGTGGCGGCGGAGTTCACGCAGGCGGGCGCGGTCCATCGCGCGGACGTCCTCGCCGTCGACGGCGATGGAGCCGGCCGTCGGTTCGATCAGCCGGGTCAGGCAGCGCACGAGGGTGGACTTGCCGGAGCCGGACAGGCCCATCACGACGAAGACCTCGCCCTTGCGGATGTCGAAGGAGACGTCCCGGACGGCGGCCGTGCAGCCGGTGCGCGAGCGCAGCTCGGCGGCGGGGAGGGCGGCCAGCTCCGGGTCGTGGGGGACGCGTCCGGACTTGGGGCCGAAGACCTTCCAGAGGCCTTCGACGGAGAAGACGGGGGTGTGGGGGACCGTGGTCATCACGCACCGCCCCCGATCCGGCCCGCGGTCCGCCCGGCGGTCACGCCGTCCGTCCGCTCCGCGATCAGGTCGGCCGCCCGTTCCCCGAGCATCAGCACGCCGATCATCGGGTTGACCGCGGTCATGGTCGGGAACACCGACGCGTCGGCGATGCGCAGGCCGTCCAGGCCGCGGACGCGCAACCGCGGGTCGACGACGGCCAGTTCGTCGTCGGCCGCACCCATACGGCAGGTGCCCGCGGGGTGGTACACGGTGTGCGCGACCTTGCGGGCGTACTCGCTCAGCTCCTCGTCGCCCGTGATGTGCGGGCCGGGGGCCACCTCCCGCTTGAGCCAGCCGGCGAGCGGCTCGGTCTTCGCGATCTCGCGGGCGATCCTGATCCCGTCGACGAGGGTGCGGCCGTCGTAGTCGTCCTCGTCGGTGAAGTAGCGGAAGTCGAGGGCGGGCTTCACGGCGGGGTCCGGGCTGGTCAGGTACAGGCGGCCGCGGCTCCTCGGCTTGGGGATGTTGGGGGTCATCGAGACGCCGTGGGGCGGGCGTTCGTAGCCGAGGCGCTCCGGATTGTCCGTGAAGGGGATCTGGTAGAAGTGGAACATCAGGTCGGGGCCGGGGATGTCGGGGTCGCGGCGCACGAACAGGCCGGCGTCGGAGTCCATCGCGGAGTTCTCGGGGATCGGACCGTGCGTCTCCCACACGATCACCGACTCGGGGTGGTCGAGGAGGTTCTCGCCGACGCCGGGCAGGTCGTGGGCGACGGGGATGCCGAGGGCGTCCAGGTCGGCCTTGGGGCCGATGCCGGAGTGCAGGAGCAGGCGCGGCGAGTCGACGGCGCCCGCGCACAGCACGACCTCGTTGCGGGCCCGCACGACGAACTCCTCGCCGTCCCGCGCGCGTACGTGCACGCCCGTCGCCCGGGTGCCGTCCAGCTCCAGCCGGTACGCCCAGGTCTCCAGGAGGATGCGGAGGTTCGGGCGCTCGTCCATGACCGGATGCAGGTAGGCCACCGAGGCGCTGGAGCGCTTGTTGTCCTCGGGGTGGTAGGCGAGGTCGAAGAAGCCGGCGCCGTCGGTGAACGGCTGCCGGTTGAAGCCCTCGACGCGGGGTACCCCGAGTGCGGCCTGCGCGGCGTCGACGAAGTCGCGGGCGATGGCGTTCCGGTCCTTCTCGTCGACCGGGACGATGTTGTTCAGCAGGCGGGCGTAGTACTCCTCCATGGCGGACGCGCCCCAGCCGCGGGCGCCGGCCGCCTCCCACTCGTCCCAGTCGGAGGGGAGCGGCTTGAAGGCGATGAGGGTGTTGTGGGAGGAGCAGCCGCCGAGGACGCGGGCGCGGCTGTGCCGGATGTGGGAGTTGCCGCGCGGCTGTTCGGTGGTGGGGTAGTCGTAGTCGAGTTCGCCGCCGAGCAGGCCCATCCAGCGGCGCAGGGTGAGGACGTCGTCGCGGCCGACGTCGCTGGGGCCGCCCTCGATGACGGCGACGGTGACGTCGGGGTTCTCGGTGAGGCGGGCGGCTATGACGGAGCCGGCGGTGCCACCGCCGATCACGACGTAGTCGTAGACGTGGGGGGTCTCGGGCATGGGGGACTCCAGGGGGAGGGAGATCAAGCGCCGGGAGAGGGTGAGGGGGCGGGGGACGCCGGTCGGTACGGGTCAGCCCGCGAACCAGCGGACCGGCTTCGGTGCGAGGTTCTGGTAGACGTGTTTGGTCTCGCGGTACTCGGCGAGTCCGGCCGGGCCCAGTTCGCGGCCCACGCCGCTCCTGCCGAAGCCGCCCCACTCCGCCTGCGGGAGATAGGGGTGGAAGTCGTTGATCCAGACGGTGCCGTGGCGGAGCCGGCCGGCGACCCGGCGGGCGCGGCCCGCGTCGGTGGTCCAGACGGCGCCCGCGAGGCCGTACTCGGTGTCGTTGGCGAGGGCGACCGCCTCGTCCTCGGTGCGGAAGGTCTCGACGGTGAGGACGGGGCCGAAGACCTCCTCGCGGACGACACGCATCTCGCGGTGGCAGCGGTCGAGGACGGTCGGCTCGTAGAAGTAGCCGTTCTCCGGCCGCTGCGGGGAGGGGGCGGGGCGCTTGCCGCCGGAGCGCAGTACGGCGCCCTCGGCCAGCGCCGACTCGACGTACGCCTCGACCTTGGCGCGCTGCTGCGCGGAGACGAGGGGGCCGCACTCGACGCCGTCCTCGGTGCCGCGGCCGAGGCGGATCCGCCCGGCCCGGCGGGCGAGTTCGGTGACGAAGCGGTCCCGGAGGGACTCCTCGACGATGAGGCGTGCGCCGGCGGAGCAGACCTGGCCGCTGTGGATGAAGGCCGCGTTGAGAGCCTGGTCGACGGCGGTGTCGAAGCCGTCCTCGGTGGCGCAGGCGTCGGCGAAGACGATGTTGGGGTTCTTGCCGCCGAGTTCGAGGGCGACCTTCTTGACGCTCGGGGCGGCGGCCTGGGCGACCTTGGTGCCGCTGACCAGGCCACCGGTGAAGGAGACCAGGTCGACGTCGGGGTGCTCGGCGAGGCGGGCGCCGACCGAGTGGCCGGGGCCGGTGACGATGTTGGCGACACCGGCGGGCAGGCCCGCCTCGGCGAGCAGGTCGATGAGCGCGATCGTCGTCAGCGGGGTGATCTCGCTGGGCTTGACCACGAAGGTGTTGCCGGCGGCGAGCGCCGGGGCGATCTTCCAACTGGCCTGGAGGAGAGGGTAGTTCCAGGGGGTGATCAGCGCGCACACGCCGACAGGTTCGTGCACGACGACGCTGTGGACGTCGGGTGAGCCGGCGTCGACGACCCGGCCGGGGGCCTCCGCGGCGACGAGATCGGCGAAGTAGCGGAAGGCGTCGGCGACGCAGTCGATGTCGACGCGGCCCTCCTCGACCGTCTTGCCCGCGTCCCGGCTCTCCAGCAGGCCGAGTTTCTCGCGGTCGCGTACGAGGAGTTCGGCGACGCGGCGCAGCAGCGCGGCGCGCTCGGCGACGGGGGTGCGCGGCCACTCGCCGTGATCGAATGCCTGCCGGGCCGCCGCCACCGCGAGGTCGGTGTCCTTCTCGTCGCCCTCCGCGACCAGGGCGAACGGCAGGGCGTCCGCGGGGTCGAGGATCTCGCGCGTGGCGCCGGAGACGGCTTCACGCCATTCGCCGCCCGCGCAGATGGTCTTCCGCGCCTGGAGTTCTGTGCTGTCCGCCATGATCGGGGTTGCCTTCCGTTCCTGTTCGGTGCCGTTGGGTGACAACCGCGTCACCCATCGGGACCGTGAGCGCATGCCCTCCGCCCCTGATTGCATGCGCCATCCGTGGCCGAAAGTGCGCGACGTCACTGAGAATGCACGTCCTGGATCTGACGGACCGGCTGATCCTGTGCCGCGGCAACGCCGACTGGTTCCTGCGCGCCGCCCGGCAGACGCTCGACCGGCTGCGCGAGGCCCGGCGGTGGCGGCGGGTCGACGAGGCGATCGTCGTCGTCACCGAGATCGAGGGGCCCTCGGCCCGTCGGGTCCCGGCCGCACTCGCGGGCCGCCTCGGGATCAGCGTCGGCCAGGTGGTGCCGGTGCCCTTCGACAAGGCGCTCGGCTCGCCGCGGTTCCGGCAGCTGAGCCGGTTGCGGACCCCGACGCTGAACGCGTTCCTGGACCTGGCGGAGCGGATCACGGAAGGCGGGTAGGCGTCCGGCCCCGACGCACCGATCCCCGGGCGGCCGGTGCCGCCCGGGGATCGGGGAGTTCGGGGGTTCAGCGAGCCGTGGCTCAGATGAGGCCGAGTGCGCGGACCGCGTCGCGCTCCTCAGCCAGCTCCTGCACGGAGGCGTCGATGCGGGCGCGGGAGAACTCGTTGACGTCCAGGCCCTGGACGATCTCGTACGCGCCGTTCCTGGTGGTGACGGGGAAGGAGGAGATGAGGCCCTCCGGGACGCCGTAGGAACCGTCGGACGGGACGCCCATGGAGGCCCAGTCGCCCTCGGCGGTGCCGTTGACCCACGTGTACACGTGGTCGATGGCCGCGTTGGCGGCGGAGGCGGCGGAGGACGCGCCACGCGCCTCGATGATCGCCGCACCGCGCTTGGCGACGGTCGGGATGAAGTCCTCGGCCAGCCACTTCTCGTCGTTGACGACCTCGGCGGCGTTCTTGCCCGCGATGGTGGCGTGGAAGATGTCCGGGTACTGGGTGGCGGAGTGGTTGCCCCAGATCGTCAGTCGCTTGATGTCGGCGACGGTGGAGCCCGTCTTCTTCGCCAGCTGGGTCAGCGCGCGGTTGTGGTCGAGGCGGGTCATCGCGGTGAAGCGCTCGGCCGGTACGTCCGGGGCGGCGGCCTGGGCGATCAGGGCGTTGGTGTTGGCCGGGTTGCCGACGACGAGGACCTTGATGTCGTCCGCGGCGTGGTCGTTGATGGCCTTGCCCTGCGGCTTGAAGATGCCGCCGTTGGCCTCCAGGAGGTCACCGCGCTCCATGCCCTTGGTGCGCGGGCGGGCGCCCACGAGAAGGGCGACGTTGGCGCCGTCGAAGGCGACGTTCGGGTCGTCGGTGATGTCGATCCCCTGGAGCAGCGGGAACGCGCAGTCGTCCAGCTCCATGGCCGTGCCCTCGGCGGCCTTCAGCGCGGGCGTGATCTCCAGGAGGCGCAGCTTGACCGGCACGTCCGCGCCGAGCAGCTGGCCGGAGGCGATGCGGAAGAGCAGTGCGTAACCGATCTGGCCGGCCGCGCCGGTGACGGTGACGTTCACGGGAGTGCGGGTCATGGCGTTCTCCGTATGACAGCTGGCGGTGGGGCGTCCCTGCCCCGGACGTTTGATCGATCTCTTGGCATCAAGAGATCGATCCAGCGGTCAGGCTATCGCGCATCCGGCATGCCGTACGTCCAGGGTTGTGTGGCCCGTCCCACAGAGTGACACCGGGTTGCGGTTCGCGCACGGCTTCGCGGGCGCGCCGCCCGGAACAGGAAAAGGCGGGCGCGCCGCCCCGGACGGGAAAAGGCGGCCGCCGGTTTGGGAGAGGGGGGAACCGAGCGGCCGCCGGTGGGATGCCGGGTCGTGCCGGACTCCCGTGGGGTCACGGTTCGCGTGCCCAGAAGCGGAGCGGGGTATTCCTGCACGCGGGGGGTTTCCCGCGCGGTTCGGCCGACCGCCCGAGCGGTTCCGCCGACCGGCCGCCCGGGCGGTACCGGTCGATCGAATTCCGTGCGGTTCCGCGGCCCGGGGGGGGGGGGGGGGGGGGGGGGGGGGGGGGGGGGGGGGGGGGGGGGGAGGGAAGGGGGGGGGGGGTGGCTGCGTGGTGCCCTCGCAATCGTCTGACCGC
>NZ_JBVIQK010000002.1:0-180196 GCF_055577115.1 Streptomyces sp. NPDC033216 | reverse complement strand
TTGGTTCTGCCTTTTTTCTTTTTTTTCTTCTTTTCCTTTTTCCTTCCTCCTCCACCTCCCCCCCCCCCCCCCCCCCCCCCCCCCCCCCCCCCCAAGGCCCTACGTACAGCCCCGCTCCCCCGAGGCAAGTTCCACGCACGCGCGCATCTCGCCCGGCTCCTTCACCGCCACCATCGGGGTGTACGCGATCGTCTCGCCGACCGTGGTGATGCCGCCGGTCTGCCGCACATGACCCACCGTCACCCGGACGGTGTCCCCCTGTACCGCCCTGACGATCCGGCCCCAGGCGGCGCCGCACGTGTCGCTGTAGCGGACCTCCAGCAGGGTCGTGCCGACGGTGACGCTGTGCGCCGTGGTGACGTGCTCGCCGCTGCACCCCGACTCCTCGGGGTCCCTGCCGGTGCAGTCCGGGCCGGCGCACAGCACGCCCGGAGGCAGGACGCGGGTGGGAGTGGCGGACGGGACCGGCGTCCCGGCCGCGGTCCGGTTCCCCTCGGCGGGTCCGCCGTCGGTCAGGAGGAAGGCGCCCACGGCGACGATCACCGCGCCGAGCGCGCCCGCCAGGAACATCGCGGGGCGGCGCGCGGGGCGGCCGGCGGCGGCCGGTGGGTGTGCCGCAGCGTTCTCGGAACCACCCGGCGCCGGGGCCGTCACGGTGCGGGCGCGGGAGAGGCGTACGGCCTCGGTGGCGTTGCCGTGGCGCAGTTCAGAGCGGCTCCAGGCGCGCTCGGCCAGTTCCCACAGGGTGACCAGCGGGATCGGGTCGGTGCCGGTGACCTCGGCCAGGGCGACGACCGCGCCCTTGGGGGCGAGCAGCCGACCGTCGAGGTAGCGCTCCCAGGACACCTTGCCGTAGCCGGTGCGGTCGGCGAGCGTGGCGACGCTCGCACCGGCGCCGTCCGCGATCCGGCGCAAGCGCGTGACGAACTCCCCGACCTGCGGATCCAGCGCGTCCGGCAGGTCCTCCCAGCGAGGCATCGATCCCCCTCCTCAGCCGCGTCCCCCTGCGGCCACGGTAGCGCCCGGCCGGACGCCACGGCTCTGCCGGCGGGATCGGTTCCCGGACCGGGCTCGACTGTGGCGGGGCGCGTACACGGTGGCGGAACGGTCACCGCTGTGCCACAGCGCACGGCCAGGCGTTGAACAGGTCGTTCACGGTGCGGCAGCGTGGAACACGACGGCGGCCCGTCCTTCTCGGGGGAGAGGACGGGCCGCCGTACGCGTGCGCTCGGACGTCAGCCGTCGACGGTGAAGTGCAGGGTGTCCTTCAGGAAGGGGATCTGGAGCCACGGGCTGGGCTGGGCCATCAGCGCCAGCAGGACGATCGCCGCGCCCAGCACGCCGTACGTCGCGATGTCGGTGAAGCGGGAGCGGACGGCGAGCATGCCGACGCCGGGCAGGACCCAGCGCAGGGCCGCGCCGGCGAGCAGGGCGGCGCCGATCAGGATCGTGCCGACGCGGAACTGGTCGAAGGCGGTCACCAGCAGGCCCACGGCGACCAGGCCGAGGACGGAGAGGATCGGCCACTGCCGGGCGGGGGCCGGGGCGTCTCCGGGCGCGGCCCGGCCGCCTCCCTCGGGACGGGCGGTGTCCCTCGTGAACAGGGGGAAGCGGCGCGTGACGCGGCGCGGGGTGCCGTCCGCGTCGGGCGCGCTGACCGGGCCGCGGGCGACGGGCTCCACGAACGCCTTCTCCTCGGCGGACATGTTCGCGTCACCGCCTTCGGCACGGTCCGTGGCATCGGTGGCGCCGTCGGGGGCGCCGTCGGGGTGGTTGCCGTTGTCAGCCGACACTGCGCTCCGCCGCCTCGACCACGTTGACGAGCAGCTGGGCACGGGTCATCGGGCCGACGCCGCCGGGGTTCGGGGAGATCCATCCGGCCACCTCGCGGACGTCCGGGTGGACGTCGCCCACGATCTTGCCCTCCGCACTCCGGGAGACGCCCACGTCGAGGACGGCGGCGCCCGGCTTGACGTCCTCGGCGCGGACCAGGTGGGCGGAGCCCGCGGCGGCGACGATGATGTCCGCCCGCCTGAGATGCGCCGACAGGTCACGGGTGCCGGTGTGACACTGGGTGACCGTGGCGTTCTCGCTGCGCCGGGTCAGCAGCAGCGGCATCGAGCGGCCGATGGTGACGCCGCGTCCCACGACCACGACCTCGGCGCCCCTGATCTCGACGCCGTGGCGGCGCAGCAGGGTCAGTACGCCGTTGGGGGTGCAGGGCAGCGGGGCGGGTTCGTTGAGGACGAGGCGGCCGAGGTTCGTCGGGTGCAGGCCGTCGGCGTCCTTGGCGGGGTCCATCAGTTCGAGGACGCGGTTCTCGTCGATGCCCTTGGGCAGCGGGAGTTGCACGATGTATCCGGTGCAGTCCGGGTCCTCGTTCAGCTCGCGGACGACCGCCTCGATCTCCTCCTGCGTGGCGGTGCCGGGCAGTTCGCGCTGGATGGAGGCGATGCCCACCTCGGCGCAGTCGCGGTGCTTGCCGGCGACGTACTTCTGGCTGCCGGGGTCGTCCCCGACGAGGATCGTGCCGAGGCCGGGCGTGACGCCCTTCTCCTTCAGCGCCGCCACGCGGGCGGTCAGGTCCGACTTGATCTCGGCCGCGGTGGCCTTGCCATCGAGAATCTGGGCGGTCATGGACCCATCCTCCCGGATGACGCCCTCCCTGTTCCAATCCGGGTGACTCCGCCGCCGGGGCCCCGCCCCGACCCGGTGCGACGATCATTGCGGCGATGATCCACGGGGTTGCACTTGCACAACACCCGGGCTGACCGGCTGGACACGAACCGGCCGCTGACGAACGATTGAGGCCCAGTGCCGCGGGCAGTACCGGGGGGACGCACCGCATCCGTACGACCTTCCTCCGCACGTGCCGCGCGTCGCCCCCGCACCCGAGCGCACACGGAGGAAGGACCGCCATGAGCTTCGGCGAGCCGAACAACCCCTACGGGCCGCCGCCCCAGCAGCCTCCGGCCACTCCCGGCCACGGCCGGCCACAGCAGCCGCCCGCCCCCGGTCACGGCGCCCCGCAGGCCCCGCCGTACCAGCAGTCGCCGTACCAGCAGCCGCCGTACCCGCAGCAGGCGTACCCGCAGCAGCCGTACCCGCAGTACCCGGGCGGGGATCCGGGGTACCAGGGCGGCTACCACCCCGGCGGCCCGGTGGAGATGCCGCGGCCGACCCGGGTCGCGCAGATCCTGGTGGGCGTGATCGCCCTGGCGCACGCGATCCTCGCCGGCGCGTACGTCTACTTCCTGACCCAGTGGGACGAGGTGATGACGGAGGCGGGCATCACCGGCGACCCCGAGACGGAGGAGTTCGCCGACCTGGGCAAGGGGGTCGTCGTGTTCTTCCTCTGCCTGGCCACGGTGTTCGCCGTCCTCGGCCTGATCCTGCTGCTCCAGTACGCCAAGGGTGGCAACACGGTGCGCGTCTGCTCGATCGTCTACGGCTCGTTCGCGATCGTCACCGGCATCTTCATGCTCGCCTACTGGGGCCTCGGCCTGATCCTCATGGCGGTCTCCGTCCTCCTGATCGTCCTTGCCGCGAAGCGCGAGAGCGCGGGCTGGTTCCAGCGCCACCGCTACTGATCACCGGGGGCGCCCACCGCGCCGCGCGCGCCGAACGGTTCGCGCCGTGCACGCCCGAGGGCCGTGCACGGCGAGGGCCGTGCCGGACCCGCCCCCAGGGCGCCACGGCCCCCCTCGCGTCGCCCTGCCCACCTGTGCCGGATCGCGCCACGCGCCTGGGCCGCCGACCGCCGGGCGCTTCTCCCCGCCGCCTGCCGGACCTCGCACAAGAGGGTGGACGACGCGGACGGACTCCCCCCGAAGTACCGCGACCACGCCGACCACGCCACCCCTGCCTCGAGGAGCACACGCCGTCCGGCCGGCAGCGCCCCGAGACGTCCGAGGTACCTGCCCGCCTCCCGTGCCGCCACCGTGGAGCCTGCGTACCGCGGGCCGGGCGGTGCGACACCCGCGGGGGGGGAGACGGGGGCTGGGCGACGACTGGCGGCGCGTCCGCCCGAGTCCTGCGCGCGCCTGCGCCACCGGGCGTCGACGGCGTGGACGACGGACGGAGGCGGACGAAGACGGGCGGTCCGGCACCGTGCCGGACCGCCCGCCCTCACGTCACCCGCCGATCGGCGAAGGAGCCGATCAGTGGAAGAAGTGCCGCGTCCCCGTGAAGTACATGGTGACGCCCGCCTTCTTCGCGGCCTCGACGACCAGCTCGTCACGGACCGAACCGCCCGGCTGGACCACGGCCTTCACCCCGGCCTCGACGAGGATCTCCAGCCCGTCCGGGAAGGGGAAGAACGCGTCGGAGGCCGCGTAAGACCCCTGCGCGCGCTCCGCGCCGGCCCGCTCGACGGCGAGCTTCGCGGAGTCCACCCGGTTGACCTGACCCATCCCGACACCGACCGAGGCGCCGTCCTTGGCGAGCAGGATCGCGTTGGACTTCACGGCCCGGCAGGCCCTCCAGGCGAAGGCCAGTTCGGCCAGCTCGTCGGCGGTGAGCGCCTCGCCGGTCGCCAGCGTCCAGCCGGCCGGGTCGTCGCCCTCGGCCTGGAGGCGGTCGGCGACCTGGAGCAGGGCACCGCCGTCGATCGGCTTGACCTCCACGGGGTGGGCGGGGCCGTCGGGGCAGCGCAGGACGCGGATGTTCTTCTTCTTGGCCAGGGTCTCCAGCGCGCCGTCCTCGTAGGCGGGCGCGACGATGACCTCGGTGAAGATCTCGGCGACCTGCTCCGCCATCTCCTTGCTGACCGGCCGGTTGACGGCGATCACGCCGCCGAACGCCGACAGCGGGTCGCAGGCGTGCGCCTTGCGGTGCGCCTCGGCGACGTCCGCGCCGATCGCGATGCCGCACGGGTTGGCGTGCTTGATGATCGCGACAGCCGGCTCGGCGTGGTCGTAGGCGGCACGGCGGGCGGCGTCCGTGTCCGCGTAGTTGTTGTACGACATCTCCTTGCCGTGCAGCTGCTCGGCCTCCGCCAGGCCGCCCGTGCCCGCGGTGTAGAGGGCGGCGGGCTGGTGCGGGTTCTCGCCGTAGCGCAGGGTGTGCGCGCGCTCCAGGCTGGTCGCGAGGAACGAGGGGAACGGCGAGTCGTCGGCCGGGGCGTAGGAGGAGGCGAACCAGGAGGACACCGCGATGTCGTACTCGGCGGTGTGCCGGAAGGCCTCGGCGGCGAGCCGCTTGCGGCCGGCCAGGTCGAAGCCGCCGCCCTTGACCGCGGTCAGGACGTCGGCGTAGCGCTCGGGGCTGGTGACCACGGCGACCGACGGGTGGTTCTTGGCGGCGGCGCGCACCATGGACGGCCCGCCGATGTCGATCTGCTCGACGCACTCGTCGGGCGAGGCGCCGGAGGCGACCGTCTCGCGGAACGGGTACAGGTTCACGACGACGAGGTCGAACGGCTCGACGCCCAGCTCCGCGAGCTGCCGCCGGTGGTCCTCCAGCCGCAGGTCGGCGAGGATGCCGGCGTGCACTCGGGGGTGCAGGGTCTTGACGCGGCCGTCCAGGCACTCGGGGAAGCCGGTCAGCTCCTCGACCTTGGCGACGGGGACGCCGGCGGCGGCGATGCGGGAGGCGGTGGACCCGGTGGAGACGAGGGTGACACCGGCCTCGTGCAGCCCGCGGGCCAGCTCCTCGAGGCCGGTCTTGTCGTAGACGCTGACGAGCGCGCGACGGATCGGCCGCTGGGTGCTCTCGTTGCTCTCGGCGGTCACTGGATAACTACCTTTCGTCCCTCGATGCGATAGCCGTTGCGGGCGAGGCGCCCCACGACCTCGACGAGCAGCCTTCGCTCGACTTCCTTGATGCGCTCGTGCAGCGCGCTCTCGTCGTCCTCGTCCCGGACCTCCACGACCCCCTGCGCGATGATCGGCCCGGTGTCGACGCCGTCGTCGACGAAGTGGACGGTGCAGCCGGTGACCCGGGCGCCGTACGCGAGCGCGTCCCGCACCCCGTGGGCACCGGGAAAACTGGGGAGCAGGGCGGGGTGGGTGTTCACGAACCGCCCACCGAACCGCGCCAGGAACTCCTTGCCGACGATCTTCATGAACCCGGCGGACACCACGAGGTCGGGCTCGTGGGCGGCGACGGCCTCCGCGAGGGCGGCGTCCCACGCCTCCCTGGTCTCGTGGTCCTTCACCCTGCGCACGAAGGTCGGGATGCCGGCCCGCTCGGCCCGTGCGAGCCCCTCGATGCCGTCCCGGTCCGCGCCCACGGCCACGATCTCGGCGCCGTACGCCTCGACACCGGTCGCGGCGATCTCGTCGAGCAGCGCCTGAAGATTCGTACCGGAACCGGAGACCAGCACGACGAGGCGCTTGGCCACGGGCTTGGCGGCCACGATGGGGCCCTTTCTCGGGGGAGCGTCTGTCCGTCGGCCCGCTCCGCGACGCCGCGCTTGTGCATTCGTACGAATGCTTCGCGTCCCGGTATACGGGGAAGTCTACGAAGCGGCCGACCGTCAGCAACGATACCGGCACACCGGACGTCCCCCTCGGGACGGGGGCGTGGCCGGAAGGTAGCGTCTGGGGCGAGCGGGCTCGGGAACGCGGTCGTCGTGCGGAGCGTTTCCCAGGTGACCGCTCACACCGGACAGCCGTATTCGGTCGCCTCGGCCGCCGAGCCGTGACCGCCGTCGTGATACTTAGGGGAAGACGCTCTCTTGATGCCGGACCGCAGTCTGCGACTCCTCACGCTCCCCCCGCAGTCACCACAGGGAGGGGAGCGCGGCGCCGTGCTGCTGCGGGAGCGCCCAGCCACCCCGCCCGCCGCCACCACGGGCCGCGAGAACGGCGGCGAGGGCCCCTCGCCGAAGGACTCCTCGCCGAAGGACGACAATCCCTTCGCCCCGCCCCCGGAGGGCACCCCGGACCGCCCCTGGCAGCCGCGCCGCCCGCCCCAGGGCGGCGGCGAGCCTCCCTCCGGCGACAGCCCTTCCGGGTACTCCCCCTGGGGCAGTCAGTGGAGCGACCGCCAGCCCGGCCGCTCCGGCGGCGGCTTCGGCGAGCGCCCCGGCAGCCCTCCCGAGGGCGACGGCGGCCCCGGCTCCGCCCCCAACCCCCCACGCTGGGACCCCAAGGACCCGTCCCAGCGCCGCGCGCGCTACGCCCTGCTGTGCGGCATGTGGGCCTTCTTCTTCGCCCTCTTCGGCTGGCCCTACGTCGCCCTGCTGCTCGGCGCGCTGGCCCTCAACTGGGGCATCAGCGCGCTGCGCGCCAAGCCGCGCACCCCCGACCCGGACAACCCCGGGCCACCCGCCCGCCCCCAGACGACGGCAGCCGTCAGCGGCCTTGTCACCGCGTCCCTGGCCTTGGCACTGGTGGCCCTCACCTTCACCGCGCGGCTCGTCTACAGCGACTACTACACCTGCACCGACGACGCCCTGACCAACGTGTCCAAGCAGGCCTGCAACGACCTCCTGCCGGAGCAGCTCCGGGACGTACTGGGCGGCAACCGCTAGGAGCCGGTGGGCTCCGCCCCAGCACCCCGGACGCTGCCCCACCCTCCCCCCCCCACGCCGGGCTGTGCTCGAGGGGGGGCACCGTCCCGAAACGGCAGGCTGTAACGGCCCGTCCGGGGGCGCCCCCTTCGGCGGAGGTCGAGGAAGAGACCGTTGAGGCCGACAGCGAGGGACGGCGGGGGCGGACGGTAAGGGGCAGCGGGACGACCGGGGGGCGCAAGGTCGGGGCGGGAAGGCGCCGGGACGGCGGGGCGGGAACCTTCACGCCCTTCACGGCGTCCCGGCGCCTTCCTCCCGTTCGAAGTCGTACGGCTCGACCCCTTCCTCCCGCTCGAAGTCGTACGGCTCGGCATCGGGGCCGGGCGCGGCAGCGGGCACGGACACCGAAGCGACCGCCACCGCCCCCCGCCCCCACCACCCCCGCAACACCAGCGCCACCGGCAGCCCCACTCCCACCGCCCACGCCCCCACAGCCGCCCCCACCTGCCACCCCACCGGCCCGAACCGGGCCAGGCTCCCCACCCCCAGCGGCCCCCCGGCCATCCCCGCCAACGCCCCGAACCCGACCGCGCACACCGACCCCGCCATCCCCACCACCCCCACGGTCCGCTTCCAGGACCAGCCCCCGGCCCCGGCCCGCACAGCTCCCCGAGCCACAAACACCCCCACCGCCACCCCGGCCAGCAGGGCCACCACCCCCGCGGCCCAGTTCAGCCCCCCGCCCACCCCCGCCTCCGGCACCGCCGCCAGCAGCGGGAACGGCGGCAGCACGGGAGCCGGATCCGAGGCCGACGGCGCCACCGGATGCCCGACCCCCACCACGAACCCGGGCCCCACCGCATACGCGGCCCCCCACACCGCCGCGTTGGGCACCAGCACCGCACACAGCAGCAGCACCGCGAACCGCCCCGCCCACCCCTGCGCCAGCTCCAGGAACGCCCCGCGCGCCGCCCCGATGTGCCACACCGACGAGACCGCCACCAGCAAGGCCCCACCCCCCACCAGCACCGCGGCCCCCGCCCCCGCCGCCCGTACGGCCACCCCCACCCGCTCGCGCCCCTCCACCCCGAGCACCAGCCGTCGCACCCCGCGCGGCAGCAGCACGAGCACCCTTTCCACCGGCGAGCAGGGACACCCGTACGCCGTCCACACCCCGACCCCCGCCACGGCGGCCACGACCGCCGGCAGGTACAGCAGCGCCCAGGCCCAGGAGGGCCGCAGGGCGCCCCCGGCCGCGTACCCCACGGCGACCGCCGCGACGGCGAGATACCCGAGGACGACCCCCGCCCACGCGGTACGCGCGCTCACCAGGGGAGCGCCTTCGTCCCCGTCCACCGTGTCCCGCGCGGCCCGGTGCAGCAGCCACACCGGCAGGACGAACAGCAGCAAGGGCGTGACGCCGAGCGGCGCGGGAACGCCGGACAGGGTGTCGGCCCGCACCAGTTCCACCCCGTGCGCCAGCAGCCACAGCGCGGCGACGACTTGCAGCGCGCCGCCGGGCCCGCTGTCGGGGTAGGGCGAGCTGATCCACAGGAGCATCACCAGCGCGGCCAACGAACCGAGCCCGAGCCCCGCCGCCAGCGCACCGGCGAGCAGTCCGGCGGTCAGCCCGGGGGAAGGGTCCCGCGTGCGGGCGAGAAGGAGCGACAACGACGAACGGCGAGCGGTCATCCGGATCACGCCCGCCATGGTCCCAACGACACGCGCTTTCCCGCCGTAACAGGCGAACCCCCGTTGTGTCGCTCAATATACGTTTATGTACTTTTTCGTACGAAGGGGTGCCCTGTGACGCAGAGCTTCGACACCCCGCTCCCCCCACCCCAAGAACGCCGACGGCTGCGCGAGAAGGCGTCGCTGACGCAGGCTCAGCTGGCGGCACGGCTGGGCGTCAGCAGGGAGACGGTGCGCGCATGGGAGACCGGCCGCTCGACTCCGAGCGGCCGCAAGAGGGAGTCGTACGGAAAACTGCTGGCCTCGCTGTCGGTCGAGCCGTCGGCGGACGTGACGGCCCCGCAGAACGAGGAGCCCGCGCCAGAGCTGACGACGCGTCCCGTCCGAACCGGGAGACCCCGCCCGCCCACACCGACCGTCGCTCCCACACCCACCGTCCCTCCCACACCCACCGCCACCCCCACCGTCACACCCACTCCGGCCCCCAGCCCCGTCCCGGCCCGCACCGCCCCACTCGCCGCACCATCCCTGGCCTCCGCCCCTCTGACCCCCGCTCAGGCCTTCGACGCCCTGTACGCCTTCTGCGCCCCCGCCCTTGTTCGCCAGGCCTATCTCCTCACCGGCCGCCGCGAACTGGCCCGCGAGTCGGTCGAGCAGGCCTTCCAGGTCGCCTGGCAACGCTGGCCCGAGGTGGCTGTCGACCCGGACCCGGCGAGCTGGGTCCGGGCGACGGCGTACGAGTACGCGCTGTCGCCCTGGCATCGGTTCCGCCCCCGTTACCGCCACCCCGAACCCCCGCCGGCGGACGCCGCCGACCGCGCCCTCCTCGACGCGCTCCTGACACTTCCGCCGTCCTACCGCCGCACCCTCCTGCTGTACGACGGGGTCGGCCTGGGGCTGCCGGAGACCGCGGCGGAGACGGAGGCGAGCACCCCGGCGGCGGCGAGCCGCCTGCTGCACGCGCGCGCGGCGATCGCCTCCCGTCTGCCGGATCTGGCGGAACCGGGCGAGTTGCACCGCCGTCTGGCGCGGACGGCGTCCACGGAACGCCTGCGCGCCGCCAAGCCCCCGACGGTACGGATGGGCAGCGAGCGCCGAGCGCGGTTCTGGACCAGGGCGGCGATCGCCGTCACGGTGGCGATCATCGGCGCGACGGCCCTGACCCTGCACTCGGCCCCCACCCGCTACGAACCCCCGGTGCCGCCCGGCGAGACCGTCCGCGGCGTCCCCCCGAGATCGGCGCCCGGAAACCTCTCGACGGCGGAACTCGCCCTCAGGGCCAAACTCCGGGCAGAAGCGGCGAACGGCCCCGAGAAACTCCTGCCGGAGCCCCGCTGACGCGGACACCGCGGGAGGCACACCGTCCGGACACACCGGTGGGCCCGCCCCTCAAGGGGACGGGCCCACCGACGCTCGGCCGAAGAGAACCGCTCAGCCGGCCAGGATCTCCCGCGCCAGCTTCGCCGTCTCGGTCGGCGTCTTGCCGACCTTGACGCCGGCGGCCTCGAGGGCCTCCTTCTTCGCGGCGGCCGTGCCGGAGGAGCCGGAGACGATGGCGCCGGCGTGGCCCATGGTCTTGCCCTCGGGCGCGGTGAAGCCCGCGACGTAGCCGACGACCGGCTTCTTCACGTTCTCCTTGATGAAGGCCGCGGCACGCTCCTCCGCGTCACCACCGATCTCACCGATCATGACGATCAGGTCGGTGTCGGGGTCGGCCTCGAAGGCGGCCAGCGCGTCGATGTGCGTGGTGCCGATGACCGGGTCGCCACCGATGCCGACGGCGGACGAGAAGCCGATGTCACGCAGCTCGTACATCATCTGGTACGTCAGCGTGCCGGACTTCGACACCAGGCCGATACGGCCCGGCTTGGTGATGTCGCCCGGAATGATGCCGGCGTTCGACTGGCCCGGCGTGATGAGACCGGGGCAGTTCGGGCCGATGATCCGCGTCTTGTTGCCCTTGGAGACGGCGTACGCGTAGAACGCGGCCGAGTCGTGGACCGCGATGCCCTCGGTGATGACGACCGCGAGGGGGATCTCGGCGTCGATGGCCTCGACGACGGCGGCCTTGGCGAAGGCCGGCGGGACGAAGAGGACGGACACGTTGGCGCCCGTCTTCTCGATCGCCTCGGCGACCGTGCCGAAGACCGGGATCTCGGTGCCGTCGATGTCGACGGACGTGCCCGCCTTGCGGGGGTTCACGCCACCGACGATGTTGGTGCCGTCCGCCAGCATGAGCTTGGTGTGCTTCATGCCCGTGGCACCGGTCATGCCCTGGACGATGACCTTGCTGTCCTTGTTGAGGAAGATAGCCATGGCTGTGTCTGTCCCTCTTCCTTACTTCGCAGCCGCGAGCTCGGCGGCCTTGTCGGCCGCGCCGTCCATGGTGTCCACGCGCTGCACCAGCGGGTGGTTGGCGTCGGAGAGGATCTTGCGACCCAGCTCGGCGTTGTTGCCGTCGAGGCGGACGACGAGAGGCTTGGTGACTTCCTCGCCCTTGTCCTTCAGCAGCTGGAGCGCCTGCACGATGCCGTTGGCGACCTCGTCGCAGGCGGTGATGCCACCGAAGACGTTGACGAAGACGGACTTGACGTCCGGGTCGCCGAGGATGATCTCCAGGCCGTTCGCCATGACGGCGGCGGAGGCGCCGCCGCCGATGTCGAGGAAGTTGGCGGGCTTGACCCCACCGTGGGCCTCACCGGCGTACGCGACGACGTCGAGGGTGCTCATGACGAGACCCGCGCCGTTGCCGATGATGCCGACCTCACCGTCGAGCTTGACGTAGTTGAGGTTCTTCTCCTTGGCCGCGGCCTCGAGGGGGTTGGCCGCCGCGTGGTCGACGAGCGCCTCGTGGTCGGGGTGGCGGAAGTCCGCGTTCTCGTCCAGGGAGACCTTGCCGTCGAGGGCGATGACGTCGCCGGAGGCGACCTTCGCCAGCGGGTTGACCTCGACGAGGAGGGCGTCCTCCTCGATGAAGGTCTTCCACAGCGTCACGAGGACGTTGACGACCTTGTCGGCGACGTCGGCCGGGAACTTCGCGGCCTCGACGATCTCGCGGGCCTTCTCGGGGGTCACACCCTCGTTGGCGTCGATGGGCGTCTTGGCGACGGCCTCGGGGCGGGTGGCCGCCACCTCCTCGATCTCCATGCCGCCCTCGACGGACGCGATGGAGAGGAAGGTGCGGTTGGTGCGGTCCAGGAGGAAGGAGACGTAGTACTCCTCCAGGATCTCCGGGGCCGTCTCGGCGATCATCACCTTGTGGACCGTGTGGCCCTTGATGTCCATGCCGAGGATGTCCGTCGCACGGGCGACGGCCTCGTCCGGGGTGGCGGCGAGCTTCACGCCACCGGCCTTGCCACGGCCGCCGACCTTCACCTGGGCCTTGACTACGGACTTGCCACCGAGACGCTCAGTGGCTGCGCGGGCCGCCTCAGGCGTGTCGATGACTTCACCGGCCAGCACCGGTACATCGTGCTTGGCGAAGAGGTCCCTCGCCTGGTACTCGAACAGGTCCACGCGCTTCCGTCCCTATCAGTGATCTCGCGGTTCGTTGTCTGCGTGGGCGTGCCGCGAGGGCAACGTGACGTCCGCCGTCTGTCAGTCACAAGGGAGGCGCACACGGTGTCCGAGCGCGCGGCATGTCCGTCTCGCAGGTTATCGCTGCTTGCGGGGGGCCTCTAAATCGAGGGTCACACCTGAGCGGTGATACCTGTCACATGATGCCGGGATCACTGGCACGCCGTGCCGCCTGTGAGGAGACGTGCGATGAACGGGGACGGGGCGGGGGCGGAGCGAGAGGGGCCTCACCGGGCTGGGGTTGGCCCGGTGAGGCCCCGTGCGCAGCCCCGGAGGGGCCCAGGGCCGGTCGTCCCCACCCCGATGGGGACGACCGGCCCTGTTCCGCGGGTGCGTACGGCCCGACACGACCGACGGCTTTCGGCCGTCCGGGCCCTCTCCCCGCGGAGCGGGCGCCCCGACGGCGTCGTAGCGGCCGACGGGGAGTGGGCGGGGCCCGCGGGGCGCGGTGCACGGGTGCACCCGTCGCGTGGCGGGCCGGTGGATCAGCTGCGGCGGGTCTGCGCGGCGTCGCGCACCGGTCCGGGGGCGACCGCGTCGACAGCCGCCGCGGCGCCGGTCAGGGCGTGGCGGGCGGTCGCGTGGGCGGCGGAACCGGCGGTGCCGGCCAGGCCGTACACCGATGAACCTGCGTCACCGGTCACGTCGCGGGCGAAGGGCCCGACCGGGGACGTCAGGTCCTGGGCGAACCCGTCGGCCGTACGGGTGACGGTCCGCGCGAAGGGTTCGACAGGGGAGGTGACGTCGTGGGCGAAGGGTCCGACCGGAGCCGTCGCCTCCGCCGCGAAGGGTGCCAGGGGCGCGGTCGCCTCCCCGGCGAAGGGGCCGACCGGGGCCGTGACGTCCTGGGCGAACACCACCACCGGAGCGGCCACTTCGTGCGCGAGCGCGACGACGGGGGCGCCGACGGCTGCGGTCACCGCGTGCCCGAACGGCACCACCGGGGCCGTCGTGTCCTGGGCGAACGGCACGACGGGTCGCGTCACCTGCTGGGCGAAGGGTGCGACGGGCGCGGTCAGGTCCCCGGCGAGCGGGGCCACGGGGGCCGTCAGGTCCGTGGCCAGCGGGGTGACCGGGGCTGCCACGGCCGCGGTGAAGCCGTGCACCGTGCCGGTGGCGCCCAGGGCGAAGGAACCGGCCTGGCCGCCGACGTCGTACACCAGCGTGGCCGCGTCCGCGGCGGCCCGCCCGACGACCGGGACGGCGGCCCGCACGGCGGTGTGCGCCACGGGCGGCAGTACGGCGCCCGTCGCGTCGTGGGCGACCTCGCCGACGAGCCCGGTGGCGTACGGCGGCACGTCCGAGACGACGCCCCCGGCGACCGGCCGCAGACCCCGCACCGCTCCGCCGACGACCGGCTGGACTTCGCCGACGACCCCGCCGGCCAGCGCGGTCGCCGCACCGGCCGTGTGCCCGCCGACGGGAGCCAGGCCGTGCGCCGCCTGCCCGACGACCGGGACGGTTCCGCGCACCGCGCCGGTCGCCACGGGTCCCGCCCCGTCCACCGCGGAGGCGGCCACCGGCGGGACGACCCCCTCCGCGGTGTCTCGGACGGCCGGCGCGCGCTTCGTCCGCACGGCGGCCAGCGCCTGCTCCACCTCCGGCGCGAAGGCGGCGAGAGGTCCGAAGAGGTAGTCGACGTCGGCGCCGGCCGCCGGGGCGGCCGCAAGACCGGGAGCGCCGGGAGCGCCGAGGGCGACGGGGGTGACGGGAGCGCCGAGGGCGACGGGGGCGTCGGCGTCGCTGACCTCTCCGGCGAGCCCGGTGGTGGTGACGGTGTGCGTGGCATCGGTGGCCATGCCCTCGGGGCGGATCTCCGAGCGGGCCTCCGCGGCCGCCCGCGCGCCCTGGATCGCCTGCGCGCCCCGGACCTCGGCGGCCCGCGGGACGACGGCGCCCGCGTCGGTGACCTTTCCGGTGACGTCGGTGGTCGGGAGGGTGTCGCCGAGTGTGCTGTCGGGCGCGCCGTCGAGGGTGTCGTCGACCCCGCAGGTCACGTCCGGCAGGGTGAGGGAGGAGGCCGGCAGCTCGTCCGCGCTCGCCGCTGTGGAGCCGAGCGCCCACGCGCCCGTGACACCGGCGGCTATGACGAGGGAACGACGGATGTTCTTGTTCATGCGTACGTCAGATCCTTGAGACTGGAAGACATCCGGCCTTCGGAGCACAGACACGGGCTCCGGGCCGGCGGGCGACGTGTCTCCACCCCGCGCGGCAGATCGCCGGCGGAGGGAGCGCGCCCTGCCCTATCCGGGGAAGACGGGGATGTCCCGGTACCTGTCCTTGATCTCGGCCGCGTCCGTACGCACGGCACTGCCGGGCACCAGCAGCAGCGGCACCCGGTGAAACGGGGTCACGGCGTGCGCGTCGGCATGCCGTGCCCCGCCGTCGAGCAGGGAAGCGCGGCCCGGCGCGCCGTCGGGCACCCCGGCAGGCGTCCCCCGCACGGGCCCATGACCGCCGGTCCCGGCATGCCCGGCACGTGACTGCCCACCGTCGCGCGCCACCGACCCCACCTGGGCCTCGCTCACGACGCCTCGGGGCCCGTACGACGACTGCGGAGCCGCCGCTTCAACGGTCGCGGAGCACGGTCCGGGGCCGGGGACGACGGCATCCGATGCCACGGGCACCGAGGTCACCGTCACCGTCACCGTCACCGTCACCGGCGAGGTGAGCCCCGGCTGCGGCACGGGCAGCGCCGGAAGGGACGGCAGCGAAGGGGCGTCCGGCAACTCAGGGAGGGAGCCCGGCGAGGAAAGCGACGGCAGTCCGGGGAGGGAGCCCGGCGAGGAAAGCGACGGCAGTCCGGGGAGGGAGCCCGGCGAGGAAAGCGACGGCAGTCCGGAGACGCCGGGCAGCGATGTCGCAGGCCCCGCCTCCGCCAACTCCCCGCTCACACTTTCCAGCACCTGACCGACGGACTTCACCACCCGCTCCCGAACGGGAACGACCGGGTTCGTCACGGCGTCCGAATCCGACGGCGCCTCCTCGGACGAGGCGGCCCATGCCGGCATGGACGCCGGCGTCGGCGTCCATGCCGGCGCGTCAAGGGTGTCCGGCGGGGACGGTTCGGCCAGGGCCTCCGACAGCGAGACGGTGGCCGCCTTCGCCGGGGAAACCGTCACCGCGGGAAGCGCCGTCGTAGCGGCCGGCGCTCCGTCCGCCGCCTGTGCCGACCCACCGAAGAGGAGCCCCAGCGCGAACAACCCGCCCAGCATCACCGCGCCGCGCAGCGCGATGCGCAGGGCGACGGCGGGACGGAGAGCGGGACGGGTCAAGGGGGGAGGAACCTCCCGTGCGACGAAACGAGGCGGTCGATCCTCGCACGGGAGTCCCGAGGTAGCGCAAGCCCCCTGTTACCGATGGGTAGTCATGTCCCATTTGAGGGTGCGGTGTCCGGGTCCGGCACGGGAAGGGGGCGTCTCTCGATCGCCGCCGCCATCACCTCGGGGAACAGGTCGGGCGTACAGGCGAAGGCGGGGGCGCCCAGCGCCGCCAGAGCGCCGGCGTGGTCCCGGTCATAGGCGGGCGCTCCCTCGTCGGAGAGTGCGAGCAGAGCGACGAACTGCACCCCCGACGCCTTCATGGCCGCGACCCGCTTCAGCATCTCGTCACGTATGCCCCCCTCGTAGAGGTCGCTGATGAGCACCACGACCGTCTCGGCGGGCCGGGTGATCTGCGACTGGCAGTAGGCGAGCGCCCGGTTGATGTCGGTGCCGCCGCCGAGCCGGGTGCCGAACAGGACGTCCACCGGATCGTCGAGCTGGTCCGTGAGGTCGACGACCGCCGTGTCGAAGACGACGAGCCGGGTGCTGATCGACCGCATCGACGCCAGCACCGCCCCGAACACGGAGGCGAACACGACCGAGGCAGCCATCGATCCGGACTGGTCGACGCAGAGGATCACCTCCTTCTTCACGGACCGCGAGGCGCGCCCGTACCCGACGAGGCGCTGCGGCACGACCGTCCCGTACTCGGGGAGGTAGTGCTTGAGGTTGGCCGCGATCGTGCGGTTCCAGTCGATGTCGTGGTGGCGGGGCCGGGCGATCCGGGCGCTGCGGTCGAGGGCGCCGGTGAGGGTGGCGCGGGTGCGGGTGGCGAGCCGCTTCTCCAGGTCCTCGACCACCTTGCGCACGACGGCCCGTGCGGTCTCCTTGGTGGTCTCCGGCATCGCCTTGCCGAGGGAGAGGAGTGTGTCGACGAGGTGCACGTCGGCCTCCACCGCCTCCAGCATCTCCGGTTCCAGCAGCAGCGTGGCCAGTCCGAGCCGATCGATGGCGTCGCGCTGCATGACCCGGACGACGGAGGAGGGGAAGTACGTCCGGATGTCCCCGAGCCAGCGCGCCACCGACGGCGCCGACGCCCCGAGCCCCGCCGAACGGTCCCGCCCTGTCCGCGCCCTGTCCCCCTTGCCGTAGAGCGCGGCGAGGGTGCCGTCCATCGCCGCGTCGTTCCCGGACAGTTCGTGTTCGGTGCCGTCCGCCTCGCCGCCGCCGAGGACGAGCCGCCAGCGCCGCAGCCGCTCCCGCTCGGGGTCCGCCTCCGTCTCGTCGAACATCATGTCCGCGCCCCCGTCAGGTCGATGTCGTTGCCTTCCCGCTGTTCCCCGTCCAGTCCCAGCAGCAGGCGCACGACGGGGAGGACGGCGTCCGCGCGCCCGGCGTCCAGGCCGTCCGCGAACCCGGCGGTCCCGAAGCCGGCACCCACCACGCGCCCCCTCTCCCCCGGCCCTCGTCGCAGCAGTTCCCCGAGCGTCCGGCGCACCCCCGCCTCGTACGCCGAGAACGTCCGCCGCAGCAACGGCAGTACGTCCGTGAACGCCTCCGCCGACACGCCCGCCAGCCACCCGTCGACCAAACCGAGCAGCCGTTCGTCGTGCACGAGGAGCAGCCCGCCGCCGGCCCCGCCCCCGACGAAGCCCTCGATCCAGGCGGCCGCGTCCGCCGGCGGCGTCCCCCGCGACAACGCGAGCCCCATCAGCCGCGCCGCCTCGTCCCCGGCCAGCTCCCCGTCGTCCAGCAACAGCCGTACGGCCCGGCCCCGCACGGCTCCCGCCACGGCGTCCCGGCCGGACAGCACCCGCAGCACCGCCCGCCAGCGGTCACGCAACCGGCTGTGGAGCGAGGCCCGCTCCGCTCCGGCCGCCTCCTCCAGCAGCCCCACCGCGCCGTGCACCGCGTCCACATGGCCGCGCATCTCCTCGGCCGCGTCGGTGTCCAGTGCCGCGCACGCCGGCGGCAGGCCGACGAAGACGCGCTCGGCGAGGCCCGCGGCGACGTGCGCCAGCGCGCCGGTGTCGGTGCCGCGGACGTCGCCGTAGCGCAGCGAGCGGACCAGGGCGGGCAGCGCCTGGGCGAGACGGCCGACGTCCGTGTCCAGCGCCGCCCGGTCGGCGAGGACCCGCATCACCGTCGGCAGGGCGTCCGGGAGCCCGGCCAGCAGGCAACGCTCCGCGAGGGCGGTCACCTCGGCGAGGCCCCGCGCGGCGACGGCGTCCGCCTCCGCTTTGGCGGTGGCGGCGCCCAGTACGGTCGTCCCCCACACGCCGGCCTCGGCGACGCGCACGGACAGTTCGGGCTCCCAGCGCAGCCGCCATGTCTCCCGGAACGTGCCCGTGCTCCCCCGCGAGACCGCCGGTTCACCCCACTCCACCCGCAGCAGCCGCAGCCGGTGCAACAGCCTGCTGCGCTCGGCGTCGGTCTCCTTGCGCAGGTCCAGTTCCAGTTCCCGCTCCACCGCCTCCGGTCTCAGCCGCAGTCGGCGCTGGAGCCGGTCCAGGTCGCGCCGCAGGGGCACCGCGGGCGCGCGGGCGGGCACCTCCCCCATGACGTCCCCGACGACCAGCCGGTCCCGCACCAGCGCCAGCGGCACGTCCGAGCCTTCACACAGCACCGCCCGCACGGCGTCGGTCGTCTCGCTCAGGCCGGGCAGCGGGCGGCCGCGCAGCGCGGCGAGTGTCCCGGCCAGCCGTACCGCCTCGATGACGTGCGCCGGGGAGACGATGCGGTCCTCCTCGCGCAGCAGGCCCGCCACCTTGGTCAGCCACCGCTCCACCGGCCGGTCGGGCGCGGCGAACAGGTGCGCGTACCATCCCGGCGAGTCGACACCGGCGCCGTACCCACCGGCCCGTGCGAGCCTGCGGTGGGTCCACGGCACCCACGTCAGATCGGCCTTGACCTTGGGCAGCCCTCTCAGCAGTGCCCGGTCGGCGGTGAGCGCCGTCTTCCGCCGGAGCGCGGGCACATGCCACGCCCCGCACACCACGGCCACGTGCTGGTCCGTGAACTCACGTCCGGCGTCCCGTAGTCGGAGCCGCATGTGCGCCTCCCGCACAAGGTCCCTCTCGCTGCCCGCGGCGCCGTACCTGTCCCGCAGCGCCGTCATGGCCTCCTCGATCGCGGCGAAGGGTGCGAAGGGGTCCCGCCGCCCCGCGCCCCGGTGTTCCACGACGTCCTCCCACCAACGCTCGGGGTCGTCGTGTCCGGCGGCGTCGGCGAGAGCGGCGAGCGGGTCGACGCGGAGGGCTCCGCCGCCCGGCGGTTGCCCCTGGCGCTCCGTGCCTTCGGACTCCGTGTCCTCGGGGTCCTCGGGGTCCTCGGGGTCCTCGGGCTCCGTGTCTCCACGGCGCCGGTCGCTCCCCGTGCCGTCACTCCCCGTGCCCTCGTCCGGCTTGCGCTGCCAGGCCAGGGTGTGCGCGGCCGGCAGGTCGATGAAGCGGGCCGGGACGCCGTGTTCCACGGCCCAACGGAGCGCCACCCACTCCGGGGAGAACTCGGCCATCGGCCAGAACGCCGACCGTCCGGGCTCGTCCACGGCGTGCGCGAGGAGTGCGACCGGGGGTCGCAGGTCCTCGTCGGCGGCCAGCGGGATCAGCGCGTCGGCCTCCGGCGGGCCCTCGATGAGCACCACCCGCGGCCGGGCGGCGTCCAACGCCCTGCGGACGGCCCGCGCCGACCCCGGCCCGTGGTGCCGCACCCCGAGCAGCAGGGCCTCCCCGGGGCCCGACCGGAACCGCGCGTCCGTCCCTCCCCCGGCGTCCCCGCTTCCCCGTTCCCCGACCACTCCGACCCCGTCCCCGTCCGGCTCCCGGTCCCGGCTCTGGCTCCGGGCGCCGTCCGTCCCCCCGAAGCCCCGGCCGCCGACCGCCTCGCCCCCGTCCGGGGCCTGCTCCTGTTCCCGAACCGGGCCCTCGACCCCCTCCCTCCCCTCGAAACCCCGGCCGCCGGCCCCGTCGCCCCCGGTCACTACCGGCTCCGGTTCCCCGCCCTCTCCCTCCCCGGGGCCAAGGACCCCCGGGTCCCCCCGGCCGCAGCTGGCTCCCTCACCGTCCGGCATCCCGGCTCCTCCCCCCTGACTCCCCGACCGGCCCTCGTCCCCCGGCACCTCCCACGGTCCCAATCCGTCCACGGCCCGCCGGTACGCGGCCCCAGGTCGTGTCCTCGTCCCCGCTCACGCGGTCACCTCCCGGCAGGCCCGGTAGAAGTCCGTCCAGCCGTCCCGCTCGCGGACCACCGCCTCCAGGTACTCCCTCCACACCACCCGGTCGGCGGCCGGGTCACGGACCACGGCACCGAGCAGACCCGCGGCGACATCGGCCGGCCGAAGGACGCCGTCGCCGAAGTGGGTGGCGAGGGCGAGGCCGTTGGTCACCACGGAGATCGCCTCCGCGGGCGACAGGGTGCCGCTCGGCGACTTCACCTTCGTCCGGCCGTCGGAGGTGATGCCGTCGCGCAGTTCGCGGAACACGGTCACCACGCGGCGGATCTCGTCGATGCCGTCGGGACCGGCCGGCAGGTCGAGGGAGCGACCGATCTGCTCGACGCGCCGAGCGACGATGTCGACCTCGACCTCGACGCTAGCCGGCAGTGGCAGCACCACCGTGTTGAAGCGGCGGCGCAGGGCACTGGACAGCTCGTTGACCCCGCGATCGCGGTCGTTGGCCGTGGCGATCAGGCTGAAGCCGCGGACCGCCTGCACCTCCTGTCCCAACTCCGGTATCGGCAGCGTCTTCTCCGACAGGATCGTGATGAGGCTGTCCTGCACATCGGCCGGGATGCGGGTCAGTTCCTCCACCCGCGCCGTCATGCCCTCCGCCATGGCGCGCATGACGGGGCTGGGAACGAGCGCGGCCCGGCTGGGACCCTGGGCGAGCAGCTGCGCGTAGTTCCAGCCGTAGCGGATCGCCTCCTCCGGGGTGCCCGCCGTGCCCTGCACCAGCAGGGTCGAGTCTCCGCTGACGGCCGCGGCCAGATGCTCGGAGACCCAGGTCTTCGCGGTGCCGGGCACACCGAGCAGAAGGAGGGCGCGGTCCGTGGCGAGCGTGGTCACGGCGACCTCGACGATACGGCGCGGTCCCACGTACTTCGGTGTGATCACGGTGCCGTCCGGCAGGGTGCCGCCGAGGAGATAGGTGGCGACCGCCCACGGCGACAGTTTCCAGCGGGCGGGGCGGGGGCGGTCGTCCTGCGCGGCCAGCGCCGCGAGCTCATGGGCGAAGGCGTCCTCGGCGTGGGGCCGCAGCACCTCTCGCCCGGGTGTGGCGTTCGCGGGCGCGGAGTGCTCGTGGCGTGGTTCGGCGGACGTCGGTTCAGCGGTGAGCGACATGGCTGAGGCCCCCTCCAGCTCGGCCGGTTCGGATCTGGTGTCCACCTTGCACCACACCACTGACAATGCGCTCCGACCTGCCAGAACACCTCTGCGGGTGCATTCGCGGGGCCGATTGTCAGTGGGGGGATCTACCTTCGATGACATGACACAGCAGGGGGTGCGCTGGACCGCGGACCAGGTGCTGGCGCTGGCGCCTGACGCCGCGTCACGCAAAGCGGGAAGCAAACTCGGCGCGGCCGGTCCGTGGTCCGAGACGGGAAGTTCCGACAAGGGGGCGGTGTGGGGCCTGTGCAGGGGCAGTGGCAGGGACCCGTACCGGACGGTCGTCGATGTCGCGGACGCTTCCGGACCGGCGTACAAGTGCAGTTGCCCGAGCCGGAAGTTCCCGTGCAAACACGCGCTCGGGCTGCTGCTGCTCTGGTCGGAGGGGGCGGTGCCGGTGCTCGCGGAGGAGCGGGCGCCGGACTGGGCGGAGGCATGGCTCGCGGCGCGGCGCGGGTGCACGCAGGAGGAACGGGGGGCGGGTGCGCGGGGTTCCGGGTCGGGCTCCGCCGATCCGGAGGCGGCCCGTCGCAGAGCTGGACGCCGCGCCGAGCGGATCACCGCGGGGGCGACGGAGTTGGAGCAGCGGCTCGCCGACTTCCTGCGCTCCGGCCTGGCCACGGCCGAGCAGGCGGGGTACGGGGCGTGGGAGGAGACGGCGGCCCGCATGGTCGACGCCCAGGCTCCCGGACTCGCGTCGCGTGTGCGGGAGTTGGAGGCGATCCCCGCGTCCGGGCCGGGCTGGCCGGTGCGGCTGTTGGAGGAGTGCGCGCTGCTCCACCTCCTCGACCAGGGCTGGCTGCGCCGTGAGCGGCTCCCGGAGGCCCTGGCGGCCACCGTCCGTACCCGCGTCGGCCTGACCCGGTCGCCGGACGGACCGCCGCTGCGCGACGACTGGCTGGTCCTCGCCCGGTACGACGTCGTCGACCCGAAACTGACGACCCGCCGCACCTGGCTGCACGGCACCACCTCGGGCCGCACCGCGCTCCTCCTCTCCTACGGCGCCGCCGGACGGGCGCCCGAACTGTCGCTACCGGTCGGCCTGGCCTTGGACGCGGAGGTGTCGTCGTATCCGGGTTCCGGGCAGCGCCGGGTGGCCCTGGGTGAGCAGTTCGCGCCGCCCGTTCCCACGGCGGTCCGGCCGGACGGTGTGACGACGGTGGAGGCTGCCGCCCGCTATGGCTCGGCCCTGCGTGACGATCCCTGGCTGGACGCCGTGCCGGTGACCCTGGACGACGTCGTCCCCACACCGGACGGGGCCTCCTGGCAGCTGGCGGATGTCGACGGGGACACGGCACTGCCGCTCACGCCCGCGGCGACGGCCCGGCCCGGGTTGTGGCGCCTGGTCGCCCTGTCGGGGGGCTCGCCCGTCAAGGTCTTCGGCGAGTGCGGCCACCGCGGCTTCACTCCCCTGACGGCCTGGCCGTCGGCCCCCGGAGAGGCGGTCCCCTTGTGCTGACCCCTGGTGCTCACTCCGTCCCAGCCCCCGCCAGAGGGCTCCGCCCTGCGCCCACCACCACTCGACTCGGTCGGCCAGGAAGGAGCCACGGCGCGGCTGCCACCCGTCCCCCGGCACAGGCGGTACACCGCCCGCACACCGACGACGAGCGCACCACCACCCGACTCCGCCGGCCCGGAAACAGCCGTCGACGCGACCCGCACCCCACTCGGTCGGCCACGAAGCCCTCGTCCGTCCCCCGACGCCCCGCCACCGACTCGGTGATTCATGAAGGGAACGCGCATGACCGATCCCGGTACCGCATCGGCCTCCTGGGAGGATCTCGTCGCCGTGGCCCTGCTCGGCACGGATCGGCGTACGCCGTCCGGCGTGGCGCCGGGTCGGGCCGCGTCCTCGGCGTTGCTGGACGCGGCGGCCGCGGCGACCGTGCGGCGTCGGGCCGGGCTGCGGCCGGGGCGGGCGGCGCCGCGCCCTGAGCCGGCGCCCGAGGACCCGCGCCCGGCGCTGCCCGCCGCCGCGGCCCGCAGGCTGGCCCGCCTGCTGGCCGACCGCCCCGGCAGCGGCGGAGGCGGCCGTCGGAGCACGGCACCGGACCTGATGGAGTTGCTGCCCCAGTGGCTTGCGGCCGCCAACGCCCGTGGGTTCGCCGCGCCCGCCGCGACACTGCCCGCGCTGCTGGACGCGGCCCGCGGCCGGACGGATCTGCGTCCGGCCGCGCTGGAGTTCGCGGGTCCGCGTGCGCTGTGGCTGGCCCGGCTCAATCCGGACTGGCGGTTCGCCCTGCGCTCGACACCGGGCGGCGGGACGTCCCTGCCGGGTCCGGAGGAGACCGGCCGGATCGACAGACTCTGGCGGGAGGGCCTGTTCGCGGAACGGGTCGCCGTCCTCGCGGGGATCAGGTCCCGCGATCCCGATGCGGCCCGCACGTTGCTGGAGTCGACGTGGGCGACGGAGCGCGCCGAGGACCGCCTGATGTTCCTCGACTCGCTGCGCACCGGCCTGGGGTCGGGGGACGAGCCGTTCCTGGAGCAGGCGTTGGCCGACCGGAGCCGCAACGTCCGTTCCACGGCGGCGGAGTTGCTGTCGGCGCTGCCGGGATCGGCGCTGGCCGCGCGGATGGCGGTGCGGGCCGCCACCTGCGTGGCCGTCGACCGCACGCGGGACACTCCGACGATCGTCGTGGAGGCACCGCTCGAGTGCGACGCGGCCATGGAGCGCGATGGTGTGGCACCCAAGGCGCCGCCCGGCCGGGGAGAACGGTCCTGGTGGCTCGGCCAGCTGGTGGAGTCGGCCCCGCTCACGTCCTGGCCGGCGCGACTGGGCGGCCGTACGCCCAGGGAGATCCTCGCGCTTCCGGTGGCCGACGACTGGGCGGGTGAGCTGCACGCCGCCTGGTGCCGGGCGGCCGTACGGCAGCGGGACGCCGACTGGTCGCGGGCGTTGCTCGGAGTTCCGTCGGCGCCGGAGGCCGGCGGGCCGGGGGCGGTGTCCCTCGCCGAGCGGGCCAAGCTGCTGGGCACCCTGCCGGTGGGCGAACGGGCGGACTGGGTGGCCGGTTTCATCGCGGCGCACGGCCTGTCAGAGGCGTTCCAACTGCTCGGGGTGTGCGCGGTGCCGTGGACCGCGACGCTGGGCCGGTCGGTTCTCGACGCACTCAACATCGCGCGGGACGCGGGGAGTTATCCGTGGAGTTTCAGCGGAGTGATGGGCCTGGCGGAACGCTGCCTCGACCCTTCGGAGGCGTCCCGTCTCGACGGCCTGCTGGCGGTGCCGGAAGAGTCGGAGGATTCGTCGCCCGGCGCGGGAGGCTACTGGGCGGAGGCCTTCCAGCGGCTCGGGACGACGCTGCGGTTGCGGGCGGCGATGAGCGAGGAACTGGGCGCGGGATGAGCAGTGGGTGACGCCGCCGGTGACGCCCCTCGCCGGGTGCCACGCGGGGTGAGCGACGGGTGACGCTGACAGCGACACCCGTCGCCGCGTGACATCCGGTCCGTCAGGGGTGATGCGGGGTCCGGATCCGTCAGGCCGGCGCCACGGCACCGGGCCGAGGCCTGACGCGGAGGTCCGGGGTCGCCGCCCCGAGGCCGAGCGACCAGGCCCGTGCCCGCCTCGGGACCGCCTACGCCCCCGCCGGCTGTCGTACGTTCGCCCGCACCCAGTCCACGATCGACGCCGTGGTCGCGCCGGGAGTGAAGATCTCCGCGACGCCCTTCTCCTTCAGCGGCGCGATGTCCGCCTCGGGGATGATCCCCCCGCCGAAGACCAGGATGTCCGCCGCGTCCCGCTCCTTGAGGAGCTCGATCACGGCGGCGAAGAGCGTGTTGTGCGCCCCGGAAAGGATGGACAGACCGATCGCGTCGGCGTCCTCCTGGATCGCGGTGCCGACGATCTGTTCCGGGGTCTGGTGAAGGCCTGTGTAGATGACCTCCATACCCGCGTCGCGCAGCGCACGCGCGATCACCTTGGCCCCGCGATCGTGGCCGTCGAGCCCCGGCTTGGCCACCACCACGCGGATCGGACCGGCTGCCACACCCATCACTGCCTCCATGAAGCGACTACATCCATCCGTACCGATTCCCTGCGTACCGAGAGGTACCACCACACCGGCCGGGGAAGTGAACGAACGTTATCGCCAGCATCCCGCAAGCGGCGGTTTTACGGTGGGCACCGAGGGGGAAATCACACAGAGGGACACGTTCACCAAACGCGGTTCTCCCTCCCCCGACGGGGGAACCCCAGGGGTAGCCGCGCAACGGGAGCCGCAACGAGGTCGCCGTCCCGCCGCGCCGCAGGCCGCGCGTGGCGGCGAGGCGCATCGGCGCAGGCTCGATGGGCAGGCAGGACCGGGTCGACGTCAGGAGTGCCGGGAGCGGACCGCTCACCCCACCGCAACGCCCTTCGCGCACCGCCGGTCCTCGGCCGCGACTTTCACGAGGGCACGCGGGGGACAGAGCCGTCCCCCGGCGTGCCGACAGGAGGTCGGCCATGCAGCTCACCCGGGCCCTGGAGCCCCTTCTCCCGTTCCGTGTCTGTCGGCGCCTGCTGCCGACCGGGCTGATGGGGCTCTCCGTGAGCCTTCTCAAGGCGACCGCCCTGGAACTCGCGATCCTCACGGGGCATCTCCTTCTGTATCCGTCGGGCATCGTCCAGGAGCGTCGCGGCGGCTCCACACCCGCGCGTCCCCCGGCCGGCGGCGCCGAAGGCGCCGGGGACCCGGCCCGGCTGCCGACGCAGGCCCCGCCCCCGGTCGTCCTTCTGCACGGCTTCATCGACAACCGTTCGGTGTTCGTCCTGCTGCGCCGCAGCCTCGCCCAGCACGGCAGGCACCGGGTGGAGTCGCTCAACTACTCTCCACTGACCTGTGACATCCGGATCGCCGCCGAGCTGCTGGGGCGCCATATCGAGGAGATCTGTGAGCGCACCGGCAGCAGTCGGGTGGATGTCGTGGGGCACAGCCTCGGCGGGCTGATCGCGCGTTACTACGTGCAGCGACTGGGCGGCGACACGCGCGTGCGGACGCTGGTCACGCTGGGCACCCCGCACTCCGGGACCCGGGCGGCGCCCCTGGCGAGCGCCCACCCGATCGTGCGCCAGATGCGCCCCGGCTCCGCGCTCATCGAGGAGTTGTCCCTGTCCGCGCCCGGCTGCCGTACGCGATTCGTGAGTTTCTGGAGCGATCTGGACCACCTGATGGTGCCCCTGGAGACCGCCCGCCTTGAGCACCCTGACCTTCTGACGGAGAATGTGCAGGTGAGCGGAGTCGGTCATCTCGCCCTTCCGGTGCACCCGGCCGTCGCGAGCGGCATACGGCAGGCCCTCGACCGCGAGGAACCGACGGCCGACGCCACGCCCGGCACACCGACGGCGCGCAACGGTGACCTGACGGTCGCCTGAGCACTCCCGGCCGGACAGCCAGGACGTTGCACGAACCGCCCTCGGCCGGACACCTGACGCCACTTCCGGTCACCACATGACACACGGTGACATAACCACCAACCGACCCAGCCGACTCGCAGCGCTTCCCCAGCACCACGACAACCGAGCGACATCGAACACTCTTCGAACGTAGGGCCAAGGCCGCGTCCATCCTCCCCCGAAACAAGGCCGAATGCCCCTTTCCCCGGGGCATGAAACCTGCGGAAGATTGTCGCGCCCGCATACTGCCGGGTACAGTCACCGCACTGCTCTGGCAGCCCGTGTTGTGCTCTGGCAGACCCTGTTGTCGAGGCGAGAGAGAAGTTGGTGAACGACCGTCACCCGTCGGGGACCATGACCACCCCGGCTCCGGCTTCCGACGCCGACCCGGCGCACCAGGCCTCGTACGGCTCCCCGGAAGCCCAGTACGGCGACCTCACCACGTACGACGCTTACGACTCCGGCACCTACGACACCGGCGCGCACGCCACGGGTCACTACGCGGCCGACCCCCTCTTCGGCGACATGCCGGGCGATGCCGCATCGACCGCGTCCACCGGGGCGTACGACGCCACGCAGTGGTGCACCGGCAGTCATCAAACCCTCAACTACGACCCCTACGCGGCCCAGCACCACGCCGTCTACGACACGGGCGCCTACGACACGACCGCCTGGCCCACGGACCAGCAGCCGCTGTCGGGGATCCCGCCGCAGGCCACGGCTGCCGACGTCAGCGGCCAGTGGTCGGGCGCCTGGCTCCAGCCGGACGGATCCGCCGCCCCCGCCGACCAGACCCAGCAGTGGGAATGGGGCACGCAGGCCTTCGACACCGGTGCCTACGACGCGACGCAGTGGAACGCCGACGGCGGCGACGAGGCCACGGACAGCGGCGACGAGTACGGGCAGCAGGGCGAGGCCTCATTCGACCAGCAGGCCGAGGTCCCCTTCGACCAGCAGGCAACGGCCACCTTCGAGCAGGTCGGCCACGACAAGCCCGCCCCCGGCGACGACGAGCCGGGCGACGGCGCCCCTCTCCTCCTCGACGACCAGGAGGAGGCCGTCCCCGCCCCTCTCGGACGGGCGGCCACCCGGAACGCGAACCGCTCCCGGCGCCGTACGCCCGCGAGGCGCTCCGCGCTGCTGACCGTGGCCGTGCCCTCGGCGTGCGTCATGGGCGTGGCCGGTATCGCGGCGGCCTCGGTCGGCACGCTGACCGGTGGCGACGACCAGGACACCACGGCGTCCGCCTCGGACGCGCAGGCGGTGAAACCGTCCACCGCGAACAACAAGCTGGACGCCCAGCTCCAGATCCTCACCGCCGAGGCCGACAACTTCGCCGACCGGGCCAGCCGTACGCAGGAACGCATCGACCTCAAGGCGCAGCAGGAAGCCGAGAAGAAGAAGGCGGCGGCGGAGGCGGCCCGCAAGGAGCGGCTGCGCCCCAAGTACGCGCTGCCGGTGTCCAACCACGGCCTGAGCGCCTACTACGGTCAGTCCGGCATCAACTGGATGTCCCTGCACACCGGCATCGACTTCCCGGTGTCCTACGGCACCACGGTGTTGGCGGCGACCGACGGCACCGTCCGCACCCAGTGGAACAGCGCCTACGGCAACATGATGATCCTGACGGCGAAGGACGGCACGGAGACCTGGTACTGCCACCTCTCCAGCTACCGCGTCGCCTCGGGTACGACGGTGAAGGCCGGCGAGCCGATCGCGTACTCCGGTAACTCCGGGAACTCCACCGGCCCGCACCTGCACTTCGAGGTCCGGCCGGGCGGCGGCTCCGCGATCGACCCGCTGCCGTGGCTGCGCAGCCACGGGCTCGACCCGACGTAGAACCCCACGACGCACCGATGAGCCCCCGCCGTCGACCTGACGGCGGGGGCTCATGTCGTGCGAGCTACAGCTTCTCCACCGGCGCGTACCTCAGCAGCAGCCGCTTCGGCTTGGCCTCGCCGAAGTCGACCGTCGCCTCCGCGTTGGCGCCCGTGCCCTTCACGCCGACGACCGTGCCGAGGCCGAACTGGTCGTGGGTGACCCGGTCACCGACGGCCAGGGCGACCACCGGTTTCTCCGAGGTGCGTCGCGTGGCGAAGCCGGACGCGCCGGCCGCGGAGGAACGCGAACGGGACGACGACAGCGAGGCCGCCACCCCGGACACCGGGCCGGAGGACAACGGCGAGGTCGCCCCCGTCCGCTTCCAGTCCACGTGTGCGGCCGGGATCTCCTCCAGGAACCGGGAGGGCGGGTTGTACGACGGCTGTCCCCAGGCGCTGCGCAGCGCGGAGCGCGTCAGGTAGAGCCGCTCCCGAGCGCGCGTGATGCCGACGTAGGCCAGGCGGCGCTCCTCCTCCAGCTCCTTGGTCTGCCCGAGGGCGCGCATGTGCGGGAAGACGCCGTCCTCCATGCCGGTGAGGAAGACGACAGGGAACTCCAGGCCCTTGGCGGTGTGGAGGGTCATGAGCGTGATGACGCCCGAGCCGTCCTCGCCCTCGTCGGGGATCTGGTCGGAGTCGGCGACCAGCGCGACCCGCTCCAGGAAGTCGGAGAGCGAGCCGGTCGCCTCATCCTCGCCGGACTCCTGCTCGAACTCCAGGGCCACGGCGGCGAGTTCCTGGAGGTTCTCGATGCGGGTCTCGTCCTGCGGGTCGGTGGAGGCCTGCAACTCGGCCAGGTAGCCGGTGCGCTCGAGCACGGCCTCCAGGACGGTGGCCGGTCCCGCGCCCGACTCGACGATCGTGCGCAGCTCCTCCATCAGCGCGTTGAACCGCTTGACCGCGTTCGTGGAGCGCGCGGCCATGCCGTATGCCTCGTCGACACGCTTGAGGGCCTGCGGAAAGCTGATCTTCTCGCGCTGGGAGAGGGCGTCGATCATCGCCTCTGCACGCTCGCCGATGCCGCGCTTGGGCACGTTGAGGATGCGGCGCAGCGGGACGGAGTCCTCCGGGTTGGCGAGGACGCGCAGGTAGGCCAGGACGTCCCGGACCTCCTTGCGCTCGTAGAAGCGGACACCGCCGACGACCTTGTAGGGCAGGCCGACACGGATGAAGACCTCTTCGAAGACGCGGGACTGGGCGTTGGTGCGGTAGAAGACGGCGACGTCACCGGCCTTGGCCTCGCCCGCGTCGGTGAGGCGGTCTATCTCGTCGGCGACGAACTGCGCCTCGTCGTGCTCGGTGTCGGCGACGTAGCCGGTGATGCGCGCGCCCTCGCCCGCGTTGGTCCACAGGTTCTTGGGACGGCGGGACTCGTTGCGCTCGATGACGGCGTTGGCGGCGGTGAGGATCGTCTGGGTGGAGCGGTAGTTCTGCTCCAGCAGGATCGTCGTGGCGTCCGCGTAGTCCTCCTCGAACTGGAGGATGTTGCGGATGGTCGCGCCGCGGAAGGCGTAGATCGACTGGTCGGCGTCACCCACGACGCACAGCTCGGCGGGCGGCAGGTCGTCCGCGCTCGGCGGTACGTCCACCGGGTGCTCGGCGGAGCCGACGAGTTCCCTGACCAGGGCGTACTGCGCGTGGTTGGTGTCCTGGTACTCGTCGACGAGGACATGCCGGAAGCGGCGGTGGTAGTGCTCGGCGACATCGGGGAACGCGCGCAGCAGATTGACCGTCGTCATGATCAGGTCGTCGAAGTCGAGGGCGTTCGCCTCGCGCAGTCGCGACTGGTACATGGCGTAGGCCTGCGCGAGGGTCTTCTCGAAGCCGTCGGTGGCCTGCGCGGCGAAGTCCTCCTCGTCGATCAGCTCGTTCTTCAGGTTGCTGATCTTGGCGCTGAAGGACTTCGGGGGGAAGCGCTTGGGGTCGAGGTCCAGGTCGCGACAGACCAGGGCCATCAGACGCTTGGAGTCGGCGGCGTCGTAGATCGAGAACGACGAGGTGAAGCCGAGCCTCTTGCTCTCGCGGCGCAGGATGCGCACGCACGCGCTGTGGAAGGTCATCACCCACATGGCGTTGGCCCGCGGGCCGACGAGCTGCTCGACGCGCTCCTTCATCTCACCCGCGGCCTTGTTGGTGAAGGTGATCGCGAGGATCTGGCCCGGATGGACATGCCGTTCGGCGAGGAGGTGGGCGATGCGGTGGGTCAGCACGCGCGTCTTGCCGGATCCCGCACCGGCGACGATGAGCAGCGGGGTGCCCGAGTGCACGACGGCCGCGCGCTGGTTCTCGTTGAGCCCCTCCAGGAGTGCCGCCGCGTCGATCGGCGGGCGGGGGGCGCCGTCGCGGTAGTGCGTGTCCCGATCCGGCGGCACGTCGAACTTCCCGCCGAACAGATCGTCCGGAACCGGTTCCGGAGAGTGATCGTCCTCGGGCGGCGGCGGGAGTTCCTCATGGGGGCCGCGGGGGGCCTGGAGGTCCGCCAGGAAGCTGTCGTCAAAGAGGCTGCTCATCGCTCTCCGAGTCTAGGCTGCCCCACTGACAACCCGCGGCCGTCCCGGAAAGATCCCGACCCCTCACCTTCCGACACGCACCTGACACCGTCGGTGACGGCGGACGCCCGCCCGCCCCCAGGTCACGAAAATGTATCAGGCATATCACCCGCCAATCTTCACAGCGGCCGCACCAGTTGGCTACCGTGCCGGGCAGGCCGCTCGACCCCTTCCGGCGAACCTCGCCGGGCCGTGCGGCCTCCGCCGAGTCCGGTGCGCCCCTCGCGGCAACCGGAGCCGGGGACCCACCGAGACCTCGGGGTGAGTCGGCTCACTCCTCTCCGGGGAGCACGAGTCGTAGGGCAACCCTTCCGAAACACCCGCCCGAACCCTCCCCAGTGCCCGAACGGCCTGAGGGACCCCACCACTGACCCGGTAGGCGGAAACCGGAAGGAGTCGCCTCCCTTGGCGTCGCAGCACCGCAAGCACCGGCCCGCGGGCACCCGTGTGGCAGGCATCCGTACGCCCGCTCTCGCCACCGCCGCCCTCACCTCGGTGGCACTGCTCTCGCAGACGGCCACCGCCGCCCCCTCCGCCGACGACAAGCCGAGCCTGGAGGAGGTCGAGAAGAAGGTCGGCGACCTCTACCGCCAGGCGGAGTCGGCCACCGAGAAGTACAACGCCGCCAGGGAGAGGACGACCAAGCAGCGGGAGAGGGTCGACACCCTTCTCGACGACGTCGCCCAGCGCGCCCAGCAGCTCAACGAGGCCCGTGAGGAGCTGGGTTCCTACGCCGCCGCCCAGTACCGCACCGGCGCCTCGGCTCCCGACACGGCGACCTTCCTGCTCGCGGACTCCCCGCAGGACTACTTCGACCAGACGCAGCTGATGGGTCGGATGACCGACCGTCAGAAGGGCGCGGTCGACGACTACTTCGCCGACCAGGCGGAGGCGATGAGGAAGCGCCAGGAGGCCTCCCGGAGCCTGCGGACGCTCACCGACTCACAGAACGACCTGAAGACCGCCAAGGCCACCGTCCAGAAGAAGCTCAGCTCCGCCCGAGCGCTGCTGTCGCGACTGACGGCCGAGGAGAAGGCACGGCTGGCGAAGATCGAGGAGCGGAAGCGGCAGGAGGCCGCCCGCAAGGCGGCCGAGCTGGCCGAGCAACAGCAGGCAGAGGCAGCAGCCGTACAGCCGGAGAGCGGCAACGCCTCGGGCGCGACGGGCTCGAGCACCGGTACGTCGCCGTCCTCGCCGTCTTCCGCCACCTCCACGGACTCCTCCTACGCCACCAAGGCCCAGAAGGCACTGACGTTCGCCCGCGCGCAGGTCGGCAAGCCGTACGTGTGGGGCGCCACCGGCCCGGACTCCTACGACTGCTCCGGTCTCACCCAGGCCGCCTGGAAGGCCGCCGGCCTCGTCCTGCCGCGCGTCACCTACGACCAGGTGAACGCCGGCACGAGGGTCTCCCTCTCCGCCGCGCAACCCGGTGACCTGGTCTTCTTCTACGCCGACGTCACCCATGTCGGCATCTACATCGGCAACGGCATGATGATCCACGCACCGAAGCCCGGCGCGTACGTGCGCGAGGAGTCGGTCTACTACGACGGGGAGTCGTCGATCCACAGCGTGGTGCGCCCGGCCTGACGGGAGCGCCGTGCGTGCGGGGACGGGGTCCGTCCTCCAGCGCCCCCCGCGCCCGTCCCGCGCCGCGGGGCGGCTGCCTCGGCGGGGAGCGACGCGACCGGCGGGGCCTGTGCGGGGACAACCGGCCGGTCCAGGCTCGTTCGGTGCGGCCCGGCCGCCCCGCGTGTCTCCGGCACCCCCCGCGCGGGTCTCCCGCGGCCCCGCGCACGTCCCGCGCCCGCGCGTATTTCGCCGCCCGCGCGCGCGTTCCCCCGTGGAAGTCCCCGAGCGCTCCCTAGCATCGGCGGCATGCCCGGCACCTCTTCCCTTCGCGTCTGGTGGGCGCAGCGCCCGCCGGCGGCCGGGGCCGCCGTGATGGCGACCGGCATCCTGTCGGTCGGCCTGCACCAGACGGGGTACGCCGTCCTGTCGCGCTTCGCTCTCGTCCTGGCGGGCGCCGCCTGGGTGGCGCTGGCGGCGGATTTCGTCGTACGGCTGCTGAGGGAGCGCGAGCGGTGGCGGGCCGAGGCGGTCACACCGGGCGCGCTCACGGCCGTGTCGGCGACCGCCGTCCTCGGCGCCGGAATCTCCGCGGTCGGCCGGCAGACCGTCGCCGAAGTGCTGCTGGCACTGGCCGCGGCGCTGTGGCCGGTGCTGCTGGTGAACGTCGTGCGGCACTGGGGGCGGCGCATGCCCGGCGCGGTGTTCCTGTGCTGTGTGGCCACCCAGGGGCTCGCGGTGCTCGGGGCGAGTGTGGCACGGGCCGAGTCGGTGGCCTGGCCGGCGCACGCCTCGCTCGCGCTGTTCTGGCTCGGCCTGGTGCTCTACGGCCTCGCGCTGACCCGCTTCGACCCACGGCAGGTGCTGGAAGGGGCCGGGGACCACTGGGTGGCGGGCGGGGCACTCGCGATCTCGGCGCTGGCCGGGTCGAAGCTCCTGGCGGCCGAGGACGGCGGACCGTACCTGTGGAACGACGACGACGGTGACGTCCTGCGCCTGGTGATCGTCGCGCTGCTGACGCTGGACCTGATCGGGTACGCCGTCCTGCTCGTCGCGGAGGTGCGCTGGCCGCGGCTGCGCTACGAGACGCGCCGCTGGGCGACCGTGTTCCCGATGGGGATGACGGCGGTGGCGACGCTGTCCGTCGCCACCGCCGTCGACGTGCCGTGGCTGTTGGGCCCCGGAGAGGTGCTGCTGTGGGTCGCGGTGGCGGCGTGGCTCGCCGTCGCCGCGGGCGCGGTCGTGGACGCGGGGGCGTCGCTCAGGTCCAGAGCACCGCGATGAAGACGTTGGCCACGGTCAGCAGGCCGACCAGGCCGAACAGCGGCTTCTCCACCTTCTCGTCGTCCCGCTTCACATAGACGAGGCCGAGGATCACGATCAGCAGGGCCAGCTTCACTCCGATCTTGATGTTGTCGACCTCCTGGTCGTCCGCCTGGTTGAGGCCGACCAGGATCACGCCGGTGACGAGCATCGTCGCGGCACCGTGCAGCATCGCGGGGACGAAGCGGGCCGTGCCCCGCCCCATCGCCTTCATCTGCGTGAGGAAGCCGCCGAGCAGGGCGGCGATGCCGATGATGTGCAGGCCGACGAAGAGGTGGATGAGTACGTCCATGAGGCCGGATGCTAGTCAGCGGTCCGGGCACCTCCCGACACCGGCCCACACCGGTCCCTCGCCCTTGCATATATGCGCCTCATAGCACCCTGCCGCGCCGGCCTGTCCCGGATTCACCGCATCGGTCGGGCCGCCGAGTGAAGTCGACGACTTGGGAACGGTGGTACGACCACTTCCGGTCACCCGGCAGTCCGCTCGTGTCACTTCCGCACATCGCGTCACCCGACCGACACGAACGGGCCTAGCGTCCTCCCCCAGGTGACCGGCTCCCCACCGCCGCCCGGCCCGGGGCGGCAGTCGGACACCACCGCCGAGAAGGTCCGGCGGCGCCCCGCTCCCCCGTGCGGGCGTCGCCGGACGCGTCAGCCGCACCCCGCGGCAGTACGCCCGCTTCCCCCCGGCGGCCGAGGCCCGTCCCCACGGCCTGGGCCTCCTGGCGGCCGTACCGACGAGGCGGTCGACGAAAGGACGTGCAGTCCCACGTGGCAGCGCACCGCAAGCCCCGTCAGCGTTCGGCCGGCGGCCGTAAGGCCCGCACCGCGGCCACCATCGCCCTCGCCGGTGTGGCCGGCGCGACCGCCTTCGACGGGACCGGGCACGCCGACCCGAACGCCACCCCGGCGCAGGTGAGGGCCAAGGTGGACAAGTTGTACCAGGAGGCCGAGGCGGCCACCGAGAAGTACAACGGCGCGAAGGAGAAGGCGACGGCGGCCGAGCGGCGGCTGGCGACCCTGCGGGACGAGGCCGCGCGCGGGGAGGCCCGCCTCAACACGGCCCGTGAGGCCCTGGGGACGATGGCGGCCGCGCAGTACCGCGGCGGCGGCCTCGACCAGGCGATGCAACTGGCGCTCTCCGACGACCCCGACCAGTACCTCGACAACGCCGCCTTCGCGGAGCGGGCCGGCCACCGCCAGTCCGCCGCCGTCACCCGGGTCGGCAAGCAGCTGCGGGAGATCGAGCAACTGCGGGGCGCCGCCCGCGTCCAACTGACCTCGCTCAGGACACGTCAGGCGGAGCTGAAGCGGCACAAGAAGACGATCACCGACAAGCTGGCCGCGGCGCGCCGCCTGCTGAACCGGCTCACGGCCGAGGAACGGGCACGGATCACCACCGGTACGGGCGGCGGGACGGACAGCCGTGCCTCGCGGTCCTCGACAGGGGCCCGCGACGCCCTGCCCGCCCCCGGCTCGGCCACCGCGACCGCCTCCAACTCCCGCGCGGCGGCAGCCGTCTCCTACGCCTACTCCAAGCTCGGCAGCCCCTATGTGTGGGGGGCGACCGGCCCGAACGCCTTCGACTGCTCGGGTCTCGTCCAGGCCGCGTACCGCTCGGCGGGCGTCTCCCTGCCCCGCACGACGTACGCCCAGATCGACGCCGGGCACCGTGTCTCCCGCTCCGAACTCCGACCGGGCGACCTGGTGTTCTTCTACTCGGGCATCACCCACGTCGGGATCTACGTCGGCGGCGGCAAGATGATCCACGCCCCGAACCCGTCGGCGCCGGTCCGCGTGGCGCCGCTCGACGAGATGCCGTACGCGGGAGCCACCCGGGTGCTCTGAGGGCGCCCCCGTCAGACCAGTCGGCGGGCCGTCGCCCAGCGGGTCAGTTCGTGGCGGTTGGACAGCTGGAGCTTGCGCAGGACCGCCGAGACATGGGACTCGACCGTCTTGACCGAGATGAACAGTTGCTTGGCGATCTCCTTGTAGGCGTAACCGCGCGCGATGAGGCGCAGCACCTCGCGCTCGCGCTGGGTGAGGCGGTCGAGGTCCTCGTCGACGGGCGGGGCGTCGGTGGAGGCGAAGGCATCCAGGACGAACCCGGCGAGCCGCGGCGAGAAGACGGCGTCGCCGTCCTGGACCCGGAAGACGGAGTCGACCAGGTCGGTGCCGGTGATCGTCTTGGTCACATAGCCGCGGGCGCCGCCGCGGATCACGCCGATCACGTCCTCCGCCGCGTCCGAGACGGACAGCGCGAGGAAGCGCACCGGACGCTCGGCGTCACCCATCAACGGGGCGCAACGACGCAGCACCTCGACGCCGCCGCCACCCGGCAGATGCACGTCGAGGAGGACGACCTCGGGCCGGGTCGCGGTGATGACCGTGACCGCCTGGTCGACGTCGGCGGCCTCGCCGACGACCTCCACACCGGTCTCCTCGGTCCGGCCGATCTCGGCCTGGACGCCCGTGCGGAACATGCGGTGGTCGTCGACGAGGACCACCCGCACGTGCCGTCCGGCGCCGCCCCCGCCGTGCGCGGGGCCGGCCCCCGGGGCCGCTCCCGTCGTGCCGTTCGTCTCGGTCGGGTCGCTCATCACTTGTCCGCCCTCTCCATCTCCAGCTCGACCTCCGTGCCGCCGCCCGGGACCGCCCGGAGCCGCGCCGTGCCGCCGTTTCGCTCCATGCGGCCGATGATCGATTCTCTGACGCCCATCCGGTCGGCGGGTATCGAGTCGAGGTCGAAGCCGGGACCGCGGTCCCGCACGGACACGAAGACCGTCCTGCCCTCGACTTCGGCGTAGACCTGTACGGCGCCGCCCTCGCCACCGTACTTGGCGGCGTTCACCATCGCTTCGCGTGCCGCCTGCATCTGTGCCGTCAGCCGCTCGTCGAGCGGGCAGTCGCCGACGACCACGACCTCCAGGGGGACGCCGTGTTTGTCCTCCACCTCGGCGGCGTTGCGCCGGACCGCGTCGGCGAGGGTGGTGGGTTCGTCCGCCTCGTCCTTGCCGGTGCCCTCCGGCTTGTACAGCCAGGTGCGCAGGTCGCGCTCCTGGGCGCGGGCGAGGCGGCGCACCTCGTTCGCGTTCTCCGCGTTGCGCTGGATCAGGGTCAGGGTGTGCAGCACCGAGTCGTGCACATGGGCGGCGACCTCGGCGCGCTCCTGGGCACGGATGCGCATCAACCGCTCCTCGGACAGGTCCTGCGTCATACGCACCAGATACGGCCCGGCGAGCAGGGTGATGCCCACCAGTACGGCGAGGGCCGCCTGGAGGACCGAGCCGAGGTGGGCGGCGGAACCCTGGAGGACGAAGATGCCGGAGACGCCCGCGGTGACCAGCAGGACACCGGCGCCCGCGCGCAGCAGCGTGAGCGTACGGCGTCTGCGGCCGACCTCGACCCAGCGGGCCCGCCGGGCGTTGTCCGCCTGGCGCCAGACGAGGGCGACGCCCGCGCCGACGAGCACGGCGGGCAGGAGATACGCCTTGGCGCCGCCGCCCAGGTTCACATTGCCGACGAAGACCATCGCGACGACGACCATGAGGAGCAGGGCGACGATCTGGCCCCTGTCGGGCTTGCGGGTGAGGAGTCTGCGGCGCCCGTCGGACGCGGTCTCGGTGGCGACGAGGGAGGGGGGCCGTTGGTCGCCGACCCCGCCGATGCCGAGCGGGACGAAGAACCAGAAGGCCGCGTAGAGCAGGGCCCCGAGGCCGTCCGCCGTGAACAGGCCGACGAACACGAGCCGCACCCAGATCACGGGCAGCCCGAGATGTCCGGCGAGCCCCCGCGCCACACCACCGAGCCAGCGTCCGTCGCCGCTGCGGTAGAGCTTGCGCGGCGGCCGCGGTTCGGCGAGTGGCGCTGTTGCGGCTTCCGGCATGCCCACGATCGTCACACGGCCGCAGGTCGTGGGCATCAGGGTTTGCCCCCAAGACGCCCCTGATCTTCGACGGCCCTGCCCGTCGAACGACTCCCCGCGACGGCTCAGGGCCGATATCAGGGTCCGACCAGGGTCGTTCCGACTGCCGCCGGGGCCGCCCGGCCGCCACCATGGACCCATGACGGATCACCAGCACGCCGCGGACACCGGACCGGACGGGAGCACCGCGCCCCACGCGGCCCCCCCGCCCGCCGGCGCCCACGGGGAGGCGCCGGCGCCCGGCCGTGGCCCCGAGCACCCCCCGCACCGGTTCCGCCGCGACCGTGAGCACAAGATGCTCGCCGGCGTGTGCGCGGGCCTCGGGCGGCAGTGCGACATGGACCCGGTGATATTCCGGATCACGCTCGCCGTGCTCTCCGCGACCGGCGGCATCGGCCTCATCTTCTACGGCTTCGCGTGGCTTTTCGTTCCCTACGCCGACGACGGTCAGAACGAGGTGCGCAAGCTGCTGACCGGCCGGGTCGACGGCCAGGCTCTCGCGGCCGTGCTGTTCGCGCTGGTGGGCTGCGGGGTGTTCCTGTCGATGCTCAAGAACGGCGGGGTGCTCACCTTCGCCGTCGTCCTCTCCCTCCTGCTGGCCGGCGCCGGTTACTGGTCGCGGCACCGGGAAGCCTCCGACGCCGACCCGCTCGCCGCCCAGGCCGTCGCCGACGCCCCGCCGGAGGCCCAGGCGCCACCGGTTCCGGCCGCTTACCCGTCCTGGTGGCGCGACCCGATCGTGAAGGACGGCACGCACGACGGCGGCACGGGGTATCTGTGGGGCCCCGGGGACTCCCGCACCGCGGACTTCGTGTCCTCCGTCGACGTCGACCTCATCGGTCACACGCCCACCCGCGAGGACATACGCACCTCCTACGGCCGGACACCCCGGCCGCGCGGCCCCCGCTGGATCGGCGGCTGGTCCTTCCTGCTCGCCGTGCTCGCCGGCGGCCTGGCGGCTCGGCTCACCTGGGACGAACACCCGTTGGGCACCAGCCTCCAGGCCGGTCTGTCCGCCGCGCTGATCGTGCTCGGCGTGGGCATCGCGGCCAGCTCGCTGCTGGGGCGTACGGGCGCCGGGTCGGTGTTCCTGGCGATCGTCACGGCGGGCCTGCTGGCCGGCTCGACCGCCGTGCCGAAGGACGTCGGCACGCGCTGGACCGACGCGACATGGCGGCCCACGGCGCCGGCGGACGTCCGGGAGAGATATGACCTCGGCACGGGCGACGCCACCCTGGACCTGTCCCGGCTCCGTCCTGCGAAGGGGCAGAAGGTGAGCACCGACGCCGAGGTCGGGCTCGGCCGGCTGCGCGTGATCGTGCCTCCGGACGTGACGGTGATCGTCCGGATCGACGTGGGCCTGGGCGACATCCAACTGCCCGGTGAGAACCAGGAGGACGTGGACGTGGAGCCGGGCAAGCACAAGGAGGTGACCTTGTCCCCCGTCTCCGGCGGCAAGGACACCGGGACGATCGACCTCGACCTCCAGGTCGGGGCGGGACAGGCGGAGGTGGCCCGTGCTGCGTCATGAGTTCAGGCCGGGCCGGCTGGTCTGCGGCGCCGCCTTCGTCCTCGCGGGCGCCATCCACGCGGGCGACGCGGGCGGTCTCTGGAACGCTCCCTGGTTCGCCGTCATACCGGTGGTCTTGGCCGGCCTCTGTCTGGCGGCCGTCACCGGCCTCGTGATGCGCGCGGTCCGCAGACGCGGGGCCGGAGAACCGGGCACCCCCGCGGAGACAGGCGCGGGGGCGGGGAGGGGGACGGCGGAGAGCTGACCCCGCAGTGGGCCGTGGCCCTGGGCGGCACGGCCTACCGGAAGCCTCCGGACCGCTGTCGCCTCCTCGTGTGCCAGGCGGCGTCCAGGGAGAGGACCGGAGCGCCGGCGAGGACGAGCGGCAGCCAGGCCATGAGGTACGCGAGGTCGTTGCCGTAGTAGTACGGGTCGGAGGCCCAGCTCACCGTCAGCCACAGGCTGAGGGAGATCAGCGCGCCGCCGAGGGCGGCGAGGCGCGTGAGGACACCGAGCAGGGTGCCGATACCGACGGCGAGTTCACCGAAGGCCATGGCGTAGCCGAAGCCGGTGGGGCTCCTCAGGGCGAGGTCGACCAGGGCGGGGACGGCCGAGGAGTCCCGCACGGCCCGCATGGTGTCGCCGATCGAGCCTGCGCCGCTGTCCCTGAGGAAGGCGCCGTCGGTGAGTTTGTCCAGACCGGCGTAGATGAAGGTGACGCCGAGGAACACGCGGAGCGGAAGGAGGGCGTGGCGGGTGGCGGTGTCCCGCCAGTTGCCACTGCCGCCGCCGAGAAGGGGGGAGTGCGTGTCCGTTCGCATGCCGTGAGTCATCGCCCGTAGCCGCCTCTCGCCCGCATCGGTGGACCCCTCGACAGACCATACGTACGAAGGGGGTGCTGCGCTCACTGATCGGTCGGATCCTGGGACGTCGGTTCTTTCGTGCCCCGGCGTCTCAGTCCGTCACGTCGATGGCGTAGCGGTTCGTCTCCACGCCGGCCGCGGTGACCACCTGCACCTCCACTCGTCCGGGCTCTACCTCCGCCGGGACCGGGACGGTGAGGACCGCGTCGGTGGGGTTGCTGAAGCCGCCCGCGACCGGGACGAGGGGCACGTGGACATGGACGGCGCCGATGCGGACGACCATGCGGGACAGGCGGTCGGCGGTCTGCGCGCCCGGCGGCACGAATCCGGCGCCACGGATCTCGATGTCGTCGCCGGTGCGGATCGGGGCGTCCAGGTCGCCGGCCTCGCGGGAGCGGACCACGGAGAGGATCACGGGCCGCCCGCCCTCGGCGTACTTTCCGGCGAGGTAGGTCGCGGCCGACACCAGCACGACCACGGCGAGGCCCCAGGGCAGGTCGGGAAGCTGGTCGGGGCGTCGGGCGAGGCGTACGGCGGCGAAGGCCAGGGCGACCGCGCTGATCACGACGTACTGGATGTCGGCGAAGGTGCCGCGGCCCGCGTCGTCGGTGAGCAGGTCGGCGGCCCGCGGCCGGTGCGCGCGGACCTTCTGGAGCCGCTGTCCGAGGACGCGCAGACCGACCACGCGCCGCACCAGCACGGCGATGGCGCAGACCACGGCGAGGACGGTCACCGCGCCGGCGCCGCGCGCGAGGTCGAGGCCGGAGATCAGCGCCTCGCGTTCGGCGGGGCCGGAGGCGGCCGCGAGCCGGCCCACCAGGACCAGCACGGCGTACGCGACGAACAGGACCCAGGCGGCGGCGACCGCACGGGAGGTGGACAGACGGTTGTCCTCGCCGATCACGGGCGCCAGGGCTCCGCCGCGCGCCCGGTGGAACCAGGAGGCTGCGGTCAGGGCGCCGCCGACGAGGAGCGCGGCGAGCAGTCCGGCGGTGCGCGCCGTGGTCCAGCCGACACCGATCGCGGTCAGGGACTGCGCGAGCAGCAGGGTGACGACCGCGGCCCCCGCTGTGCAGGCCGTGCGCAGCCACACGCGGGTCAGCCAGGACTCGCCCTCGGCGCGGCCGCGTTCGGCGACGAGTTCGGCGGACTGGGTCAGCTCCTCCGACACCCACTGGCGGGAGGCCGAGGCCGAATGGGCGACGGCGGCCGGCAGTCCCTGTCCGGCGGCGAACTCGTCCCGTTTCACCAGGAAGGCGGCGACCGCCCGTCGGTGCCCTTCGCGTGCCCCGTGCGGGCAGTCCCCGCAGGCGCAGCCGCCCTCGTGCGCGCCCGGAACCGGGCCCTGTCTCGCCTCCTGCACCGCCACTGCCGATGCCCGCCTTCCCCGCTACCCGTACGGCTGGTGACCCGGTGAAAACCGGCCACCGACCCCGTAACAACTCCCCTGCGACGACAGCGCATTGTGCCCTACGGCACACCGTCGCGCTCCCGCAGGTCTGGTCAGCGCGGGTGAAATCGGAGCCGCCATGTTGACGCGGCTAGCTGAGCAGGTCGGGTTCGCTGCGGCTGATGTCCTGCCACAGGGGCTGGTAGTTGATCCAGGCCACCAGGTCGCCGCCGAGCTGTTCGCGGGTCGCCACCGCCGCCTTGTGCTCGATCAGAACGGGTCGGCCGGCGGCGCGGGCGGTGAGCTGGACCTGGCTGGAGCGTTCCATCGACAGGAACCACCAGGCCGCCGCGTCCACCGAGTCGCCGACGGTCAGCGGCCCGTGGTTGCGCAGGACCAGCGCCTTGCGGCTGCCGAGCGCGGCCGCGATGCGCCGGCCCTCCTCGGCGTCGACGGCGACGCCGGTGTAGGCGTCGTACAGCGCCATGTCCTCGTAGAAGGCGCAGCTCTCCTGGGTGATCGGGTCGATCAGTTCGCCGAGCGCGGCGAGGGCGCGGCCGTGGACGGAGTGGCAGTGGGCGACGGCGACGACGTCCGGCCGGGCGGCGTGCACCTGCGCGTGGACGGTGAAGGCGGCCTGGTTGACGTGATAGCGGCCCTCGACGACCTGCCCGCCGGCGTTGACGAGGACGAGGTCGCTCACGGTGACGTGCTTGAACGGCATGCCGAACGGATTGACCCAGAAGCAGTCGCTGTACTCGGGGTCGCGGGCGGTGATGTGCCCGGAGACCCCGTCCTCGAGGCCGTACCGTCCGAAGATCCGCACGGCGCCCGCGAGCCGTTCCTTGCGGTGCCGACGCTCGTCCTCGACCGACTCGTGCATCGGCGGCATGGCGAAGCGCAGTTGGTCGGTGGGCAGCGGGGCGGGTGACGTGGGCCCGTGCATCGGTCCTCCAGCACTGGATGCGTTACGGGGCGGAAGTTACCGTCGGTCAGGGAAAAAGGGCAGAGCCGATATGTGAAGATGACGATTTCCGTCACCTGTGGAGCACGACACGAGCATCACCGACCGGCATCTCGCCTCCCTCATGCGACAGGTCACCAGGCGCGACGAGGTCGAACTCATCCGCCCCTTCGCGGAGTGGCGGACCCTCGGCGCGCTGGCGTACGTGGACGAGTGCTACGGCTTCCGCTACGAGAGTGTCCGGCTGGTCGGCAAGCAGCGGATCGCCCACGTCACCCTGGTGCGGGACCCCAGCCCGTGGGCGCGGCAGCGGGCGGCGGCGAACACCGCGGCCTTCCCCGACCCGGGCGCCGGCCGGCCCGTACCGGGCATGTACCTCGGCTCGCTCACCCCGGTCCCCGAGGCACAGCCGGACGTCGACCTGCTCATGGCCCTCATCCGCCACGATGCGCTGGAGGCGGCCGTGAACCGCAGGCAGCTGCTGGCCATGGCCTGGGGCTTCGCCGCTCTGTTCCTGCTGATGGCGCCTTTGGCCGGCAAGTACGCCGTACTGCTCCCGCTCGCCGTCCTGACCCCGCCGGGTGTGCTCGGCGCCCTGCGCGTCAACGCCACCCGCCGGGCGAGGCTGGCGCGGCAGCTGACCGCGGCGGGCTGCACGGCCGTTCCGGACGAGACGGGCCGGGTACGGTACGTGCGGCCGCTGCCGCACCCGGTGTGACCCTCGCGGCCCGAGCGCGGGTGACAGCGGTCGGGCGTGAGACCGGCCATGTGATACCGGCCTCGTAATACCGACAGAAGGTGTCGGGTATCGGCGCCACACTCGCCGTATGACAGCAAGTCGTACGACAGCAGTGAACTGGTCGGCGTTCGCCGAGGCGGAGCCGGACCTCGCGCGGCTCGTCGAGGACCGTTTCGGCGCCTTCACGCACCACGTCCTCGCCACCCTGCGCAAGGACGGCTCCCCGCGCACCAGCGGCCTGGAGGCGCGTTTCCTTCACGGCGAGCTGTGGCTCGGCATGATGCCGGGCTCGCTCAAGGTCCTCGACCTGCGCCGCGACCCCCGTTTCTCGCTCCAGGCCAACCCCGGCGAGGGCACCGGGATGGGCGGCGGCGACGTACGGATCAGCGGGCGCGCCGTCGAGGTGGAGGACGGGGAGGCCAGGGCCGGATACCTGAAAGAGGTGGAACCGCCGCAGCCGTTCCACCTCTTCCGCACCGAGCTGACGGAGGTCGTACGGACCTACGTCGAGGACGACACCTATCTGGTCGTCCAGGTCTGGAAGCCCGGAGAGCCGGTGCGGACTCTCAGGCGGACCTGACCCCCCTGAGAGGGCCTACTCCCATTCGATGGTGCCCGGCGGCTTCGACGTGACGTCGACGACGACCCGGTTGACGTCGCGCACCTCGTTGGTGATCCGGGTGGAGATCTTCGCGAGGACGTCGTACGGCAGGCGGGACCAGTCGGCCGTCATGGCGTCCTCGGAGGAGACCGGGCGCAGGACGATCGGGTGGCCGTAGGTGCGGCCGTCGCCCTGGACGCCCACGCTGCGGACGTCGGCGAGCAGGACCACCGGGCACTGCCAGATCTCGCGGTCGAGACCGGCCGCCGTCAGTTCCGCGCGGGCGATGGCGTCGGCGTCGCGGAGCAGGTCGAGGCGGTCCTTGGTGACCTCGCCCACGATCCGGATGCCGAGGCCGGGGCCGGGGAACGGCTGGCGCTGGACGATCTCCTCCGGCAGGCCGAGCTCCTGGCCGACCATGCGGACCTCGTCCTTGAACAGCTTGCGCAGCGGCTCGATCAGCTGGAACTCGATGTCCTCGGGCAGCCCGCCCACGTTGTGGTGGGACTTGATGTTGGCGGTGCCGGTGCCGCCGCCGGACTCCACGACGTCCGGGTACAGGGTGCCCTGGACCAGGAAGGCGACCTCGGGGCCCTCGTCGGCGATGATCTCCGCCTGCGCCTGCTCGAAGACGCGGATGAACTCACGGCCGATGATCTTCCGCTTCTCCTCGGGGTCGGAGACTCCCTTGAGGGCGGTGAGGAATCGCTCCTCCGCGTCGACGACCTTCAGCTGGACACCGGTCGCGGCGACGAAGTCCTTCTCGACCTGTTCGGTCTCACCCTTGCGCATGAGGCCGTGGTCGACGTACACGCAGGTCAGCTGGGAGCCGATGGCCTTCTGGACCAGGGCGGCGGCCACCGCGGAGTCGACGCCGCCGGAGAGGCCGCAGATGGCGCGCCGGTCGCCGACCTGCTCGCGGATGGCGGCGACCTGCTCGTCGATGACGTTGCCGGTGGTCCAGCTCGGGCTCAGACCCGCGCCGCGGTAGAGGAAGTGCTCCAGGACCTGCTGGCCGTGCGTGGAGTGCATGACCTCGGGGTGGTACTGGACGCCGTAGAGCTTCTTCTCGTCGTTCTCGAAGGCGGCGACCGGGACGACGTCCGTGGAGGCCGTCACGGAGAAGCCCTCGGGGGCGGCGGAACAGGCGTCACCGTGCGACATCCATACGGCCTGCTCGGCCGGGGTGCCCTCGAAGAGGGTGGAGGACGAGCGGGAGACGCGCAGGTCGGTACGGCCGTACTCGCGGGCGCCGGTGTTGTCGACGGTGCCGCCGAGGACCTGCGCCATGAGCTGGAAGCCGTAGCACATGCCGAAGACGGGAACGCCGGCCTCGAAGAGCTCGCGGTCGAGACGGGGGGCGCCCTCCTCGTACACGGACGAGGGGCCGCCGGAGAGGATGATCGCCGCCGGGTTCCTGGCGAGCATCTCCGCGACCGGCGTGGTGCTCGGCACGATCTCGCTGTAGACCCGGGCCTCGCGGACTCGACGGGCGATGAGCTGGGCGTACTGCGCGCCGAAGTCGACGACCAGGACGGTGTCGGGGGCGTCGGCAGTAGGAGTCGCTGATGACACGGGGGCCTTCCGGCGGTTCGGGCGGGGTCTCTGTGCTGACCAATTCTACCGAGGTGGGCGTGGGACCGGTCCCGTCGCCGGGGACCGTATGGCCCGACGCCCCCCGCCTGAAAACCGCCGTGGCATACTGACCCCCATGCTTTCGCACACGACCTTCGTCTTTACCTATGGCACCCGGCCCGCCGGCTGCCATGGTCGTGCTGCTTGAGCTAGGCAGCGACTTTCCAGGCGCCCCGGGCCGACAAGGCCCGGGGCGCCTGTCGTTTCTTCCGGGTCCTGTCGCTCCGGGGCATCCGCACCCACCACCACAGGAGCCCCCATGACCGCCATCGACGTGACCGGCGCCCGTACGGCCGAGGCCGCCGCCGTGATCACCGGCGCACGTGACCGCATCGACGCGCTCGACGACCGGATCATCGGTCTCATCCAGGAACGGATCGCCGTGTCCGCCGTGATCCAGGAGGCCCGGCTCACCTCGGGCGGCCGGCGCGTGAACCTCTCCCGCGAGATGGAGATCCTCGACCACTACCGGCAGGCCCTCGGCAAGCCCGGCACCTCCCTCGCCATGACCCTCCTCGAACTGTGCCGGGGGCGCGTCTGAGTCCGGGGTCGTCTCTGCGCCGGGGCGCATCCGAGCCGGCATCGCACCCGAGCCGGCATCGCACCCGAGTACGGCGTTCCTCTCACCCGTACGGCGCGTGACCGGCCCCGGACGGCTTCGTTGGTCCCGATGTCCGTTCCAGCCAGGGGCGGGCCCGGAAGAACCACGCGTGGGTCACTGGAGCGATGAGGCGTACGGGTCGTGCCGTGCGCCGTGGGACCTCGTTCCAGGGAAGTGACCGGACGGCAGGGGACAGCAGCCCGGTCATCCGAGAGAACGACCGGCCTCGGGGACGCTCGGGGCCGGTCGGCGGAAGGGCGCAAATGCGCAAGGGCTGGATCGGACGGTTGCGGGCGGCGTTCATCGAGCACGATGCGCACAAGGCCCCGAGTCCCGCCGGGGACAACCGCATTGCATCGCATTACGCGCCTTTCCCCGCTTGAACCAACCGCTGTGCGGCGTCCCGCCCTCATCGACCGCCAGAGGTCCGGGCCGGCCACGGATCCCGCGTGCGCTCCGCCGCCCACCCGGCGCGAAAGCGGCGCTCGACGAGCCGGCGGCGCAACCCCCGGCGCCGCTCCCCAGGCACCGGCGCTGCCCTGACGCCGGTGCCGACGATGACGAAGGGCCTCGCGGATCCGTCCCGCGGGGCCCTTCGTCATGTCCGGGCAGGGCGGGGACCGGGCCCTTCGTCATGTCCGTGACCGGCCGGGCGACGGTCCGGGGCGTGTGTCGGGATCCCCAGGAGAGTCGACCGGCGTGACGTATGCCACATAAAGAACCTGTGAAGGAAGGGCAACCCTTCACCGGCTTCGCCGGTCACACGTAGCGAACTCAGGGCCGAAAGCCGCTCCCCCATGCGGAAGGCCTCCTCAACCGCGCCGCGGCCTTGCTGTCGCGACGCACTCACAGCCATCGAGGTCTTCTCATGAAGCTCCGCCGGGCCATGGTCACCATGGCCGCGACCGCCGTCCTCGCGCCGCTGGCACTGCTGTCGGCACCGACCGCGTTCGCCGAGGAGAGCGCCACGGCGTCGCCCGGCGCGTCCTCGTCCGAGAGCACCTCCGCCTCGCCGTCCGGCTCGGCGAGTTCCTCGGAGTCAGCGTCCGAATCCGCCTCCGAGTCCTCGTCGGCCTCGGCATCCGCCACGCAGGGCACGGAGACGGGTTCCCCGTCGTCCTCCTCGTCGTCCTCCGCGTCGTCCTCCTCGTCGTCGTCCGCGTCGTCGTCGCCGGACGAGGAGCCGTCGGAGTTCCCCGACGACTGCCCGGTCGACGAGGACGGCGTCGACGTGGACTCGCAGCTGGAACTGTCCGTCTCGGGTCTGCCCGGCAAGATCGTGGCGGGCAGCGGCCGGCACAACTTCACGCTCACCGCCGCCAACCACAGCGACAAGGCCCTGGGCACCGTGCAGTGGCTCGCCGCCATCGACAACGACTCGATGAGCGACGACGAGCGGACCTGGCTGAGCACCTACGCCAAGATCGAGTACTACGACCCGCAGACCAAGACCTGGGACTCGATAGCGGACGAGTTGGGCAACGGCTTCTACTTCGGCGAGACGGAACTCGGCCCCAAGGAGACCGTCGACATCAAGCTGCGCGTCGACATCACCGCGAAGGCCCCGGCCGGCGACGGCTTCACCCTGGGCCTCGGCGGCTACGTGGACGCGGAGAAGAACTGCGTCCACAGCTCCTTCGCGCTCTACGAGTTCACCGTGCTCAAGCCCGGCAGCAGCAACGACGACCCGGGCAACGCCAAGCCGGGCGAGGGCGAGGCTCCCGCGGGCGGCAAGCAGCCTCAGGGCGGCGCCAAGGAGATCCCCGCCACCGGCAGCCTCGCGGAGACCGGCTCCAGCTCCGCGCTGCCGATGATCGGACTGGTCGGCGGAGTCGCCGTCGTCGCCGGTGCGGGTGCGGTGTTCACCGCGCGCCGCCGCAAGACACAGGCGTAAGCCTGAACCGGCCTTCAGGGCCACTGTGAAGGGGGACCTGCGCTCGGAGGGGGGCGCAGGTCCCTCTCTCCTGTACAGCCGCTCCTTCCCCCGCTTGATCTCCTGCGTCTTCTCCTTGCTTCTTCTCCCGCTACTTCTTCACTTCTTCGGCGGGACCGTCGGCATCCCCAGGAACGGCAGCCGCAGCGCCGCGAACGCCTCCGCCGGGACCGCCGGGTCGCGCGGCTCCACGGGCTTCAGGCGCTCGTACGCCGCTCCCTGCGCGGGGCGCGGATCCTGCTCGCCCTTGTTCGGCCAGTACGACATCGCGCGCTCGGCCTGGGCCGTGATCGTCAGAGACGGGTTCACGCCGAGGTTCGCCGAGACGGCGGCGCCGTCCACGACCGAGATGCCGGGGTGGCCGTACAGCCGGTGGTACGGGTCGATGACGCCGGTCTCGCGCGAGTCGCCGATCGGGCAGCCGCCGAGGAAGTGGGCGGTGAGCGGGGTGCCCATCAGTTCCCCCACGTTGGAGCCAGCGAAGCCGTTGATGTCGGCGGCGAGGGCGCTGGCCGCCTCCGAGGCCACCCTGATCTGCTTGGGGTTGGGGCTGCCGTGCCCCTGGCGCGCGGTGAGCAGGCCCTTGCCCACGCCCGTCGGCTTCAGATACGTCGTCAGCGAGTTGTCCAGGGACTGCATGACCAGGCCGATGATGGTCTTCTCCGACCAGCGGCGGTTGGAGAGGGACCGCAGCACGAGGACGGGGTGGCGGGCCGCGTTCGCCAGCCAGGCCGCCACCCGCGACGAACCTTCCGCGTACGGCACCTGGAGGATCGACAGGCTGCCCATCGAGTTGGAGCCCTTGCCGTAGCGGACCGGCTCGATGTGAGTGTAGGGATCCGGGTGGATCGAGGACGTGATGGCGACTCCGCGCGTGAAGTCGGCCTTCGCCTGTCCGGTGGCCTTGCGGTAGCGGCGGTCGTCGGTCTGGGCGCCGACCAGTGCCTCCGAGTTGGTGCGGGTCAGCTCGCCCAGCCTGTCGGAGAGGTACGGCAGCTGCCGACCCGCCTTCATGCGGTGCAGGAGCGTCTGGGTGCCGTAGGTGCCGGCGGCGAGGACGACCCGGCGGGCCGTGAAGGTACGGCCGCTCGACCTGCGGCGGTCGTCGGTGGGGAGGGTCGCCACGGCGTACCCGCCCCGTGAGTCGTCGGTGACCGAGACGACCGTCGTCAGGGGGTGGACGACGGCGCCCGCCTTCTCGGCGAGGTAGAGGTAGTTCTCGTTGAGGGTGTTCTTCGCGCCGTGCCGGCAGCCGGTCATGCACTCGCCGCACTCGTTGCACGCCGTGCGGGCGGGGCCCGCGCCGCCGAAGTAGGGGTCCGCCGCCTGCCCGCCCGGCCGTGCCGTCACCGACCCGTCGGCGTCCTGGCCGTCCCCGAAGAACACGCCCACCGGCGCCAGGTGGAAGGTGTCGCCCACGCCCATCCGCTCGGCCGCCGCCTTGAGGTGCACGTCGGACGGGGTGACGGTCGGGTTGAGACGTACGCCGAGCATGCGTTTGGCCTGGTCGTAGTAGGGGGCCAGCTCCTCCTGCCAGTCCGTGATGTGGCGCCACTGCGGGTCGTCGAAGAAGGGCTTCGGCGGGACGTAGAGGGTGTTGGCGTAGTTGAGGGAGCCGCCGCCCACGCCCGCGCCGGCCAGGACCATGACGTTGCCCAGCAGGTGGATGCGCTGAATGCCGTACATGCCGAGCTTGGGGGCCCAGAGGTAGTTCTTCAGGTCCCAGGAGTTCTTCGGGAGCGACTCGCGGGTGAAGCGGCGGCCCGCCTCCAGGACGCCGACCCGGTACCCCTTCTCCGTGAGGCGCAGGGCGGTGACCGAACCGCCGAAGCCGGAACCCACGACGACGACGTCGTAGTCGTAGGCGGCGTCCGCGGCGTCGGCGTCGGCATCCCGGTGGTCGGGGCCGTCCTCGTCCCGGTTCTGGGCGGAGTTCTCCTGTGCCACGTGCTCTCCTCGTTGAGAACGGGTGCTGTCTAGCGGAAGCGGAACGCCTTCATCAGGCGCAGGCTGCGGGTCATGAACGCCGCGTACTGCTCGTCGTTCATCCCCAGCGACGGGGCCATCGGCAGCAGCCGCTGCTGGGCCACCGTCTGGGCCTCCGTGTACTTGAGGATGCCCTCGGAGCCGTGGCGGCGGCCCAGGCCGGAGTCCTTCATGCCGCCCATGGGCGACTGGACGCTGCCGTAGGCGGGGGCGTAGCCCTCGTTGACGTTGACGGTGCCGGTGCGCAGGCGGGCGGCGACCTCGCGGCCGCGACGGCCGTCCTTCGTCCAGACCGAGGCATTCAGACCGTAAGGCGTGGAGTTGGCGAGTTCGACCGCCTCGTCGTCGGTCGTGAAGCGGTAGATCGAGACGACCGGCCCGAAGGTTTCCTCGCCGCAGACGGACATCGGTTCCGTGACACCGTCGAGGATCGTCGGCTCGAAGAAGTACGGGCCGACGTCCGGGCGGGCGACACCGCCGGCGACGACCTCGGCGCCATTGGCGACGGCCTCCTCCACGTGCCGGGACACGGTCTCCAGCTGGCGTTCGCCGACGAGGGAGCCCATGTCGGCGCCGTAGGCGAGGGCGGTGCCGAGGCGCATGGCCTTCGTACGGGCGGCGAAGCGCTCCAGGAACGCGTCCGCGATCGCCTCGTGGACGTACAACCGCTCGATGGAGATGCAGAGCTGGCCGGCGGAGGAGAAGCAGGCGCGGACGGCTCCGGCGGCGGCCTTCTCGATGTCGGCGTCCTCCAGGACCAGCATGGGGTTCTTGCCGCCGAGTTCGAGGGAGACGCCGACCAGGCGGGCGGCGGCACCCTGCGCGACCTCGCGGCCGGTGCGGGTGGAGCCGGTGAAGGAGACGTAGTCGGCGTGCCGGACGACCTCGGGGCCGACGACCGGGCCCTCGCCGATGACGACCTGGAAGACCTCGGCGGGCAGCCCGGCCTCGATGAGCAGGTCGCGGGCCCACAGCGCGGTGAGACAGGTCTCCGTGTCGGGCTTCATGACGACCGCGTTGCCCGCGACGAAGGCGGGCAGGGCGTCGCCGACGGAGAGTTCGAGCGGGTAGTTCCAGGGGGCGATCTGACCGACGACACCGCGCGCGTGGCGGAGTTCGGTGACCTTGGTCAGCGTCGGCATGGCACCCGCGTGCCGCTTCGGCCGCAGGTAGGACGGGGCCTTGCGGCCGTAGTGACGGGCGGCGACCGCCACCGCCTGCACCTCCTCGTGGGCGTGCAGGCGCGCCTTGCCGGTCTCCAGCTGGATCAGGTCGAGGACCTCGCCCTGGCGCTGGAGCACCAGGTCGTGGAAGCGCAGCAGGACGGCAGCCCGTTCGCGCACCGGCACCTGAGCCCACACCGCCTGCGCGGCACGGGCCGCGGTGAACGCCCGCTGTACGTCCTCCGGGTTGGACTCGGGCAGGTCGGCGAGCTTCTCACCGGTGAAGGGCGTGTGGTTCGCCGTACGCCCGGAACCGACGACGTCCTTGGTGAGATGGGCGACGAGCTGAGGGGTGACCACGTCGGCGGCGGTACGGGCGCCGGTGGGGGTGGGCGCGAGGGGGTTGGTGCCGGTGGGGGTACCGGTCTTCTCCGGGGCCTGCGAGTCCGTCATGAGCCGCAGGGTATGACGTGGGGAAGGCTTTTGGTACCCGTCGGTAATAGGGATTCACCGACCGTGCACACGACGCCAGTGGCCACTGGCAACAAACACGCTGATCAGCCTGTTGGGCGAGGATGATCCCCGTTCTACGGGACGTCGACCCGGAGCCGGTCGCGGGCCGCCTCGAAGACCGCCGTCCCCTGTTGCTCGTCCGGGGTGCCCTTCGGCATGTCGACCCGCAGCTCGTACATCCGGCTGCCGTCGGCGAGCACGAACAGTTCCATCACGCGGGTCGGCGAGGTGGCCGGACCGTAGGTGGTGTCGGCGAGCACGGCCTCGTGGCCTCGGAAGGTGGTGCGGGTGGTCCGCGTGCGCGCGCCCCCGTCGTACCCGTCCCACGTCTCGTGCGCCTGAGCCGCCCGCCCGAGCGGCGACCCCGGCGCCCTGTCCCACTGCGTGAGGCGTACGTCGACGGAGCCGGCCGAGTAGACCACGAGCCGCGGCTGTTCGTCGGCGCCGCCCTGCCGGGCGGACTCGCGGAAGTCGGCGGGGAGGGCGAGGACGGCACCCATTCGGGATTCCCGGTGGGCTGTCCAGGGGACGTGGGACATGCCCGTCGAGGGCGTGGGGGCGGAGGTGGGACTGGGGCCGGAGCCGCGGGTGGCGGTCCGTTCGGTGGCCGCCCCGCTGTCGGCGTCCAGGAGGAGGGGGGCGGCGAGTCCGGCTCCGGCGAGAAGGAGGACGGCGAGGAGGGTGAGGGGTGCGAGGCGCCGGAGGGGGGAGGTCGGCTCGGGGGCGGGGGCGGGCGCCGTGTCGGAGACCGGGTCGAGCGCCGGCTTCGAGGGCCCTTCGCCCGAGGACTCGGGCCACGGGTCGGTGGGCGCGCCGCACGGGCGCCGCCCGTCGGTGGGCTCGCCCTGTGAGCGCCGCCCGTCGGTGGGCTCGCCCTGTGAGCGCTGCGGCTCCCTCCGCGGAGCCCCGGGCTCCCTCCGCGGTGCCGCCGGCTCGCCCGACGGTGCCGCCGGCTCACCCGGCGGTTCTGGGGAGCGCGGCCCCGCCTCCGCCTCTGTCCGTACCGTCCCCCGGTCGTCCCGGAACTCCCGCAGCCGCCCCGCGTCCTGCGGATCCGCGGGTTCGGTGGCGGCGGACGGGGCCGGCCCGCTGCCCCGGGCCACCGCCGCCAGCGCCGCGGTGGTCTCCGCCGGGTCCGGCCGTCGGTCGGGGTCGAGGGCGAGCAGGCGTATGAGGAGGGGGGCGAGGGGACCGGCCTGTCGCGGCTCGGGCAGGTCCGCGGCGAGGATCGCGGCACGGGTCAACTCCACCGTCGTACGGCGGAAGGGGGACCACCCCTCGACGGCGGCGTACAGCAGGACGCCGAGGGACCACAGGTCCGAGGCGGGACCGGCGCTGCGGCCGGACATCCGCTCGGGGGCGATGAACTCGAGCGAGCCGGCGAACTCGCCGCCGGCGGTGAGGGATTCCTCGCCCTGGATGTGCGCGATGCCGAAGTCGGTGAGGACGACACGGTCGTGCGGGCCGAGCAGCACGTTGGCGGGTTTCACATCGCGGTGGACGATGCCGACGGCGTGCGCGGCGCGCAGCGCGCCGAGGACGGCGACGCCGATACGGGCGGCCTCGGCCGGGTCCAGCGGGCCGCGGCGCAGCACCTCGTGCAGGGACTCGCCGCGCACCAGCTCCATGACGATCCACGGCGCTCCGTCCCGGAGCCGCTCGCCCTCCTCGACGACGACATCGTGGATGGAGACGGCGCAGGGGTGATCGACGCGGGCGGCGGCGCGGGCCTCCCGGTAGAGCCGGTGGGCGGCCCGGCGGTGGGACTCGTCCTCGGGTTCGCCCGGTAAGCGGGGTTCCTTGACCGCCACCTCACGTTCCACGAACAGGTCGCGGGCCCGCCACACGGTGCCCGTCCCGCCGGGTCCGATGCGTTCGAGCAGCTGGTAACGCCCGCCGACGGTACGGCCGTTGGTTCCTCCGGTGTTCCCGTCGTCGCTCATGCCACATGACTACCACGAGCGGTCCCTCAGAGCTTGTCCACCTCCAGGTGGGCGATCGCCGTCCGCGCCACCTCCTGGCCCCGCTTTGTGAAGTCGCCCTCGCCGGGGTAGGCGATGGTGAGCTTGTACATGTCGCCCGCGGTGGACTTGTAGTAGAGGGCCCGCATCTCTCGGGGCCGGGGGTTCTGGGTGTCGTCGGTGGTGTAGCGGACCGTGTTCTCGGCGGCCGGCCTGCCCTGGTACTCGGCGGTGGCGTTCGGCGCGGTCTTCGGCGCCTTCGGCATGTCCAGGGTGTAGTCGCCGTTGGACTTGAAGTCGTCGTTGTCCTCGTACATCTCGGCCGCCGCGGAGTCCTTGATCTCGCCGCCGGTGTCCTGCGCCTTGCGTTCGACGGTCAGCACGATCGATATGGCCCCGCTCGGGTCGGTGAAGCCGACCCAGTGGCCGTCGTCGGACTTCCGGTCCGGCAGGCCGAGCACGTAGGCCTTCGGCACCGCCAGCGTCGCGCTGACGTCCTTGTGGGCGCTCGTCTTCCAGTCGGCGGGCAGCCCGCCGGCGGAGGGGTCGGCGACGATCAGCCAGGCCGCGACCGCCGCGGCGACGACCGCCGCGCCGAGCCCGGTCCAGAACAGCCGGGTGCCGACCCGCAGTCCCCAGCCGGCGCGTCCCGCGCCGACCCTGACGGACCAGCCGCCGATCGGGGCCTCCGCGCCTTCGGCCAGGACCACGGGCGCGGTCACCTGGGTGGGCGGCGGGGCGGGCGGGTTCGCGGCGCGCTCCAGCAGGGCACGGACCTGCGCGGCCCCGGGGCGGCGGGCCGGATCCTTCTCCAGCAGGCCGTTGATGGCCTCGGCGAGCGGGCCCTGGGCGGCGGCCGGCGACGCGGGCGTGGCGTTGAGGACGGACTGGAGGGTCGCCGGGGTGTTGCTGCGGCGGAACGGCGAGACGCCCTCCGTCGCCGCGTACAGCACCACGCCCAGCGACCACAGGTCGGACGCCGGACCGGGACGCTGGCCCAGCACCCGCTCGGGCGCGATGAACTCGGGCGAGCCGACGAAGCCGCCGGTGTCGGTCAGGTTGGTCTCGCCCTCGATCTGGGCGATGCCGAAGTCGGTGAGGACGACCCGGTCGTGCCGCCCGAGCAGCACGTTGTCCGGCTTCACGTCCCGGTGCAGGATTCCCGCCGCGTGGGCGGCCTCCAGCGCGCCGAGCACCTCCAGACCGATCCGGGCGGCCTCGCGCACGCCGAGCGTGCCCTCCTGGAGGGCGGCGCCGAGCGAGCGCCCGTGGACCAACTCCATCACGATCCACGGCTGCCCGTCGACGACCGCGACGTCATGCACGTTCACGACGGACGGATGGTCCAGCCGGGCGGCGGCCCGCGCCTCGCGCCGCATGCGCTCGAACGCGTTGGCCCGTTCACGTTCGGGAAGGTGGTCCGGTACGCGCGGCTCCTTGACGGCGACCTCACGGTCCACCGTCTCGTCCTTGGCCCGCCACACCGTGCCCATACCGCCGTGCCCGAGCTTGGCGAGGAGCCGGTAGCGACCCGCGATGAGCCGCCCCACACCGGGTTCCTGTGGAGCGGACCCGGCAGCGTGGGCGGGCACCGCGTAGGGATTGCCCGGATGCGGGGCGGCCGGTGCGGCGTGAGATGCCTGCGGCGACTGCGGAGGTTGCTGGGCACGCGCGTGCCGGGGCGGTTGCAGAACAAAACTCGTGGTGTCGTCGGCCCCGTGGCCCGGTCCCCCGTTGTGGCTCATGCGTCCATCCATATCTCGCCAGGTGGGCCGATATCCACCGGCGTCGCCCACCGGTCACAGACCCGTGACTCAGGTCGTCCTTTATCGCCTCGTTATTCCGGTACGAGCGTGTCGACCGCCACGTCGAAGTACTCCCGCGCCTCGCGCGCCTTCCCGACGGGCGCCGACACCCACACGTCGTACAGGCGCCCACCGTCCTCCCAGCACAGGTCGTAGGTGCGCCGGGTGCCACCAGCCTCGTCGTAGCCGTTCCAGGTGAACTCCCAGAGGGCGGCCGGCCGTCCGGCGCGCGTGGTCTCGGTGACGCGACCGTCGCGGTAACCGGGGTTGGTGTCGGGGCCCTTGGCCGCGGCTCGCCTCATCACCCCCAGCGGGCCGCCGGGCCGGGGTGCGGTGATCTTCACGCCGAGCCGGAAGGTCCGCTCCGGGGAGAGGTAGAAGACCCGCTCGCCCTGCGGGTCACGGGTGAACCCCACCGGCACGGCGAGCGCGAACCCGGCCGGGTCGTCGACGACCCGATAGCCGGAGGGGGCCGTCGGGTGGCCCTGGGAGGGGGCGGCCGTAGGGGGGGCGGAGGGGGTGGGCGTGCCCCCAGGGATGCCACCGGACGTCACACCCGGCGTGCCCGGCGTGCCCGTCCCGCTCGGTTCTCCCGGCGCCGAACTCGACGGCGTGTCGCCGCGGTCGCCGTCCCGGTCGAGCAGCAGTGCCATCGCGGACACACCGGCGCCCGCCATCGCGGCGACCAGCAGCGCGGCCACCAGCACGCCCCGCGTGGACCGCTCCCGCAGCGGCGGGTCCGAGGCGGGGCGGGCGGGCCGTTGACGCGGCAGGTCGGCCCGCGTGGGGGCGGACCGGGTCCGGCCGGTCGGCGTACGCCCGGTGTCCAGGAAAGCGCGCAACATCCGCTCGGCCTGCTCCGCGCCCAGTCGCCGGTCCGGATCCCGCTCCAACAACCCCCGTACGACCGGCAGGAGCGGCTCGGCCTGCGGCGGCATACGGATGTCGGCGAAGACGACGGCGTGCAGGATGCCGCCGAGCGAGTCGCGGCGGAACGGCGACTCGCCGCTCAGCGCCGTGCACAGCAGCGCGCCCAGCGACCACAGGTCGGACGCGGGACCGGTCCGCTCCCCGGACATGCGTTCCGGCGCGGTGTACTCGGGCGAGCCGACGAAGGAACCGGTCTCGGTGAGGGTGGTGGCACCCGCGACCTGCGCGATGCCGAAGTCGGTGAGAACGGCACGGCCGGTGGCGGAGTCGACCAGGACGTTCGCCGGCTTGATGTCCCGGTGCAGCACCCCGGCCGCGTGTGCGGCACGCAGAGCGCCGAGCAGGTCGGCGCCGATCCGGGCGGCCTCGCGCGGCTCGATCGGGCCGCGCTCGGCGATGCGGTCGGCCAGCGAGCCACCCTCGATCAACTCCATGACGATGTACGGCCGTTCGTCCTCCTCGACGACATCGTGCACCACGATGATGTGCGGGTGGCTCAGCTGGGCGACCGCGCGGGCCTCGCGCAGGGTCCGGTCGCGGCGGGCGCGGGCCTCGGCGGCGGACAGGGAGTCGTCCTGGACCAGTTCCTTCACCGCGACACGCCGTCCCAGCAGGTGGTCCGTCGCCCGCCACACGATCCCCATGCCGCCGCGCCCGAGCCTCGCCTCCAGCCGGTAGCGGCCCGCGATGACCCGGACGGCGTCCCCCTCGGTCCCCATGCGCCCATCATGCCCCACCGGACCCCAGGCCTCCGGGGCGCCGATCGGCCAAGTCACGGACGGACGCGGGGCCCCCAGGGCGGGGCCGGGGTTCAGGAACCGTCCGGCGGCTCCCGCCAGCTCTGGAGCACCGAGGTGAACAGCCGGTCGGTGCGCGCCCAGTCCTTCGCGGGGGAGGACATGTAGATGACGTACTCGGTGCCGCTCCGGGACATGTACGTCTCCTCGACCGCGTGCCGCGGACCGGGGAAGTCCGTGTCCTTGGCGAGCGCGGTCCAGGTGTACTCCCACCGGGCGCCCTCGCGGTCGCGGTAGGTGTTCCGCTCGAGGGTGACCTGGTGGTAGTCGACCAGCCGCTCGAGCTGTTCTTCGAGGTCGACCTGGTGGGCGTAGGGGTCGTCGAAGTCCGGGGAGGTGTCGATGGCGATGCGGACGAAGCGCTTGCCGCCGTCGGGCGAGTAGTCGATCTGCTTCAGGTCGCCGGCGTCCTGGTACACCGTCCGCTCCCAGCCCGGCGGCAGCGAGAGCCCGAAGCCGAGCGGGTCGTCGATGTCCACCAGGGCGTCGGAAGAGCCCTTCTCCGCCTGCTCCCCGGTGGGGGTGCGGCTGGTGCTCGGCGAGCCGGTGCCCTGCGTCGTACTGCCGTCGCCGCCCCAGGTCCGCAGCGCCACCGCCGTGCCGCCCCCGATCAGCGCCGCGACGACGACCACGAGCGCGAGGGTGCGCAGGCGGCGGCGCCGGGACGGCTGCGGGGACAGGGGGACCGGCTGGGACCGGCTGGGTTCCCGCCCCGTCGGGCCGAAGGCGGTCGGGCCGCCGGTGACGGGGTGGACGTGCGTCCCGGAGGCGGCCGGGACCGGGGTCGCCGGGCCGGCTGTCGCCCCGACAGCCGGCCCGGCGTACGGAGTCGAGGGCGGGTACGGCGTGGCGCCGCCGCCGGTGAAGTACGTCGTGCCGCCACCGGCGGTGAGGTGGGGCGCACCGCCGGTCGCCCCGCCGGTCGTCGTCCCACCGGTCGTCGCGCTGCCCGGCCTGCCCTGCCCCGACCCCGTGAACTGCGTCGGTATGTACGCGTGCGCCTCGTCGGGGCGGCGGCCCTCCGCCGCCTCAGCGAGCAGGCGTTCCGCGACGGCCGTGTCGGGCCGGGCGGCCGGGTCCTTGCGCAACAGCGCGGCGATGACGGGAGCGAGCGGGCCGGCGGACCGCGGCTCGACGGCCTCCTCCTCGACGACCGCCTGCATCGTGGACAGCGGCGAGGTGCGGCGGAACGGCGAGCGGCCCTCCACTGCCGTGTACAGGGTGGCCCCGAGCGCCCACAGGTCGGAGGACGGTCCCGGATCGTGGCCGCGGACGCGCTCGGGGGCGAGGAAGTCGACGGACCCGACGACCTCTCCGGTGCGGGTGATGGTGCTGTCACCTTCGATCTGGGCGATACCGAAGTCCGTGAGCAGCACCCGGCCGTCGTCGGAGAGCAGCACGTTTCCGGGCTTGACGTCGCGGTGCAGGACGCCCGCTGTGTGCGCCGCGCGCAGGGCGCGCAGCACCCACAGGCCGATCCGGGCGGCCTCGGTCGGCTCGACGCGCCCGTCATCCTTGACGGCGTCGGCCAGCGAGCGGCCCTCGACCAGCTCCATCACGATCCAGGGGCGGCCGTCGTGTTCGAGTACGTCGTGCACGGTGACGACGGCTGAGTGGTTGATACGCGCGGCGGCACGGGCCTCGGCGCGGGTGCGCGCCAGCAGGACCGGACGGTCGCTCTCGGAGACATAGAGCGCGGCGGTCAGTTCCTTGAGGGCGACGGCCCGGTGCAGCAGCTCGTCGTGGGCGCGCCAAACGCGGCCCATGCCGCCGCTGCCGATGGCGTCGACGAGCCGGTAACGGCCCGCGACGAGCAGGCCCTGCATCTGATTCACGTTGCCCCGCAATACTCTTGACAAGGTCAGCGTAAAGACCGGCCCGCGTCCGGGGAACCAGCGGGGGGCCAAGGAAACCGCACTGTGACGGTTGTCGCTTCTGCCTCCGCGGGGGAACCGTCGGCCTCCTCCGGCGAACCGCAGGGGCTACTGACCGGTCGCTCAGCCCGTGTAGCGGTAGCTGGCCGACGCCTGCTCGAACAGCCGCGTCACCTCGTCCCGCTCGGCCTCGGGGCCGCGCAGCTGGACCACGTGGTACCGCCCGTCGAGGAGCAGCGCGACATTGCGCACGAACAACTCGCGCCCGTCACCGGCGGTCCAGGTGAACTGCCCCTCGGCCGAGATCCGTCCGCCCACCTGGATGGTCCGCAGCCCGGAGGCGGTGGCCCAGCTGGAGTCGCGGTACGGCTGCAACTCGTTCTCCTTCTCCCGCTGGTACACCATCGGGTCGCTGCCGTACCGAGCGGCGGAGTCCCGCCCCGGCACCACGATCAGCTCGAAGCCGGCGTGCGTGTAGACCACTTGGCCGCGCCCGTTCTTCGGGGTGCGGTCCCAGCCGTCGGCGACGGCGATCTGGAAACCCTCGGCGTCCTTGCGCAGCGTGAAGCCGCTGGGCAGACCGCCGGACTGCGTCTCGGTGGCGCCGGAGGCCGACCCGGAGGGGCCGTTGCCCGATGCCGGGGCGCTTCCCTCGTCGGGCCGGGGCTCGCTGCTCGCGTCGGGCGCCGGGTCCGCCTGGCCCGCGGCACCGGTCCGCTCGGCGCCGCTCACGCCGCCGGTCCCCTCCTCGTCGGCCTTGGGCATGAACATCACGGCGTATGCGACCGCCGCGGCCAGCAGGAGCAGCACCAGCACGACCAGGGTGCGGCCCAGACTGCGGGGCGACCGCCCCGTCTCCGGCCTGCCCCGCTTGTGCCGCCCGTGCGTCGCGGGCAGCCCGGCACGCCGTCTGCGCACCAGCTCGCCCCGGCGGCGCACGATCGGCAACCGCCGCGGGTCGGTGGGCGGTGCGACGACGACGTGGGTGCCCGCCTCGGGTTCGGGCGCCGAGCGCACCAGCGAACGCAGCCAGCCGCGCAGTTCCTCGAAGTCCAGCCGCTCGGTGGGGTCCTGGCGCAGCAGCGACTCCACGACCGGCCTGAGCGGCCCGCACTCCTCGGCGAACGCCGGCGGTTCCGCGCAGACCAGCTGCACCAGCTCGGCCGTCGACTCCTCCGGATAGGGGGCATGCCCCTGTACGGCACGGAACAGCAGGGCGCCGAGCGCCCACAGGTCGGTCGCAGGCCCGATGGGCGCGGCCAGTTGCCAGTTCTCGTGCACGGGCCCGGCCTGTTCCGGCGCCCACCGCTCCGTGACGGGCCCGACGACGGCCATCCGCGCCTGCCGCGCCCGCTCGGCGGCCAGCGCCGTGGTCGGCCCGCGCCGCACTCCGGCCCCGGCGGCCGGCTCGTCCCACCGCGTCCCGGCCGGCGCCCCGCCGCCCTGCGCCGGCAGGGGCACCCCGCCGGACTCGAGCGTCCTCGGTGCCGGTGCGCCGCCCACGCCGTAGGGATCGGCGATCCGCCCGGGAGGCGTACCCCCCACGCCACCAACCCCCTGCTCCAGCCCACTTCCGAGGGCGTACGGCGACGGCGCGACGCCGGCGATCCCGGACCCGGCGCCGGTGTCGCCCTCGACCGGGGTGCGGGCGCTCGGCAACGCCGTCCGCCCGCCTTGCTGCGCCTCGTGCACGCGCGCCGCGGCACGGGCCCCCGCACGGTACGCGGCGATCGCCCCGGCCCGCGCGGCACGGATGTCCCCGCCCGTCTCCACCGGCCTGCGGGCCACCTCCCCGGAGACCCCGCTCGCCGACTCGACTCCCGCCGCGGGCAGCCCACCGGCGGCCCGCGCCTCGATCGCCGCCCGCCGAGCGGCCTCGGGATCCACCCCACCGACGACACCGGCCCCAGCGTGCCCCACAGCACCTCGCCCCGGCCCCGGAACGCCGGGCCGCCCTGGGAGCGCGGCATCTCCCCGGCCTCCGTACGGCTGCTGCCCCCGCTGCTCCTGTGGCTGCTCCTCGTCCACCGGCACCGGGTCGTACCCGCACAGCGCCTCTTCCGCCGCGCCGACCGCCAGGCCGGTCAGCATGACCCGGCCGTCGTCGCAGACGAGCACCGTGCGCGCGGTGATGTTGCGGTGCACCCAGCCGTGCGCGTGCAGCACCCGCAGCGCCATGAGCACGTCGGAGGCGACCTCCGCCGCCCGGTACGGCGTCAGCGGCTTCTCGGCGAGCAGCGCCGCCAGCGGCCGGGCGGACACCAGTTCGCTGACGACCCAGAGGGAACCCCCCTCGGCGAACACGTCGAAGACCTGGTCGAGCCGCGGATGGTCGGGGATGCTCGCGGCGGCCTGTGCGGCCTCCACCGCCCGCCGCACGACGGGATCGGCGGGTCGTCGTGTGCTCGCGCCCGGCCCGCGGCCCGCCGCCGGCCGGCGTGCGCCGCGCTCCCGCGCGGCGAACCCCTCGGGCAGCCCCTCCGCGTCGAGCACCTCGGCCTCGACGACCTCCGGCAACGGCACCTGCCGGACCAGGACCTCCTGCCCGCTGTAGGTGTCGAAGGCGCGCGTCTCGGTGAGTTCGTACTCGTCGGAGGGCGGCAGCGGCAGGCGGTAGCGGTCGGCGAGTACCCGTCCCGCATAGTCGTCCACGTTGCCTCCCCCGGCCGGCCGGTCGGTCACATGCGTTCGCCTCGCGGCCGTTCCAGCCGGATCCAGCCCGATAGCCGGATGCGCACGGTCGGTCCGCAGCCACTCACGATACGTGCCGGAGACAACCCGCAAAGAGGGGATGCCCGATCTCACGCACCGAACACCCGCCGAGTACGGAACGAACGGCCGCCGGGCGCTTCAAGCGGACGGGTCGGACTCCGCCGGTTCCGCCGAAGACGGGCCGGAGGTCCGCCGCACGCGCCCGGAGGACCTGCCCGGCAGCTGCCGGACGTCCCCCGAGCGCGTCGGCCGCGGACAGACCTCGGGCACGCACCGGCACGGTCGCCGCCCCCGCTACTTCTTCGGCGTGAACGTCTCCGTGAGCGTCTTCCAGGTACTCTCCCGCAGGTCGCCGTCCCAGGCGGCGGCCTTCGCCGTGTACATCAGGGCATACCCGAGCTCGTCGTTGACCACGAATCCCCGGTCGATCGTGCGGTACGCGGTGCCGCCCTCCGAGTAGGTGAACTCCCAGTCAGCCGTGTTCCAGCCGCGGTAGCCCACCTTCTGTATGTGGACCTTCTGGTACTGGGAGCGCTTCATGTAGCGCTCCTGGTTCTCCCAGTCCGCGACCGGGTCGTCCTTGGGCGTGGTCGTCCACGCGACCAGCAACTTCTGCCCGTCGGGCCCGGTGAAACGGTCTCCCGCGCGGCTCGGGGACTGGTACTTCCAGCCGGTGGGCAGCCCGATCGAGTAGCCCTGGTTCCCCGCGTGCGTCGTCGCGGCCGGGGCGGCGCCGGCGCCGACGGTGGCGGTGGCAGTGGCGGTGTTGCCGGGCGAGCTGTCGCCCGAGGCGGATCCGGTGGATCCCGCCGTGGCGGACTGCGACGCCGAACCGTCCGTCCGCGTCCCGCCGCTCTCGTCCTCCTTGGTGCCGGCGGCGGCGCTGTCGCTGGCGACCGCCCGGGATCCGCCGCCGCCCTCGGGGCCGTTCACGGTGTCGTCGCCACCGCCGAGGGTGAGGGCGAGCACCGTACCGAGCACGGCGAGCGCGACCACCACGGCGATGATCACCAACGTCCGCTTCGGTACCACGTCGGTCAGCGGCGCCCTGGGCACGGACCGAGGCGGCAGGTCCGGCGGCGTCATCACGGGCCATCCCGAACTGCGCGGCGTCGGCTGCCCGTTCCCGTCGCGAACCTCCTGACCGGGGGCCCCGGTGCCGCCGGCGGCACCGGACACCGGCACGGACGCGGACGCCGCGGTGGTCGTCGTCTTCCGGCCCGCGGCCCCTTCGGCCTTGGCTGCTGCCACGGCCGACGCCGAGGTGACGGCCCCGGTGGCCGCGCCACCCCTCGTCTCCTCCTGTGTGCCCACAGACCCCGAGGCGGCCGAGGCGTCCGCCGACTTGGCGCGGGTCGCGGCGGCCGAGGTGGCCGCCCCGGCCCCACCGGCGGCCTTGCGCACGCCCCGCAGAGCCGCGCGCAACTTCTCCGCCGCCTCACCCGCGGACGAACTGCCCCTGCTCTCCCCGCTGTCCGACTGCGCCGGCAACGGCACGACCTTCGTCGCGTCGGCCGGCTCCGCCTCCCGTGACTCCGGCGCGCGGATCACCGCTTTGAGCTTCGCCCGTGCCCCGGCGTCGTCGAGCCGGAGCGCCGGGTCCTTGGTGAGCAGGCCGTAGATGACGTCCCGCAGCGGACCCGCGTTCTTCGGCTCGCCCAGCGGCTCGGTCATCACCGCGGTGAGCGTCGCGATCGCCGAGCCCTTGTCGTACGGGGGCGTGCCCTCGACCGCCGCGTACAGCAGGCCGCCGAGCGACCACAGGTCGGCGGCCGGTCCGGGCTTGTGGCCGCGGGCGCGCTCCGGCGAGATGTAGGAGGGCGCGCCGACGAGCATGCCGGTCGAGGTGATGGACGGGTCGCCCTCGACCTGGGCGATGCCGAAGTCGGTGAGCACCACCCGGCCGTCCTCGGCGATCAGCACGTTCGACGGCTTCACGTCACGGTGCAGAATGCCCTCGCGGTGAGCTGACTTCAGCACGTCGAGGATCGCGAGCCCGACCTCCGCCGCGCGCCTCGGTTCCAGCACACCGTCCTCACGGATGACCTCGGCGAGCGACTTGCCCTCGACGAGTTCCATCACGATCCACGGCCGGTCGTCCTCCTCGACCACGTCGAAGACCGTCACCGCACTGTTGTTGCGGATCCGCGCGATGGCCTTGGCCTCGCGCAGCGTCCGCGTGATCAGCCGGCGTTTCTCGTCCTCGTCGATGTTCCCCGGGAACCGCAGCTCCTTGACGGCGACCGTACGTCCGAGGGTCTCGTCCTCGGCGCGCCACACCGTCCCCATGCCGCCGCGGCCGAGTACGTCTCCCAGCCGGTACCGCCCGGCGAGGAGACGTGCGCTCTTGTCCTGACGGGATGCTCCCGCCCGCTCCGCCTCCGACATGCGTCCCCTCATGCAACCCGCCCTGACAGAGCCTTCATTGTCCCTCACCCGACAAGTGCCCGACGCCCAGGGTGCCCCTCTCCGGCACTCAGGACCGGTGCATTCCGGCCAGAAGGTGCAGCACACTTCGGCCAACGAGCCGAACGAGCCTCGTCCGATGCAGAAAAGTCCCCTTCCTCACGCCGCCCATCGACCGCGTACCCGCCGTAAGCCCACCCATGGGTCCGGCAGGGGGTTCCCCTCCCACCCTGCATGATGGGCACATCAGGGACAGGAAGTGGAGGGGAGGGGGAGACTCCGTGACACGACCGATGCGTGGACTCCTGGTCATCCCCGTGGCCCTGGCCCTCCTGGCCACCACCACAGCCGCCTTCCGCCCGGCCCCCGCCCCCCGCGCCGCCGCCACCCGCGCCGCCGCCACCGCCACCGCCACCGCCACGATCGACGCCGCCGAGACCGCGGACACCGCCGACTCGCTGCTCCCTCTGCTCCGCACCCGGGGCAAGGCTCCCGCCGCCGCCCTGCTGGCCCGCGAGGGGAGCGCCACCCGCTACGCCGAGTCCGGCCCGGACATCTCCCGGTCCGACCACTTCCGGGCCGGCAGCATCACCAAGACCTTCCTCGCGACCGTCGTGCTCCAACTGGCCTCCGAGCAGCGGCTGTCGCTCTCCGACCCGGTGGAGCGGTACCTGCCCGGCCTGGTGCGGGGAGCCGGGAACGACGGGCGCGCGCTGACCCTGCGTTCCCTGCTGACCCACACCAGCGGCCTGTACGACTTCGTCCGGGACACCGGCGGCACTCGCCCCCTCACCCCTGCCCAGGCCATCCGTATCGCCCTCACCCACCCTCCGGCCGACCTCGGCCGCTATGCCTACTCCAACACCGGTTACGTCCTGCTCGGCCTGGTCGTCGCACAGGTCACCGGCCGCTCCTACGCCACGGAGGCCGAGCACCGCATCCTCGATCCGCTGGGTCTGAACGGCACCTCCTTTCCCGGGTCCCGCACCTCTCTTCCCTCCCCGCACGGCCGCGCCCACGACACGGACGGGACCGACGTCACCGAACTCGACCCACGGGTGGCCGGGGCCGCGGGCGAGCTGGTGACGACCCTCGCCGACCTGAACCGCTTCTCCTCGGCACTCCTGAGCGGCGAGCTGCTGCCTTCGCACTGGCTGCGCGAGATGCTCGACACCCGCGCCGCACACGGCTCGTACGGCTTGGGGCTGATCCCGGCGCGGCTGCCCTGCGGAGTGACCGTGTGGGGTCACAACGGCCGGATCTCGGGCAGCTACGTGCGCACCGCGGCCACCGTCGACGGCCGTCATGTCCTCACCTTCCGCGTGAACACGACAGCGATGGCGGATCCCGACCTCGAACCGGCCCTGCTCGCCGCCGAGTTCTGCCCTCACACCTCTTGAACGAGCGGGTCCCGAACGGAGATCCCGACCCACGACACTCGTTCGAGTGAAGCGAGCGGGCAGGCCCGCGGCCTACCCGCCCTCACCCACAGGACCGTGGGGATCTCACAGCGGCACGATGTCCGGCGCCCCCAGCCGCGCCGCGTCCGCCGTCAGGTCGTCGGGCTGCCGCTGCGACTCCCGCTCGGCCTCCACCCGCTTCTCGTAGTGCTGGACCTCGCGCTCGATCTGGTCCGCGTCCCAGCCCAGGACCGGCGCCATCAGCTCCGCCGCCTCCCGGGCACTGCGGGCGCCCCGGTCGAAGGTCTCGATGGAGATGCGGGTACGCCGCGTCAGCGCGTCGTCGAGGTGCCGAGCCCCCTCGTGCGAGGCGGCGTAGACGATCTCGGCGCGCAGGTAGTCGTCGGCCGCCTGGAGCGGTTCGCCGAGCGTCGGGTCCACGGCGACGAGGTCGAGGAGTTCCTCGGCCGTCGAGCCGTACCGGTTCAGCAGATGCTCGACGCGCACCACGTGCAGGCCGGTCCGGGCGGCGATGCGCGCTCGCGCGTTCCACAGCGCCCGGTAGCCCTCCGCGCCCAGCAAGGGGACGTCCTCCGTGACGCACTCCGCGACCCGCAGGTCGAGGCCGTGCACCGCCGCGTCCACGGCGTCCTTGGCCATCACGCGGTACGTCGTGTACTTACCGCCCGCCACGACGACGAGACCGGGTACGGGATGGGCGACGGTGTGCTCACGGGAGAGCTTGCTGGTGGCGTCCGACTCGCCGGCGAGCAGCGGGCGCAGGCCGGCGTAGACACCCTCGACGTCGTCGCGGGTGAGCGGCACCGCGAGGACGGAGTTCACGTGCTCCAGCAGGTAGTCGATGTCGGCGCTGGAGGCGGCCGGGTGGGCCTTGTCGAGATCCCAGTCGGTGTCGGTGGTGCCGACGATCCAGTGCCGGCCCCAGGGGATGACGAACAGCACGGACTTCTCCGTGCGCAGGATCAGGCCGGTGGAGGAGTGGATGCGGTCCTTCGGCACGACGAGGTGGATGCCCTTGGAGGCGCGGACGTGGAACTGTCCCCGCTCCCCCACCATGGCCTGCGTGTCGTCGGTCCACACGCCCGTGGCGTTGACGACCTGCCGGGCCCGGACCTCGTACTCCCCGCCACCCTCGGCGTCCTGCACGCGCGCGCCCACGACCCGCTCACCCTCGCGCAGGAAGCCCGTCACGCGCGCGCGGTTGGCGACCTGCGCGCCGTACGACGCCGCCGTGCGCACCAGGGTGGCGACAAAGCGGGCGTCGTCCATCTGGGCGTCGTAGTACTGGAGGGCGCCGACGAGCGCGTCCTTCTTCAAGGCGGGGGCGACGCGCAGAGCGTGACGGCGGCTCAGGTGACGGTGGGTCGGCAGGCCCCGGCCGTGCCCGCGGGCCATCGACATCGCGTCGTACAGCGCGACGCCCGAACCGGCGTACAGCCGCTCCCAGCCCTTGTGCTGGAGCGGGTACAGGAACGGCACGGGCTTGACCAGGTGTGGCGCCAGCCGCTCCAGCAGCAGTCCGCGCTCCTTGAGCGCCTCTCGGACGAGGTCGAAGTCGAGCATCTCCAGATAGCGCAGGCCGCCGTGTATCAGCTTGCTCGACCTGCTCGATGTGCCTGACGCCCAGTCCCGAGCCTCGACCAGGCCCGTGGACAGGCCGCGGGTCACGGCGTCGAGGGCGGTGCCCGCGCCGACCACCCCGCCTCCCACGACCAGCACGTCCAGCTCGCGCTCGGCCATGGCCGCAAGTGACTCGGCTCGCTGTGCCGGCCCCAGTGTCGCTGTCCTCACCGCTGCCTCCCGCTGTCGGTCGCGCCGGCCGCGCCCCTCAGGGCGGGGACGGCCCGGATCCCCCATGCCCCAATGGTGACCGTCTTGCCCGACTTCAGCCACCACTCGCACCCAGCCTGTGGACAACCCTCACGGAACAGCACAGGTCCCACGCCGAGCCACCCAGGAAACACAGCCGATCAATCCCGCAAATCGGTCATATTTACTCCTAGTCTGACATTGCGCTCGCCCGTCCTGTCCACAGGGCTTGCGCACCTCCCCCGCTCCGGTTATTGGGAAGGACGGCCCACGCCATGCCCGCAGATCTCGCCGTCATCGGACTCGGCCCGCTCGGCCTGCCCCTGGCCCAGGCCGCCGTGGCCGCCGGCATCCCCACGCTCGGCTACCGCACCGGGCCCGAGCCGGGCTCCCTGAGTCCCGCGGAGCTGCGCCGGATGCTCTCGGAGGGTTTCCGGCCCGCCACCAACCCGGCCGAGCTGGGCCGGGTGCGCACCGCCGTCATCTGCGCGCCCACCCCGCGCGACGCGGACGGCGGGCTCGACCTGAGCCAGGTGGAGTCGGCCGCCCGCACCCTGGCCGGCCACCTGCGCCCGCACACCACCGTGATCCTGGAGTCGCCCGTGCCCCCGGGGACGACGGAGCAGTTCCTGCGACCGCTCCTGGAGGAGACGTCCGGCCTGCGCGCGGGCCGCGACTTCCACCTCGCGTACTCCCCCAGCCGGGTCGACCCCGGCCGCCGCGACTTCACACCCGCCAACACGCCGAAGGTCATCGGCGGCCTCACCCCGGCCTGCACCGAGTCCGCCGCCGCGTTCTACGGCCGTCTGACCGACAAGGTGGTACGCGCGCGTGGCCTCAGGGAGGCCGAGACCGTGACGCTCCTGGAGACCAATTTCCGGCACGTGAACATGGCCCTGGTCAACGAGATGGCCGTCCTCTGCAACGACCTGGGCGTGGACCTCTGGGACGTCATCCGCTGCGCCGAGACCAAGCCGTTCGGCTTCCAGGCCTTCCGCCCCGGTCCCGGCGTCGGCGGCCACTCCGTGCCCCTGGACCGCACCGGCCACCCCGGCAGCCCCCTGCGCATGGTGGAACTCGCCCAGCAGGTCAACAGCCGCATGCCCCGCTACGTCGTCCAGCGCGCCGCCACCCTCCTCAACGAGCACGGCAAGTCGGCGCGGGGCGCGCGCGTGCTGCTGCTCGGCGTCACCTACAAGGCCGACCTCGCCGACCAGCAGGGCACCCCCGCCCGCGAGATCGCGATCCGCCTGATGGAACTGGGCGCGGCCGTCAGCTACCACGACCCGCACGTCCCGTCCTGGAGCGTCCTGGACCGCCCGGTCCCCCGCGCCGACTCCCTGTACGAGGCCGCCGCCGACGCCGACCTGACGATCCTCCTCCAGCAGCACCGGACGTATGACCTCCAGGGCCTCTCGGTGAAGGCACAACTGCTGCTGGACACGCGCGGCGCCACTCCGACCGGGGCGGCGCACCGGTTGTGAGGCAGGGCGCACGAGGCCGACCGAACTCCGGCGGCTGGGCGCCGGCGGTCAGCGGTCAGCGGTCTCACGGTAGGGCTCGTCGGACCCTGACGACGCCGGCCGACGGCCCGGTGGACGGCTCGTGCAGGAACTCAGGAAGTCGGACCGGGCCCCAAGGCTCGGTTCGGCAGCCATGCCCCTGGCAGGGGGCACACCTCACCACCGGGACCCCGCCTCGGACGCACTCGCCTGCGCCCCCCGACCGGCACGCACTCGCCCCGAAGGCGACCGTGCGCCCCACCCACGCCGCACGTCCCCATGCCCGTCCGTCCGGGAACGCGAAAGGGGCCGGCCGGCTCACTCGGTGAGCCGGCCGACCCCTGCCGAAGACCCCGCGGACTACCGCCGGTGCACCGAGTCCGCCACCGTCACCTCGACGCGCTGGAACTCCTTCAGCTCGCTGTAACCGGTGGTGGACATGGCGCGGCGCAGGGCGCCGAAGAAGTTCATCGAGCCGTCCGGCGTGTGGGACGGGCCGGTGAGGACCTCCTCGATGGTGCCGACCGTGCCGAGGTCGACCTTCTGGCCGCGCGGCAGTTCCTCGTTGACGGCCTCCATGCCCCAGTGGTGGCCGCGGCCGGGCGCGTCGGTCGCGCGCGCGAGCGGGGAGCCCATCATCACGGCGTCGGCGCCGCAGGCGACGGCCTTGGCCAGGTCGCCGGACCAGCCGACGCTGCCGTCCGCGATCACGTGCACGTACCGGCCGCCGGACTCGTCCATGTAGTCGCGGCGGGCGGCGGCGACGTCGGCCACCGCGGTCGCCATCGGGACCTGGATGCCGAGCACGTTGCGCGTGGTGTGCGCCGCGCCGCCGCCGAAGCCGACGAGGACACCCGCGGCACCCGTACGCATCAGGTGCAGGGCCGCCGTGTAGGTGGCGCAGCCGCCGACGATCACCGGGACGTCGAGTTCGTAGATGAACTGCTTCAGGTTCAGCGGCTCGTGCGAGCCGGAGACGTGCTCCGCGGAGACCGTCGTGCCGCGGATGACGAAGATGTCCACGCCCGCGTCGACGACCGCCTTGGAGAACTGGGCCGTGCGCTGGGGGGAGAGCGCGGCGGCGGTGACCACACCCGAGTCGCGCACCTCCTTGATGCGCTGCCCGATCAGCTCCTCCTTGATCGGGGCGGAGTAGATCTCCTGGAGCCGGCGGGTCGCCGTGTCGACGGGCAGCTTGGCGATCTCGTCCAGCAGCGGCTGCGGGTCTTCGTACCGCGTCCACAGGCCCTCGAGGTTGAGCACGCCCAGGCCGCCCAGCTCGCCGATGCGGATCGCGGTGGCCGGCGAGACCACGGAGTCCATGGGGGCGGCCAGGAACGGCAGCTCGAAACGGTAGGCGTCGATCTGCCAGGCGATCGAGACCTCCTTCGGGTCCCGCGTACGGCGGCTGGGGACGACGGCGATGTCGTCGAAGGCGTACGCCCGGCGGCCGCGCTTGCCGCGCCCGATCTCGATCTCAGTCACGTGTGTGGCCTTTCCCTGATGCGTTGCAGCGTCTACCAGTATCGCCGACGGGCACGACAAGGGCGGCCCCGGAGGTTCCGGGGCCGCCCTCGGACGGGTGAAACGGACGGCACGCGCGTGTGCCGCTACTTCTTGCCGCTGTAGTTCGGCGCCTCGACCGTCATCTGGATGTCGTGCGGGTGGCTCTCCTTGAGGCCCGCCGAGGTGATCCGGACGAACCTGCCGTTGTCCTGGAGCTCCCGGACCGTACGGCCGCCGACGTAGAACATCGACTGGCGCAGGCCGCCGACCAGCTGGTGCACGACGGAGGACAGGGGGCCGCGGTAGGGCACCTGGCCCTCGATGCCCTCGGGGATCAGCTGCTCGTCGGAGGCGACGCCCTCCTGGAAGTAGCGGTCCTTGGAGAACGACTTGCGCTCGCCGCGGGTCTGCATGGCCCCCAGGGAACCCATGCCGCGATACGACTTGAACTGCTTGCCGTTGATGAACAGCAGCTCGCCCGGCGACTCCTCGCAGCCCGCGAGCAGCGAGCCCAGCATCACGGTGTCGGCGCCCGCGACGAGGGCCTTGGCGATGTCGCCGGAGTACTGGAGGCCGCCGTCGCCGATGACCGGGACACCGGCCTCCTTCGCGGCGAGCGCGGCCTCGTAGATGGCGGTGACCTGCGGGACGCCGATGCCGGCGACGACACGGGTCGTGCAGATCGAGCCGGGGCCGACACCGACCTTGATGGCGTCCGCGCCCGCGTCGACGAGGGCCTGGGCGCCGTCCCGGGTGGCGACGTTGCCGCCGATGACGTCCACGCGCGTGTGGTTGGACTTGATCTTCGCGATCATGTCGCCCACCAGGCGGGAGTGCCCGTGCGCGGTGTCGACGACGATGAAGTCGACGCCCGCCTCGATGAGGGCCTGGGCGCGTTCGAAGGCGTCACCGGCGACGCCGACCGCTGCACCGACGAGGAGGCGGCCCTCGGCGTCCTTCGCGGCGAGCGGGTACTTCTCCGCCTTGACGAAGTCCTTGACCGTGATCAGGCCCTTGAGGACGCCCGCGTCGTCGACGAGCGGCAGCTTCTCGATCTTGTGGCGGCGCAGCAGCTCCATGGCCTCGACGCCGGAGATGCCGACCTTGCCGGTGACCAGCGGCATCGGCGTCATGACCTCGCGGACGCGGCGTGCGCGGTCCGTCTCGAAGGCCATGTCGCGGTTGGTGACGATGCCGAGCAGCTTCTTGTTGCCGTCGGTCACCGGAACGCCGCTGATGCGGAACTTGGCGCACAGGGCGTCGGCCTCACCGAGCGTGGCGTCCGGGTGGATGGTGATCGGGTCGGCCACCATGCCGGACTCGGAGCGCTTCACGAGGTCGACCTGGTTGGCCTGGTCCTCGATGGAGAGGTTGCGGTGCAGAACGCCGACGCCGCCCTGGCGGGCCATCGAGATCGCCATGCGCGATTCGGTGACCTTGTCCATGGCGGCGGACAGGAGCGGGATGTTCACCCGCACGTTCCTGGAGACGTACGAGGCGGTGTCGATCTCGTCGGGAGCCATGTCCGACGGGCCCGGCAGCAGCAGCACGTCGTCGTAGGTCAGCCCGAGCGTCGCGAATTTTCCGGGCACTCCGTCGACGTTGGCAGTCATGACACCTTCCCCAAATGGCCTTGATCGGTGCGGATGTCCATGCTAACGGGAAGCGCACCCCCGGAATTCCACGCTCCGACGTGACTCCGGGCTTCGTATGTTCCTACGGTGGCGGCGCGCGGTCTGTTCGGCGAAAGCGGCCGCCGACCCTGTCCAGCGTAGGCGTCTCCGGCCGTCCGCGTGGAAACCGGCAGTCGCGCCTCCGGCGGAGGAACGACGACGGGTCTACTGCTCGGCGAGGGCCCGCAGCCGACTCAGTGCGCGGTGCTGGGCCACCCGTACGGCCCCGGGTGACATTCCCAACATCTGGCCGGTCTCCTCCGCCGTGAGGCCCACCGCGATGCGCAGCAGCAGCAATTCCCGCTGGTTCTCGGGCAGGTTGGCCATCAGTTTCTTCGCCCATTCGGCGTCGCTGCTCAGCAGTGCCCGCTCCTCCGGCCCGAGGGAGTCGTCGGGGCGTTCCGGCATCTCGTCGGAGGGAACCGCCGTGGAGCCGGGGTGGCGCATCGCCGCGCGTTGAAGGTCGGCGACCTTGTGGGCGGCGATGGCGAAGACGAAGGCCTCGAAGGGACGGCCCGTGTCCTTGTAGCGCGGAAGGGCGAGCAGGACGGCCACGCAGACCTCCTGCGCCAGGTCCTCCACGAAGTGGCGCGCGTCGCCGGGGAGACGGGACAGCCGGGTGCGGCAGTAGCGCAGGGCGAGGGGGTGGACATGGGCCAGCAGGTCGTGCGTGGCCTGCTCGTCGCCGTCCACGGCGCGATGCACGAGTCCGCCGATCGCCCCAGGGGCACGGACCGCCTCGTCTTCGCGCATCGGTCCATGGTGCACTGCGGCCGGACCGGCCGCGGCACCGTGCCCTTCGTTGTGCACCGAAGCGTTATGAGCAGGTGCGCCGGAACTCATCCCCTGCGCCCTCCCCTCCCGCTCGACCGACTCGTCCCCGAGGAACTCCACACCTCAAGGATGCGGCATCCGCGGCGAAACGAGCAGCGGGCATCCGGCGAGGCCCTGTGCGGCCCCCGGCCACCGCCCGGCCGACGGGACATTCCCGCAAGCCTCGCACCCCGCGCGAGCAGGGAACTTCATCCATTCCCGCGCTCCTGTCCACTGGGCTCGGCTCGCTCGAAAAGTCCGTCGTACGGTTCGCACGGCCCTGGCTCCGAAGGCCCCGGACCGCCCGGCACCGCGCCGCACGCGCTCCCCCGCCGACGACGCCGACGGCCTCACGCGCCGGACCCCGCGCACCGGCGTCCAGCACGTGCCGCCGCTCGCCAGAAGCGGCTCCCCGGCATGACCGGTCCGGGATCAGGCAGCGACGGCGGCCCTAGGGGCATGTCCGACAATGCGCGTCGGATCAGTGCCCGGCGTCCGGTGCGGTGCGCCGCGGGGCCGAGGACCGTCCGCGTACCGGATGTACTCGGGTGATCCCACAACGCGGCGTAGTGCCGCACCAGGCGTCGCGCGTCCGGCGGGAACTGTCGGACCCGCCCTAGCGGACCAGTCCCCACCGGAAGCCGAGCGCCACGGCGTGCGCACGGTCCGAGGCGCCGAGTTTCTTGAACAGCCGGCGGGCGTGGGTCTTCACGGTGTCCTCGGAGAGGAACAGCTCCCGGCCGATCTCGGCGTTGGAGCGGCCGTGGCTCATGCCTTCCAGGACCTGGATCTCGCGCGCGGTGAGAGTGGGCGCGGCGCCCATCTCGGCCGAGCGCAGTCGGCGCGGGGCGAGCCGCCACGTGGGGTCGGCGAGGGCCTGGGTGACCGTCGCGCGCAGTTCGGCGCGCGAGGCGTCCTTGTGCAGATAGCCGCGGGCGCCGGCGGCGACCGCGAGTGCGACGCCGTCGAGATCCTCGGCGACGGTCAGCATGATGATGCGCGCGCCCGGGTCGGCGGACAGCAGCCGCCGGACGGTTTCGACACCGCCCAGGCCAGGCATGCGCACGTCCATCAGAATCAGGTCCGAGCGGTCGGCGCCCCAGCGGCGGAGGACTTCCTCGCCGTTGGCCGCCGTCGTCACGCGCTCGACACCGGGCACGGTCGCGACCGCGCGGCGGAGCGCCTCTCGGGCAAGCGGGGAGTCGTCGCAGACGAGGACGGAAGTCATGGCCGCCCTCCGCAGCTGATGCGCGTCACCTTGTGCCTCCAGGCTGGTACGTATCGTCACCTGTGCGGTCGACCGTCTCGGACGCTTGCCCGAGCGTTTGTGTTTTCAACCGCCACCGCACTCTCAACGATGGTCACTCGAAAGAGTTACGGGGCCGCGTGCATTCTTCGGCACTCTACGTGAGGGGCCGGATACGGCAGGGAGAGCCGCGCGGACCCTCAAGCTTTCCCCACAACCCGTGCCCCGTTCAGCCCTATTTCTTCCCATTTACTGGTGTCTGAGGCTAGATTCGCAATGAGTCATATTTTCATCTCCTTAGATCGTAGTTGTACGGTCGTGGGCACCGTATCCGCTCAGCACGGCTACAAGGGGTCACGCAATGGCAGATTTCTCCCGCCTTCCCGGACCGAACGCGGACCTGTGGGACTGGCAGCTCCTGGCTGCCTGCCGCGGTGTGGACAGCTCGCTCTTCTTTCATCCCGAGGGCGAGCGCGGGGCGGCGCGGAGCGCTCGCGAGAACTCGGCCAAAGAGGTCTGCATGAGGTGCCCGGTACGCGCGCAGTGCGCGGCGCACGCGCTGGCGGTGAGGGAGCCGTACGGCGTGTGGGGCGGGCTGACCGAGGACGAGCGCGAGGAGCTCATGGGGCGGGCGCGCAACCGTCTGGTGTCGTCGTCGGCCGGCCCGGGCGGTGTCTCGAACACCTGAAGGAACGTTTCTTCACCTAGCTGAGGGCATCCGCACACGCGCGTGCCCTCGTTCTGTTGCGGAGCCGCCGCCGTCTGCCACGACCCCTGCCGACGGTGCGGCTACCGCGCCGCCGCCCGCCCCAGCTGCTCCAGCGTCGCCGCCACCGCGGGCACCTGGGCCAGGTCGGGGAGGGTGAGCGCGACGACCTCCCGCCGTACCGCCGGCTCAAGGGTCACCGCCCGCGCGCCCCGCGGCCGCACCGACTCGATCGCCAGCTGGGGCAGGACGGCGACGCCGAGGCCTGCGCCCACCAGGCCGACCACCGCCGGATAGTCGTCGGTCGCGAAGTCGATGCGGGGGGTGAAGCCTGCTGTCTCGCACACCTCCACCAGCCTGCCGCGGCAGCGCGGGCAGCCGGCGATCCAGGGCTCGCGTGCGAGTTCGCCGATGGCGAGGGAGTCCGCGCGCGCGAGCCGGTGGCGTTCGGGCAGGAGGGCGACGAGCCGGTCCGTCAGCAGGGGGCGGACGACCAGGTCGGGCCACTCCTCGGCGCTCGGCGCGTCCACGTAGCGGAACGCGAGGGCGACGTCGCAGTCGCCGGCGCGCAGCTTGTCGACCGACTCGGGCGGCTCCGCCTCCTCCAGGGAGACGCGGGTGCCGGGGTGCGCGGCACGCAGGGCGGCCAGCGCAGTCGGGACGAGGGTGGAGCTGCCACTGGGGAAGGAGACGAGACGGACCCGCCCGGCACGCAGGCCGGCGATGGCGGCGATCTCCTCCTCGGCGGCGGTGAGTCCGGCGAGGATCCCGGCGGCGTGCCGTACGAGGGCCTCGCCCGCCTGGGTCAGCCGCATCCGGCGGCCGCTGCGCACCAGCAGGGGGGTGCCGACGGATGTCTCCAGGGCCTTCATCTGCTGGCTGATCGCGGGCTGGGTGCAGCCCAGCTCGCGCCCCGCCGCCGAGAAGGACCCGGTGGCGGCGACGGCGCGCAGCACGCGCAGATGACGGGCCTCGATCATTCTTCGAGCATAGCGAGTCGCATAAGTGAGCCTTGGGTACGGGGGCCGATAATGCGTCGACACTTTGACCGTCGGTCGCTTAGCGTGCCGCCATGAGGCTTCTGTCCGTCAATGTGGGCCGTCCGAAGGCCGTGTCGTACACCGATCATCCGGAAAGGCTGACCGGAATCGACAAGCGGCCGGTCGAGGGGCCGGTGCGGGTGGCCGCGCCCGGCCCGAAGGGCGTCGGGGGGAGCGGCCTGGCCGGGGACACCGTGTGCCACCTGCGCCATCACGGCGGGAACGACCAGGCGGTGTACGCCGTCGCGCGCGAGGACCTGGACGACTGGGAGCGCGAGCTGGAGCGCACGTTCGCCAACGGCGCGTTCGGCGAGAACCTCACCACCACCGGCCTGGACGTGTCCGGGGCGCGGATCGGTGAGCGCTGGCGGATCGGCCCGGAGGTCGTCCTGGAGGTGACGGCGGGGCGGATTCCCTGCCGCACCTTCCAGGGCCATGTGGGCGAGAAGGGCTGGGTCAAGCGGTTCACGCGGAAGGCCGCGACGGGCGCCTACCTGCGCGTCATCGTGCCGGGAGAGATACGCGCGGGGGACGCGGTCGAGATCGTCCACCTGCCGGAGCACGAGGTGACGGCCCGGATGGAGTTCCAGGCCACCACCACCCACCGGGAGTTGCTGCCCCGGCTGCTGGCGGCGGGCGAGGCACTGCACCCGGAGTCGCTGGCGGCCGCCCGCAAGTACGTCGAGAGGTACGGGGGCTGATCCGCCGTCACCGTGAGCGCGCACACGGCTTCTCCACATTCCGCAGGCCGTGTGCGCGGAGCGGACGCCCGGACTCCGGGTCACTAACCTTCTGCCATGACAACGGCTCTGATTACGGGTTCGACCGCGGGTATCGGTGCCGCGTTCGCGCGGCGGCTCGCGGCGGACGGGCACGACCTCGTCCTCGTCGCCCGGGACACCCAGCGGCTGCGCGAGCAGGCGACCGAACTGCACGACCGGCACGGCATCGAGGCGGAGGTGCTGACTGCCGACCTGGCCACGGACGAGGGCATCGAGGCGGTGGCCGCCCGGCTCGGCGACCGCAGGAACCCCGTCGACCTGCTGATCAACAACGCCGGTTTCGGCAACAAGGGCCGCTACCTCGACGTATCGATGGCCGACGAGCTGAAGATGCTCAAGGTGCACTGCGAGGCGGTGCTGCGGCTGACGTCGGCGGCGGCCGAGGTGATGCGGGAGCGTGGGCGCGGGGGTGTCGTCAACGTGGCCTCGGTGGCGGCCTTCGTGCCGCGCGGGACGTACGGCGCGTCCAAGGCGTGGGTCGTGCAGTTCACGCAGGGGGCGGCGAAGGACCTGGCGGGCAGCGGGGTGCGGCTGATGGCGCTGTGCCCGGGGTTCGTGCGCACCGAGTTCCACGAGCGCGCCGGGATGGGTACCGACAACATCCCCGGCTGGATGTGGCTGGACGCGGACAAGCTGGTCGCGGCGGCGCTGGCGGACCTGGCGCGCGGGAGGTCGGTGTCGATCCCCGATCCGCGGTACAAGGTGCTGATGGGTCTGGTGAAGGTGACACCCCGGTCGCTGCTGGGCGGGGTCAGCTCACGGACCGGGCGGAAGTACGGGCCTCAGTAGTGGACGGCGACCGCGCGGTTCCGGTGGGAAAATGGGCGTGACAGGGCCGGACCCAGGGGGGCCGGAGGCGGCGCGATGACGTTCGTACAGCTCATCGATTGCAGGACGAGCCGGTTCGACGAGATGAACCGGCTGATGGACACGTGGGTCGAACAGACCAAGGGGAAGCGGACGGCGACGCATGCGCTGGTCGGGAAGGACCGGTCGGACGCGTCGCACTTCGTCGAGATCGTGGAGTTCCCGTCGTACGAGGAGGCGATGCGGAACTCGAACCTCCCGGAGACCGACAAGATCTTCCAGGACATGGTCGCGCTCTGTGACGAGTTGCCGACCTTCACCGATCTGGAAGTGGTGCGCGACGAGCAGCTGAACTGCGAGACGGCGCGGGAGTGGTTCGAGCAGGCCGGGACCATGGAGACGGACCGCCTGTTCGATCGGGTGACCGACGACTACGTGGACCACGATCCCTCCGGCCCGCGGCGCGAGGGGGTGCGGGCGGCACGCGAGGAATTCGCCGGGTGGCGGCGGGCCTTCGACTTCTCCTTCCGGGTCGACGACCAGATCGCCCAGGAGGACAGCGTGTGCACCCGCTGGACCTGGACCGCCCGGCACAAGGGCGACTTCGTCGGCATCCCCGCCACCGGGCAGGATGTCACCATGACCGGCATGACCTGGCAGCGGTTCCGCGACGGGATGATCTGCGAGGGCTGGTGGCAGTACGACCGCGCGGGTCTGATGGAGCAACTGGGGGTACTCGGGGAGTAGCCCGCGAGGATCCGCCGCCGAGAGGTGTGCGAGGAGAGGCGGCCGGGGAACCGGCCGCCTCTCCTCGTCCCCGTCAGCCTCGTGGCGGACACCACCCGCCCAGCGGCCGGACGGACATGTCCGCACGGACGCGGCCCGCTGTCGTGTGAGCGGACGCGCCGAGGCCCGGCGTCCCTTTCGGGGGCCGGGCCTCGGTTGCTGACGTGCGTCAGTGGGAGTGGCCGTGGCTGTGACCAGCGGCGGCCGGCTCCTCCTCTTCCTTCTTCTCGACGACCAGGGTCTCGGTCGTGAGGAGGAGGGAGGCGATGGAGGCGGCGTTCTCCAGGGCGGAGCGGGTGACCTTGACCGGGTCGATGACGCCGGCCTTGACCAGGTCGCCGTACTCGCCGGTCGCGGCGTTGAAGCCCTGGCCCTTGTCCAGCTCGGCGACCTTGGAGGTGATGACGTAACCCTCCAGGCCGGCGTTCTCGGCGATCCAGCGCAGCGGCTCGACGGCGGCCTTGCGGACGACGGAGACACCGGTGGCCTCGTCGCCGGTCTTGCCGAGGTTGCCCTCGAGGACCTTCACGGCGTGGACGAGCGCGGAGCCACCACCGGAGACGATGCCCTCCTCGACCGCGGCGCGGGTCGCGGAGATGGCGTCCTCGAGACGGTGCTTCTTCTCCTTCAGCTCCACCTCGGTGGCGGCGCCGACCTTGATCACGCACACGCCGCCGGCCAGCTTCGCGAGGCGCTCCTGGAGCTTCTCGCGGTCCCAGTCGGAGTCGGTGTTCGCGATCTCGGCCTTGATCTGGGCGACGCGGCCGTGGACTTCCTCGGTCTTGCCGGCACCGTCGACGACCGTGGTGTCGTCCTTGGTGACGGTGACGCGGCGGGCGGAGCCCAGCACGTCGACGCCGACCTGGTCGAGCTTGAGGCCGACCTCCTCGGAGATGACCGTGGCGCCGGTGAGGACCGCCAGGTCCTGGAGCATCGCCTTGCGACGGTCACCGAAGCCGGGAGCCTTCACCGCGACGGCGTTGAACGTGCCGCGGATCTTGTTCACGACCAGGGTGGAGAGCGCCTCGCCCTCCAGGTCCTCGGCGATGATCAGCAGCGGCCGGGAGGAGTTGGTCTGGATGACCTTCTCCAGCAGCGGCAGCAGGTCGGCGATGGAGGAGATCTTGCCCTGGTTGATGAGGATGTAGGGGTCCTCGAGGACGGCCTCCATGCGCTCCTGGTCCGTCACGAAGTACGGCGACAGGTAGCCCTTGTCGAAGGCCATGCCCTCGGTGAAGTCCAGCTCCAGGCCGAAGGTGTTGGACTCCTCGACGGTGATGACGCCGTCCTTGCCGACCTTGTCCATCGCCTCGGCGATCAGCTCGCCGACCTGCTGGTCCTGGGCGGACAGCGCGGCCACGGCGGCGATGTCGGACTTCTCGTCGATCGGGCGGGCCGAGGCCAGCAGCTCGTCGGAGACGGCCTTGACCGCGGCGTCGATGCCCTTCTTGAGCAGGGCGGGCGACGCGCCGGCGGCGACGTTCTTCAGGCCCTCGCGGACCAGCGCCTGGGCGAGCACGGTGGCGGTGGTGGTGCCGTCACCCGCGATGTCGTTGGTCTTGGTCGCCACCTCCTTCACCAGCTGCGCGCCGAGGTTCTCGTACGGGTCGTCCAGCTCGACCTCGCGGGCGATGGTGACACCGTCGTTGGTGATGGTGGGGGCGCCGAACTTCTTGTCGATAACGACGTTGCGGCCCTTGGGGCCGATCGTCACCTTGACCGTGTCGGCAAGCTTGTTGACGCCGCGCTCGAGGGCGCGACGGGCGTCCTCGTCGAACTTCAGGATCTTCGCCATGGGAGCGGTTCAGCCCTCTCGGAAAACGTGGGAGAAACGAACCGCGCCCCCAGCACCCGGCTTCACAAAGACGCGGGGGCCAGGGGCGCAGTTCACTGCAAAACTGGGTGAATTACTTCTCGATGATCGCGAGCACGTCGCGGGCCGAGAGGACGAGGTACTCCTCGCCGTTGTACTTCACCTCGGTGCCGCCGTACTTGCTGTACAGGACGACGTCGCCGACCTTGACGTCGAGCGGCAGGCGCTCGCCGTTCTCGAAACGGCCCGGGCCCACGGCGAGGACGGCGCCCTCCTGGGGCTTCTCCTTCGCAGTGTCCGGGATGACCAGGCCAGAGGCCGTGGTCTGCTCGGCGTCGAGCGGCTGGACCACAATGCGGTCCTCGAGCGGCTTGATGGCAACCTTGGAGCTGGTGGTCGTCACGATCCGACCTCCCCCTTCGGAGATCTCACGGGGTTAACTGTCTGAGGTGGCGACCAGGTGGATCCGTCGTCGCGGGTGCCGGACCTGCCCGTCGCGTAGTTGGCACTCTCCAGTGGGGAGTGCCAGTCCTGAGACTATGACCGCGGTTAGCACTCGGTCAAGCGGAGTGCCAGTGCGGTGCGGCGCTTCCGTCGAAATCGGGGTGCGGGTGGGGCCGTCCGGCGCCGTCGTCCGGTGCCGGTGTGGCGAGGGGTTGCCTCCCTCATGCTCCCCGCTTCCGGCCCTGAGGGCCTCCACCCCGGGACTCTCGCCCCGTGCTTCACCGAGGGGCACCTCCGGACGGGCCGGGAACCCGACCGGACGGGCGCGCACGGGTGACCCTCACAGGTAGTCCTCCAGACGGCCCACCGTCAGGCCCTGTTCCTGGACCCGTCGCAGCAGTCTTGTCGTGCGTTCCCGCAGGCTCGGGCCCTCCGCCTCGTCGGGGTCCACGGCGACGACGTCTCCGGGGCGCAGCCGGTGTGAGCCGTGGGCGAAGGAGAGGTCGGTGGGGCCCATCGACGCCCGCCACAGGACGACCGCCGTGATGCCGCAGTCGGCGGCCGCGCGCAGGGTGGTCCGGTCGTACGTCCCGTACGGCGGGCGGAACAGACGGGGGCGCAGGCCGAATCGGGACTTGAGCTTGTTCTGCTGACCGCAGATCTCGGCGCGCTGGCCGGCGTAGGGCAGGCCGCGCAGGGCGGCGTGGTCGAGGGTGTGGTTCTGGAGCCCCGCTCCGACCGACCGCAGCCGGGCGAAGTGGGCGTAGCCGGGACCCACCACGCTGTCGGTGAGGAACATGCTGACGGGGAGGCGCAGCTCGCGGACCATGGCGACGAAGCGGGGGTCGCGCTCGGCGCCGTCGTCGTAGGTGAGGAAGACGACCTTGTCGCGGGTCGGGATCCGGTCGACGACCGGCGGGAGGGCGGGGCGGGCCGGGCTGCCCGCGGGGGCGGCGGTCGGCGCAGGGCGGGCGGGGCGGGGGGCGGGGGCGAGCGGGGCGACCAGTCCCCAGCGGCGGTACGCCTGGTCCGGGGCCGGGGTCCGCGCGCGTACATCCTGGTCGGTCCCCGGGCTCGGCCCCGGCGCCCGCCCCGCCGACCGGACACCCCGTTCCGCCGCGCGGCCCGTCGACGGCGGCCCCTCCACCGCCGCCCGTGCCGGCGACCGGACGTCTCGCTCCGCCCGCGGCCCCGCCGATCCCCCGTGCTCCGGCGCGTTGCGGCCCGGGGGCTCGAGCGGGCCGACCGACGGGGCGCAGCCCGTCAGCGCCACGGCGAGGACCATGGCGGGCGCGAGCAGTGTGGCGGTCGGCGGCCGCCTTCCGGCCACCGGGCCCGCCGCCCCCCGACTCCTCACAGGTAGTCCTCCAGCCGGGCCACCGCGTAGCCCTTGTCGGTGACCATGTTGAGGAAGCGGCGGATCATGTCGGGCATGGTGCCCTTCCAGTCGGCGTGCCCCCGGAAATGGGTGAGGACGATGTCGCCGGGGTGGAGGTCGCGGTCCCACTCGCGGTAGTCCCAGTGGTCGACGAAGACCTCCTCGCTCCACAGCGGGGCGTACTTCACGCCGCAGGTCTTCGCGGCGCGCAGGGTGTCGCGGTTGTAGTTCCCGAAGGGCGGGCGGAAGAGTTCCGGGCGTCTGCCGTAGTGCTTCTCGATGACGTCCTGCATGCCGCAGATCTCGCGTTTCTGGCGGCTGTAGGAGAGAGCGGGCAGGTAGGGGTGGTGGAGGGTGTGGTTGTTCAGGGTCACCCCCGCGTCCTGCATCTTCTTGAAGTAGCCGTAGTCCTCCTTGACGAGGTAGTCGCTGAGGAATGCCGTGTAGGGGATCTTCAGGTCGCTCATCATGCGCAGGAACGCCGGGTCCTTCTCGGCGCCGTCGTCGATGGTGAGGAAGACGACCCTGTCCTTCGTGGGGATGGTGGTGAAGACGGGCGGGAGGTCCAGTTCCTCGTGGTCCTCGACCTCGAAGCCCTCGCGGGTGGTGATCGCCGGTTTCGTCGTGGGCGGCGCGGGGGGTGTCAGCGGGACCTTCTCGAGTCCCCAGCGTCTGGTGGCGGCGGCCCGGGCGGCGTGCGCGGCGCGCAGCTTGGCCGCGTAGGTGTGCAGGGAGCGGGCGGGCTGTCCCTGGGGTGGCTGCTGGCCGGGGGCCGGACGGGTGCCGGTGGCGTCGGGCGCGCAACCGGAGGCGAGGGCGGCCATGGCGAGGGCGGTGAGGCCGACTCCGACACCCACCCGACACATCCCCTTTTTATCATTTTGTACGACTGATCCTGATCCCATGGCGCCGGATCCTCGCAGTCACCTCCGCGCAACCCCGCCCGACACCGCCGCCGGAGGCGCACCATCCACCGACTGGCCCACAATGAGCCGGTGAACGACCTCGCCCCGCTCCTCACCCCCGAGGGCCGCGCCCTCCTCGACGCCGTGCGCGGCACCGCCCCCGCCGACGAACTGGCCGTCGCCACCCGGCTGCGCCGTGACCACCCCGCCGAGCTGGTCTCGGCCGCGCTCGGGCAGGCCCGGCTGCGGCAGCGGGCGGCGGCGAAGTTCGGGGCCGAGGACGCGGAGCGGATGTTCTTCACGCCGAACGGGGTCGAGCAGTCCACCCGGGCGACCGTCGCCGGCTACCGGGCCGAGCGGATGAAGGCGCTCGGCGTGACCTCCGTCGCCGACCTGTGCTGCGGGATCGGCGGCGACGCCATCGCGCTCGCGCGGGCGGGGATCCGGGTGCTCGCCGTGGACCGCGACCCCCTGACGGCGGCCGTCGCACGGGCCAACGCCGAGGCGCTGGGGCTCGCCGACCTGATCGACGTGCGGGAGGCGGACGTCACGGAGGTCGACACGGGCGGGTACGACGCGGTGTTCGTCGATCCGGCGCGGCGGGGCGGCCGGGGGCGGATCTTCGACCCGGAGGCCTACTCGCCGCCGCTGTCCTGGGCGATCGGGGCGGCGACGAAGGCCTCGCACGGTGCGCTCAAGGTGGCGCCCGGCATCCCGCACGACGTCGTCCCCGCCGGGGCCGAGGCCGAGTGGATCTCCGACGGGGGGGACGTGAAGGAGGCCGTGCTGTGGTTCGGCACCGAGCCGGGCGCCGTACGCGCCACCCTCCTCCCCGGCCCGCGCACCCTGCTCGGCACCGGGCTGCCCGATCCACGGGTCCGGCCGGTCGGACGCTTCCTGTACGAGCCCGACGGCGCCGTCATCCGGTCCCATCTGGTCGCCGAGGTCGCGCGGGAACTGGACGGCGGGCTCGTCGACGAGACCATCGCCTACGTCACCGCGGACACGCTCCGGCCGACGCCGTACGCCACCGCCTACGAGATCACCGACCAGCTGCCCTTCAACGTGAAGAAGCTGAAGGCGTTGCTGCGGCAGCGGGGGGTGGGGGTCCTGACGGTGAAGAAGCGCGGCTCGGCGGTGGAGCCGGAGGAACTGCGCAAGAAGGTCAAGCCGCAGGGCCCGAACGCGGCGACCGTGTTCCTCACGCGGGTCGCGGGGGCGCCGACGATGCTCGTCGGTCACCCGGCCTGAGCGGCCCGGCGCGGCAGCAGTTCGCGTTCCCGTTCGCCGCCGGTCAGCCGCGCGGCCCCTCGGCCTCCGGGCGCGTCCGCACCGTACGGCCGCTGGAGCAGGTCGCCGCGGACACCGGGGGCAGGTGGTGACCGGCGCCGGGCCGATCGGTGGACCGTCAGGGACAGCGGCCGAGCGGGATCCCTTCCGGAGGGCCCTGGGGTCGGCGGGTCACCTTCACCCCAGGGTCACCGTGGGCACCGGATTGCTCCCGGTCCACGATCCGTTGAACCCGAAGGTCACCGAACCACCGTCGGGAACCGTCCCGTTGTACGAGGCGTGCGAACAGGTGACGACCACGCCCGTCTGTGCGCAGGTCGCGTTCCACGCCTGTGTGACCCGCTGACCGGCCCCGAAGTTCCAGCTCACCTTCCACGACGACAGCGCCGCCCCCGAGCAGGCGATCCTCACCTGTCCGGTGAAGCCGGTGTTCCACTGGCTGGTGACGCTGTAGGCCGCGGTGCAGGCACCCGTGGGCGGTTCGGTCGCGGTCCCACCGAGCGCCTCGGCGATCGCGCGGTACGCCGGTTTCGGCGCGTAGTCCTCGTCGTACGGCGTCGCCGCGCCCTGCCCCGGGAAGGTGTCCGGGATCCAGGAGTCCGCGTCGGTGAAGCCCCACACCGTGACACCGACGCAGCGGGTCACCGCCAGGCAGGCGTTCGTGACGGCCCTGTAGTCGGCGGCCTGCTGGGTGAGCTTGGCGCCGTCCGAGGGCAGTTGCATCCGGATGTCCAGCTCGGTGATCGCCACATCCACACCGAGGTCGGCGAAGCGCTGGATGTTCTGCTGGAGGGTGGACGGCACCTGACCGAGGATCAGGTGGGCCTGGAGCCGGTGACCGCCGTCCCCATCACCTTGCCCTTGGCGGCGGCGAGGTCCCGCAGCGGGGCGTCGGCGGCGTGGGCGGTGGTGGCGCCGGTGGTGATCAGCGCGCCGACGGTGGCCGCCCCGGCGAGCAGAGCGGCGAGTCGGGCCCGGAACGACGGAAGGGGCGCCCTGGTGGACGGACCGGACGTCGCCAGGGGCGGACTGGAGGTTCTCATGAGGGTGCCTCCGAAAGTTTCGGCCGTGCAACCGATTGCCTTCGGGGGAGTGTGGAGGCGTCCTCCCCACCCGTCAATACGTCACCCTCCGGCCGGCGGGGGCGCTCCCGTGCTCGCCCGCACCACCAGACTGGTCGCCAGCTCCACCCGGGTCGCCGTGAGCTCCTCCTCGGAGCGCCCCAGCTCCAGCACCAGCCGGGCCGCCGCCTCGGCCATCTCGGTCAGCGGCTGCCGTACGGTCGTCAGCGGCGGGCCGACCCAGCGGGCCACCGGCAGATCGTCGAAACCGACCACGCTGACGTCCTCGGGGATGCGCAGCCCCAGTTCGCGGGCGGCCTCGTAGAGACCTAGCGCCTGGAGGTCGTTGCCCGCGAACACGGCCGTGGGCCGGTCGGGGCGGGCGAGCAGCTCGCGGCCGAGCCGGTAGCCGGTCTCGTGGTGGAAGTCGCCGGTCTTGACCATCGCCGGGTCGAACGGCAGCCCGGCCGTCTCCAGGGCCGCGCGGTAGCCGTCGAGCCGGGCCCGGCTGCACATCATCTGCGGGGGCCCGCTGATCACCCCGATCCGCCGGTGACCCAGTTCGACCAGGTGCCGGGTGGCGGCGAGTCCGCCCTGCCAGTTGGTGGCCCCGATGGACGGCACGTCGGCGCCGGGGTCGCCCGCCGGGTCCATCACCACGAACGGGATGGACCGGCTGGTCAGCAGCGCCCGCTGGGACTCGTCGAGCCCGGACAGCACGAGCACCACGCCGTGCGGGCGGCGCGCGGCGACCTGGTCGGCCCAGCTCCGTCCGGGTACCAGCCGCCCGGCGCTCTCGCTGAGAACCACGCTCAGCCCGGCTTCCCGCGCCACGTTCTCCACACCTCGGATGACCTCCATCGCCCAGGCGCTCTCCAGCTCGTGGAAGACCAGGTCGATCAGGGGCGAGCGGCTCGCTTCGGCCCGGCGCCGCCGGTAGCCGTGGGCACGCAAGAGCCCCTCGACGCGGGCCCGGGTGGCGGGGGCGACATCGGCACGGCCGTTGAGGACCTTCGAAACAGTCGGCGCCGAGACCCCGGCCTCGCGGGCGATCTCCGCGAGGGTGGCGGTCCGCGCCGCGGGTCGGCGTGTCGGCCGGTCTTCCGTCCGTGTCTCCGTGGGCTCCGAGGGTGTCATGGCGGCGATCGTATCCCCGCAGTCCCTCTTGACGAACCCATGGGGACGCCATAGGTTCCCGGAACATTCGAGATAACACTCGAAACATTCGTCCGGTTGGAATCAGCTCTGGTGGCTCACCGACCTCTGACAGGAGCTTCATGACCACCACCCCCTGGCGTGACCCCGCCCTGCCCGCGGCCACCCGCGTCGACGACCTCCTCTCCCGGATGACCCTCGAGGAGAAGACCGCCCAGCTGTACGGCGTGTGGGTCGGCGCCGAGACGGACGGCGACGGAGTCGCCCCGCACCAGCACACCATGACGGCCGACTACGACTGGGACGAGCTGATCACCAGGGGCCTCGGCCAGCTGACCCGCTCCTTCGGCACGGCCCCCGTGGACCCGGCGCTCGGCGCCCGCGCGCTGGCCCGCGCCCAGCGCCGCATCACCGCCGCGGGCCGCTTCGGCATCCCCGCGGTGGCCCACGAGGAATGTCTGGCCGGCTTCACCGCCTGGCGCGCCACCGCCTACCCGGTGCCGCTCGCCTGGGGTGCCGCCTTCGACCCGCCACTGGTCGAGGAGATGGCCCGGCACATCGGCCACGACCTGCGCGCGGTCGGCGTCCACCAGGGCCTCGCCCCGGTCCTGGACGTCGTGCGCGATCCCCGCTGGGGCCGCGTCGAGGAGACCATCGGCGAGGACCCGTACCTGGTCGGCACGGTCGGCACGGCCTATGTGCGCGGTCTGGAATCGGCCGGGATCGTCGCCACACTCAAGCACTTCGCCGGTTACGCCTCCTCCGTGGGCGCCCGCAACCTGGCCCCCGTGCGGGCGGGCACCCGCGAGTTCGCGGACGTGACCCTGCCGCCGTTCGAGATGGCGCTGCGCGAGGGCGGCGCCCGCTCGGTGATGGCGGCCTACACCGAACGCGACGGCGTCCCGGCCTCCGCCGACCCGGAACTGCTCACCCGACTCCTGCGCGAGGAATGGGGCTTCACGGGCACGGTGGTCGCCGACTACTTCGGCATCGGCTTCCTCCAGACCCTGCACCGGGTGGCGGGCACGCCCACGCAGGCCGCCCACCTGGCGCTGGACGCCGGCATCGACGTCGAGCTGCCCACGGTGAAGTACTACGGCGACGTGCTGATCGCGGCCGTACGCGAGGGCGAGGTCTCCGCGGACCTGATCGACCGGGCCGCCCGCCGGGTCCTGCTCCAGAAGTGCGAGCTGGGTCTCCTGGACGAGGACTGGCGGCCGCAGACCCCGGAGCGGGTCGACCTCGACTCGGCGGCGAACCGCGCGGTGGCCCGCCGGCTGGCCGAGGAGTCGGTGGTCCTGCTGGACAACCCCGACGGCCTGCTCCCCCTCGCCCCCGACATCCGGATCGCGGTCGTCGGCCCGAGGGCGGCGGACGCCCTGGCGATGCTCGGCTGCTACTCCTTCCCCTCCCACGTGCTCACCCACCACCCCGAGACCGAGCTGGGCATCGAGATCCCGACCCTGCTGGAGTCCCTGCGCGCCGAACTCCCCGACGCCAAGGTGACGTTCGCCGAGGGCTGCCCGGTGTCCGACCCGGACAGCACCGGCATCGAGGAGGCCGTGTCCAGGACCGCGGAGGCGGACGTGTGCGTGGCGGTCCTGGGCGACCGGGCCGGCCTGTTCGGCCGGGGCACCTCGGGCGAGGGCTGCGATGTGGCGGACCTGCGGCTGCCCGGCGTTCAGGGCGCGTTGCTGGACGCGCTGGTGGCCACGGGCGTTCCGGTGGTCCTGGTCCTGCTCACCGGCCGCCCCTACGCGCTGGGCCGCTGGCACGGCCGTCTGGGCGCCGTCGTCCAGGCGTTCTTCCCCGGCGAGGAGGGGGGCCCGGCCCTCGCGGGAGTGCTGACCGGCCGCGTCAACCCCTCGGGCCGCCTGCCCGTGAGCGTGCCCCGGGCGACGGGCGGCCAGCCGTGGACCTACCTCCAGCCGCCCCTGGGCCTGGCCGGAGAGGTCAGCAACCTGGACCCGACCCCGCTGTACCCCTTCGGACACGGTCGCTCGTACACCACGTTCGCCTGGGAGGACGTCGACGCACCCGCGACCGGCCTCGGCACGGACGGCTCGTACGACCTGTCGCTGACCGTCCGCAACACCGGCGACCGGGCGGGCGCCGACGTCGTCCAGCTCTACCTGCACGACCCGGTGGCCGGCGTGACCCGCCCGGACGTACGGCTGATCGGCTACCAGCGGCTGGAACTGCCCGCGGGCGGTTCGGCCCGCGTGACCTTCCACTTCCACACCGACCTGTCGGCCTTCACCGACCGCGCGGGGCGGCGCGTGGTGGAACCGGGCGACCTGGAGCTGCGGCTGGGGACGTCCAGCGCGGACGTACGCCATACGGCATGGCTGAGCCTCACGGGGCCGGTACGGGTCCTGGGGCCGGACCGGCGGCTGCGCTGCGAGACCCGGGTGTCGGCGGCGGGGTAGCCGTCCGGGTCAGCGGGCCGGTCACTCCTCGTCCAGCGCCTCGAACCGCCACCGGTGCACGGCACGTGTGACCAACTCGCCGTCCGGCTCCGGAAGTTCCGGGAGGTCCGCGTCGATGTCCGCGTCCCACCACGTGATGACGAGGACCCGGTCCCGTGGGGCGCGGAAGGTCTCACGGCGCACGGGAGGGCGTGGGAGCCGCTGCTCCCGCGCCCACGCCAGCAGTTCCGCGCCCCGGCCGTCGGCCGCGCGGGCCTCCCACATCAACGCCACGGTCATGAGTACAGGTTGTCCTTGCTGACCTCGTGCACACGGTCGTGATCGTGGTCGTGCGCGCGGCCGGGTACGTGCGGGTCGGTCACGGGCAGGGACGAGTCCGCCGACAGGTCCCAGTCGGAGGCGGACCGGTTGCGGGCCACCATCTCCGCGCCGAGCGCCGCGACCATCGCGCCGTTGTCGGTGCACAGCTTGGGCCGGGGCACCCGCAGCCGGATTCCGGCGGCCTCGCAGCGCTCCTGGGCCAGGACGCGCAGCCGGGAGTTGGCCGCGACGCCGCCGCCGATCATCAGGTGGTCGACGCCCTGGTCACGGCAGGCGCGGACGGCCTTGCGGGTCAGCACGTCCACCACCGCCTCCTGGAAGGAGGCCGCCACGTCCCGCACCGGCACCTCCTCGCCCGCGGCCCGTTTCGCCTCGATCCAGCGGGCGACCGCCGTCTTGAGCCCGGAGAAGGAGAAGTCGTACGCCGGGTCGCGCGGCCCGGTCAGACCGCGCGGGAAGGCGATCGCGGACGGGTCGCCCTCGCGCGCGTACCGGTCGATGACCGGGCCGCCGGGGAAGCCGAGGTTCAGCACACGGGCGATCTTGTCGAAGGCCTCGCCGGCCGCGTCGTCGATCGTCGCTCCCATCGGGCGGACGTCGGAGGTGATGTCCGAGGACAGCAGCAGGGAGGAGTGGCCGCCGCTCACCAGAAGGGCCATCGTCGGCTCCGGCAGCGGGCCGTGCTCCAGTTGGTCCACGCAGATGTGCGAGGCCAGGTGGTTCACGCCGTACAGCGGCTTGCCGAGGGCGTACGCGTACGCCTTCGCCGCCGACACGCCGACCAGCAGCGCGCCGGCCAGGCCGGGGCCCGCCGTCACGGCGATGCCGTCGAGGTCCTTGGCGCTGACCCCCGCCTCCTTCAGTGCCCGGTCGATGGTCGGGACCATCGCCTCCAGGTGCGCCCGGCTCGCCACCTCCGGCACGACCCCGCCGAAGCGGGCGTGCTCGTCGACGCTGGAGGCGACGGCGTCCGCCAGCAGGGTGGTGCCGCGGACGATGCCGACGCCGGTCTCGTCACAGGAGGTCTCGATGCCGAGGACGAGCGGTTCGTCAGCCATTGATCTCGGTTCCTTGTACTGATGTCGATGGATCGGTCAGGCGCATCACCAGGGCGTCCACGTTCCCCGGCTGGTAGTAGCCCCGCCGGAAGCCGATGGGCTGGAAGCCGAAGCGCTCGTACAACTTCTGCGCCCGGAGGTTGTCCACGCGGCACTCCAGCATGACCTCGGCACACTCGAAGGCGGTCGCGGCCCGCAGCAGCTCGGCCAGCAGCCGGCCGCCCAGCCCGGTGCCCCAGTGGTCGCGGGCGACGGCGATGGTCTGGACGTCCGCGCCCGGGGCGGGGCCGCTGTCGGCCGCGGTGCCGGAGGAGGCGAGGCCCGCGTAGCCGACGATGCGGTCGCCGTTCTCGGCCACCACGTACCGGCGGGTCGCCTCGGGGCCGCGCGAGTGCGCCAGCTCGGACCAGAACATGCCGCGCGACCAGGCGTCCTCGGGGAAGAGGGCCTTCTCGAGTTCGAGTACGGGATCGATGTCCCACCAGCGCATCTCGCGCAGCGCGGGAGTCACGGGCTCGGTCACTTGGGGGTGACCACCTTGTAGTTCTTGGGGACCTGGGCGTCGGGCCGGCGCAGGTAGAGCGGGCGGGGCGCCGCGAGTTCCTCGCCCGCGGCCAGCTTCTCGGCGGCCAGGGAGGCGAGGGCGGCGGCGGACACGTGCTCCGGCTCGTGCGCCGCGGGGAAGGTGTCCGGGTAGAGCAGCGCGCCCGCGCCGACCGCGGGCAGTCCCGCCACCTCCTCGGCGATGTCGGCCGGCCGGTCGACGCGGGGCTCGGTGAGGCGGGTGCGGGAATCGGCGTAGCGCGCCCAGTAGACCTCCTTGCGGCGGGCGTCGGTCGCCACGACGAAGGGGCCTTCGAGGTCGGCGGCGTAGGCGAGGCCGTCGAGGGTGCACAGGCCGTGCACGGGCACGCCGAGCGCGAGCCCGAAGGTGTCGGCGGTCATCAGGCCGACACGCAGCCCGGTGTACGGGCCGGGGCCGATGCCGACGACGATCTCGGTGACGGCGTCGAGCCGGTGCCCCGCGGCGGCGAGGAGACGGTCGACGGCCGGCAGCAGCAGCTCACCGTGCCGGCGCGCGTCCACCTGGCCGGCCGAGGCGAGGACGTCCGTACCGTCGTGCAGGGCGACGGTGACGGCGGGGGTGGCGGTATCCAGAGCGAGCAAGAGCACGCGAACAGCCTACGGCTCCGCGGGCCCTGGGCACCGCCGCCCGGGTACGCGGCCCACCGGCTGCTAACGTCGCCGCGAGGCACGGACGCACGACGAAGAGGTGGTCGCGGTGGCAGGCAGCAGCTCGATCTTCGTGGCCGCGCTCACCGCCGCGGCCGTCGCGACCGTCGGGTTCCTCGCCCTCCAGGCCTCGGCGAACGTGCCGGCCGATCTGGCCGAACCGCGGCCGAGCGCCTCCGCCACGACGACGAAGGCGCCGCGCGACACCGGGCACCCCACCGCGCTGCCGGTCCGCTCCGGCAGGGGTGAGCGGGTGGTGTACTCGGTGGACGACGACCGGGTGTGGCTGGTGGACGCGGACGGTGAGGCCCAGCGCACCTTCCGGGTGGCTCCCGGCAGCGTCGACCCGGTCCCCGGCACCTACGCCGTCACCTCCCGCTCGCGCGCCGTCACCGGCACCGACGGCACCCCCGTCGAGCACGTGGTGCGCTTCACCGAGGTCAAGGGCGTGTCGATCGGCTTCAGCGCGGCCGTCGACGGCTCCACACCGGCCCCCGACCCGGCCGGGAAGACGGGCGGGATCCGCGCCTCGCGGGCGGACGGGAAAGCGATCTGGAACTTCGCGACGATCGGGCAGCGGGTCGTCGTGATCCGCTAGCGGCGAGGTCGGTGTCCAGCACGACCGGTCAGGCGGCTTTCCGGTGCCGCGCATGCCGCTTCTCCGCCGCGGCCGTCGGCTCCGGCTCGCACGGCGGGCGGGAGACCGCCTGCGCGGCGGCACAGGACGCCAGCAGGTCGCGCATGGACACCCCGGCGAGGGCGGACGGCCGCCGCGGGGCCTTGGGCTCGATGGCGGACATGGACGCCTCCTGAGGGCCGGGGCGGACCTAGTTAGGCAGACCTAACCAAGGGATGGATACCATGTGACCACGCCCAGGACACCGAACGCAACATCTTGCCGACGTCATGTCGGAACCCTCGGGTGCGCCCACCGCCCCGCCACCGTCGCGCGCTCGGTCCGCCGGCCGGTTCAGGTCCCCAGCGCGCTCAGGTCCGCCGACGCCCACCGCTCGCCCAGACCCATGACCGTCACCCGCCGGACCTCGTCCGTGGTGTCACCCACGGCTCGGTGGATGCGTACCTGGAGCCGCTCCTCGGTCAGTTCCTCGACCTTGCCCTCGCCCCACTCCACGACGATCACGGACTCGGGCAGGGACACGTCGAGGTCCAGATCCTCCATCTCGTCGAGCCCGCCGCCCAGGCGGTAGGCGTCGACGTGGACGAGCGGCGGACCGTCCCCGAGGGACGGGTGGACCCGGGCGATCACGAACGTCGGTGAGGTGACCGCGCCCCGCACGCCGAGTCCCTCGCCGAGGCCGCGCGTCAGCGTCGTCTTGCCCGCGCCCAGCTCCCCGCTGAGCATCACGAGATCGCCCGCGCGCAGCAGTCCGGCCAGGCGCCGGCCCAGGTCCCGCATCTGCTCGGGGGAGGTGACGGTCAGGTCTGTCTCAGCCGGGTTGCGCGCTGCTGCTGGTGCTTCCATAACTGCCCACGGTAACGCCTGCCGGTACGGCACCCGCGCGGGTGAGCAGGTCGGCGAGGCGGTCGGTGACCACCTCCGGGTGCTCCAGCATCACGAGGTGCCCGGCGTCGGGGACCAGGACCAGTTCGGCGTCCGGCAGCAGGCCGGCGATGGCCTCGCTGTGCTCGCTGGGGGTCACCAGGTCCCCGATGCCGGCCAGTATCAGCACCGGCATGCCGGTGAAGCAGGCCAGCGCCTCGGTCTTGTCGTGGTCGGTGAAGGCCGGGTAGAACTCGGCGACCACGTCGATCGGTGTGCCCTCGATCATCCGCTCGGCGAACCGGGCGACGGCCGGATCCACGTCCCGCGACGCGAACGAGTACCGCTTGATGATCCCGGCGAACAGGTCGGCGGTGGCCCGCCGCCCCTTCTCCACCAGCGCGGCCTGTTGCCCCAGCGCCTTCAGCACACCCGGCAGCACCCGCCGCACCGCGTTCACCCCGGCGACCGGCAGCCCGAAGTTGACCTCGCCGAGCCGGCCGGACGACGTACCGATGAAGGCGGTGGCGGCGACCCGCTCGCGGATCAGTTCGGGGAACTGCGCGGCCAGCGCCATGACGGTCATCCCGCCCATCGAGTGCCCCACGAGCACGATCGGCCCCTCGGGCACGGCCGCGTCGATGACGGCCTTCAGGTCGCGTCCCAGCTGGTCGATGGTGAGCGGCTCGCCGTCCCGCAGCTGGGCGGCACCGCGCGCGGACCGGCCGTGGCTGCGCTGGTCCCAGTGCACGGTGCGTACGACGCCCCGCAGGGCCGCCCGCTGGAAGTGCCAGGAGTCCTGGGTGAGGCAGTAGCCGTGGCTGAAGACCACGGTGACGGGGAGCGGCGACTTGCGGCCGAACAGCCGGCGCCGCCGGTTCGCCGGTCCGCCCTGCGGCTCCGCTTCGTCGACCTCGTAGTACAGCTCGGTGCCGTCGTCGGCGTACGCCTTGCCGGGGGTGCCGCGCAGCGCGCCGTACGGGCCGGTCGCGTCGAGGGCGAGGCGGGCCTTCGCCCGCATGCCCCGCCCGACGGTCATCCGCTCCAGGGCGACTCCGGCGGCGGCGCCCGCGGCGATCACGCCTATCGCGGCGCCCGCGATGCCGGTGGTCCGGCGCCACCCGCCGGCCCCCGTGGCGGAGGCGACGTCGATGACCGCCGAGGCGGTACTCGCCACCGCCTCCGCGCTGCTCTCGCTCACGTACCGCTCCTCTTCGCCGGGTGTCGCCGGGTGTCGCCGGGGGCCAGGGAGCCCCCCGCGCGGGTGTCCGTCCGGTTCCTCGTTCACATGAACCGCATGCTCATACACGCACATCGCATGCGCGTGAATGGGTGCGGGGGCGCGCTCAGGGACGCGCGCTCACGAAGTGCGGTCCGCCCCGTCCGCCCCGTCCGCCTCGTTCGCCTCGTCGGTCTCGTTCACATAGACGCGGGGAACGCGTGATCCGATGCGCGTGACGATCTCGTACGCGATGGTGCCGGCGGCCTGCGCCCAGTCCTCGGCGGTGGGCTCCCCCCGGTCGCCGGGTCCGAAGAGCACGGCTTCCTCGCCGGGGCCGGGCCGGTCGCCGCCGAGGTCGACGACGAACTGGTCCATCGCGATCCGGCCCGCGACCGTACGCCACTTGCCGCCGATGAGGACGGGACCGGCACCGGAGGCGTGGCGGGGGACGCCGTCGGCGTACCCGAGGGGGACCAGGCCGAGGGTGGTCTCGCCGGGGGTCGTGTAGTGGTGGCCGTAGCTGACGCCGTGACCGCCCGGCACGTGTTTCACCAGGGCCAGCGAGGCCGCCAGCGTCATCACCGGGCGCAGCCCCAGGTCGGCGGAGGAGCCCAGCTCGGGGCTCGGCGAGACGCCGTACATGGCGATACCCGGCCGGATCAGGTCGAAGTGGGTCTCGGGGAGGGTGAGCGCGGCCGGCGAGTTGGCGATGTGCCGCACCTCGGGCCGTACGCCCCGCTCCTCGGCGTGCGCCAGCATCTCGCGGAAGCGGGTGAGCTGGGCGGCGATCGAGGGGTGGCCGGGCTCGTCGGCGCAGGCGAGGTGGGACCACAGGCCGGTGATCCGCACGAGGCCCTCGCGCTCGGCGCGCAGCGCCTCGGCGACCAGCTCGGGCCAGTCGGCGGGCTGGCATCCGTTGCGCCCGAGGCCGGTGTCGGCCTTCAGCTGCACACGGGCGGTCCGCCCGGCGAGCCTCGCCCCCTCGGCGGCCTCGCGCAGCGCCCACACGCCGCTCACGGACACGTCCAGGTCCGCTTCGACGGCCTCCCGCCAGGGGCCGCCCGGCGTCCACAGCCAGCACATGATCCGGACGTCCGCCGGCAGACCCGCCCCGGCGCGCAGCGCGAGGGCCTCCTCCGGCGTGGCGGTGCCGATCCAGCCGGCGCCCGCTTCGACGGCGGCACGGGCGCAGGCGACCGCGCCGTGGCCGTATCCGTCGGCCTTCACCACGGCCATGAACGCCGCGCCGGGCGCTTTCGCGCGCAGGGCGCGCACGTTGGCCCGCAGCGCGGCCAGATCGATCTCGGCACGGGCACGCTGCGGGGCGGTGGTCGGCTGTGCAGTCTCACTCATCGCGCCCAGTCTCTCAGAGCCCCCGGACGCACCCGGAGAGGCGGGCCGGGTCACCTGACCGCCGCCCGCGGCTCGGCCCCCGCACTACCGGCCCGCGTCCCCCGGTCGTCCCACCCGGCAGGGCGAGAAGTGCCCCTCGCCGCCCGGCGCCGCCCACCGTCGTCCAGCCCGCCCGGCGCCGTCCAGCCCGCCCGGCGCCGTCCGGCCCGCCCGGCCTCACGCAACCCGCCCGGCGTCACCCAACCCGCCCGGCACGTGCGGCCGCCGGGCCGTCCAGTCCCTCCGGCGTTCGAGGACGGGGCCCGTTCAGGTCCGACAGCGGGGTCTGGCAGCGCAGACCCCAGGTCCGGACCGGGACGGGGCGGCGGGGCCGAGTCCCCCCGGCCTCACCCCCGTACGACATCCCGCCAGGCCCCCGCCACCGCCTCCGCCACCTCGTGCGCCCCCACCGGTGCCCCCTCGGCCGCGACCCGTCCCGCCAGGCCGTGCAGATACGCCCCCACACTCCCGGCGTCCACCGCCGACAACCCGGCCGCCAGCAGGGACCCCGCCACCCCCGACAACACGTCTCCGCTCCCCGCCGTGGCCAGCCACGCCGTCCCCGTGGGATTCACCCGCACCGCGCCCCCGCCCCCCGCTCGCGCGACCAGCGTCGTGGCCCCCTTCAGCAGCACGGCCGCCCCGTACCGCCCCGCCAACTCCCGCGCCGCTGCCAGCCGCCCCGCCTCGACCTCCTCCCGCGCCACCCCCAGCAGCGCCGCCGCCTCCCCGGCATGCGGAGTCATCAGCGTCGGCGCCGTACGCCCGCGCACCGCGTTCACCTCGGCGAGCCGCAGCCCGTCCGCGTCGATCAGCACGGGCACGTCGGAGGCGAGCACCTGTGCCACGGTGCCGGCGTCGTCCCCGGCGCCGGGCCCGACGACCCAGGCCTGCACCCGCCCGGCCCGCTGGGGCCCCTGGTCGGAGACGAGCGTCTCGGGGTAGCGCGCGAGCACGGCCTGGCCGGCGGGCCCGACGTACCGCACGGCGCCCGCTCCGCCCCGCAGCGCGCCGGCGACCGCCAGCACGGCCGCGCCCGGATAGCGCGCGGACCCGGCGGCGATCCCGACGACCCCGCGCCGGTACTTGTCGCTCCCGGCGCCCGGCACGGGCAACAGCCGGGCCACGTCGGCGTGCTGGAGAGCCTCCAGTTCCGGCTCGCCGGGCAGGTCAAGGCCGATGTCGACGAGCCGTACCGACCCGGCGTACTCGCGTGCCGGATCGACCAGCAGGCCCGGCTTGTGCGTCCCGAACGTCACGGTGAGGTCGGCCCGCACGGCGGCGCCCCGCACCTCCCCGGTATCGGCCTCGACGCCGCTGGGCAGGTCGACGGCGACGACGACGGCCCGGGACCCCTCGGCCAGCGCGGCGAGCCGCGCCGCGTCCGCGCGCAGGCCGCCGCGGCCGCCGATCCCGACGATGCCGTCCAGGACGAGGTCGGCCCGCCGGAGCGGCCCGTCGGCGTCCTGCGGCGCCACGGTCCGTCCACCGGCCCGCCGCAGAGCGGCCAGCCCGCCGGCGTGCGTGCGCCCGGGCGAGAGCAGTACACCCGTCACCCCCGCGCCGCGCCGCGCCAGCCGGGCTCCGGCGTACAGGGCGTCACCCCCGTTGTCGCCGCTCCCGACGAGGAGGACGACCCGGCGTCCGTACACCCGCCCCATCAGATCGGCACAGGCGGCGGCGAGCCCGGCGGCGGCACGCTGCATGAGGGCCCCCTCCGGGAGCCGCGCCATCAGGTCCCGCTCGGCGGCCCGGACCGTTGTCACGCGATAGGCAGTACGCATACACCCAGTCAAACACCGGGCGGTCCGCCGGACACGGACCCGCCCCGCCCTCCTACCCCTCCGCGACCACCACCGCCGAAGCGACACCGGCGTCATGACTCAGCGACACATGCCAGGACCGCACGCCCAGTTCCGCGGCCCGCGCGGCGACGCTCCCGCGCACCCGCAGCCGCGGCCGCCCGCTGTCCTCCACGTACACCTCCGCGTCGGTCCACAGCAGACCCGCGGGAGCACCCAACGCCTTGGCGAGAGCCTCCTTCGCCGCGAACCGGGCCGCGAGCGAGGCGGCGCCCCGCCGGTCCCCGCTCGGCAGCAACAACTCACTTTCCAGGAACAGACGTTGGGCCAGTCCCGGCGTACGTTCCAGCGATGCCGCGAACCGGTCGATCTCGGCCACGTCGATGCCGACCCCGATGATGCTCATGCCGAGCACCCTACGGCGGGGGAACCGTCCGACCCCGTCGCCCACACGATTGTCGGAGGCGACTGCTAGCCTGCGGCGACTTGATCACACCCGATCACGCAGTCACAGACATCAGCAGTCACAGGTACGACACACGGACACGTCGCACCATCACTTCACCGCCCGCGCCCTGGGGGGCCAGTCGGCGCGCGCGGACGGCATCGCCAGGGGGCGGGGGCATGAGCAGTACCACCAGCGGCACATCCACGGGCTCTTCGGGACCGACCTTCGACCCGTACGACAACACACCCGAGCTGATCCCACTGCGCACGGCGGCACGGGCCGGCGACTGGCCGGCGATCCGGACCTTCGTCGGCGCGCTGGACTCCGTCGACAAGATCTCCACGGTGTCGTCCGTCCTCGCCGAGGTCCCCGGCGTCGAGACCGTCCTGGAGCGGGCGGTCGCCGAACGTCCCGCCGACCCGCTGCCGCGCACCCTGCTCGCCGAGCGGTACGTCCACATCGGCTGGGACATCCGCAGCGGCGCCCGCGCACAGCACGTCTCGCGGGAGCAGTTCACCGAGTTCCACTCCTGGCTGCGCCGGGCCGAACAACTGCTGATCGAGGTGTGCGCGCAGCAGCCGGCGTACGCCCCCGCCTGGACGGTGCGGCTGACCACCGCGCGCGGCCTCCAGCTGGGTCAGGCCGAGGCGCGCCGCCGCTACGACCGGCTCTCCGCCCACCACCCCCACCACTACCGCGCGCAGACGCAGCTGCTCCAGCAGGTCTGCCCCAAGTGGGGCGGCTCCTGGGAGGCAGCGCACGGCTTCGCCCGTGAGTGCGCGACCGCCGCCCCGGACGGCTCCACCTCCGCGACCGTGGTGGCCCTCGCCCACATCGAACACTGGCTGGACCTGGACGGCCCGCAGGGCACGGACTACATGCGCGGTGCGCCGGTCCGCGACGACCTGCGCTTCGCCGCCCAGGTCTCGGTCCTGCACCCCGGCTACCGCCCCGACTGGTATTCCGTCGGCGCGCACAGCGCCTTCGCGTTCGCCTTCTCGATCGGCGGCCACCTCGCCGACGCGGCCCCGCACTTCGCCTTCCTGGGCGACCGGGCCTCGGAGTTCCCGTGGCAGTACACGGGCGACCCCAGGGGATCGTTCCTGAAGTTCCGCAAGCTCGCGACACAGGCCTGAGGGGGCACCGGAACATGACCACCGACCTGCACGACCAGAGCGGCCTCGCCGCCCTCGACGGCCTGCTCTCGCACACCACCACCCAGGGCATCCCCACCCTCCACGCCGCCCGCTCCGGCAAGGAGGTCACCGCCGGCCTCTTCTTCCGGGTGGGCCGCGCCGACGAGACCCTGGCCACCGCCGGGATCACCCACCTCGTCGAGCATCTCGCCCTGCACCGCCTCGGCCTGTCCGACCTGCACTACAACGGCGCGACGGCGAACGCGTACACCCTCTTCCACGTCACCGGTGGCGAGGAGGAGGTCGTCACCTACCTCAACAGCGTGTGCGCGGGTCTGCGGGACCTGCCGATGGACCGGCTGGAGACCGAGAAGGAGATCCTGCGCACGGAGGCGGCGAGCCGCGGCAGCGGCCCCAACTCCGCGCTCGCGCTGTGGCGTTACGGCGCCCAGGGCTACGGCCTGTCCAGCTACGACGAGCTGGGCACCTGGGGCCTCACCCCGGACCGGGTCCGGCACTGGGCCGAGACCCGCTTCACCCGGGACAACGCCGTGCTGTGGATCACCAGCGACCGGGTACCGGAGGGCCTCGACCTCAGCCTCCCCGCCGGCACCCGCCTGCCCGCCCCGGCCGCGACCAGCGCGCTGCCCGTCACCCCGGCCTACATCCACGGCGACGACGGCCATGTCGTCCTCACCTCGGTGCTGCGCCGCTCCACCGCGTCCTCCGTCTTCGCGGACGTCCTCGGCCGGGCCCTCTTCCACGACCTGCGCCAGGAGGGCGGCTACTCCTACACCGCGGAGGCCGACTACTCACCGCGCGACGCCGAGTTCGCCACGCTCACCGCCCACGCGGACTCCCTGCCGCACAAGCAGGACGCCGTCGTCGGCGGCTTCGTCGACACCCTCGCCCGGCTGCGCGCGGGCCGCATCGAGCAGTCCGAACTGGACTCCGTGCGCGGCAAGCTCCTCAAGATGTACGACACCCCCGACCTCGGCGCCGCCAGCCTCCCGTCGTACGCGCTGAACCTGCTGCTCGGGCACCCCATCCTCTCCCCCGAGCAGCACAAGGCCGAGCTGAACGCGGTCACGGTCGCCGACCTGCACGAGGTGGCCCGGCAGACCTGGGACGCCGCCCTGCTCCAGGTGCCCGGCCGGGGTGTGGACTGGGCCGGGTTCACCCTGGCCCCCCAGTTCTCCCCGACCAGCGTCACCGGCACCCGGCACCCGTCCAGGGAGGACGACCAGGTCACGCTGGTCATCGGCACCGAGGGCGTCACCCTGACGACCCCCAAGGGCCCGGTCACCGTCCGCTACGACTCCTGCGCCGCGATGACCACCCGCCCGGACGGCGCCCGCGCCCTCACCGGACACGACGGCTTCGCGGTCTCCGTCGAGCCGACCCTCTTCGAGGGCGTCACCGCCGAACGCGTCGCGGCCCTGGACGCGGCGGTCCCCGCGGAGTCCGTCGTCGCCATGCCGGCCCGCGACCCGCAGGAGATCCCGCAGCCGCGCCGGCGGTCCCCGGAGCCCGCCGCCGAGCGGCGTAGAGCGAGCGGCTGGGGCTGGGCCGCCCTCGCCGTCCTGCTGGCCGTGCTGGCCGTGGCCTGGGCGGCGCTCGGCGTGTACCTGATCGCCGACCGGATCGACGAGGGCCGCATACCGCCCATCACCGGCACGCTCGGGATCATCGCCCTGGAGCTGGCCCTGCTCCGCTGGGCCCGCACGGCGAACCTGCGCCGCAGACAGGCACGCGGCTGACCGGCGGGACCGGTCCCGTCCCCGCCGTCCCACCGCCGGAAGCCGTCACCTCGAACGGCGCGTCCTCCGGTGGGACGGCGGCCCCGTCTCACTCCACCGTGACGGACTTCGCCAGGTTCCGCGGCTGGTCCACGTCGTTGCCCCGCGCCGTGGCCAGCTCGCACGCGAACACCTGCAACGGCACCGTCGCCACCAGCGGCTGCAACAGCGTCGGCGTCACGGGGATCCGCACGAGATGGTCGGCGTACGGCACGACCTCCTCGTCCCCCTCCTCCGCGATCACGATCGTCCGCGCGCCCCGCGCCCGGATCTCCTGGATGTTGGACACGATCTTGTCGTGCAGCACGGACCGGCCCCGCGGGGACGGCACCACCACGACGACCGGCAGGTCCTCCTCGATGAGCGCGATCGGCCCGTGCTTCAGCTCACCGGCCGCGAAGCCCTCGGCGTGCATGTACGCCAGCTCCTTCAGCTTCAGCGCCCCCTCCAGCGCCACCGGGTAGCCCACGTGCCGCCCGAGGAACAGCACGGTGTCCTTGCCGGCGAGCGACCGCGCCAGCTCCCGCACCGGCTCCATGGTCTCCAGCACCCGCTCGACCTCCCCGGAGATCCGTGCCAGATCCCGCACCACGGCCCGGATCTCGTCCCCCCACTGGGTACCGCGCACCTGGCCCAGGTACAGCGCGACGAGATAGCAGGCCACCAGCTGCGTCAGGAACGCCTTGGTGGAGGCGACGGCCACCTCGGGCCCGGCATGGGTGTACAGCACGGCGTCCGACTCGCGCGGGATCGTCGACCCGTTGGTGTTGCAGATCGCCAGCACCTTGGAGCCCTGCTCGCGGGCGTGCCGCAGCGCCATCAGGGTGTCCATGGTCTCGCCGGACTGCGAGATCGCGATCACCAGCGACCGCGCCCCCAGGATGGGGTCCCGGTACCGGAACTCACTGGCCAGCTCCACCTCGCACGGGATCCGCGTCCAGTGCTCGATGGCGTACTTGGCGATCAGCCCCGCGTGGAAGGCCGTACCGCAGGCGACGATGACCACCTTGTCGACCTCCCGCAGCTCGGCGGCCGGGATCCGCACCTCGTCGAGGGTCAGCGCCCCGGAGACGTCGATCCGGCCGAGCAGGGTGTCGGCGACAGCCTTGGGCTGCTCGGCGATCTCCTTCAGCATGAAGTAGTCGTGACCGCCCTTCTCCGCGGCCGACGCGTCCCAGTCGACGTGGTACGACCGCACCTCGGCCGGACGGCCGTCGAACCCGGTGACCGTCACCCCGTCCCGGCGCAGCTCCACCACCTGGTCCTGACCCAGCTCGATCGCCGACCGGGTGTGCGCGATGAACGCGGCGACGTCCGAGGCGAGAAAGGCCTCACCCTCTCCGACGCCCACCACGAGCGGCGAGTTCCGGCGCGCCCCGACCACCACGTCCGGCTCGTCGGCGTGTACGGCGACCAGCGTGAACGCCCCCTCCAGCCGTCGGCACACCAGCCGCATGGCCTCCGCGAGGTCGCCGGTGCCGGAGTACTCCTCGGCGAGCAGATGGGCCACGGCCTCGGTGTCGGTCTCGGAGAGCAGCTCGTGCCCGCGCTCGGCCAGTTCGGCACGCAGCAGGGCGAAGTTCTCGATGATCCCGTTGTGCACGACGCAGACGCGTCCCGCGTTGTCGAGGTGGGGATGGGCGTTGACGTCGGTGGGCCCGCCGTGCGTGGCCCACCGCGTGTGCCCGAGGCCCGTCGTCCCGGTCGGCAGCGGCCGGGCCGCCAGCTCCTTGTCCAGATTGACGAGTTTGCCCGCCTTCTTGGCGGTGGCGAGCCCCCCGTCCGCCAGCACGGCGACACCCGCCGAGTCGTACCCCCGGTACTCCAGCCGTTTCAGCCCGGCCATGACGACCTCGAGTGCCGACTGAGACCCCACGTATCCCACGATTCCACACATGACCGGCAGCGTACGGCGGGAGAGCACCCCGAAAGGGCCTCCACGTGCCCGAATTCGGAAATTCCCACGGGGGTACGCAGGGGTGACGGATCCCACCTGTCATCCCGTTCGAACTCCGTTAACAATGGACTGTGATTCCTCCGGTCTCCTCGATACCCCGGAGCGCCCACCGGCACAGGCCGGAGGCGACTCCCTACCTCGACCTCACCCGCTCCGAGTGGAGCGCGCTGCGTGACAAGACGCCGCAGCCCCTCACCGCCGAGGAGGTCGAGCAGCTGCGCGGCCTCGGAGACGTCATCGACCTCGACGAGGTCCGTGACATCTACCTCCCGCTGTCCCGGCTGCTGAACCTCTACGTGGGCGCGACCGACGGCCTGCGCTCGGCCCTGAACACCTTCCTCGGCGAACAGGGTTCCCAGTCCGGCACCCCGTTCGTGATCGGAGTCGCCGGCTCGGTGGCGGTGGGCAAGTCCACCGTCGCCCGCCTGCTGCGAGCCCTCCTCTCCCGCTGGCCGGAACACCCCCGCGTCGAGCTGGTCACCACCGACGGCTTCCTGCTGCCCACCAAGGAGCTGGAGTCCCGCGGCCTGATGTCGCGGAAGGGTTTTCCCGAGTCCTACGACCGGCGCGCCCTCACCCGCTTCGTCGCCGACATCAAGGCCGGGAAGGACGAGGTCACCGCCCCCGTCTACTCCCACCTGATCTACGACATCGTCCCCGACCGGCGCCTCACGGTCCGTCGCCCGGACATCCTCATCGTCGAGGGCCTGAACGTCCTCCAGCCCGCGCTCCCCGGCAAGGACGGGCGGACCCGCGTCGGGCTCGCCGACTACTTCGACTTCAGCGTGTACGTCGACGCCCGCGTCGAGGACATCGAGCGCTGGTACCTCAACCGCTTCCGCAAGCTGCGCGCGACCGCCTTCCAGGACCCGCACTCGTACTTCCGGAAGTACACCCAGGTCTCCGAGGACGAGGCCCTCGACTACGCCCGCACGATGTGGCGCACCATCAACAAGCCCAACCTGGTGGAGAACATCGCTCCCACCCGCGGGCGGGCCGCCCTCGTCCTGCGCAAGGGCCCGGACCACAAGGTGCAACGGCTGAGCCTGCGCAAGCTGTGACCGCGGTACGCGGCACACCTGGGCAAGCCGTGATCTGAGCCTGTTAGAAAGGGCGCCATGCTGCACCTGCGCCTGATCACCCCGCCCGACAGTACCGCCGACGCGGTCCGCCTGATCGAGAACACGGTCGGCGCCACCCACCTCCTGGTGATGCCGGGCGCGGCCCGCGACCCCGAGGGTGACGTCGTGATGTGCGACGTGGCCCGCGAGGCGGGCGACCGACTCCTCAGCGGACTCCAGGAACTGGGCCTGGAGAAGACCGGCTCGATCGCCGTGGAGAACATCGACCTGTCACTGTCCCGGCGCGCCGACAAGGCCGAGGCCGACGCTCCGGGCGAGGGCGCCGACGCGGTCCTGTGGGAGCACCTCGTGGACGCGACGCACGAGGAGTCCACCCTCTCGGTCACCTACATCGCCTTCATCACCCTGGCCACCATGATCGCGGCCTGCGGCGTGGTGCTCGACAACGCGATCCTGATCGTGGGCGCGATGGCGGTGGGTCCGGAGTTCGGCCCGCTGGCGGGCATCTGCACGGCCGCCGTGCAGCGCGCCCCGCGCCTGGCCCTGCGTTCCCTGATCGCCCTGCTGGTGGGCTTCGCCGTGGCGATGACCGTGACGGCGGGTTTCAGCGTCTTCATGGACGCCGTGGGCCTGTTCACCAAGGGCCAGCTGGAGGGCGACCGCCCGAACACGGGCTTCGTCTACGCCCCGGACTGGTTCTCCTTCGTGGTGGCGGTCCTCGCGGGAGCCGCCGGCACCCTCTCCCTCACCTCGGCGAAGTCGGGCGCCCTGGTCGGCGTCGCCATCTCGGTCACCACGGTCCCGGCCGCCGCCAACGCGGCCGTGGCCCTGACCTACGGCGACACCAACCAGACCCTGCGCTCCTCGGAGCAACTCCTGCTGAACCTGCTGGGCATCATCCTGGCGGGAACCCTGACCCTGCTGGCACAGAAGTGGCTGTGGTCCCGGCAGCGAAAGAGCGACGGGTGAGAAGCCCCGGCCCCAGGGGCGCGGGGAACCGCGCGGGCGACCACGACGGATCGCGGTCCGCGACTCGCGGAACCCCCGCCCCGCACCCGGCCCGCGCGATCAGCCGAGCGCCGACTTCACGGCGTCGGCCAACCGCCCCGCGACGGACCGAGCCTGCTCGATGTCCGCCGCCTCCACCATCACCCGCACCAGCGGCTCGGTCCCGGAGGGCCGGAGCAGAACCCGCCCGGTGGCCCCCAGCTCCCGCTCCGCCTCGCCGACGGCAGCCGCGAGGTCGGCCGAGCTGGCGACCCGCGACCTGTCCACGTCGGGGACGTTGATCAGCACCTGCGGCAGCCGCTCCATGACGGACGCCAGCTCCCGGAGCGTCCGTCCGCTCTCGGCGACCCGCGCCGCCAGCATCAGCCCGGTCAGCGTGCCGTCACCGGTGGTCGCGTGGTCGAGGATGATCACGTGCCCGGACTGCTCACCGCCGAGGGCGTACCCGTGCTGCTTCATTTCCTCCAGCACGTACCGGTCGCCCACGGCGGCCTGGACGAGCGAGATGCCCTGGCGTTCCATGGCCAGCTTGAAGCCGAGGTTGGACATGACGGTCGCGACGACGGTGTCCGAGCGCAGGGCGCCCCGCTCCTTCATCGCGAGCGCGAGCACGGCGAGGATCTGGTCCCCGTCGATCTCCTCGCCGGTGTGGTCCACGGCGAGGCAGCGGTCGGCGTCACCGTCGTGCGCGATACCGAGAGCGGCCCCGTGCTCGACGACGGCGGCCTTCAGCTTGTCCAGGTGGGTGGAGCCGCAGCCGTCGTTGATGTTGAGCCCGTCCGGCTCGGCGCCGATCGTGACGATCTCGGCGCCGGCCCGCGTGAACGCCTCGGGCGAGACACGCGCGGCGGCACCGTGGGCCTCGTCGAGGACGATCTTCAGCCCGTCGAGCCGGTTCGGGAGGACCGCGATCAGGTGGGCGACGTAGCGGTCGAACCCCTCGTCGTACGAGCGCACGCGGCCGACGCCGGCGCCGGTCGGACGGTCCCAGGGAGCGCCGGTGCGGTGCTCGTCGTAGACCGCCTCGATCCTGTCCTCCAGCTCGTCGGCGAGCTTGTGGCCGCCGCGGGCGAAGAACTTGACACCGTTGTCCGGCATGGCGTTGTGGCTGGCGGAGAGCATCACGCCGAGGTCGGCACCGAGCGAGCCGGTCAGGTAGGCGACCGCGGGCGTCGGCAGCACACCGACCCGCAGGACGTCGACACCCGCGCTGGCCAGGCCGGCCACGACGGCCGCTTCCAGGAACTCCCCGGAGGCACGCGGGTCCCGTCCGACGACCGCCACCGGCCGGTGGCCCTCGAAGGTGCCCGCCTCGGCCAGCACGTGCGCCGCCGCGACGGAGAGTCCGAGCGCCAGCTCGGCCGTGAGATCCACGTTGGCGACACCGCGCACGCCGTCCGTGCCGAAGAGTCGTCCCACTTGTCCTCCTGAGGAAGCGTCAGTTTCGAAAGCCGTGCGGCGCGTCGGTGGATCAGCGGCGACTCCCGCGTCCAGGCAAGTGATGCCTTGAACATCCGATCACACAAGCCTTTGAGCACCTTGTGTCGTTATACGCCCACAGCTGCGAGAAAACGAACGCCCCGACGGCACTGTGGCGTGCCGCCGGGGCGTTCGGAGTACGTAGGAGCGGGCCGATCGGCCCGCAACCCGTACGAGCAGGCAGCGAAGCTTAACGCTTGCTGTACTGCGGGGCCTTGCGGGCCTTCTTGAGACCGGCCTTCTTGCGCTCGACCGCACGGTCGTCACGCGTGAGGAAGCCGGCCTTCTTCAGGGCACCGCGGTTGTTGTCGACGTCGGCCTCGTTCAGCGCGCGGGCGACACCGAGACGGAGCGCACCGGCCTGGCCGGAGACACCGCCACCGGCGATGCGGGCGATGACGTCGTAGCGACCCTCGAGCTCGAGGACCTTGAACGGCTCGTTGACTTCCTGCTGGTGCACCTTGTTCGGGAAGTAGTCCTCGAGGGTGCGACCGTTGATCTTCCACTTGCCGGTGCCCGGAACGATCCGGACACGGGCGATGGCGTTCTTGCGACGGCCCAGGCCGGCGGCCGGCTGCGGGTCGCCGAAGCGGCCGGCCAGCGACTCCGAGGTGTACTCGCCCTCGACGGGCACCTCGGACTCGGTGGTGTAGCTGTCGATGTCAAGCTCTTCGAGCGGCTGCTCGGCAGTGGTCTCGGCCACGGTTCTCCTCAGATTCTCTTCAGCTTGGGGTGGTGTGGCCGGACTTACTGCGCGACCTGGGTGATCTCGAACGGCTGCGGCTGCTGCGCGCCGTGCGGGTGCTGGTCACCCCTGTAGACCTTCAGCTTCGAGAGCATCTGACGGCCCAGCGTGTTCTTCGGGAGCATGCCCTTGACGGCCTTCTCGATGGCCTTCTCGGGGTTCTTGTCCAGCAGCTCGTCGTAACGGACGGAGCGCAGACCACCCGGGTAGCCGGAGTGGCGGTACGCCATCTTCTGGGTCCGCTTGTTGCCGGACAGGTGCACCTTGTCGGCGTTGATGATGATGACGAAGTCACCGGTGTCGACGTGAGGGGCGTAGATCGGCTTGTGCTTGCCGCGCAGGATGGAGGCGGCGGTGCTGGCGAGACGACCCAGGACGATGTCCTGAGCGTCGATGACGTGCCACTGGCGCGTCACATCGCCGGGCTTGGGGCTGTACGTACGCACGGTTCGTAGCCTTCGCTTCGAGTGAGTGGTCCTGACAAGGTCACCGAAGACGATCACGACAGCCCTGACCGCACTGCGGTGACGCATACCGCGTGCAGGTCGCTGGTCATCGGCCCGGTGGACCGGTGTAAGGGCCCGTCCCGTGAGAATGAGCAAGCCAATACACAACGAAGATGCAGGATACCTTCGGCGACTCGACCTGGTCAAAACGAGGCCTTTGAACGCCGGGATCCCCTGCTCTTCTCACCCAGTGTAAATGTGATCGTCGCCGGGGGTCGCCGCCGCCAGGCCCCCGCTTGCGCACCGAGCACCGGCCCCGTCCCCCACCTCTCCCCCACGGGACGCCCCCGGACGGGCCGAATGGACGGCCAGCGTGACCGTCAGAGCGCACAACGTCACCGCGTCCTTGAAGGCCCGGCGCTGCACCTGTTCCAGATAAGGCCAGCTCAGACCGGGTAGCTGCGGCACCATCGCCAGCCAGAACCACGGACCCCGCGCCACCGAGCCCACGTACGGCAGGCCGGCCAGCAGCAGCGGCACCACGACCACCAGATAGTGGTCGTACGACGGCCGTGAGACCAGGAACACCGAGAGCATCAGCCCCGCCGCGGTCTCGGAGAGCCTCAACGGACCGGGATCGGCACCGGCCCAGCGCCGGTACGCCGCGACCAGCCCCGCCGCACAGGCCGCCAGCGCGAGCGCCCGGGCGGCGTACCCCGGCACCCCCAGCCGCGGCAGCACGGCACCCGGGGAGGCCTCGTAGAGCCGTACGAAGGCGTCCTGTCCGTGCAGCAGGAAGGGCAGGGTCCGGGTGAAGAAGCCGGCCGGGTCGGGCAGCAGCAGGGCGCACGCGCCGGAGACCAGCGCCGGGACCGCGGCCAGGACGGCGAGCGCCTTCCAGCGGCCCGCGAAGAGGAACAGCAGCGCCAGCGGCGCCAGCAGCGGCTTCAGCGCCAGGGCGGCGCCGAGCACCGCGCCCGCCGCCGTCCAGCGGCCCCGGCTCGCCAGCAGCAGCACCAGCGGCAGGGCCAGGACCGCCGTCGCCGTCCAGTTGCCCAGCCGCACCAGGTGCCCGAAGGGCGCGAAGCCGGCCGCGAGCACGGTCAGCCCGAGCACCGCGAGCCGGCTGTCCAGCGGCACCCGGTGCAGCCGCAGCGCGCACACCCAGCCGCCCCCCAGACAGGCCACGACCGTCAGCGGCACCAGCACCCGCAGCACCTCCGGCGCCAGCAGCGCCTGCGGCACCGCGGCGAGGACGGCCCCCGGCAGATACAGGAAGTGCGGGTCGTCGTACGGGGAGCGTCCCGCCAGCCAGGCGTGTGCCGCCCGCACGACGATGGCGTTGTCCATGCCGCCGTCCGGGGTGGCCCGCGCCACATGCCCCGCGAGAGCCCCGAGCACCGCCACCAGCCCCAGCCACGGCGGCCAGGGGGAACGCCGCACCAACCACCCTGAGATGTCGTCTTTGCCCGTACTCATTCCCCGAACGCTAGGGGCAGCGGAGCCGGTTGAGGCGGAACAGCACACCTCCGGCCCCGTCTAAGATGCGGCCCATGAGCTATGGGCAGGGGGGACCTCCGTCCCAGTGGGATCCGTGGAAGCCGAACTCCCAGCAGCCGTGGACCAGCGGCGCCACGGACCCGGCGCCGGACTGGGCCGCGCTCGCCGAGGCGTCGGAGTCGCGCAACAAGCGCCGCCGGCTGCTGCTGATAGGCGGGGGCGTGCTCGCGACGCTGGGCGTGGGCACCGCCGTGGCCATGGCCGTCGTGTCGGCGAACGGCGGTGACGAGGCGTCCAACCGGCCGGCCTCCTCGCTGCCCGCCACCGCCGGCCTGCCGACCGCGTCCGCCACCCCGTCCTTCGCCCCGACCAGTGCCCCGCCGCCGCTGGACCCGAAGGAGTTCGTCTCCAGCAAGGCCAAGGACAGCGCGCCCAACGGCCCGGACATCATGTTCCCCGGCAGACAGCTGACGATGGGCTCGGCCGTCTACAAGAAGGCCGCGAAGGCCGACACCACCAACTGCGTCACCGCCGCCCAGGGCACCCTGCCCCCGGTGCTGACCGCCAACGGCTGCACCCGCCTGATGCGCGTCACGTACGTCAAGGACAGCGTCGCCGTGACGGTCGGCGTGGCCGTCTTCGACACCGAGGCCCAGGCACTCAAGGCCAAGGGCCAGGCCGACAAGAGCAGCATCATCAAGGCGCTGTCCGGCACCGGTGCCAAGTCCTTCTGCGCCGGCGCGATCTGCCGCTCGACGACCAACTCCTACGGCCGCTACGCCTACTTCACGATCACGGGCTTCACCGACGGCAAGGACGTGACGACGAAGGACACCCAGGTCTTCGCCGCCGGAGACGGCCTCGCGCAGTTCGCGTTCCAGCAGATCCGCCGCCGCGGCGAGACCCAGGCATCGGCGGCGGCGAACCAGTGACCCACTCCCCGGGGCGGGTCAGCAGCACCCGGCCCCGGGCAGCGTCCGCCTGTTCCGCGCCTCCCTGCTGCGCGCGGCCAGCAGTTCGTCGGCCGGATAGCCGACCTCCTCCAGCGTCAGGCCGTGCGGCCGCACGACATGCACCGCCGAGTCCCGTACGCCCGCGGCCAGCACCTTCCCCGGCCACTCCGGACCCCGGTGCCCGTCCCCCACGAACAGCAGCGCACCGATCAGCGAGCGCACCATGTTGTGGCAGAAGGCGTCGGCCCGCACGGTCGCCGTGACGATCCCGTCGTCACCGCGCACCAGGCTCAGCTCCTGGAGCGTGCGGATCGTGGTCGCCCCCTCCCGCCGCTTGCAGTAGGCGGCGAAGTCGTGCTCCCCGAGCAGCCGCGCGGCGGCCTCGTTCATGGCGTCGACGTCGAGGGGCCAGTCGTGCCAGAGGACATGCCCGCGCAGCAGCGGGTCGACCCCGCCCGGATTGTCGGTGACCCGGTAGGCGTAGCGCCGCCAGACCGCGGAGAACCGCGCGTTGAAGCCACCGGGCGCCTCCCGCAGCGCCCACACCCGTACGTCCTTGGGGAGCCGCCCGGCGAGCCGCTTGAGCAGCTTGGCGTGATGCTCCACCCAGACCTCGCTCGGCAGATCGACGTGCGCGACCTGCCCCCGCGCGTGCACACCCGCGTCGGTGCGCCCGGCCACGGTCAGCTCGTACGTCTCCCTGGACCGCGTGACGGTCCGCAGGGCGTCCTCGATCTCGCCCTGCACGGTCCGCCGCCCGCCGGCCTGCTTGGCCCACCCGGAGAAGTCCGTCCCGTCGTAGGACAGGTCCAGCCGCACCCGTACGAACCCGGGCTGTACTTCGTCACTCACCCCTAGATCCTCTCAACAACGCGAGAGCGGGCCCGCCCCGGAGGGCGGACCCGCTCAAACGCAAGGCAGAGCCTCAGGCGTCCTTCGACTCCTCGGACGCGCCCTCGGCCTTGGCCTCGGCGCCGTCCTCGACGACCTCGTCGGACTTGGCCTCGGCGGCCTCGTCCTTCTTCAGGGAGTCTTCCTTGACCGCACGCTTCGTCGCGGCCTCGGCCTCACCGGTCGCCTGCTGCGCCACCGTCAGCGCCTCGACCAGCTCGATGACAGCCATGGGCGCGTTGTCGCCACGGCGGTTACCGATCTTGGTGATACGGGTGTAGCCACCCGGACGGTTCTCGTAGCGCGGGCCGATCTCGGTGAAGAGCGTGTGCACGATGCTCTTGTCCGAGATGACCTGGAGCACCTGGCGGCGGTTGTGAAGGTCACCCTTCTTCGCCTTGGTGACCAGACGCTCGGCGTACGGCCGCAGACGGCGGGCCTTCGCCTCGGTGGTGGTGATGCGGCCGTGCTCGAACAGCTGCTTCGCGAGGTTCGCGAGAAGCATCTTCTCGTGCGCGGCACTGCCGCCCAGACGGGCACCCTTGGCGGGCTTCGGCATGGTCTTTCTCCTCAGTGTCTGCCCCGGCCGTATCAGGTACCGAAGTCAGTATCCGAGCGGGCGGTCGCCCGTCGGAGACCCCGCGCCCCAGGGGGCGCGGGGAACTGCGCGACCGCCAGAGCGGTCCCGCAGCCGAAACGGATCAGTACTGCTCGGTCTCGACGAACCCGGCGTCCGCGTCGTCGTCCGCGCCGAAGGCGTCGGCGGCGGCGGTCGGGTCGAATCCGGGCGGGCTGTCCTTGAGCGCGAGGCCCATGCCGGCCAGCTTCGCCTTGACCTCGTCGATCGACTTCGCACCGAAGTTGCGGATGTCGAGCAGGTCGGCCTCGGAACGCGCGACCAGTTCACCCACGGAGTGGATGCCCTCACGCTTGAGGCAGTTGTACGACCGAACGGTGAGCTCCAGCTCCTCGATCGGCAGGGCGAGATCAGCGGCGAGGGCGGCGTCAGTGGGGGACGGGCCCATGTCGATGCCCTCGGCGTCGATGTTCAGCTCGCGGGCGAGACCGAACAGCTCGACCAGCGTCTTACCGGCGGAGGCCATGGCGTCGCGCGGACGCATCGCCTGCTTGGTCTCGACGTCGACGATCAGCTTGTCGAAGTCGGTGCGCTGCTCGACACGCGTCGCCTCGACCTTGTACGTGACCTTGAGAACCGGCGAGTAGATCGAGTCGACCGGGATGCGCCCGATCTCCTGACCGACCTGCTTGTTCTGCACGGCGGAGACGTAACCGCGGCCGCGCTCGACCGTCAGCTCCATCTCGAGCTTGCCCTTGCCGTTGAGCGTGGCGAGGACGAGGTCGGGGTTGTGCACCTCGACACCGGCCGGGGGCGCGATGTCGGCGGCGGTGACCAGACCCGGGCCCTGCTTGCGCAGGTACATCACGACCGGCTCGTCGTGCTCCGAGGAGACGACCAGCTGCTTGATGTTGAGGATCAGGTCGGTGACGTCCTCCTTGACGCCCGGCACGGTGGTGAACTCGTGCAGCACGCCGTCGATGCGGATGGACGTGACCGCCGCACCCGGGATCGAGGACAGGAGGGTCCGGCGGAGGGAGTTGCCGAGGGTGTAGCCGAAGCCCGGCTCCAGCGGCTCGATCACGAACCGGGAGCGGAATTCGTCGACGACCTCTTCGGTCAACGAGGGACGCTGAGCAATCAGCATGTTGCGTTCCTTCTGTCAGGGGCGCCCGCTATTTGACGCCCTGATATGAGACAAGGGTACGGGCGATACGACCCGTGAGGGCCGTACCGCCCGACAACCTCAGTCCGGCAAGCATCCGTGCGTCGGACGCGGCGGTGCTTCGGCGGACGGCAGCCGTGCCGAGCCGTGCGGGGAGCGACCCCCGCACCCCCGGCCGACGACCGAACCGCCGTGAGCCCGTGCGTCAGACGCGGCGGCGCTTCGGCGGACGGCAGCCGTTGTGCGGGGTCGGGGTGACGTCCTGGATGGAGCCGACCTCGAGGCCCGTGGCCTGGAGGGAACGGATGGCGGTCTCACGACCGGCGCCCGGACCCTTGACGAACACGTCGACCTTGCGCATGCCGTGCTCCTGCGCGCGACGGGCAGCCGACTCGGCGGCCATCTGCGCGGCGAACGGCGTGGACTTGCGCGAGCCCTTGAAACCGACGTGGCCGGCGGAGGCCCACGAGATCACGTTTCCGGCCGGGTCCGTGATGGACACGATCGTGTTGTTGAACGTGCTCTTGATGTGCGCCTGGCCGTGCGCGACGTTCTTCTTTTCCTTGCGGCGCACCTTCTTGGCAGCGCCCTGACGACCCTTGGGGGGCATCTATTACTCCTACGGGAGGTGGTCGGTCCTACAGCGAAGACCGCTGATAAGCGTCCGCTGAGGACTACTTCTTGCCCGGCTTCTTCTTGCCGGCAATGGCGCGACGCGGGCCCTTGCGGGTACGAGCGTTCGTGCTGGTGCGCTGACCGCGGACGGGCAGACCCCGACGGTGGCGAAGACCCTGGTAGCAGCCGATCTCGACCTTGCGGCGGATGTCGGCCTGGATCTCGCGACGGAGGTCACCCTCGGTCTTGATGTTGGCGTCCACGTACTCGCGGATCGCGACGAGCTGCTCCTCGGAGAGGTCGCGAACGCGGGTGTTGGGGTCGACGCCGGTCGCAGCCAGCGTCTCCTGGGACAGGGTCCGGCCGATGCCGAACACGTAGGTGAGGGCGACCTCCACGCGCTTTTCGCGCGGGATGTCAACACCGGAAACGCGTGCCATTCAATGGCTCCTGGTGATCTTCGGAGGTCTTCCGCAGAACCGCCTCCCAGCCGCCGGCCTCTTCCCTGGGAAGATTTGGTACGGACTGGGTCCCCGGCCTCCGAACCGGGGGTGTCAGACCAAGGTCTGGGTTCTGCGTATGAACAATTCAGCTCGCGTCGCGCGAAGCTCTGCGTGAGCAGAGGGTGGGACGTGCGATCAGCCCTGGCGCTGCTTGTGGCGCGGGTTCTCGCAGATCACCATGACCCGACCATGACGGCGGATCACCCTGCACTTGTCGCAGATCTTCTTGACGCTCGGCTTGACCTTCATGGGATGTGAGGTTCTCCGGGTCAGTTGCCGGTCACCCCGTGCGGGAACGCACGGAGGGGCCTGGGCAAGATCTACTTGTACCGGTAGACGATCCGGCCACGCGTCAGGTCGTACGGAGACAGCTCCACCACGACCCGGTCGTCAGGGAGGATGCGGATGTAGTGCATGCGCATCTTGCCGCTGATGTGCGCCAGGACCTGGTGGCCGTTCTGGAGCTCAACCCTGAACATGGCGTTCGGAAGAGACTCGACGACAGTGCCCTCGATCTCGATGGCACCTTGCTTCTTGGCCACGCTTCGCCCTTCGAATCGACTACCTTGATCGACTCCTGGGCGTTCCCTTACGGGCGCATACAGACATGCGGGTGCACAAGAGCCGACGAGTCAGTCTACGTCAGCGCACCCGGAAACACGAATCGGGGAAGTCTGCCCCGCTCAGGAGATTTTTAAGCGGCCTGAGCCCGTCGCGATGGAGGACGAGGCCCGTCGAGGGGAGGAAGGGGATCCGGGGGCGGCCCCCGGGTCGGGGCGGGAAGGGGCGGCGGGGGCGAGACACCTCGAACCCCCGCCCGGCGCCTCTAGCCCAACGGGTCCGGCGCGGCCGTGATCCCGTGCTCGGCCAGCTTCGCCCTGCCACCGTCCACAGCGGTCAGCACAAGCGGCCCCTGCTCGGTCAGCGCCACCGAGTGCTCCCAGTGCGACGACCAGGTGCCGTCCGTCGTGATGACGGTCCAGTCGTCCGCGAGAACCTCCGTGCGCGGCGTCCCCAGCGACACCATCGGCTCGATGGCCAGGCAGAAGCCGGGAACCAGCTTGGGCCCCTTGCCCCGCTTGCGGTCGACGTAGTTCAGCAGATGGGGGTCCATGTGCATCTCGGTGCCGATGCCGTGGCCGCCGTAGTCCTCGATGATGCCGTAGCGTCCGCCGCCCGGCTTCGGCTGGCGACGGATGTACGTCTCGATGGCCCGCGACACGTCGACCAGCCGGTTGCCCGGCTTCATCGCCGCGATGCCGGCCCACATCGACTCCTCGGTCACCCGCGAGAGCTCGATCAGCTCGGGGGCGTGACCGGAGCCGACGAAGGCCGTGTAGGCGGCGTCGCCGTGCCAGCCGTCGACGATCGCGCCGCAGTCGATCGAGATGACGTCCCCGTCCTTGAGGACGACCTCGTCGGAGGGGATGCCGTGGACGACGACGTCGTTCACGGAGGTGCAGATGGTCGCGGGGAAACCGCCGTAGCCGAGGAAGTTCGACTTCGCGCCGTGCTCGGCGAGGACCTTGCGGGCGACCTCGTCGAGGTCCTTCGTCGTCGCCCCCGGCACCGCCGCTTCCCGCGTCGCCGCGTGGATGGCGGCGACGACCAGGCCCGCCGCACGCATCTTGGCGATCTGCTCGGGGCTCTTGATCTGCACCATGGGGGGCCTGCGCTCTCCGTCACTCAGGTCGGTCGATGACATACGTACACAACAGTACGGCCGTGGCGTCCCGGAGGACTCCACGGCCGTACCGGGGCCGAACCTACTGGCCGCCGTCCTCGCGCTTCAGTGCCGCCAGCGCGCGGCCGGTGACCTCGTCCACCGGGCCCATGGCCTCGATCGTGACGACCAGGCCCTGCGCCTTGTAGTAGTCGATGATCGGCTCGGTCTGCGTGTGGTAGACCTCCAGCCGCGTGCGGACGGTCTCCTCGGAGTCGTCGTCGCGCTGGTACAGCTCCCCGCCACAGACGTCGCAGACGCCGTCCTTCGACGGCTTCTTGTACGTCACGTGGAAGACGTGCGAGGAGTCGTTGCGGCAGATGCGCCGGCCGGCGATCCGCTTGACGACCTCCTCCTCGGGGGCCTCCAGGTCCAGTACCGCGTCCAGCACGATGCCCTCGGTGGTGAGGAGCTCGTCCAGCGCCTCGGCCTGCGAGACATTGCGCGGGAAACCGTCGAGCAGGAAGCCGCGCTCGGCGTCCGGCTGCTCCATGCGGTCCTTCGCCATGGCGATGGTGACCTCGTCGGGGACGAGGTTGCCGGCGTCCATGTAGGACTTCGCGAGTTTCCCGAGTTCCGTCTGCTGGCTGATGTTGGCGCGGAACAGGTCGCCCGTGGAGATGTGGGGTACGCGCAGCTTCTCGGCAAGGCGAGTGGCCTGCGTTCCCTTACCGGCACCCGGCGGCCCGACGAGGACGATACGCATCAGCGGAGGAACCCTTCGTAATTGCGCTGCTGGAGCTGGCTCTCGATCTGCTTCACCGTCTCGAGCCCCACACCCACGATGATCAGGATGCTGGTGCCACCGAACGGGAAGTTCTGGTTTGCCCCGAAACCAGCCAACGCCATCGTCGGCACGAGAGCGATGAGCCCCAGATACAGCGAACCCGGCCAGGTGATCCGGTTGAGTACGTAGCTCAGGTACTCAGCGGTCGGTCGGCCAGCCCGGATGCCCGGGATGAAGCCACCATACTTCTTCATGTTGTCGGCGACTTCCTCGGGGTTGAAGGAAATGGCCACGTAGAAGAAGGCGAAGAAGACGATCAGGAAGAAGTACAGAGTGATGTGCGCGGGCGCCGCCGTGTCCGCCAGGTTCTGCGTGATCCAGGTCGCCCAGCCCGCCTGCGAGTTGGAGAACTGGACGATCAGTGCCGGGATGTAGAGCAGCGACGAGGCGAAGATGACCGGGATCACACCGGCCTGGTTCACCTTCAGCGGGATGTACGTCGACGTGCCACCGTAGGAGCGGCGGCCGATCATGCGCTTCGCGTACTGCACGGGGATGCGGCGCTGGGCCTGCTCGACGAAGACCACCAGGCCGACCATGACCAGGCCGACGAGGATGACCGTGCCGAACTCGATCCAGCCGCCGGCCAGCGTGCCCTGCTTCTTGATGGCCCACAGCGCGGAGGGGAAGGTGGCGGCGATCGAGATGAACATCAGGATCGACATGCCGTTGCCGATGCCGCGGTCGGTGATCAGCTCACCGAGCCACATGACCATGGCCGTACCGGCGGTCATGCAGATGACCATCGTGATGGTGGTGAAGATCGCGCGGTCCGGGACGATCTGGCCGGCCACCGAGCAGCCCGAGAACAGCGCGCCGCTCCGGGCGGTGGCCACCAGGCCGGTGCCCTGAAGGATGGCGAGCGCCACGGTGAGGTACCGGGTGTACTGCGTGATCTTCGCCGTACCGGACTGGCCCTCCTTCTTGAGCGCTTCCAGACGCGGGATCACCACGGTCAGCAGCTGAAGGATGATGCTCGCCGTGATGTACGGCATGATGCCCAGCGCGAAGATCGTGATCTGCAGCAGCGCGCCGCCGCTGAACATGTTGACCAGACCGAAGAGGCCCTGGTTGCCGGATGCCTCGTCCACGCAGGTCTGGACGCTCTTGTAGTCGACGCCCGGAATCGGGACGTGCGTGCCGACCCGGTAGACCACGATGATGCCGAGCGTGAAGAGCAGCTTCTTGCGCAGGTCGGGCGTCCTGAACGCCCGGGCGAACGCGGTGAGCACGGTGCCTCCTGCGACCCCCGCGCGTCTGCGTCAAGGGTGACGGTGTTGAGGTTCCAATAAGACAACGACATGTGTAACGGTCGACTGCCGCCCAAGGTGCCCCATCTGAAGCACCATGTGAAAGAGGGCAGTGCAGGTCACCTTACCGGCGACACTGCCACCCTAGGAACGACCAACCGGGGATACCCCATTTGTGGGGTATCCCCGGTCGGGATCGCTCAAGTCATCGAGGCGCCTGTGGTGTTCAGACGAGCTCGGTGACGGTTCCGCCTGCGGCGGTGATCTTCTCCTTGGCGGACCCGGAGACGGCGTCGACCGTCACCTGGAGCGCCACGGAGATCTCGCCCTGGCCGAGGACCTTGACGAGGCTGTTCTTGCGAACGGCACCCTTGGCGACGAGACCCTCGACGGTGACCTCGCCACCCTCCGGGTACAGCGCCGCCAGCTTGTCGAGGTTCACGACCTGGAACTCGGTCTTGAACGGGTTCTTGAAGCCCTTGAGCTTCGGAAGACGCATGTGGAGGGGCATCTGCCCACCCTCGAAGCGCTCCGGAACCTGGTAACGGGCCTTCGTGCCCTTGGTACCACGACCGGCCGTCTTACCCTTCGACGCCTCACCACGACCCACACGGGTCTTGGCGGTCTTGGCGCCCGGGGCGGGACGGAGGTTGTGGATCTTGAGCGGGTTGTTCTCCGCCATGATCAGTCGACCTCCTCGACCGTCACGAGGTGGCGGACGGTGTGCACCATTCCGCGGAACTCGGGGCGGTCCTCCTTGACGACCACGTCGTTCAGGCGCTTGAGCCCGAGCGAACGCAGGGTGTCACGGTGGTTCTGCTTGCTGCCGATGTACGACTTCGTCTGCGTGATCTTGAGCTGAGCCATTACGCAGCACCAGCCCCGGCACGCGCACGCAGCAGGGCCGCGGGAGCGACGTCCTCGAGCGGCAGACCACGGCGAGCCGCGATCTCCTCGGGACGCTGCAGGCCCTTCAGGGCCTCCACGGTCGCGTGCACGATGTTGATCGCGTTCGACGAACCGAGCGACTTCGACAGGATGTCGTGAACGCCGGCGCACTCGAGCACGGCACGCACCGGGCCACCGGCGATAACGCCGGTACCGGGGGACGCCGGCTTGAGCAGGACGACGCCCGCCGCCTTCTCACCCGTGATCGGGTGCGGGATGGTGCCCTGGATACGGGGGACCTTGAAGAAGTGCTTCTTGGCCTCCTCAACACCCTTGGCGATGGCGGCCGGCACCTCCTTGGCCTTGCCGTAACCGACACCGACGGTGCCGTCACCATCGCCCACCACGACCAGCGCGGTGAAGCTGAAGCGACGACCACCCTTCACTACCTTGGCGACGCGGTTGATCGCGACAACGCGCTCAACGTACGCGGTCTTCTCGGCGGCAGCTGCGCCACCGTCACGGCCCTTCCGGTCCCGCCGCTCGCCGCCACCGGCACCGCCACCGCGGCGCTGGGGTCCAGCCATTGGAATTACCTCTCTCTGTCTCCGCTAGCTACGGAACCAGGACTCAGAACTTGAGTCCGGCCTCGCGGGCTGCGTCCGCCAGAGCGGCAATGCGCCCGGCGTACTGGTTACCACCACGGTCGAAAACGACGGCCTCGACACCGGCGGCCTTGGCACGCTCCGCGACCAGGGCGCCGACCTGCTTGGCCTGCGCCGACTTGTCGCCCTCCGCACCGCGGATCGACGTGTCCAGCGTGGACGCCGAAGCCAGGGTGTGGCCCTTCAGGTCGTCGATCACCTGCGCCACGATGTGGCGGTTGGAGCGAGTCACGACCAGACGCGGGCGCTCCGACGTACCGGCGATCCGCTTGCGGATCCGGATGTGACGGCGCTTGATCGCGGCGCGCTTGTAGGCGTCGCCCTTCAGGATCTTCTGCCCGTATGCCATGGCTTACTTACCCGCCTTTCCGACCTTGCGGCGGATGACTTCGCCCTCGTACTTGACACCCTTGGCCTTGTACGGGTCGGGCTTGCGCAGCTTGCGGATGTTGGCCGCAACCTCGCCGACCTTCTGCTTGTCGATGCCCTCGACCTGGAATCGGGTCGGGGTCTCCACCTTGAAGGTGATCCCCTCGGGGGCCTCGACGGTGATCGGGTGGCTGTAACCGAGCGCGAACTCGAGGTTCGAGCCCTTGGCGGTCACGCGGTAACCGACACCACTGATTTCGAGCTTCTTCACGTAACCCTGGGTCACGCCGGTGATCATGTTCGCCACCAGCGTGCGGGACAGGCCGTGCAGGGCCTTGCTCTGACGCTCGTCGTTGGGGCGGGTGACGTTCAGAACGCCGTCCTCACCCTTGGCGATCTCGATCGGCGCGACGACGGTGTGGGTCAGCGAGCCCTTGGGGCCCTTGACCGAAACCGTCTGGCCGTCGATGGTGACGTCCACGCCGGCGGGAACCGTGATAGGGAGCTTGCCAATGCGCGACATAGCTGTTTCCTCCGTTCCCTTCCGCTACCAGACGTAGGCGAGAACTTCTCCGCCTACGCCCTTCTTGCCGGCCTGCTTGTCGGTGAGGAGACCGTGCGACGTGGAGATGATCGCCACGCCGAGGCCGCCCAGCACCTTGGGCAGGGAGGTGGACTTCGCGTAAACCCGGAGACCGGGCTTGGAGATCCGCTTGATGCCCGCGATGGAGCGCTCACGGTTCGGACCGAACTTCAGCTCGAGGGTGAGGTTCTTGCCCACCTCGGCGTCCTCGATCTTCCAGCCCGTGATGAAGCCCTCCTGCTGGAGGATCTCCGCGATGTGAGACTTGATCTTCGATGCCGGCATCGTCACGGAGTCGTGGTACGCCGAGTTCGCGTTCCGCAGACGCGTCAGCATGTCTGCGATCGGATCAGTCATGGTCATGAGTTGGCCTGTGGCCTCTCTCGCCGGGGTTTCCTGGTGCGCCATCCCTCTCCCCGATCCGAGACGGGACGGGTGCGGCGCGGTGGACCTACGGCGTAGTAAGTCGTACGGGCGTCAGGCGCCCAACCCTCCTAGCCTAAGCCATGAAGGGGTGGGCACCTGACACTGCCCTTTACTTACCGAGAGCTCAGGAATCCCGAATTACCGGGATTACCAGGAGCTCTTGGTCACGCCCGGCAGCTCGCCACGGTGAGCCATCTCACGAAGGCACACGCGGCACAGGCCGAACTTGCGGTACACGGAGTGCGGACGGCCGCAGCGCTGGCAGCGCGTGTAGCCGCGTACTCCGAACTTGGGCTTACGAGCAGCCTTGGCAATCAGAGCCTTCTTCGCCATCTCGCTCACGCCTCCTTGAAGGGGAAGCCGAGGTGACGAAGGAGCGCGCGGCCCTCAGCGTCGTTGGTCGCCGTGGTGACCACGGTGATGTCCATACCCCGGACGCGGTCGATCTTGTCCTGGTCGATCTCGTGGAACATGACCTGCTCCGTGAGACCGAAGGTGTAGTTGCCACGGCCGTCGAACTGCTTGGGGGACAGGCCGCGGAAGTCGCGGATGCGCGGAAGCGCCAGCGACAGGGTGCGGTCCAGGAACTCCCACATGCGGTCGCCACGGAGCGTGACGTGAGCACCGATCGGCTGACCCTCGCGCAGCTTGAACTGCGCGATGGACTTGCGGGCCTTGGTGACGGCCGGCTTCTGACCGGTGATCGTGGTGAGGTCGCGGATCGCGCCCTCGATCAGCTTCGAGTCGCGGGCGGCGTCGCCCACACCCATGTTGACCACAATCTTGACGAGACCGGGGATCTGCATGACGTTCTCGTACTGGAACTCTTCACGCAGCTTGCCCGCGATCTCCTCGCGGTACTTCGTCTTCAGACGCGGAGTGGTGGTGGTAGCCATCAGATGTCCTCACCCGTCCGCTTGGCAACGCGGATCTTGTTGCCCTCGTCGTCGAAGCGGTAACCGACACGCGTGACGACCTTGTTGCCGTCCTTCTCCACGACCAGCTGAACGTTGGACACGTGGATGGGGGCCTCGGTGGTCACGATGCCGCCGGCCTGGGAACCGCTGGCGGTGGGGCCGGCCTTGGTGTGCTTCTTGACCCGGTTGACACCCTCGACCAGGACGCGGTCCTCGCGGGGGAAGGCCGCGATGACCTTGCCCTGCTTGCCCTTGTCCTTACCGGTGATGACCTGGACCAGGTCGCCCTTCTTGATCTTCATGCTTACAGCACCTCCGGCGCGAGCGAGATGATCTTCATGAACTTCTTCTCGCGCAGCTCACGGCCGACCGGGCCGAAGATACGGGTGCCGCGAGGGTCGCCGTCGTTCTTCAGAATGACGGCGGCGTTCTCGTCGAAGCGGATGTACGAGCCGTCCGGACGGCGGCGCTCCTTGACGGTGCGAACGATGACCGCCTTGACGACGTCACCCTTCTTCACGTTGCCACCGGGGATCGCGTCCTTGACGGTGGCGACGATGACGTCACCGATGCCCGCGTAGCGGCGACCGGAGCCACCGAGCACACGGATGCAAAGGATTTCCTTCGCACCAGTGTTGTCGGCGACACGCAGTCGCGACTCCTGCTGGATCACGTCTATCTCCTGTTTGTCTGCCGGTTCCCGGCAGGGGCCGCCTCTTCACGAGGTGCGGCCCCTGCCGAGCCTGGCGGAACTGTCCTGCGGGGTTGCCCGCAGGCGTACTGGTGGGAGTTCCCTTGCGGGAACTACCTACTTGGCCTTCTCGAGGATCTCGACGACGCGCCAGCGCTTCGTGGCGGACAGCGGACGCGTCTCCATGAGGAGGACACGGTCGCCGACGCCCGCAGCGTTCTGCTCGTCGTGGGCCTTGAGCTTGTTGGTACGGCGGATGACCTTGCCGTACAGCGCGTGCTTGACGCGGTCCTCGACGGCGACGACGACGGTCTTGTCCATCTTGTCGCTGACGACGAGACCCTCGCGGGTCTTGCGGAAGCCGCGGGCCTCTGCAGTCTGCTCAGTCACGTTGTTCTCACTCATCAGGCGCTCTCCACCGTCTCGATGCCCAGCTCGCGCTCACGCATCAGGGTGTAGATCCGCGCGATGTCCTTGCGGACGGCCTTCAGCCGACCGTGGTTCTCGAGCTGACCGGTCGCCGCCTGGAAGCGGAGGTTGAACAGCTCTTCCTTGGCTTCGCGGAGCTTCGCGAGAAGCTCCTCGTCACCCAGTTCGCGCAGCTCGGACGCCTTGGTACCGGCCGACATCACGCTTCACCTGCCTCGCGCTTGACGATCCGGCACTTCATCGGCAGCTTGTGGGCTGCGCGAGTGAGGGCCTCACGGGCGATCTTCTCGTTGGGGTAGGACAGCTCGAACATGACCCGACCCGGGTGCACGTTCGCGATCCACCACTCCGGCGAACCCTTACCGGAACCCATGCGGGTCTCGGCAGGCTTCTTCGTGAGCGGGCGGTCCGGGTAGATGTTGATCCAGACCTTGCCGCCACGCTTGATGTGGCGGGTCATGGCGATACGAGCCGCCTCGATCTGGCGGTTGGTCACGTACGCCGGCGTGAGGGCCTGGATGCCGTACTCGCCGAACGCGACCGTCGTACCACCCTTGGCCTGACCACGGCGCTTCGGGTGGTGCTGCTTGCGGTGCTTGACCCTACGGGGGATCAGCATGTCGGTCAGGCCTCCGTTCCGGTGCTCTCAGCCGGAGCGGCGGCGGGGGCCTCGGCCTTGGGGGCCTCGGCACCGGCAGCCTGCTGCGGCTTGCGACCGCGCCGCTCGCCACCGCCGCCACGGCCACCACGGGCCGGGCGGTCGGCGCCGCCGCCACCGCCACGGGCCGGGCGGTTGCCGGCGCGGGCAGCGGCGTTCTCGGCACGGACCTCGGCGATGTTCTTGACATCGCCCTTGTAGATCCAGACCTTCACACCGATGCGGCCGAAGGTCGTCTTGGCCTCGAAGAAGCCGTAGTCCACGTTCGCGCGGAGCGTGTGCAGGGGCACACGGCCCTCGCGGTAGAACTCCGAGCGGGACATCTCGGCGCCACCGAGGCGGCCACCGCACTGGATCTTGATGCCCTTGGCGCCGGCCTTCATCGCCGACTGCATGCTCTTACGCATGGCGCGGCGGAAGGAGACGCGGGAGGAGAGCTGCTCGGCGACGGCCTGCGCGACCAGCTGGGCATCCGTCTCGGGGTTCTTGACCTCGAGGATGTTCAGCTGGACCTGCTTGCCCGTGAGCTTCTCGAGGTCGCCGCGGATGCGGTCGGCCTCGGCGCCACGGCGGCCGATGACGATGCCCGGACGAGCGGTGTGGATGTCCACACGCACACGGTCACGGGTGCGCTCGATCTCCACCTTCGAGATGCCGGCGCGCTCCATGCCGGACGTCATCATCCGACGGATGGCGACGTCTTCCTTGACGTAGTCCTTGTACAGCTTGTCGGCGTACCAACGGGACTTGAAGTCCGTGGTGATGCCGAGCCGGAACCCATGCGGGTTAACCTTCTGGCCCATTACCGGGTTCCTTCCTTGCTGCTGACGACCACGGTGATGTGGCTGGTCCGCTTGCGGATCCGGTAGGCGCGGCCCTGGGCACGCGGACGGAACCGCTTCAGGGTCGGGCCCTCATCGACGTAGGCCTCGGAGATGAAGAGGCTGTCGACATCGGTGTGGTCGTAGTTGTGCGCGGCGTTGGCGATGGCGCTGTCAAGCACCTTGCCGACCGGCACGCTCGCGGCCTGCGGGGCGAAACGCAGGACCGCCTGAGCCTCCGTGGCGTCCATGCCACGGATGAGGTCCACCACTCGGCGGGCCTTCATGGGCGTGACGCGGATGTACCGCGCCTGGGCCCTGGCTTCCATGGTTGTCCTTCCAGTGTCTGTCATGGTCATTCCACCCCGCCTTAGCGGCGCTTCGACTTCCGGTCGTCCTTGACGTGACCCCGGAAGGTGCGCGTCGGCGAGAACTCGCCGAGCTTGTGGCCGACCATCGACTCGGTGACGAACACCGGAATGTGGGTCTTGCCGTTGTGCACCGCGATCGTGTGACCCAGCATGCTGGGGATGATCATCGAGCGACGGGACCAGGTCTTGATGACGTTCTTGGTGCCTGCCTCGTTCTGTACGTCCACCTTCTTGATCAGGTGGTCGTCGACGAAGGGCCCCTTCTTGAGACTGCGCGGCATCTAAACCCGCTCCTAGCGCTTCTTGTTCGTCTTGCGGCGGCGGACGATGTACTTGTTCGAAGCCTTCTTCGGCGAACGAGTACGACCCTCCTTCTGACCCCAGGGGCTGACCGGGTGGCGACCACCGGAGGTCTTGCCCTCACCACCACCGTGGGGGTGGTCAACCGGGTTCATCGCCACACCACGAACGGTCGGGCGGACGCCCAGCCAGCGCTTACGGCCGGCCTTGCCCCAGTTGATGTTGCTCTGCTCGGCGTTGCCGACCTCGCCGACCGTGGCGCGGCAGCGCTGGTCGACCAGGCGGATCTCACCGGACGGCATGCGGAGGTGGGCCATGGTGCCCTCCTTCGCGAGCAGCTGCACGGAGGCACCGGCGGAGCGGGCGAACTTGGCACCGCCACCGGGACGGATCTCGATCGCGTGGATCGTGGTACCGACCGGGATGTTGCGGAGGGCCAGGTTGTTGCCCGGCTTGATGTCGGCCCCGGCACCGTTCTCGACGCGGTCACCCTGCTGGAGGTTGCGCGGCGCGAGGATGTAGCGCTTCTCGCCGTCCGCGTAGTGCAGCAGCGCGATGCGCGCGGTGCGGTTGGGGTCGTACTCGATGTGCGCGACCTTCGCCGGCACGCCGTCCTTGTCGTGACGACGGAAGTCGATCACTCGGTAGGCGCGCTTGTGTCCGCCACCCTGGTGGCGAACGGTCACACGACCGGCGTTGTTACGGCCGCCCTTGCTGTGCAGCGGGCGGACCAGCGACTTCTCCGGCGTGGACCGCGTGACCTCGACGAAGTCGGCGACGCTGGAGCCACGACGGCCCGGCGTAGTCGGCTTGTACTTGCGGATTCCCATTTCTCAGTCCTCGTCCGATATCGGACGATCCGACCCGCTTACGCGGTCGGACCGCCGAAGATGTCGATACGGTCGCCCTCAGCGAGGGTCACGATCGCACGCTTGGTCGACGCGCGCTGACCGAAACCGGTCTTGGTGCGCTTGCGCTTGCCCTGGCGGTTGATCGTGTTGACCCCGGTGACCTTGACCGAGAAGACCGCCTGGACGGCCTGCTTGATCTGGGTCTTGTTGGCGTTCGGGTCGACGATGAACGTGTACTTGTTCTCGTCGAGGAGCGCGTAGCTCTTCTCCGACACGACCGGCTTCAGCAGCACGTCACGGGGGTCCGTGTACGCCTTGCTGGGCGCGGTGACGACGGTGTTCTTGCCCTCGGCGGCGTGGCGGCGGGCCTTGGCCAGTCGCGCGGCCTTGGCGGCCTTCGCAGCCTTGGGGGCGATGCTCGGGTGACGCGTAGCCATCAGGCGTCACTCCCTTCGGTGTCGTTGGCCTTCGGGCCGGCGACGAAGGACTCGAGAGCGGCCTGGGTGAAGACCACGTCGTCCGAGACGATCACGTCGTACGTGTTCAGCTGGCCCGGCTCCAGGATGTGCACCTGGGGCAGGTTGCGGGCGGACAGCCACGCGGCCTCGTCGGCGCGGTCGACGACCAGGAGCAGGTTCTTGCGCTCCGAGATCTTGCCGAACAGCGTCCGAGCGGACTTCGTGGACGGAGTCTCGCCCTCGATCACGCCGGTGACGACGTGAATGCGGTTGTGACGGGCCCGGTCGGTGAGGGCGTGACGCAGAGCGGCAGCCTTCATCTTCTTCGGGGTCCGCTGCGAGTAGTCACGCGGCTGCGGGCCGTGGACGACGCCACCGCCGGCGAACTGCGGCGCGCGGGTCGAACCCTGACGGGCGCGGCCGGTGCCCTTCTGGCGGTACGGCTTCTTGCCGCCACCGCGGACTTCACCGCGGCGCTTGGTCTTGTGCGTGCCCTGACGGGCAGCGGCGTTCTGCGCGACGACGACCTGGTGGATCAGCGGAATGCTGACCTTCTCCACGCCGAAGATCTCCGCGGGGAGCTCGACGCTACCGGTCTTCTCGCCTGCAGGCGAAAGGATGTCAACAGTGCTCATCGGTTACCTCAGGCCCCCTTGGCCGCGGTGCGGACCAGGACGAGGCCGCCGTTCGGACCGGGAACCGCGCCCTTGATGAGCAGCAGACCCTTCTCCGCGTCAACGGCGTGGACGGTCAGGTTCTGGGTGGTGACCCGCTCGTTGCCCATGCGACCCGCCATGCGGAGGCCCTTGAACACGCGGCCCGGGGTGGCGCAGCCACCGATGGAACCGGGGGAGCGGTGCTTGCGCTGGGTGCCGTGTCCGGCGCCGAGGCCCTTGAAGTTGTGACGCTTCATGACACCGGCGAAGCCCTTGCCCTTGCTCTTGCCGGTCACGTCGACCTTGATGCCGGCCTCGAACACCTCGGCGGTGATCTCCTGGCCGAGGGTGTACTCGCTGGCGTCAGCGGTACGGATCTCGACGAGGTGGCGGCGGGGAGTGACGTCGGCCTTGGCGAAGTGGCCCTTGAGGGGCTTGTTCACCTTGCGCGGGTCGATCTCGCCGAAGGCGATCTGGACCGACTCGTAGCCGTCGGCGTCGTTCGTACGGACCTGGGTGACGACGTTGGGGCCGGCCTTGACGACGGTGACGGGAACAACACGGTTGTTCTCGTCCCACACCTGCGTCATGCCGAGCTTCTCGCCCAGGATGCCCTTGATCTGCTTGGTCATCTTCAGATCACCGGCCTCAGAGCTTGATCTCGATGTCGACACCGGCCGGGAGGTCGAGTCGCATCAGAGAGTCAACGGTCTTGGGGGTCGGGTCGAGGATGTCGATCAGGCGCTTGTGCGTGCGCATCTCGAAGTGCTCGCGCGAGTCCTTGTACTTGTGCGGCGACTTGATGACGCAGTACACGTTCTTCTCAGTGGGCAGCGGCACCGGGCCCGCGACCGACGCACCAGTACGCGTCACCGTCTCGACGATCTTCTTCGCCGAGCTGTCGATGACCTCGTGGTCGTAGGCCTTGAGCCGGATGCGGATCTTCTGTCCCGCCATGGCTACTCAGTAGTCCTGTCTCTTCTAACGCTCTGGACCTGGTCGGCCCCTTACCGTTTCCTCCGACCCACGCGGTCGGGCGTGTCGCTCTCCCGCTGACACGGATGTCCCACGTTCGAACATCCCTGCGGGGAATGCGCACGGCCCTACCGGAACCGCAGACCGAGGGCGGAAGGCCCACCGGGTGCCTGGTCGGTGTCGCGCCCACGCTTCCCGGAAGATTCCCGTACGTCCGCCCCAGCGCTGCCGTGAGGCAGTTAGGGCGACGAGTACTGTGGGACTCGCTTCCGGTCCTCCCGGCGGGAGGCGCGCAGCATCAACACTCGGCCGAGCAACTCGGACAGTCTGCCATATGGGGCAGGCCCTCCGCCAATCGAGCCGGAGAGAATACCCCGAACGTGACGCAGGTCAAACGCGAGGCGGGGCGAGGGCGCGTGCGCCCGGTGTGCAGGTCACGTAGGAGCGTTGTGCGTGACCTCGACAAAACGCCTGACCCGGGCTCCGTCCCTGGCCCGTGGCCGCCATAATCGTCGCCATGTCTGAACACGGGGGCACAGGGAGCGAGCCGCCGGGGAGGAACACCGTCCCCAGGTCACGGCTCGCGGACTATGCGGAGATGACGGTCCCGCCGGGCGATCCGGCCGCCGAGCGGGTTCCGTCGGCGGAGCCGGACACCCGGCCGACGCCGGTGGTGTCTGAGCCGGCGTCCGGTGCGGTGACCGAGGACCCTGAGGTCGAGGTCCGTCGGCGGCGGTTCGCCGGGTTGCTGGAGGAGTTCCGCGCGACGCCGGTGCTGGTGCCGCTGGGTGACGGCCCCGGACCGGACGGACAGCGGGGCCTGCTGACCGCCGACTGGAACGGCGTCCGGTTCATCCTGGCCTTCTCCGACGGGCAGGCGCTGGCCCGCTACGCCCGAGCGCGGGGCGAGTACCACCGCGAGTGGATCTACCAGACGATTCTGGGCGCGCGCCTGCTGGATGTGGCGGTGCCCGCCGCGGGCGTGGCCTGCGGAGTGGCGCTGGACTGCGCGGACGGGCCGGACGGTGTGGTGTTTCCGCCGGTGCTGGGCGTCGTACCGGACGAGGTGGCCGTGGACCGTGAGCAGGGGGTGCGTGGTGAGCGACGGTGAGGTGCCGGTGAGCGACGGTGGAGGTCCCCGTGAGCACTGAGAGCGTGCCGGTGAGCGGCGGTGGGATGCCCGTGGACGGCGGCTGGGTGCCGGTTCGGGGCGGCGGTGTGCCGGATCTGAAGGCCCAGGGCCTGGATCTGGTCGCCAAAGGCCTGACGGAGGCGCTGGGTGAGCTGAAGGAGCTGGGCATGGTCGGTACGGCCGGTGCCGGACGCGGCTTCGGTGACATCGCCCTGAACGGGCTGGATCTCGGGCACGAGGGCCTGACCACGACGTTCGGTTCGTTCTGCGAGCGATGGGAGTGGGGGGTGCGCTCCCTGATCAACGAGGGCAACGCGTTCGCCGTCAAGACCGGTTTGGCCGCGGGCACCCTCCACGAGACCGAGGAGTACGTCGAGGGCACCTTCAAGGTGGTCACCAACGCCGCCATCGGCAATCCGTACGCCTCCGAGGACGAGGTCACACAGATGGGCTGGGGCGACATCGCCACCTCCGGCGTGTTCGGCGGGGACGTCGACTACAGCAAGGAGTCCTTCGACCAGGCCCTCGCGAACAGCAAGCAGGGTTGGAAGGATGCGGGCCGCGACGTGATGACCTCGCACACCATGGGCCCTGTGGGCCTCAACCCGGAGAACCTCCACGAGACCTTCGGGGTCTCCGACGCCGAGTACGACAAGATGCTCGACGACACCTTCGGTCCCTCACCCGAGGCCCGCGCCCAGGCCGCCCAGCAGCAGGCCGCGGGTGATCGCTGATGGGCATCGTCGGCGACATCAGGGACGGCCTCAACTCCGGCCTCCAGGTCGGTGAGGACCTCATCGACGAGGGCAAGAAGAAGCTCGGCGAGGGCATCGACTACGTCACCGACAAGGCCGGTGACGGACTCGACCACGTCGGCCTGCACGACGCGGCCGACGCGGTGGAGGACTTCGGCGACGAACTGGCCGCCGACCTCGGCGCCATGCCCGGCGAGCAGCAACTGGGCGAGACCGAGGAGGCCGACGAACTCGTCCACGGCAATCCCGCGAGGATCCGGGAGAGCGCCAAACACCTCAAGGACTTCCAGGCCGCCTTCGACAAGGTCGGCACCGGGATGAAGAAGGTCGACTCCTCAGGCTGGAAGGGCGAGGGCGGCAGCGCCTTCCGTGAAAAGTTCGGTGTACACCCCACCAAATGGCTGCACGCGGCCGACGCCTGCGAAACGGCCGCCGGGGCGCTGGACTCGTACGCCGAGACCGTCAAGTGGGCGCAGGGACAGGCCAAGGAGGCCGTCGAACTCTACAAACAGGGCAAGAAGGCGTCCGTGGAAGCGGTCGAGGCCTACAACAAGAAGGTCGACGCCTACAACGCCAAGATCAAGGCGGACCAGGATCCCGGGCCGCAGCCGGCGCCGTTCCACGATCCGGGTATCGAGGACATCCGGGCGGCACGCGAGAAGCTCGCCCGGGCCAGGAAGCAGCGCAATTCCGCCGCCTCCGACGCGCAGAGCCAGGTCAAGGCCGCCCTCGCCCACGCCCCCGCCGAGCCCCCGCCGCTCGACCGGCTCGGCGACAACATGATCGACGGCTACCAGGCCCTCAACACCGAACTGACCCATGTCATCGGCGGCGCCCTCAAGGGGACCGCCGGCCTGCTCAACTTCGTCCGCGGCCTCAACCCCGTCGACCCCTACAACCTCACGCACCCGGCCGCGTACCTCCAGAACGTCAGCATGACGCTCTCCGGCCTGGTCTCCACGGCCGCCCACCCCGAACGAGTCGTCCAGGCCGCCGTCGACGGCTTCCAGAAGGACCCCTCCGAATTCATAGGCCGCCTCCTCCCGGAGCTGATCGGCACCAAGGGTGCGGGACTGGGGCGCACAGCACTGCGTACCGGTCTCAAGGACAGCGCTGAGGCGGGTGCGTCGAACCTGGCGTCCAAGGGGATGAAATACGGGGACGAGGCGGCCGGGTCCGCACCGAAGGACTGGAGCGGACTGGCGAAGTCCACGGATCATGTCAGCGAAAAGGCCATCCATTATGATTCCGTGGATCCGCAGGCGGCCAAGGATTTCCTGGACAGCGAATACCCCTGGTTGAAAGACGTCAACAACACCGGTATGCCGGGATACACGGACAACTGTAGTCACAATGTCGTCGCGGTGGACCGCCGGATGGACGGCGCGGAGGTCAGCGCCGCCCCCAAGCAGGCGGGCGACCACATCCCGCCCGAGCAGCTCGGTCTGACGAACCGGGCCAAGGGCCACTACGACATGGTCAACGGCTACGATGACATCGTCAAGGACCTCCAGGCCCGCGGCGAGGGTTCCCGCAGCGCCGTGTACATCAGCCGCCCGGACGGCACGGCACACGTCTTCAACGCCGTGAACACCAAACACGGCGTCGTGTTCCTCGACGGTCAGAGCGGGCAGCTCGGAATGTTGGAGAAAAACGTCTCCTCCATCGGGCACATTCCTTATCGCGACGGAGTCAAATAATGGTGACCAAAGAAGAAGCCGTTTTGGCGGGAGCCCACTTCTTGAGGAACGCGGGATATCCGGACCGTCCGGACTCCATCGTCATGCTCCCGGAAACCGCCATCGAGTTCCCTTACGGCTGGACCGTGCGCTTCGATTTCAAGGAGCACATCGAGACCGGCGACTCCGCGCAGGCTCCCTTCACATCCGTCGTGGTGGTCCCCCACGACGGAACGCCCGCCCACTTCGCCCCCACGTTCCCTCCGGTGGCGATGTACATGGAGATGCGTGCCGCCGGCAACTGGCCCCCCAAGAAGGGATAGGCCGTGACTGTCCCGCACGATCGCGCCGCTGCCTGGCTCGCCGCCACCTACGGCGGTCTCGTCCAGCTCGCCGCCCCGCACCCCGTCCACGAAACCGCGACCGCCTGGCTGATGTCCTGCCGGGTGGTGCCGCAGCCCGGCTATCCGCAGACGCCGATGCTGGCGGCCTCCGTGGTGGTGCCGAAGGACGGCGGCGCCCCGTTCCACCCCGCGCCGAGCCGTCCCCTGGAAGACCTGGCCCCGGCCTCCTCGCCCGAGGAGGCCGCGTTCCGGGTCACCGGCCAGTCCCGCCGGATCAACTCCCGCGGCTGCACGGTCACCCTGCACAGCATGATCAGTGGCGCCCCGTCGGCTGCCCTGCCGTGGCGTCCGTCCGACGAGGCGCCGGGCTGGATGGCGCGGCTCGCGCGCCGCTACTTTCCCGAGTTCGCGCGGATCCCCGTCGACAGCTGGGACGACGTGGTGAAGGCCGTCGCCGAGCCGGGTCCGGACACCCGGGGCGTGGTCTGGGTGCGTCGTGAGATCGGTGGCCACGAGGCGACCGGCAACCTGCTCTACGCGCACAACAACAAGGGGCAGGTCACCCTCCTGGACGGGGTGACGTCGTCACTCGCCCGGCTCGACACGTCGTTCGTGCGCGAGCTGCTCCTGCTCCGGGCCCTGCCCGCCGCGCAGGCGCCCCGGCGGCTGCCGTGGGAGCGGCCGGCGGCGGACTTCGCCTCGGCGGTCGACAAGGCGCGCCTCTGGCTCGACGACGCCTACCAGGGGCAGGTCGGCCTCGCTGCGCCGACGGCCCAGGACGAGACCCGGCGTGGCTGGGTCTTCTCCTGCAACACCGAACGCTTCCTGACCGACGGTCACTGGCAGGACGCTCTGCTCGATTCGACGGTCGTCGTCCCCAAGGACGCGACCGCGCCGTTCGGCCTGCCCAACTCGGACCCCTGGGCCTGGCTGGCCCGCTGGGACGCGGGCGAGGACCCCGGCTCGGCGGACCTCCCCGCGCCGCCCCGGCCCGGCCGTGCCCCCTGGTTCGAGCCGACGCTCTCGGCGCTGGGTCCCGTCCTGTCCGTCTCCGAGCACGAGGACTGGCCGGGTGCGTTGGAAGTCCTGTCGGCCCTGCCCGCCGACGCGCGAGCGCTGGTCTGGGTCCGCCGTACGGACGGCCGGTCACGGGAGGCCGTCGGATGGCTGGTGAACGCCGTCAAGACCGCGGACGGCGTCATCCTGGTGGACGGCGCGACCGGCGCCCCGGCGGCCCTGGACGCGACGGGGGTCCACCGGCTGCACGTGATCCGCTACCGCTGAGCCCCGGGGATGCAGGTCCTCCGGGACCTGCCCCTCACCACCTGGACAGCACCCCCCGCCAGGTCCACCCCGCGCCGAGGACGGCTTCCACCAGGGGGTTGCGCATGTCCCGTGAGTCGAAGCGGAACGTCTCGACCCTGCGCCTTCGTCCGTCCGGCCCCCGCTCGTAGCTCCATCGACGGGCGACCTTGGTCGCCGGTCCCCGTCCGTACCGCTTGGCGCCGTTCTCGGGCGACCGGTCCCACCGCTCGTCGAGGGTGCGCACCTCATGGCTGTCCGGGACGAGCCGCAACCGTGTCCTGAGCCGCAGGCGCAGTTCCGGAACCGTCCACTCCGCCACCAGGTCGGCCTTCTCCTCGGGATGTGCGGTTCGCACCAGGAACGGCACACCGGTCGCGTTGATCGCCAGCAGGGCGTCGCGGACCTGCGCGGCGGACAGCGGAGCGAGGGCGCTGTCCGGGTACCGGGTGCCGGTGCGCCTGTCCCGGTACCTGCTCCAGAGGCCCATCGCTAGGACTCCGTTCCGGTGTCCGGACCCCGCACGTCCGGCCGCACCGTGCGCAGGAACTCCTGGAAGTCCGGCAGTACGGCGTCGTGCTGGCCCGCCGTGGCCGTCAGGGCCACCCGGATCACCGCCCGCTTGTGCGGGTCGTCCACGTCCGACAGGGACAGGTACACCTGGGACTGGACGAGGTCGCGGCGGGTGTCGCCGGCGACGGCCGAGAAGGTCAGCCGCTGCGTCAGGGCGGGCGCCTCGGCGGAGCCGACCTCGCGGCGAGCGGCGACCGACACCGACGCGGCGATCCGACGCAGGTACTCGACGGAGGCGTCGGCGAGATCGGCCAGCGTCGCCGTGTCCGGCGGGATCTCGCCGTCGATGGCGATGTTGGCGCTGAACCCGGCGTCCGGCCGCGGGTGCACGGCGGCGAAGGCCACTTGCTGGGTGTCTCCCCACCCGTCCCCCCGCTCGGGACGGACCGGGAGCCACCCGTCCGGCAGGCGGAACCGGATCGGCACCGGCAGTGTCGCGGGCATCGAGGGCCCTCCTTCCACGCGGGAGTACATCAGAACCAGCTGCCGACGGAGTCCTTGACCGAGCCGGCGCCGGCGCTGATCACACCGAGCCCGTCGCCCACCGCGTCGGCCGCGGCGTCGAAGGACCGGGACACCTTGTCCGGGTCGACGGTGATCTCCAGGCCGAGGCTGCCGCCGACGGCGGGCGAAGCGCCCGCCGTCGCGCCGATCTTCCACACCCCGGTGACCTCGTCCTTCTTCCAGCCCGCGTAGGCCTCGGCGCCGGGCCCCTTCCATCCCTCGGCAGACCCGCCGACGCTGATCCCGAAGACTTCCACGCCGCCGGCGACGCCGCCCTTCGCTCCGTAGAACGCCTTCCCGCCGACGGTGGCCTCCTCCTTGGTGGCCTTGAGGGAGCCCCCGATCTCGCCGCCGGCGAATCCCTCGGCGCGCCCGTAGGCACCCCCGTACGGCCCGTACTCGACGCGCCCCTCGGCCAGGGCGCGGATGCCCGCGGACGCCTCGGCCTTGGCGACGAGGCCCTTGTCGGTCAATCCGTAGTTCACGGTGCCTCTGGCTCCGCCGTAGACATCGGCGATCCCGGAGAGTTTCCACGGCCCGTTGGTCAGCGTGCCCTGCGCGGTCAGGTGGAAGAGGTCGGCGTAGGCCTTGATCGAGCCCTCCTTGCCGTACTTGGGCCCGGTGAAGGTGAGGCCGGCTCCGGGGCCGGTCACCGTGAACTCGTGGGAGGACACCCATCCGTCGATGGTGAGGCCCGCCTCGGCCGCCGCCTTCTCGGCCTCGTACCGCTCGATGTCTCCGTAGGCCCTGCCGTTGAAGCCGTTGAGAGTGCCGTCGGCGACGTCGTTGTCGACCACGACCGCCGCGAACGCGACCTCGACGCCCTTGTCGGCCTCCGCCACGTCCCTGACGAGCTGGTCGATCCGCTGCTGCCAGGAGACGGCGGCCTTGCGGCAGCTGTCCTGGTAGTCGGGATCGTGGACATAGGCGGTGTACTCGCCCTTGCTCAGCTGTCCCGTGTCGAACGTGACCACGCCCTGGTCGGACACCTTCATCCCGGCGTCGACGGCGTCCTGACGGGCCGACCGGAGCTTGCCGCGCAGGTCGACGAACTGCGTGTGGGCGTCCCGCAGCAGCGAGGCGATCGCCTTGGCCTCGACCTGGGCGTTCCGGAACTCCTTGAGCGTGATGTCGAAGCGCTTGTTGGCCGCGTCGGCGCTCAGGCCCACCCAGGATCCGCCCATGGAGATGCCGTGCACATCGCGCCGGTAGGCCGTCTCCTGCTCGAGGAACTCCGCGGCCATGCCGTCCCAGCGCTCGGCGGCCGTCGTGAGCGTGGACAGGTCGGTCTTCATGATCTCGTGGTACGTCGGCATGTCAGTACCCCTCGATCGGTGAGATCCGGCGAACGCCCGCCCCGACCCCGAGGTCCGTGCTCTGGAGAAGGGCGTTGGTGCTGCGCAACGCCGCCTTCTCCGAAGAGAGCCGGCTCATCAGGTTCTTCACCTGCTCCTCCCACGTCTCGTGGGCCGTCTTCAGAGCCCCCGACGTGATCCACCCGTCGCCGTCCTTCGGCCCGAACGCCTTGACCGCCGCGTTCGTCTCGGTCTGCGCCCAGTCGCCGGCCTTCCGCGTGTCCGGTTCGATGTGGTCCTCGATGGCCTTCGCCGCGGCCTGCTTCTGCGCGGGAGACGACGCCAGGTCCCTCTGGCCGCCGCCCGGGAACGGGCCGCCCGGGGAGGGACCCCCCGGATCGAGCGGGATCTGGTTCAACCGCGTCCCCACGGGATCCGCTCCCCCGCCACCGATGATGTACGGCTCTCCTGCCGACCGCGCCATGACTGTCAACCCCCGTGTGCTCAGTTGGCGTACGGCGATCAGGCTAGCAACGTGGGTACAGCGATACGGGGAACATGGGTACGGATCCCGATGATCCCGGCGTCCGGCACCGATGGGATGGGAGCCATGACGACGAGGACCGGAGTGACGCGGCCCCACACCCCCCACCAGACCTGGTGGAAGGCCCCCCTCGCGGCTTCCCTGCCCGGTCTGCCGCTGCTCGCGCTCGAGTACGGCGTGGTCCGGGCCCATCACGGCATGGACCAGTACGGAGGTTCTATCTGCACGGCCCTGGCCCTGTTCGCGCTGGCCTGGGCGCTGCCCCACCGCCGTTCCCTGCGGACGCCACGCGTCCTGGCGGCCTGTGCGGCACTGGTGATCACCGTGCTTCCGGTGGCGCTCCTGGCCCTGCTCGTGGTGCTGGTGGATGCCTGACGGCCACCGCCGCGGGCGCGCGAAAGGGCCCGTACGACCGGAGTCGTACGGGCCCTCTCAGGTGCTCGCAGTCGGAGCTACCAGGTCAAGACAACAAGCTTACTTGTTGATCTTGGTGACCTGGCCGGCGCCCACGGTCCGGCCACCCTCACGGATGGCGAACTTCAGGCCCTCCTCCATGGCGATGGGCTGGATCAGCTCCACCTTCATTTCGGTGTTGTCGCCCGGCATGACCATCTCGGTGCCCTCGGGGAGGGTCACGACGCCGGTCACGTCCGTCGTACGGAAGTAGAACTGCGGGCGGTAGTTGTTGAAGAACGGCGTGTGACGGCCGCCCTCGTCCTTGGACAGGATGTACGCCTGCGCCTCGAACTCGGTGTGCGGGGTGACCGAACCCGGCTTGATGATGACCTGGCCGCGCTCGACGTCCTCGCGCTTGATGCCGCGGAGCAGCAGACCGACGTTCTCACCGGCCTGGCCCTCGTCGAGCAGCTTGCGGAACATCTCGATACCGGTGACCGTGGTGGTGGTCTTCTCGGTCTTGATGCCGATGATGTCGACGGTCTCGTTGACCTTCAGGACACCACGCTCGATACGGCCGGTGACGACCGTGCCGCGGCCGGTGATCGTGAAGACGTCCTCGATCGGCATGAGGAACGGCTTGTCGACGTCGCGCTCCGGCTCCGGGATCGACTCGTCGACGGCCTGCATCAGGTCGAGGACGGTCTGGGCCCACTCCGGGTCGCCCTCGAGCGCCTTGAGAGCGGACACCTTGACGACCGGGAGGTCGTCGCCCGGGAACTCGTACTCGGAGAGGAGCTCACGCACCTCGAGCTCGACGAGCTCCAGGATCTCCTCGTCGTCCACCATGTCGGCCTTGTTCAGGGCGACGACGATGTACGGAACGCCGACCTGGCGGGCCAGGAGCACGTGCTCCTTGGTCTGCGGCATCGGGCCGTCGGTGGCGGCGACCACGAGGATGGCGCCGTCCATCTGGGCAGCACCGGTGATCATGTTCTTGATGTAGTCCGCGTGACCCGGGCAGTCGACGTGCGCGTAGTGACGCGTCTCCGTCTGGTACTCGACGTGCGCGATGGAGATGGTGATACCGCGCTGGCGCTCTTCGGGAGCCTTGTCGATCTGGTCGAAGGCCGAGGCCTCGTTCAGGTCCGGGTACTTGTCGTGCAGCACCTTGGTAATGGCGGCCGTGAGGGTCGTCTTACCGTGGTCGATGTGACCGATGGTGCCGATGTTGACGTGCGGCTTAGTCCGCTCGAACTTCGCCTTCGCCACGGGGGTCCTCCTGGGAGTGGTTCTGGTACGCCTTACTTCATCGGCGCCAGGTGATCTTTGCTGGATGCCCGGGCCCAGGGGCGAACGGCCGCATTTGCGGCCGTTTGCCCCTAGAGGCTCCGGAGTTAAGCCTACGGCGTGTGAACGGAGTGCGTTACTCGCCCTTGGCCTTCGCGATGATCTCCTCGGCGACGTTCCGCGGAACCTCGGCGTAGGAGTCGAACTGCATCGAGTAGCTTGCGCGACCCGAGGTCTTGCTGCGGAGGTCTCCGACGTAGCCGAACATCTCCGAGAGAGGCACGAGGCCCCTCACGACGCGGGCGCCGGCACGCTCCTCCATGGCCTGGATCTGGCCACGGCGGGAGTTGATGTCGCCGATGACCTCACCCATGTAGTCCTCGGGCGTGGTGACCTCGACGGCCATCATCGGCTCGAGCAGCACGGGGCTGGCCTTGCGCGCGGCCTCCTTGAACGCCTGCGAACCGGCGATCTTGAAGGCGAGTTCGGAGGAGTCCACCTCGTGGTAGCCACCGTCGAGCAGGGTGACGCGCACGCCGGTCATCTCGTAACCGGCGAGGATGCCGAACTGCATGGCCTCCTGCGCACCGGCGTCCACCGAAGGGATGTACTCCTTCGGGATACGGCCACCGGTCACCTTGTTCACGAACTCGTACGAGGCGTCGCCGCCCTCGATCGGCTCGATCGCGATCTGCACCTTGGCGAACTGACCGGTACCACCGGTCTGCTTCTTGTGCGTGTAGTCGAGCCGGTCGACCGCCTTGCGGATGGTCTCGCGGTACGCGACCTGCGGCTTGCCGACGTTGGCCTCGACCTTGAACTCACGGCGCATACGGTCGACCAGCACCTCGAGGTGCAGCTCACCCATGCCACCGATGATGGTCTGGCCGGTCTCCTCGTCCGAGTGGACCTGGAAGGAGGGGTCCTCCTCCGCGAGACGCTGGATGGCGACACCCAGCTTCTCCTGGTCACCCTTGGACTTGGGCTCGATCGCGACCTGGATGACCGGGGCCGGGAAGTCCATGGACTCCAGGATGACCGGCGCCTTGTCGTCGCACAGCGTCTCACCGGTCGTGGTCTGCTTCAGACCCATGACGGCGACGATGTCGCCGGCGCCGACCGCCGCGATCTCCTCACGCTTGTTCGCGTGCATGCGGTAGATCTTGCCGATGCGCTCCTTCTTGCCCTTGACGGAGTTCAGCACGGCGGTGCCGGACTCCAGGCGGCCCGAGTAGACCCGGACGAAGGTGAGCTTGCCGAGGTGCGGGTCGCTCATGATCTTGAACGCGAGCGCCGACAGCGGCTCGTCCTCGGACGGCTTGCGCTTGACGATCTCCTCCGGGTCGTTCACGGCGTGGCCCTCGATGGCCTCGACGTCGAGCGGGGAGGGGAGGTAGCGCACGACCGCGTCGAGCAGGGGCTGGACGCCCTTGTTCTTGAACGCGGTACCGCAGAACACCGGGGTGACCGTGGTGTCCTTGGACTTGCCGGACGCGATGGTGATACGACGGATCGCGGCGTACAGCTGCTCCTCGGTGGGCTCGGTGCCCTCGAGGTACAGCTCCATGATCTCTTCGTCGTTCTCGGCGACGGCCTCGATGAGCTTGCCGCGGTACTCCTCGGCAGCCTCGGTGTGCGTGGCCGGGATGTCGACGATGTCGTACATCTCGCCCTTGGTGGCCTCGGCGGACCACACGAACGCCTTCATCGTGACCAGGTCGACGACGCCCTTGAAGTCGGCCTCGGCACCGATCGGGAGCTGCATGACGATCGGCTGAGCGCCGAGGCGGTCAGAGATCATGTCGACGCAGCGGTGGAACTCGGCACCGGTCCGGTCGAGCTTGTTGACGAAGCAGATGCGGGGAACGCCGTAGCGGTCCGCCTGACGCCACACCGTCTCGGACTGGGGCTCGACACCGGCGACGCCGTCGAACACCGTCACGGCACCGTCGAGCACCCGGAGGGAACGCTCCACCTCGACGGTGAAGTCGACGTGACCCGGGGTGTCGATGATGTTGATGGTGTGGTCGACGTCGGCCAGCGGCCAGTGACAGGTGGTGGCAGCAGAGGTGATCGTGATGCCACGCTCCTGCTCCTGCTCCATCCAGTCCATGGTGGCAGCGCCGTCGTGGACCTCACCGATCTTGTAGGACACACCGGTGTAGAACAGGATCCGCTCGGTGGTGGTCGTCTTGCCCGCGTCGATGTGGGCCATGATCCCGATGTTGCGGACCTTGGCCAGGTCAAGTGAAGTGGTAGCCATAAGGCTTCAGTCTTCTCTCGGTCTCGATGTGGGTAGCGACTACCAGCGGTAGTGCGCGAAGGCCTTGTTGGACTCGGCCATCTTGTGGGTGTCCTCGCGCTTCTTCACAGCGGCGCCGAGGCCGTTGGACGCGTCGAGAAGCTCGTTGAGCAGGCGCTCGGTCATGGTCTTCTCGCGACGGGCGCGGGAGTAGCCCACGAGCCAGCGCAGCGCCAGGGTGCTCGCGCGGCCCGGCTTGACCTCGACCGGAACCTGGTAGGTCGCGCCACCGACACGGCGGGACTTGACCTCGATGGTCGGCTTGATGTTCTCGAGAGCGCGCTTCAGCGTGATGACCGGGTCGTTGCCGGTCTTCTCGCGCAGGCCCTCCATGGCGCCGTAGACGATGCGCTCGGCGGTGGAGCGCTTGCCGTTCAGCAGCACCTTGTTGATGAGCGACGTGACAAGAGGAGAACCGTAGACCGGGTCGATGATGACCGGGCGCTTCGGGGCAGGGCCCTTACGAGGCATGTCTTACTTCTCCTTCTTGGCGCCGTAGCGGCTGCGGGCCTGCTTGCGGTTCTTGACACCCTGGGTGTCGAGGGAGCCGCGAATGATCTTGTAGCGAACACCCGGCAGGTCCTTCACACGGCCACCACGCACGAGCACGATGGAGTGCTCCTGCAGGTTGTGTCCCTCACCCGGAATGTAAGCGGTGACCTCGATCCCGCTGGTCAGACGCACACGCGCGACCTTACGCAGGGCCGAGTTCGGCTTCTTCGGGGTGGTCGTGAACACACGCGTGCAGACGCCACGGCGCTGAGGGGAACCCTCGAGTGCGGGCGTCTTGTTCTTCTCGACCTTGTCCTGCCGGCCCTTGCGGACCAGCTGCTGGATCGTAGGCACTACTTCTCCGGTTTCTGTGTGCCGATTTGTACAGCTAACCTGGAACATCGCCGACCCACGCGGTCGGGTGTGTCGAATCCGCGGGCTTCCGCCGCGAGACGGAAAAAGACGCGGTTTGCGGTGGCCGCTCCTTAGGCCCCTGCGCGGTTGAAGGCACGCACGAGGGCCAGGGCACACCCCAGGCACAAGGTCTGAGCGTACCCAGCGCAATCACTCCGGTCAAAACAGAAGCGGCGCCGCCGACACACCGGGGTCACGTCCGCGCCCCGGGGGACCGTTGTGGTACCGGGGGTCCGGCCTCCGCGGGCGAGGGAATCGGCACCCCGGCGTGAGCCGCGTCATGTCCGGCACCGGGCGCGGGACCGGGTTCCGGGCACCGGGTACCGGCCGCTCCCTGCGCCGTGTCGTGCCCGACGAAGTACGTCGGACGGTTCTGTACGGCGGTGTAGATGCGCCCCACGTACTCCCCGAGCAGGCCCACGCAGACCAGCTGGACCGCGCCGATGAACAGCACGCCGGTGAACAGGGAGGTCCAGCCCGGAACGGTGTGTTCCAGGGCGTGGGCGCTGAGCGTGTAGACCATGAGGGCCAGGCAGACCAGGAAGGCGAACCCGCCGAGCCAGGTGGCGATGCGCAGCGGGGCCGCCGAGAAGCCGGTGACGCTGTCGACCGCGAGGCGGATCATCCGGCCCAGCGGGTACTTGCTGTGGCCGGCCGGGCGCGGGGCCCGCTCGTAGGTGATCCGGCCGCTGGGGAAACCGAGCCAGGGCACCAGGAGGCGGTAGACGCGCTGCTGGTCGGGCAGGGCCTTGAGGGCATCCACGGCAGCCCTGCTGAGCAGCCGGAAGTCACCGGCCTGCGCCGGCACCGAAGGGCCGGCCAGGCGGCGGACGAGCCGGTAGTACAGGCCGGCGGTCCACCGCTTGAAGCCGGTGTCACTGGCCCGGTCGGCCCGGATGCCGTAGACGATGTCGAGGCCGCCGGCGCGGGCCAGTGCCAGCATCTCGGGGATCTTCTCGGGCGGATCCTGGAGGTCGGCGTCGAGGCTCACCACATAGGCGCCGTGCGCCCGGTCCAGGCCCGCCGTCAGGGCGGCCTGGTGGCCCGAGTTCCGGCGCAGGCCGATGACGCGCAACTCGGGCCAGCCGAGGCGGAACGCGGCGAGCAGCTCGGCGGTGCGGTCGGTGCTGCCGTCGTCGACGGCGACGACCTCGTAGTCGACGGCCAGCTCGGCCAGGACCGGGCGCAACCTGCTCACCAGCGCGGGAAGGACCTCTTCCTCGTTGTACATCGGGATGACGACCGACAGGACGGTCGCCGCCGCCGTGGTGTCCGGTGCTTCAGGCACCCGTCCTCCCCCAAGCCGTGACGCACATGTGCGACGCTGTTGCGATCTTATGACCACACTTCACGATCATCCGGACAGCGCTGACGCGCCTGGCTCCGGCCGGTCTGCCGAGGGGGGACCCCAGTCATGAGCACGGCCCGCAGCGACGCGGCGACGGACTCCGCGATGCCCGACGAGCCCGGCGTGCCCCGTGAGCCCGACGGGCGGCAGGAGCGGCCGCGGGTGCCGCGCCGTCTCTCGCTGCCGGATGGTCTACGACCGTACCGTGCCCCACTGCTCCTGTACGGCGTCACGAAGCTGGTCGGGCTGACCGTCTTCGCGTTTCTGCTGGAGGCCGCCGGCGACTACCGGGAGAAGCAGCCCCGCTTCGGCGGCGGCGCCCACTGGTGGGACGTGCTCGCCACCTGGGACGGCTGGTGGTACCTCCAGGTCGCCGAGAAGGGGTACGACCCGCGGCCCCTGGAACGCCTCGACCCGGGCGGACTGTTCACGGTCAAGCAGAACTCCGTCGCCTTCTTCCCGCTGTACCCGGGGCTGATCCGAGGGATGTCCGAGATCACCGGTCTCGGTCTGTTCGGGTCCGGGATCATCGTCTCGGTGCTCGCGTCCTTCGTCGCCGCCGCCGGGATCTACGCCGTCGTCGCCACGCTCGCCGGCGTCCGGGCCGGCACGATCGCCGCCGGGCTGTGGGCGGTCGTACCGGGCGCCGGCGTCGAGTGGGCGGTGTACTCGGAGTCACTGTTCGTCGCCATCGCCGCCTGGTGCTGCTACGGCGTGATGAGGGGCCGCTGGCTGGCGGCCGGGCTCCTCGCCTTCGTGGCAGGACTCAACCGGCCCACGTCCGCCGCGCTCATCGGCGCGGTCGGGCTCGCCGCGCTGGTGACACTCGCCCGGCGTGACAGCAGACGCGAACACGGGGTGGCGGGACCGGTGTACGCCATGGTCGCCGCGCCGCTCGGCCTGCTCACCTACGTCGCCTGGGTCGGCCTGAGCATGGGCGATCCGACGGCGTACTTCACCCTCCAGCGGGAGGGGTGGGCGCACTACTTCGACTTCGGTGCCTACACCCTCGACGTGCTGGGCAACACGGCCGTCGGCCGGCACAACTACCTGTTCGCCTTCTCCGTCCCCGACCTCATCGCCGTGCAGGTGGTGCTGGCGCTGCCGTTCCTGATCGCGCTGATGCTGCGGAAGAAGCCGCCCCTGGTGCTGGTCGCGTACACGCTGGCGAGCGTGGTGACCGTGCTGGGCACCCAGCAGATGTTCGGCAACACCCCGCGCTATCTGCTGCCCTGCTTCCCGCTGCTCCTGGCCCCCGCGGCGGCGATGAACCGGCTCAAGTGGCCGAGCCTGACGGTCTTCTTCACCACGGCGGCCGTCGCCTCGGGGTGGTACGCGCACTACGTCATGTTCGAGCTGGGCATCCCGTAGCGGGACGGTCGACGGAACTCGGGCCCTCGCGGGACGGCCCGACGGGGCCTCGCCCTCGCCGGGACGGCCCGACGGAAGCCCTCGCGGGACGGTCCGACGGAGGTCCCGCCCGGACAGGCCCTCGCGATGCCCGCCGACGGGAGGCCGAGTGGGGGCCGAGGCCGCCGTCGGCCGAGGTGCTGATCTGGGAGATGTCCGGGCTGAGCGGGCCGCCGCCCGGCCTTCGAGCGGGAGATCCGATACGGGGCGGGGGGACGGAGACCGCCGCGCCCGCGCGTCCCCGCCGAGGGTCGCGAGGTTTCGTCACGTGCCGGGATCGCAGCGCGGTGGGAGCGGCGCACGGAGCCAGCGGCGGCGCGGCCCCGTCCCCCGCCGTACGCCACCGCACGGCGCGGCCGGCCCGGCCCCCCGCCGTACGTCCCACAGCGTCGCGCCGAAGCCCGGGGCCAGGAGAGGCCCCGCCACGGGAGCGGGCCGACGGCGCCGCGCCTCAGCTCAGCTCGAGGCGACCGCCGCCATGAACAGGACCGCCAGGAAGACCGCCCAGCCGGCCACCGACAGCCAGCCCAGGATGAGGCCGGCCATGGCGAAGCCCTCGCCGCCCTCTCCGGTGCGACGGATCTCGGCTCTGGCCGAGTGCCCGAGGATCACCGCGGGGATGCCGGTGAGGCCCATCGTCATCGTGGTGAGGACCCCGCAGACCATGGAGCCGACCGCCTTGCCGTTCGTCGGCGGCGGGGCGGCCAGGAAGGTCCGCGGAACCTGCATCGGGTAGCCCTGCGGCTGCGGGGCGGTGAGCTGGGCCGCGACGGGGCCCTGAGGCAGGTCGGCGACGATCAGGGACAGCTCCCCGACCGTGCGGGCCTCGTACGCCCGCGCCACTCGGCGCTCGAACTCCACCTGCTGGAGACGGCCCTCGGCGAAACCCGCCCTGAGCACGTCGACGGTGCGCTCCCGGTCCGCGTGGGCGGCCAGCATCGACGGACTGCTCTGGCCCTGCCACGGCTGCCATGGCGACGGATACGACACGGACACCTCCCCCGCTTGGCGTGAACTGCCTCCCATCATTCTCCTACGCTCGGCGTCCCGCGATGGTTCCCCCGCACTCGCGTCGCGCGCTCCGTGCGCGGAGAAAGTCGTGAGAGGCCGTGAGCGGACCGGGGATCCGGCAGGGGTGGCCGGGGGCCGGGCGAAGCCTGCGGACGGCCACAGCGCCGCTCACGGCCGCCGAGCATGCCGAAGGGCGGCCACCCTCACGGGTGACCGCCCTTCGGTACGTCAGACGTACGCCTTACTGGTTGTACGGACCGTAGTCGTAGTCCTCCAGCGGGACGGCCTGGCCGGAGCCGGTGCCGAACGGCGAGTAGTCGATGTCGTCGTAGCCGACGGCCGAGTACATCGCGGCCTTGGCCTCCTCGGTCGGCTCGACCCGGATGTTGCGGTAGCGGGACAGACCCGTACCGGCCGGGATGAGCTTACCGATGATGACGTTCTCCTTGAGGCCGATCAGGGAGTCGGACTTGGCGTTGATCGCCGCGTCCGTCAGCACCCTGGTCGTCTCCTGGAAGGACGCCGCCGACAGCCAGGACTCCGTGGCCAGCGAGGCCTTGGTGATACCCATGAGCTGCGGACGACCGGAGGCCGGGTGACCGCCCTCCTGCACCACACGACGGTTCTCGGTCTCGAACTTCGACCGCTCGACCAGCTCGCCGGGCAGCAGCTCGGCGTCGCCGGACTCGATGATCGTCACGCGGCGGAGCATCTGCCGGATGATGATCTCGATGTGCTTGTCGTGGATCGACACACCCTGCGAGTTGTACACCCGCTGGACCTCGGCGACCAGGTGGACCTGGACGGCACGCTGACCCAGGATGCGCAGCACGTCGTGCGGGTTCTGCGTACCCACGGTGAGCTGCTGGCCCACCTCGACGTGCTCGCCCTCCTCGACCTTCAGACGGGAACGCTTCGAGATCGGGAACGCCGTCTCGTCGCTGCCGTCGTCCGGCGTGATGACGATCTTCTTGGTCTTCTCGGTCTCCTCGATCCGCACGCGGCCGGAGGCCTCGGAGATCGGGGCGACACCCTTCGGGGTACGGGCCTCGAAGAGCTCGACGACACGCGGCAGACCCTGGGTGATGTCGTCACCGGCCACACCACCGGTGTGGAAGGTACGCATCGTCAGCTGGGTGCCGGGCTCACCGATGGACTGGGCGGCGATGATGCCGACCGCCTCACCGATGTCGACCAGCTTGCCGGTGGCCAGCGAACGGCCGTAGCACATGGCGCAGGTGCCGACGGCGGACTCGCAGGTCAGGACCGAGCGGGTCTTGACCTCCTCGACGCCGGCCTTGACCAGCTGGTCGATGAGGACGTCACCGAGGTCGACGCCCGCCGGGGCGAGCACCTTGCCGTCGACGACGATGTCCTCGGCGAGGCAGCGCGCGTACACGCTGGTCTCGGCGTTGTCCGCCTTGCGCAGCACACCGTCCTCGCCGCGCTCGGCGATGGCCAGCTTGAGGCCGCGCTCGGTGCCGCAGTCCTCCTCGCGGATGATGACGTCCTGCGAGACGTCCACCAGACGACGGGTGAGGTAACCCGAGTCGGCGGTACGCAGGGCGGTGTCCGCCAGACCCTTACGAGCACCGTGGGTGGAGATGAAGTACTCCAGCACGGACAGGCCCTCACGGAACGAGGCCTTGATCGGACGCGGGATGGTCTCGTTCTTCGCGTTCGACACCAGACCACGCATACCGGCGATCTGACGCATCTGCATCATGTTTCCGCGGGCACCCGAGTTGACCATCATCGAGACGGGGTTGGTCTTCGGGAAGTTCGCGTTCATCGCCTCGGCGACCTCGTTGGTCGCCTTGGTCCAGATCGCGATGAGCTCCTGCGTGCGCTCTTCCTTGGTGATCAGACCGCGCTCGTACTGCTTCTGGACCTTCTCGTCCTGCGCCTCGTAGCCCTTGACGATCTCCTTCTTCGCGTCGGGGACGACGATGTCGGAGATGGCCACGGTGACGCCGGAACGGGTCGCCCAGTAGAAGCCGGAAGCCTTCAGGTTGTCGAGCGTCGCCGCCACGATGACCTTGGGGTAGCGCTCGGCGAGGTCGTTGACGATCTCCGAGAGCTGCTTCTTGCCGACCTCGTAGTCGACGAACGGGTAGTCCTCGGGCAGCAGCTCGTTGAAGAGCGCACGGCCCAGGGTCGTCCGCAGCCGGAACGAGTCACCCTGCTGCCACTCCGGCTCGCCCTCCTCCTGCGCCGGCGGGGTCCAGCCGCGCGGCGGGATGGTGCCCACCGGGAAGCGGATGTCCACGCGCGACTGCAGCGAGAGCTCGCCGGCGTCGAACGCCATGATCGCCTCGGCCACGGACGAGAAGGAGCGCTCCTCGCCCTTGACGTCGCGCAGGGCGCCGTCGGTGGTGAGGAAGAACAGACCGAGGACCATGTCCTGGGTCGGCATCGTCACCGGGCGGCCGTCGGCCGGCTTGAGGATGTTGTTCGAGGACAGCATCAGGATGCGGGCCTCGGCCTGCGCCTCCGCGGAGAGCGGAAGGTGCACGGCCATCTGGTCACCGTCGAAGTCCGCGTTGAAGGCGGTGCAGACGAGCGGGTGGATCTGGATGGCCTTGCCCTCGACCAGCTGCGGCTCGAAGGCCTGGATGCCGAGGCGGTGCAGGGTGGGCGCACGGTTCAGCAGCACCGGGTGCTCGGCGATGACCTCTTCGAGGACGTCGTACACCACGGTGCGGCCGCGCTCGACCATGCGCTTGGCCGACTTGATGTTCTGCGCGTGGTTCAGGTCGACCAGGCGCTTCATCACGAACGGCTTGAACAGCTCCAGCGCCATCGCCTTCGGCAGACCGCACTGGTGCAGCTTCAGCTGCGGACCCACGACGATCACGGAACGCGCGGAGTAGTCCACACGCTTGCCGAGCAGGTTCTGACGGAATCGGCCCTGCTTGCCCTTCAGCATGTCGCTGAGGGACTTCAGCGGACGGTTGCCGGGGCCCGTCACCGGGCGGCCGCGGCGGCCGTTGTCGAAGAGGGCGTCGACCGCCTCCTGGAGCATGCGCTTCTCGTTGTTCACGATGATCTCGGGCGCACCGAGGTCGAGAAGGCGCTTCAGGCGGTTGTTGCGGTTGATGACACGGCGGTACAGGTCGTTCAGGTCGGAGGTCGCGAAGCGGCCACCGTCCAGCTGCACCATCGGACGCAGGTCCGGCGGGATCACCGGCACGCAGTCCAGCACCATGCCCTTGGGGCTGTTGCTGGTCTGGAGGAACGCCGAGACGACCTTGAGGCGCTTGAGCGCGCGGGTCTTCTTCTGGCCCTTGCCGGTACGGATGATCTCGCGGAGCTTCTCGGCCTCTTCGTCGAGGTCGAAGGACTCCAGGCGCTTCTGAAGCGCCGCGGCACCCATCGAACCGTCGAAGTAGGTGCCGAAGCGGTCACGCAGCTCGCGGTAGAGCAGCTCGTCGCCCTCGAGGTCCTGGACCTTGAGGTTCTTGAAGCGGGTCCACACCTCGTCGAGACGGTCGATCTCGCGCTGGGCGCGGTCGCGCAGCTGCTTCATCTCCCGCTCGGCGCCTTCGCGCACCTTGCGGCGCACGTCGGCCTTGGCGCCCTCGGCCTCCAGCTCGGCCAGGTCGGTCTCGAGCTTCTTGGCGCGGGCCTCCAGGTCGGCGTCCCGGCGGTTCTCGATCTGCTGCCGCTCGACGGAGACGTGCGCCTCCAGCGAGGGCAGGTCACGCGTGCGGCGCTCCTCGTCGACGTACGTGATCATGTACGCGGCGAAGTAGATGACCTTCTCGAGGTCCTTCGGAGCCAGGTCGAGCAGGTAGCCCAGACGGCTCGGGACACCCTTGAAGTACCAGATGTGCGTGACGGGAGCGGCCAGCTCGATGTGGCCCATCCGCTCGCGGCGCACCTTGGCGCGGGTCACCTCGACGCCGCAGCGCTCACAGATGATGCCCTTGAAGCGGACACGCTTGTACTTGCCGCAGTAGCACTCCCAGTCCCGGGTCGGACCGAAGATCTTCTCGCAGAAGAGTCCGTCCTTTTCGGGCTTGAGCGTGCGGTAGTTGATGGTCTCGGGCTTCTTGACCTCGCCGTGGCTCCACTGACGGATGTCGTCAGCGGTGGCCAGACCGATCCGGAGCTCATCGAAGAAGTTGACGTCGAGCACTATGCGTCAATCCCTCTCAGGGTTGTAAGTCTGTGGTCTGAAACGGGGGTCGCGGGGTCGGCGGGGCCTCTGCTGGAGAGGCCCCACCGGACTCCCGTCAGACCTCTTCGACGCTGCTCGGCTCGCGCCGGGACAGGTCGATGCCGAGCTCTTCCGCCGCGCGGAAGACGTCCTCGTCGGTGTCGCGCATCTCGATGGACATGCCGTCCGAGGACAGCACCTCCACGTTGAGGCACAGGGACTGCATCTCCTTGATGAGCACCTTGAAGGACTCGGGGATGCCGGGCTCGGGGATGTTCTCGCCCTTGACGATGGCCTCGTAGACCTTCACGCGGCCGGTGACGTCGTCGGACTTGATGGTCAGCAGCTCCTGGAGGGCGTACGCGGCGCCATAAGCCTCCAGCGCCCACACCTCCATCTCACCGAAGCGCTGGCCACCGAACTGGGCCTTACCACCCAGCGGCTGCTGGGTGATCATCGAGTACGGACCGGTCGAGCGGGCGTGCAGCTTGTCGTCGACCAGGTGGTGGAGCTTCAGGATGTACATGTAGCCGACCGAGATCGGCTCCGGGAACGGCTCGCCGGAGCGGCCGTCGAACAGCGGGGCCTTGCCGGACGGGAGCACCATGCGCTCGCCGTCGCGGTTCGGGATGGTGTGCTGGAGCAGACCGGTCAGCTCGTCCTCACGGGCGCCGTCGAACACCGGGGTGGCGACGTTGGTGCCGGGGCCGACGGTGTCGGCGCCGATCGCCTGGAGGCGCTGCGCCCAGTCCTCCGCGAGGCCGGAGACGTCCCAGCCGCGGCTGGCGAGCCAGCCGAGGTGGATCTCCAGGACCTGTCCCGGGTTCATTCGGGACGGCACACCGAGCGGGTTGAGGATGATGTCGACCGGGGTGCCGTCCTCCAGGAACGGCATGTCCTCGATCGGCAGGATCTTCGAGATGACACCCTTGTTGCCGTGGCGGCCGGCGAGCTTGTCACCGTCCGTGATCTTGCGCTTCTGCGCCACGTAGACACGAACCAGCTGGTTCACGCCCGGCGGCAGCTCGTCGCCCTCTTCACGGTCGAAGACGCGGACGCCGATGACCTTGCCGATCTCGCCGTGCGGCACCTTCAGCGAGGTGTCACGGACCTCACGGGCCTTCTCACCGAAGATCGCGCGCAGCAGGCGCTCCTCCGGGGTCAGCTCGGTCTCACCCTTGGGCGTGACCTTGCCGACCAGGATGTCGCCGGCGACGACCTCGGCACCGATACGGATGATGCCGCGCTCGTCGAGGTCGGCGAGGACCTCCTCGGAGACGTTCGGGATGTCCCGGGTGATCTCCTCGGGGCCGAGCTTGGTGTCACGGGCGTCGACCTCGTGCTCCTCGATGTGGATCGAGGAGAGGACGTCGTCCTGCACGAGGCGCTGCGACAGGATGATCGCGTCCTCGTAGTTGTGACCCTCCCACGGCATGAACGCCACGAGCAGGTTCTTGCCCAGGGCCATCTCACCGTTCTCGGTGGCCGGACCGTCGGCCAGGACCTGGCCCTCGATGATCCGGTCGCCCTCGTTGACGATGACCTTCTGGTTGACCGAGGTGCCCTGGTTGGAACGGGCGAACTTGGCCAGGCGGTACGTGATGTACGTGCCGTCGTCGTTGGCGGTGGTGATGTAGTCCGCGGAGACCTCCTGGACCACACCCGCCTTCTCGGCCTTGACCACGTCGCCGGCGTCGACCGCGGAGCGGTACTCCATGCCGGTGCCGACGAGCGGCGACTCGCTCTTGATGAGCGGGACGGCCTGACGCATCATGTTCGCGCCCATGAGGGCACGGTTGGCGTCGTCGTGCTCAAGGAAGGGGATCATGGCGGTCGCGACCGACACCATCTGGCGCGGGGAGACGTCCATGTAGTCGACGTCGTCGCCGGGGACGTAGTCGACCTCGCCGCCACGACGGCGGACCAGGACGCGGGCCTCCTCGAACTGGAACTCGTCATTGAGCAGCGCGTTGGCCTGCGCGATGACGAACCGGTCCTCCTCGTCGGCCGTGAGGTAGTCGACCTCGTCGGTGACGACACCGCCGGTGACCTTGCGGTACGGGGTCTCGATGAAACCGAACGGGTTGATCCGGCCGTACGAGGCGAGCGAGCCGATCAGACCGATGTTCGGGCCTTCCGGCGTCTCGATCGGGCACATGCGGCCGTAGTGCGACGGGTGAACGTCACGGACCTCGAAGCCGGCCCGCTCACGGGACAGACCACCCGGGCCGAGCGCGTTGAGACGACGCTTGTGCGTCAGACCCGACAGCGGGTTGTTCTGGTCCATGAACTGGGACAGCTGGCTGGTGCCGAAGAACTCCTTGATGGAGGCGACGACCGGCCGGATGTTGATCAGGGTCTGCGGCGTGATCGCCTCGACGTCCTGAGTGGTCATGCGCTCACGCACGACCCGCTCCATACGGGCGAGACCCGTACGGACCTGGTTCTGGATCAGCTCGCCGACGCTGCGGATGCGGCGGTTGCCGAAGTGGTCGATGTCGTCGGTCTCGACCATGATCGAGCGGCCCGACTCGCCGAGCGTCTCGGTCTCACCGGCGTGCAGCTTCACCAGGTACTTGATCGTGGCGATGATGTCGTCGGTGGTGAGCACGCCGGCGTCCAGCGGCTCGTCGGCGCCGAGCTTCTTGTTCACCTTGTAGCGGCCGACCTTCGCGAGGTCGTAGCGCTTGGGGTTGAAGTAGAGGTTCTCGAGCAGCGTCTGAGCGGCCTCGCGGGTCGGGGGCTCGCCCGGACGCAGCTTGCGGTAGATGTCCAGGAGCGCGTCGTCCTGGCCCTGGGTGTGGTCCTTCTCCAGGGTGGCGCGCATCGACTCGTACTCGCCGAACTCCTCGAGGATCTGCTCGGTGGTCCAGCCGAGAGCCTTCAGGAGGACGGTGACGGACTGCTTGCGCTTGCGGTCGATGCGGACACCGACCATGTCGCGCTTGTCGATCTCCATCTCCAGCCAGGCACCCCGGGACGGGATGATCTTGGCGGAGAAGATGTCCTTGTCGGACGTCTTGTCGATGGAGGAGTCGAAGTAGACGCCGGGCGAGCGGACCAGCTGCGACACGACGACACGCTCGGTGCCGTTGATGACGAAGGTGCCCTTGTTGGTCATGAGCGGGAAGTCGCCCATGAAGACCGTCTGGGACTTGATCTCGCCGGTCTCGTTGTTCGTGAACTCGGCCGTCACGAAGAGCGGGGCCGCGTACGTGAAGTCACGGTCCTTGCACTCGTCGATGCTGTTCTTCGGCGGCTCGAAACGGTGGTCGCGGAAGGTCAGCGACATCGACCCGGAGAAGTCCTCGATCGGGGAGATCTCCTCGAAGATCTCCTCGAGGCCGGACTTGGTGGGGACGTCCTGACCGTTCTCGAGAGCCTCCTCGACGCGAGCCTTCCATGCTTCGTTGCCGAGCAGCCAGTCGAAGCTCTCGGTTTGCAGCGCGAGAAGGTTCGGAACCTCGAGGGGCTCCTTGATCTTTGCAAAGGAGATGCGCAGCGGGGCAGTGCTGGCAGCATTGTTCGTATTCGCGGTCGAGGCATTGCGCGAGGCGGCCAAGAGGGGGTCCTTCCGAGGGCTCGGACTCACTACGCGCGTACCGGCTCCTCCCCCACACACCGAGTCGGACTTCCCCGAATCGGCCGACAGGCCGGGTCAGAAGTGGTCCGATCATGATGCTCGGGCGAGGGTATTCCCCTGGTGACGGGCAGGGGACAGCTAACAGGCAGCGCAAAGGGTCAGTGTAGCCACTTGGCACACTGATGTCCAGTGCGGGTTTTTCGCGACCCTCGTAGTGCTCAACGCCCTCGGTCCGGTTGCCCTCTAACGCACGGTGATACTGCCCTCTTCGTCGTCGATCCATGCCTCGGATACGGATCCTTGTGACGACGCGTCCTGAGAATTGCGCGCCGTGTGCGGTTCGTCAAGGCCCCCATGCCCGAACGCGGGGCGTCCGGAGACACGACGAAGATCACCATACCCCTCGCGAACTCGGGTGCAAGGTAACCGTGGCCGGGCCCTCGGGAACGCCGAAGAGCGACCACCCGAATGGATGATCGCTCCTCGGTGCGTCAGCGTTACAGCCCCTGGAGGGGCTGTTTCGGCCTTCGCTGCGGTCGTCGCCGACCGCGGGGTGTTACTTGACCTCGACCGAGGCGCCGGCGCCCTTGAGGGACTCGGCGGCCTTCTCGGCGGCGTCCTTGGCGACCTTCTCGAGGACCGGCTTCGGAGCGCCGTCCACGAGGTCCTTGGCCTCCTTGAGACCCAGCGAGGTCAGCTCACGCACGACCTTGATGACCTGGATCTTCTTGTCGCCCGCACCGGTGAGGATGACGTCGAACTCGTCCTTCTCCTCCTCCTGCTCGACCGGGGCGCCCGGGCCGGCGGGGCCGGCGACGGCGACCGCGGCGGCGGCGGTGACGTCGAACTTCTCCTCGAAGGCCTTCACGAACTCGGAGAGCTCGATGAGGGTCATCTCCTCGAACTGCGCGAGCAGGTCTTCCTGGCTGAGCTTCGCCATGGTGGGCGATCCTTCCACTAATTCGGCAGGTGCCGGATGTACTTGTTCGGCGGGCGTACGTTCGGCCCGCTAAGACCGCTGCCTCAGGCGGCGGTCAATGCGCGAGCCGAATTACTCGGCACCGCCCTGCTCTGCCTGCTTGGCACGAAGAGCGTCCACGGTGCGGACGAGCTTCGAGGGAAGCGCCTGGAAGAGCTGAGCAGTCTGGGACTGCTTGCCCTTGAAGGCACCCGCCAGCTTGGAGAGCAGAACCTCGCGGGACTCGAGGTCCGCAAGCTTCTTGATCTCGTCGGCGGACAGCGCCTTGCCGTCAAGGACACCGCCCTTGATGACGAGGTTCGGGTTGTCCTTGGCGAAGTCACGAAGACCCTTCGCCGACTCCACCGGGTCACCGGTGACGAAGGCAACTGCCGTCGGACCGTTGAACAGGTCGTCGAGCGTCGAGATCCCGGCCTCGTTGGCCGCAATCTTGGTCAGCGTGTTCTTCACCACGGCGTACTGGGCGTTCTCACCGAGCGAACGACGCAGCGTCTTGAGCTGCGCCACGGTGAGACCCCGGTACTCGGTCAGCACGGCGGCGTTCGAGCTGCGGAACTGCTCCGCGAGCTCGGCTACCGCGGCAGCCTTGTCGGGCCTTGCCATGAGCGTCGGCCTCCTTCCGGGTGTTGACGACCGCTCGGAAGGGGCTGGGACAAACGAAACGCCCCGGCGCAGGCGCACGGGGCGAGAGCTCGACCGAACGAGATCCGCGAGCGGATCACGGTCCGGGAGCACTTCCACAGTCACCTACGCGGGTCGTCCGCATATCAGCGGATCCTTCGGCCACCGCACTCTCTGACGAGCGCACGGCAACGACCAGCGGTCTTTGGCTTCTGTAGGAGCGTACGTGAACGGGTCGCCGTCAAGCAAATCCGCCCGTGAAGGCGCTCAGCGCCCGGCCTTCTTCATCTCCTCGGCCAGGTCGAGGGTGTCCGAGGCGGGCGGGGCCTGCACGGTGACCGGCTTGCCGAAGTCGAGGAAGGTGATGGTGAGGTCGAGCTGGCCGCGCCGGCCGAAGCCCTGGAGCCGCAGTTGCTTGGTGCGGCCGGCCTCGTCGATCCAGACGTCCATGTCCAGTTCGTCGACGCCGAGCTTCTCGTACTGCGCGAGGGACTGCTCGCGCCGCTGGCGGACGCTCTTGGCCTCGTCCCGGTAGGAGGCGCGGATCTCCTCGACGGTGGCGGTGCCCTCGTAGTGGGTCGTGGTGACGCCGTCGACGGTCTCGGCGCCGCTCGTCCTCAGGTCCTCGGCCGCGGTGAGGAAGGTGCTCTCGTGGGCCGGGTTGCGGCGGACCTTGTCGGCCATCGGGGCGGTGTCGACCTTGACGCCGCTCGGGGTGCCGGAGCTGCCGGGCGCCCCGAACTTCATCCAGTGCTTGCCGTCCTCGGTGGCCTCGTCGCTGCCGACGTACACCACTCCGTCGACGAGGCGGACCTCGCCCACACCCTTGTCGGGTCCGCCGAGGACGGTCGTCCTCAGGCTCATGGCCGGCGGCTTCGTGGCCATCGCGGCCTCGGCCCTGATCCGGCCCTCCTCCGGCATCCGGCCGGTCATCCGGTAACGCAGGGAGCCGATCTGCTCCGTCTTCGTCGCGGCCCTCCCGACGGCCGCGGCCGCGGCCGTCCGGTCACGTCCGTCCGTCGTACCCTCCGACGCCGCCGCACAGCCCGTGACGAGCAGGGCGGACAGCCCGAGGACACCCACGGAAAATCTCATGTACGTTCCCCCACCCAGCACACAGTGAACACCTGGTCGATTCACAGCGAGGGTGTGAAGGTATCCCAGAGGCGTGGATGAGGTCCTGTGAATTCCCGGCGGTCCGGCCTCAGGGCGTGGAGCCGGCTCCCTGCTGCTCGAGCAGCTCCGAGAGGTCCGTGGTGTCGGCGGCCGGTGGCACCTCGGTGTCGACCGGGGTGCCGTAGTCGCTGTAGTAGGCGGTCTGGCTGTACGCGCCGTTCGTCGACTGGCCCCTCTCCACCTTCTTGACCAGCAGGTTCTCGTCGTCGACCCAGATATCGACGGTCTCCGTGGTGACACCGGCCTGATCCAGCTGCTTCTTCAGGTCGGCGAGCTGGCTCTCGGTGAGACTGGAGTTGCGGGTGGCGAGGTCGGCGACCTCGACGGTGCCCGAGTAGTGCGTGGTCCGCTCGCCGCGCACCTTCTCCTCGCCGACCCTGCGCACGTCCCCGGAGGCCAGCAGGAGCTTCACCGACTGGTTGGGGGTGGAGTTCTCCATCTGGTCCTTGAGATACGCCCCGGAGCCGCCGCCGAGGGTCTCCAGGGTCTCGTACGGGTACTTGATCCAGTGCTTGCCGCCGGTCTGCTCGGCGAATTCGTCACCCATGCGCGCGTAGTACGCGTCGGGCAGATAGCGGGCCTCCATCGAGGCGGAACCCATCTGCCGCATGGTGTCGGCCATGGCGCCGCCGGTGTAGGTGATGGTGAGAGTGCCGGTGAGACCGTCGCCCCAGCCGAGGGCGCCGTCGGCCGTCATCGCCATCAGCGAACCCATGGTGGTGGTCGACTCGACCTTGGCGGAGTCGGCGTTCTCGGTGGACCTCTCTGCGGTGCGCAGGGCGGCTACGGAGCTGACACGGGTGCCGCCCCCACCGGAGGAGGATGAGGACTCCTCGTCCCCGGCGGACCGCTCTGCGCCCCCCGGGCCACAGGCCGCCACCCCGGTCAGCAGGGTCGCCGCGACGATCGTGAGTCCCGCCCGGCGTGCACTCGTGCCCTTCATAACCACTCCCCCGACTAGTCCCCGGAATCGCACGGTAACGCACGGCACCGACAGCCGTACGGGGAAAGGGACGAGCCCCGCACCTCGGAAGGTTGCGGGGCTCGTCGCCGACTGGGGCGAACCGTCAGGTTCAGACCGCGGCCGGGTCCTCCTCGACGAGGAGGTTCCGGGTGCGGTTCGGGTCGACCAGGATGCCGGGGCCGATCGTGGTGCTGATCGCGGCCTTCTTGATGTAGCGACCCTTGGCGGCGGACGGCTTGAGACGGAGGATCTCCTCCAGAGCCGCACCGTAGTTCTCCACCAGCTGCGTGTCGTCGAACGACGCCTTGCCGATGATGAAGTGCAGGTTCGAGTGCTTGTCGACGCGGAACTCGATCTTGCCGCCCTTGATCTCCGTGACGGCCTTGGCCACGTCGGGGGTGACGGTGCCGGTCTTCGGGTTCGGCATCAGACCACGCGGACCGAGCACGCGGCCGAGGCGGCCGACCTTGCCCATGAGGTCCGGGGTGGCGACGACGGCGTCGAAGTCCAGACGGCCCTTCGCGACCTCGTCGATCAGTTCGTCGGAGCCGACGATGTCGGCGCCCGCGGCCTCCGCGGCCGCAGCACGGTCACCGGTCGCGAAGACCAGGACCCGGGCGGTCTTGCCGGTGCCGTGCGGCAGGTTCACGGTGCCACGGACCATCTGGTCGGCCTTGCGCGGGTCGACACCCAGACGGAAGGCGACCTCGACGGTGCCGTCGAACTTGGACGTGGAGGTCTCCTTGGCGAGACGGACGGCCTCGAGCGGGGCGTACAGCTTCTCCCGGTCGATCTTGGCGTCCGCAGCGCGGAGAGACTTGCTGCGCTTGCTCACTACTGCTCCTGGGGGTTCTGAGGAGTCGTGGTACGGGCCGAGCAGGCCCTGCCACGTGCGGCCTGGGCCGCGACTACGAAGGTGCTACGGGGCTGGGACTCAGCCCTCGACCGTGATGCCCATGGAACGGGCGGTGCCGGCGATGATCTTCGACGCGGCGTCCAGGTCGTTGGCGTTGAGGTCGGGAAGCTTGGTCGTGGCGATCTCGCGGACCTGCGCCTGAGTGATCTTGGCGACCTTGGTCTTGTGCGGCTCGCCCGAGCCCTTCTCGACACCCGCGGCCTTGAGGATCATCTTCGCGGCCGGCGGCGTCTTGGTGATGAAGGTGAAGGAGCGGTCCTCGTAGACCGTGATCTCCACCGGGATCACCCAGCCACGCTGCGACTCGGTCGCCGCGTTGTAGGCCTTGCAGAACTCCATGATGTTGACGCCGTGCTGGCCGAGCGCGGGGCCGACCGGCGGCGCGGGGTTGGCCGCACCGGCGTTGATCTGGAGCTTGATGAGCCCCGTGACCTTCTTCTTCTTGGGAGGCATTGCTCTCTCCGGGTCCTAGTGAGAGTTTTCAGCCGTCCGGTCCGGATGATCCGGATGGAGGCATACCGCACAACGATAACGGGTATCTTTGCGCGGCCAAAAACCGAGCAGGTCAGGCACCGCGCGAGCGGCCACCTGACCTGTTCGGAGGCGTGTGTTCCAGAAGGGGCTAGTTCTTCTGGATCTGGTCGAAGCTCAGCTCGACCGGGGTCTCGCGACCGAAGATCTCGACGAGACCCTTGACCTTCTTGGAGTCGGCGTTGATCTCGTTGATCGTGGCCTGGAGCGTGGCGAACGGGCCGTCGGTGACGGTGACCGAGTCGCCGACCTCGAAGTCCAGGACCTGGACCTCGACCTTGCGCTGCGGAACCGGCTTGCCCTCGGCCTCCGCGGCCTCGCGGGCGGCCTTCTCCTCGGCCTCCGGGGCGAGCATCTTGACGATCTCGTCCAGGGTCAGCGGGTACGGGTCGTAGGCGTTGCCCACGAAGCCGGTGACGCCGGGGGTGTTGCGGACGACGCCCCAGGACTCGTTCGTCAGGTCCATGCGCACCAGCACGTAGCCGGGGAGCTTGTTCTGACGGATGGTCTTGCGCTCGCCGTTCTTGATCTGCGCGACCTCTTCCTGCGGCACCTCGGCCTGGAAGATGAAGTCCTCGACGTTCAGCGAGACGGCGCGCTGCTCCAGGTTGGTCTTCACGCGGTTCTCGTAACCGGCGTACGTGTGGATGACGTACCACTCGCCGGGCAGGGTGCGCAGTTCCTCGCGCAGGGCGGTGACGGGGTCGACGGGTTCGGCCGGCTCTGCTTCCTCGGCCTCTTCCGCGGCGGCTTCGCCGTCCTCGGAGTCCTCGTCGGCGGCGTCCTCGTCGACCTCGGCGGCGGCGTGGTCCGCGGCGGCGTCCTCGTCGGCTTCGTCCTCGACGTGCAGCGCGGCGTCCTCCGCGGGCTCGCCCGCTTCGGCATCGGCAGCCTCGAACTCGTCCAGGTCCTCGTCAGCGCCCTCGACGATGTCGAGCTCGTCGTCAGCCGACTCGTCCGGCTCGATGGCGTCGTTCAGGTTCTGGTCAGACACGGTGGCTGCTTCTTCCTGGATACATAGGGGTGGAACACGCGAAAGGGGCGCCGATCACCCGGCGCCCTTCGCTCTCGGCTCAGCCGAATACGTACTTCGCGGCGTGGTCGAGTCCATAGTCAATCACGGTCACCAGACCGATCATGATGACCACGAAGACGATCACGACCATGGTGTACGTCGACAGCTGGCCCCGCGTCGGCCAGACGACCTTGCGAAGCTCCGCGACGATCTGGCGGTAGAAGAGCGCGAGCCGCTTCAGCGGGCCCTTCTTGGCGCGCTTACCGCCCTTGCGGGACTTCTTCTGCGCCTCAGGCACCTCGTCCTGGGCATCAGGCGTGTCGATGGAGCCCACGGCGTCCGCCATTCGTCCTCACCTGTTCCCGGGTCGTGGCCGTGCCGCGCCCGGTCTGAGCCGCACGGCGGTGCATTTCTGTACGTACATGCGCACACATCCTGGCGAAGAAGTGTGTAGCAGGGCCGGAGGGACTTGAACCCCCAACCGCTGGTTTTGGAGACCAGTGCTCTACCAATTGAGCTACGACCCTTTGTGCGTTCCCCAACGTACCGCATCCGACCGGATGCTCGATGTGCACCGGTTGTGGCACGGCTGTTGAAGGCCAACGACGTAGGAGTGTACGTGTTCCGGGGCGCCCCGTCGAACGGAAAGTGCCCGTGAGGGCCCCCGAGGCCGGAGGCCGAGGGGGAAAAGCCGGAAGATCACCAGGCCATCGCCCGGATCAGCACGGATGTTCCCAGCGGGGCCCGTCCTTGTTCAGTCCGTGAAACCCGTGTGCCGGGCGGGTTTCCCGTCTGAAAACATGGGGTCATGAGCGCTGCAACCCCTCCCACCGAGCGCCGGGTCTCCGCCCGGGTCGGTGCGATCTCCGAGTCCGCCACCCTCGCCGTGGACGCCAAGGCCAAGGCCCTGAAGGCCGCCGGGCGGCCGGTGATCGGCTTCGGCGCCGGTGAGCCCGACTTCCCGACCCCCGACTACATCGTCGAGGCCGCGGTCGACGCCTGCAAGAACCCGAAGTACCACCGCTACACGCCGGCCGGCGGTCTGCCCGAGCTGAAGGCCGCGATCGCCGCGAAGACGCTGCGCGACTCCGGCTACGAGGTCGACGCGTCGCAGGTCCTGGTCACCAACGGCGGCAAGCAGGCCATCTACGAGGCCTTCGCCGCGATCCTCGACCCGGGCGACGAGGTCATCGTCCCGGCGCCGTACTGGACGACGTACCCCGAGTCGATCCGGCTGGCCGGCGGTGTCCCGGTGGAGGTCGTCGCGGACGAGACGACCGGCTACCGGGTCAGCGTCGAGCAGCTGGAGGCGGCGCGCACGGAGAAGACGAAGGTCGTCCTCTTCGTCTCGCCGTCCAACCCGACCGGCGCCGTCTACAGCGAGGCCGAGGCCGAGGCGATCGGCCACTGGGCCGTGGAGCACGGCCTGTGGGTGCTCACCGACGAGATCTACGAGCACCTCGTCTACGGCGACGCGACGTTCGTCTCGCTGCCGGCGATCCTGCCCGAGCTGCGCGACAAGTGCATCGTGGTCAACGGTGTCGCCAAGACGTACGCGATGACGGGCTGGCGGGTGGGCTGGATCATCGGCCCGAAGGACGTCGTGAAGGCGGCGACGAACCTCCAGTCGCACGCCACCTCGAACGTCTCGAACGTCGCCCAGGTGGCCGCGCTGGCCGCCGTCTCCGGTGACCTGGAGGCTGTGGCGAAGATGCGGGAGGCGTTCGACCGCCGCCGCCGGACGATCGTGCGCATGCTCAACGAGATCGACGGCGTGCTCTGCCCGGAGCCCGAGGGCGCGTTCTACGCCTACCCCTCGGTGAAGGCTCTGCTCGGCAAGGAGATCCGCGGGAAGCGCCCGCAGGACTCCGTCGAGCTGGCGGCGCTCATCCTGGAGGAGGCGGAGGTCGCGGTCGTCCCGGGCGAGGCCTTCGGCACGCCGGGCTATCTGCGGCTGTCGTACGCGCTCGGTGACGAGGACCTCGTCGAGGGCGTGAGCCGGATCCAGAAGCTGCTGGCGGAGGCCAGGGACTGATCCCGCTCCCCTGAGCGGTCGGCGGGCCGTCTCCCTCGGGAGGCGGCCCGCCGCTGTGTGCGAGCAGGACCACGTTCGGGGAAACGGCTACCCGGACGGCCTCGGCGTACGGCAGGATTCCGGAATGGAGCGTGTACGTGATGTCTCTGAGCTGCCGAAAGCCCATCTGCACCTGCACTTCACCGGGTCGATGCGGCCCGGCACCGTGCTGGAACTCGCCGACAAGTACGGCGTGCATCTGCCGGAGACGCTGAGCGAGGCCCTGACCAGTGGCGAGCCACCCCAGTTGCGGGCGACCGACGAGCGGGGCTGGTTCCGTTTCCAGCGGCTGTACGACGCGGCGCGCTCCTGCATCAGAGGGCCCGAGGACATCCGGCGGCTGGTGCGGGAGGCCGCCGAGGAGGATGTGAAGGACGGGTCGGGCTGGCTGGAGATCCAGGTGGACCCGACGTCGTACGCGCCGCGGCTGGGCGGACTGATCCCGACGCTGGAGATCATCCTGGACGCCGTGGAGTCGGCGTCGCGGGAGACCGGGCTCGGAATGCGGGTGCTGGTGGCGGCGAACCGGATGAAGCATCCGCTGGACGCCCGCACGCTGGCCCGGCTGGCCGTGCGGTACGCCGACCGGGGCGTGGTGGGCTTCGGACTCTCGAACGACGAACGCCGGGGCATGGCGCGGGACTTCGACCGCGCCTTCGCCATCGCCCGGGAGGGCGGCCTGCTGTCGGCCCCGCACGGCGGCGAGCTGGCCGGGCCCTCGTCGGTCCGGGACTGCCTGGACGACCTGCACGCCACGCGGATCGGGCACGGGGTGCGGGCGGCGGACGACCCGCGGCTGTTGAAGCGGCTCGCGGAGCGGGGTGTCACCTGCGAGGTCTGCCCCGCCTCGAACGTGGCCCTGGGCGTGTACGAGAAGCCCGAGGACGTGCCGCTGCGCACCCTCTACGAGGCCGGTGTTCCGATGGCCCTGGGGGCCGACGACCCGCTGCTGTTCGGCTCCCGGCTGGCCGACCAGTACGAGCTGGCCCGCCGGTACCACGCCTTCACGGACGAGGAACTGGCCGAACTGGCCCGCCAGTCGATCCAGGGTTCGGCGGCCCCGAAGGACGTACAGGAGAAGCTGCTGACGGGGGTGGACGACTGGCTGGCCTCGTGACGAGCGGCGGCCACCGGACGGTGTCGGGGGCTCGCCGGGCCGGCGAGCGTCCATCGGCCGGCACCCGCCGCCGCGGCCCGCGCGCGTGCCGTCTCGGCCTTCGCCACGCGGCACGCCGCTGTCGGGGGACAGGAAGGTGGCGCCGATCGTGGGGACCGTCGGGGGCCCGCGCGGGGGTGTCGGCCGCATTCCAGCCGCCCCGGCCGGCAAACAGCCGTGCCGCGGGAGAACCAGGAGAGGCACCGGGCGCCCACCGTCGTGGCAGGGGGCGCCCGCGGTCGCCGGGGCCACGGATCGGAGACCCTCGGCCCGCAGGCGCCCCCCACCACGGGGGCACCGCGTCCACGGCCCGCCCCTACAGCGCGACCCCCACCATCACCGGCTCGTTCACCAGCGTGACGCCGAACGCCTCGCGTACCCCGGCCACGACCTCGCGGGCCAGGGTCAGCAGGTCCTCCGTGGTGGCCTCGCCGCGGTTGGTGAGGGCGAGGGTGTGCTTGGTGGAGATGCGGGCGGGCCCGTCGCCGTACCCCTTCGTGAAGCCGGCCTTGTCGATCAGCCAGGCCGCGGAGGCCTTGGTGCGCCCCTCCCCCGCCGGGTAGGCGGGCGGTACGGCGTCCTCGCCGAGCCGCTCCTTCACGCGCGCGCGGAACACCGCGAAGTCGGCGTCGGTGAGGATCGGGTTGGTGAAGAAGGACCCGGCGGACCAGGTGTCGTGATCCTCGGCATCCAGGACCATCCCCTTGCCGGCGCGCAGCTTGAGCACGGTGTCGCGGGCCTGCGCCAGCGGCACCCGGTCGCCGGGTTCCACGCCCAGCGCGCGTGCCGTCTCGGCGTACTTGACCGGCGCGGACAGCCCGTCGGCGTCCTCCAGGGCGAAGCGGACGCGCAGCACGACATAGCGCTCGGGGTCGGCCTTGAAGCGGCTGTGCCGGTAGGAGAAGGCGCACTCCTCGTTGCTGAGGGTGACCGTCTCGTCGGCGCGGCGGTCGTAGGCGATCACCTCGGTGATCGTGGCGGAGACCTCCTGGCCGTACGCCCCCACGTTCTGGATCGGGGTCGCGCCGGCCGAGCCGGGGATGCCGGCCAGGCATTCGACGCCGGCCAGGCCGGCCTCGACGGTGCGGGCGACGGCGTCGGTCCACACCTCACCGGCGGCCAGTTCCAGCGTCGTACCGACGAGGTCGAAGCCGCTGGTGGCGATGCGCAGGGCGGTGCCCGCGAAGCCGCGGTCGCCGATGACGAGGTTGGAGCCGCCGCCGATGACGAGCAGCGGGGTGCCGTCGGCGTCGGCCTCGCGCACGGCGGCGACCACCTCGGCGTCGGTCGTCGCGGTCACCAGCCTGGTGGCGGGGCCGCCCAGCCGGAAGGTGGTCAGCGGGGCGAGCGGGGCGTCGTGGAGTTCCAGCACGCGCCCAAGCCTACGAGACGTCACCGACAGCCCCGTCCGCGCTCGCATCATGACTGAGGGGCGCCCTCAAGGGAGGACGCCCCTTGTCCCACCGGTCTCGGGTCAGGACATCTCCGGGCCGCACGGCCCTGCTCCGGCCGGCCCGCCTCAGGCCAGTCGTACGACCGCCCGTGACATCCCCAGGACCTTCTGGCCGCCGTTGGTCGCCGTCAGGTCCACGCGGACCGTGTTGTCGTCGAGCTTGGCGCCGATCTTGCCGCTGACCTCGATGGTCGCGCCCTGCTCGTCGTTGGGGACGACGACGGGCCGGGTGAAGCGGACGCCGTACTCGACGACCGCACCCGGGTCACCGGTCCAGTCGGTGACCACCCGGATCGCCTCGGCCATGGTGAACATGCCGTGTGCGATGACGTCCGGCAGGCCCACCTCCTTGGCGAACTTCTCGTTCCAGTGGATCGGGTTGAAGTCCCCGGAGGCACCCGCGTACTGGACGAGGGTGGCACGGGTCACGCCGAACGACTGGGCCGGCAGCTCGGTGCCGACCTCGACGTCGTCGTAGGAGATCTTCGCGGTCATGTCAGCCCACCTCCGCCGCGCGGGCGACGAGCTTGGTCCAGGCGGTCACGACGTGCTCGCCGGTCTCGTCATGGACCTCGCCCCGGACGTCCACGATGTCGTTCCCCGCCATGGACTTGATCGCTTCGATGGTGGAGGTCACGGTGAGGCGGTCCCCTGCCCGCACGGGGCGCCGGTAGGCGAACTTCTGGTCGCCGTGCACCACCCGGCTGTAGTCCAGACCGAGCTGCGGATCCCGGACGACCTGGCCCGCGGCCTTGAAGGTGATGGAGAACACGAAGGTCGGGGGGGCGATCACGTCGGGGTGTCCCAGTGCCTTGGCGGCCTCCGGGTCGATGTAGGCCGGGTGGGTGTCCCCCACGGCCTCCGCGAACTCGCGGATCTTCTCCCTGCCGACCTCATAGGGATCGGTGGGCGGGTAGGTCCGCCCGACGAAGGACTGGTCGAGCGCCATCGGCTCGGCACCTCCTGGTTGCTCTGCGTCGCTGCTCTACTGACCGGTACTGGTCGTTCAAACGACGTGAGGCCGCCCCCGATCACTCGGGGACGGCCTCACGTACGAGCCTGATTTATCGCGTTTCGCGGTGCGCGGTGTGCGCATTGCAACGCGGGCAGTGCTTCTTCATCTCCAGTCGATCCGGGTTGTTACGCCGGTTCTTCTTGGTGATGTAGTTCCGCTCCTTGCACTCCACGCAGGCCAGCGTGATCTTCGGGCGGACGTCGGTGGCAGCCACGTGAGTGCTCCTTGACGAACGGATGGGACATATACGCAAGAAAGAGTAGCCGATCGAAGGACCGACCCCACAATCGGCTACTGTCAGTAGCGGTGACCGGACTTGAACCGGTGACACAGCGATTATGAGCCGCTTGCTCTACCGACTGAGCTACACCGCTTTGATGGGATCAGGTCCCGCCTCGCGACGGGAACCTCACCCACCAGAGCCCCAATACGGAATCGAACCGTAGACCTTCTCCTTACCATGGAGACGCTCTACCGACTGAGCTATTGGGGCGAGCGATGAAGACATTACACGGTCCGCAGCCGTTCACCCAAATCCGTTTGTCCGGCCCCGTCAGGCCCCGTTCCGCCCAGGCCGCACACGGCACCTGAGCCCCTCCGGCCCACCGGACCACACCGGTACGACTATTGCTCTCCTCCCCGACAGCTCCGGACCGCCGCCCTACGCTCGACTCACTCTGCGTGATGTTGTCCGACCCCCCCGGGCACCGAGCCGCCACTCACCGCCGAGACCCTGGAGCGCGATGCCCAGCCAGTCGCAGCCGCCCCCGCCGTCCGGTGCGCCGGGTTCCCCGGACGGGCGGCCGGACCCGGGCGCCCTCCTGCTGTGCGGCGCCCGCCTCGCGGACGGCCGGACCGTGGACGTACGGCTGGGCCGCGGACGCATCGAGGCGGTCGGCACCGCCGGCAGCCTGACGGGAGATCTCGGCCACACCGCCGGCACCCGCGTGGACCTCGGTGGCTACCTCCTCCTCCCCGCCCCCGCCGAACCCCACGCCCACGCCGACACCGCCCTCTCCGCGGACACCGACGGCCCCGTCTCGTACGCCCCCGAGAACGTCCAGCGCCGGGCCGCGGAGGCCGCGCTGCTGCAACTCGCGCACGGGTCGACCGCGTCCCGCGCGCACGTCCGCGTCGGCGACGTCCAGGGGCTGGGCTCGCTGGCGGCCGTCCTCCAGGCCCGGCGCTCGCTGCGCGGGTTGGCCGAGCTGGCGACGGTGGCGATGCCCCGCCTGCTGACCGGGGTGGCGGGCGCGGACGGCCTCGCGACGCTGCGGGACGCCCTGAAGATGGGCGCCTCCGTGGTGGGCGGCTGCCCGGACCTGGACCCCGACCCGACCGGCTATGTGGAGGCCGTCCTGGAGGTCGCCTCCGAACACGGCTGCCCCGTCGACCTGCACACCGACGCCGCCGACCCGGCCCGGCTGGCCCGGTTCGCCGCCATGGCGGGCGGCCTGCGCCCCGGCGTCACCCTCGGCCCGTGCGCCGCCCTCGCCCACCTGCCCGCCGAGTCCGCGACCCGCACGGCCGACCGACTCGCCGCGGCCGGCGTGACGGTGGTGTGCCTGCCCCAGGGCGGCTGCGGCGCCACGGACCGCCGCGGCACGCCTCCCGTACGACTGCTGCGCGCGGCCGGCGTCCGGGTCGCGGCCGGCAGCGGCACCCTGCGGGACGTCTCCAACCCGGTCGGCAGGGGCGACCCCCTGGAAGCGGCGTACCTCCTGGCCTCCCGCCACGGCCTGCGCCCCGAGGACGCCTACGACGCCGTCAGCACGTCCGCGCGGGCGGCCCTGGGACTGCCCGAGGTCCGCGTGGAGGCGGGCTTCCCGGCCGACCTGCTGGCCGTGCGCGGCGACCGCCTGGCGGGCGCGCTGTCGCTGGCGTACAGCCGGATCGTCATCCACCGGGGGCGGGTGGTGGCGCGGACGAGCGCGGTGCGCGAGTACTGCGACTCGGCGGCGGCGGAGTCGGGGCTGCCGCGGCAGGGGCGCGGAACGCTGTCGTAGGCGCGGGCCGCGCTCCGGCGTTCGCCTCCGGTGGCGCGCCGGAAGGCCCGGCCGGGCGTACGGTCGAAGGCATGCGCATTGTCATCGCCGGAGGTCATGGTCAGATCGCGCTGCGGTTGGAGCGTCTGCTCGCCGCACGCGGAGTCGAGGTCGCGGGCATCGTCCGCAAGGCCGAACAGAGCGACGACCTGCGGGCCGTCGGCGCCGAACCGGTCGTCCTGGACCTGGAGTCGGCGTCCGAGGCGGCGGTCGCGGAGGCCCTGCGGGGCGCGGACGCCGCGGTGTTCGCGGCGGGCGCGGGTCCGGGCAGCGGAACGGCCCGCAAGGACACCGTCGACAGGGGCGCGGCGGTGCTGTTCGCGGACGCGGCGGTACGCGCGGGCGTACGCCGCTTCGTCGTCGTGTCCTCCTACGGTGCCGATCCCGACCGCCGGGGCGACGAGGTCTTCGACGTCTACCTGCGCGCCAAGGGCGAGGCCGACGCGTACGTCCAGGGCCTGGACGGTCTCGACTGGACGATCCTGCGCCCCGGTTCACTGACGGACGACGCGGGCAAGGGCCTCGTCCGGCTGGAGGCGCGAACGGGCCGCGGGTCGATCCCGCGCGACGACGTCGCCTCCGTCCTCGCGGAACTGCTGGACACGCCGGCGACGGCCGGCCTGACCCTGGAACTGGTCTCCGGGTCGACGCCGGTGCCCGTGGCGGTGAAGTCGGTCGCGGGCAACTGAGCGCCGCGAGCGCGTTCAGAACAGGGGCAGTTGGCCGGGGATGTCGGACACCACGTACCCGTCCAACGACGGCTGGGCGGCACCCAGTCGGGCCGTGCTGCGGGAACCGGGGCACGAGGTCAGCCGACCGTTCTCCCGCGCGCCGGGAGGGTCGTGCCGGGCGAACCGTCCGGCAACCACGGCGATCTCCCGACGGCACTCGGGGCAGGTTCTGCGACGGCTGGACATGGGATCAGTCTGCCCCAGTGCGCCACACGGGTACCGCGCGACAACGCACGCCCCGTTCGGCGCGCGCGACGGCCGTCCTCTCCCTAGCATCGCTACACGTGGCACATACCTTCGAGGAACTCGTGGCGAAACAGCGCGCGGCCGACGAGGCCCACGCCAGGGTCCTGCACCTGCGGGACACCTACGGCGCGCCCACGGCGGCCCCCTGGTCCCAGGCCCAGACCGACACCTACGAAACCGCCTGGCGAGCCTGGCGCGACCTCGCCCGCGACACCCAGGCCGCCCTCACCGACTACGCCAAGGACGAGAACAGGCCCCGCAACGCCGTGGAGGCGGAGGTGAGGAGAGCCGCGAAGAGCCCGGAGGAGGAGGCGTCGGGAACGGCACCGGGGACGGCACCCGAGGCCTCGGGAACGGCGTCGGGGCCGTCTGGAGGGACATCTGAGACGGCGTCGGAGACGGCGCCAGGGCCGACGTCGGGGCTGACGTCCGGAGAGGCATCAGGGCCGACGTCGCAGATCGCGTCAGGGCCGGCCTCGGGGGCGGCCTCGGAGCCGGGTGAGCCCCCGTCCGGCGACCGGTGAGCCCGGTCGGGCGGGGAAGAGCCCTGAGAAGGAAGAAGACCCCCTCCGCTCTGCGTTTCCACAGATCGGAGGGGGTCTCACTCAGCGTGGCGGCGCCAGGATTCGAACCTGGGAAGGCTGAGCCGGCAGATTTACAGTCTGCTCCCTTTGGCCGCTCGGGCACACCGCCGGGTTTTGCCGCCGTTCGAACCGCTTTTCGGCGGTGCTCTCCGGCAACGACGTAAACGATACCCGATGGGGAGGGGTGCTTCGCCACCTGGATTCCTCACCGCCCCGGCGGGGCAGGGTGGCTAGGCTTGTCCGGATGCGGCCCGCGTCTTGCGCCGGGCTCGGCGACAGCCCCACGGACGCCGACACGCATCCGATACGCACCCCGATATCAAGGAGCCACAGGACATGGCCGACTCCAGTTTCGACATCGTCTCGAAGGTCGAGCGGCAGGAGGTCGACAACGCCCTCAACCAGGCCGCCAAGGAGATCTCCCAGCGCTACGACTTCAAGGGCGTCGGCGCCTCGATCTCGTGGTCCGGAGACAAGATCCTCATGGAGGCGAACTCCGAGGACCGGGTGAACGCCGTCCTCGACGTCTTCCAGTCGAAGCTGATCAAGCGCGGGATCTCGCTGAAGGCGCTGGACGCGGGCGAGCCGCAGCTCTCCGGCAAGGAGTACAAGCTCTTCGCGGAGATCAAGGAGGGCATCTCCCAGGACAACGCGAAGAAGGTCGCCAAGCTCATCCGCGACGAGGGCCCCAAGGGCGTCAAGGCCCAGGTGCAGGGCGAGGAACTGCGCGTCAGCTCCAAGAGCCGTGACGACCTCCAGACCGTCATTTCCCTGTTGAAGGGTCAGGACTTCGACTTCGCGCTGCAGTTCGTGAACTACCGGTAGGACCTGGCCTGGGACTCCCCGGGACTCCCTGGGACTCCCTGGTGAGGGCAGCGGGACGGGAGGGGCGCCACCGCGGCAGCGGTCGCCCTCCCCGTCCGTCCGGCGGGTCAGTCTCGTGAATTGCCGAACAGGATGCGGTAGGCGATCAGGAGCACCAGCGATCCGCCGATCGCCGCGGCCCAGGTGGCGCCGTCGTAGAAGTCCTTGGTGATGGGGTGCTCCAGCCAGCGGGCCGATATCCAACCGCCGAGGAACGCGCCCGCGACGCCGATGACGGTCGTGCCGACGAAGCCGCCCGGGTCCCGGCCCGGCAGCAGTACCTTGGCGATGACCCCGGCCAACAGCCCCAGAATGATCCAGCTGATGATGCTCATGTGCTGACCCTGCCCTTCCGCGATGTGCCCGCACCGTCCCGGTGCTGTGATCTCGCTCCGGACAGGCTGATCGTCCGCAGGTCGTCCACGGCCCGTTCGTGCTGTGTTGGCTGGGACGACGTCCTGGCAGCGCCCAGTGGTTCCTCGGCTCAGTAGGGTGCGGCCCATGACACAGTCCGGATCGGCCGACGGGTTGCGGCGCACCCTGGGGGTCGGGGACGCCGTGGTGATCGGGCTCGGCTCGATGGTCGGCGCGGGCATCTTCGCCGCCCTCGCGCCCGCCGCCCGCGCCGCCGGTTCCGGGCTGCTGCTCGGCCTGGCGCTCGCCGCCCTGATCGCCTACTGCAACGCCATGTCGTCGGCTCGCCTGGCCGCGTTGTACCCGGCTTCGGGCGGCACCTATGTGTACGGGCGCGAACGGCTCGGCCCGTTCTGGGGATATCTCGCGGGCTGGTCCTTCGTGGTCGGGAAGACGGCCTCCTGTGCGGCGATGGCGCTGACGGTCGGGGCGTACGTCTGGCCGGGGCAGGCGCACGCGGTGGCGGTCGCCGCCGTGGTGGCGCTGACCGCGGTGAACTACGGCGGCGTCCACAAGTCGGCCTGGCTGACGCGGCTGATCGTGGCGGTGGTCCTGGCGGTCCTCGCTTCCGTGGTCGTCGTGTGCTTCGGCTCCGGGGAGTCCGATGCCGGGCGGCTGGGCATCGGGGCCTCCGGAGGGTTCGGCGGGGTGCTGGAAGCGGCCGGCCTGCTGTTCTTCGCCTTCGCTGGGTACGCGCGCATCGCGACCCTCGGCGAGGAGGTGCGGGATCCGGCGCGCACCGTCCCGCGCGCGATCCCGCTCGCGCTCGGCATCGCGCTGGCCGTCTACGTGTGTGTGGCGGTCTCCGTCCTCTCCGTGCTCGGGTCCGGGGATCTCGGACGTGCTGCCGCGCCGCTGGCGGACGCGGTGCGTGCCGCGGGTGTGCCGGGGCTGGTGCCGGTGGTCCGGGCCGGGGCCGCCGTGGCCGCGCTGGGTTCGCTGTTGGCCCTGGTCCTGGGCGTGTCCCGGATCACGCTGGCCATGGCACGCGACCGGCATCTGCCCGGCATGCTGTCGGCGGTGCATCCGCGCTTCCAGGTGCCGCACCGGGCCGAACTGGCCGTGGGCGCCGTGGTCGCTTTCCTGGCCGCCACGGTGGACGTGCGCGGCGCGATCGGTTTCTCCTCCTTCGGTGTGCTGGCGTACTACGCGGTCGGCAACGCGTCGGCGTGGACCCTGGATGCGGCCCCGCTGAAGCGGGCCCTGCCGGCGGTTGGCCTCCTCGGCTGCCTGGTCCTGGCGTTCGCGCTGCCGGGGACCTCGGTAACGGCGGGGACGGGTGTGCTGGCGGTGGGTGTCGTCGCGTACGGGGTGCGGGCGCGAGTGGGGGCGGTACGGAGGTAGGGGGCGCGAGCCCGTTACGCGATCGGTGTCTGGGCACGCCCCGGTCTTCGGGACACCGGGCTCGGTCGGGCGTGGGCCCGGGCTCCTGTCGGTGCTGTCCTCGCCTGCTCGTTCTTCGTCATGCGTCCATGGTGCGGGCTGCCGCTGACATCCGGAGCGGCCTGTGGAGAACCGGCGGACTGTGGACAACTCCGGTCCACTGGCCGTGGTCAGCGTGCGGCGAACGGCTGGTCCGTGGGCACGATCTCGCGGCCCAGCGGGAGCAGCGAGACCGGGATCAGCTTGAAGTTGGCGAGGCCGAACGGGATGCCGATGATCGTGATGCACAGGGCGATGCCGGTGACGATGTGCGCGAGGGCCAGCCACCAGCCGGCGAGGACCAGCCAGAGGACGTTGCCGAGGCAGGACGGGGCTCCCGCGTCGCGGCGCTCGACCGTCGTGTACCCGAAGGGCCACAGGGCGTACACGCCGATGCGGAAGGCGGCGATGCCGAAGGGGATACCGATGATCGTGACGCACAGCAGCAGTCCCGCGAACACGTATCCGAGGAACAGCCAGAAGCCGCTGAGGATGAGCCATATGACGTTCAGGATGGTCTTCACTGGTGGCCTGCCATCTTCTCTAGACGGGCGATGCGCTCCGCCATCGGCGGGTGCGTCGAAAACATCTTGGAGAGGCCCTGGCCCGGGCGGAACGGGTTGGCGATCATCATGTGGCTCGCGGTCTCGATGCGGGGCTCGGGCGGCAGTGGGAGCTGCTTGGTGCCCAGTTCGAGCTTGCGCAGGGCGCCGGCGAGGGCCAGGGGGTCGCCGGTGAGCTGGGCGCCGGAGGCGTCGGCCTCGTATTCGCGGGAGCGGCTGATGGCCAGTTGGATGAGGCTGGCGGCGAGCGGGCCGAGGATCAGGATCAGCAGCATGCCGAGGATGCCGGGGCCGTCGTCGTCGTTGGACCGGCCGACGGGGATCAGCCAGGCGAAGTTGACCAGGAACATGATCACTGAGGCGAGGGCGCCGGCGACCGAGGAGATGAGGATGTCGCGGTTGTAGACGTGGCTCAGCTCGTGGCCGATGACGCCGCGCAGTTCCCGCTCGTCGAGGAGGCGCAGGATGCCCTCGGTGCAGCACACGGCGGCGTTGCGCGGGTTGCGGCCGGTGGCGAAGGCGTTGGGAGCCTCGGTCGGGGAGATGTACAGACGGGGCATGGGCTGTCGGGCCTGGGTGGAGAGTTCGCGGACCATGCGGTAAAGGCCGGGCGCCTCGAACTCGCTCACGGGGCGGGCGCGCATGGCGCGCAGGGCCAGTTTGTCGCTGTTCCAGTACGCGTACGCGTTGGTGCCGAGGGCGATCAGAACCGCGACGACGAGTCCCATGCGGCCGAAGAAGCTGCCGATGACGATGATGAGTGCGGACAGTCCCCCGAGGAGTACTGCGGTCCTGAGCCCGTTGTGCCGGCGGTGCACGGTACGCCCTCCAAGTCGTGCGGCGGGGGAACCCTTCGCTTGCGGATCTTCTCTTCCGATCTGCGGTTCCGCTGGTGTCGCGGTGCCACGTCCAGTGGAACCTCCCGTTTTGGTCAACGCCGGACGAGGGCCCCTGGTTCCCTTGTGCTCCCGGCGGCGGGCACGGGCCGTCCGGGTGCCGGCTCAGAAGAGGGAGGTGCCGGCGAAGCGCAGCACGAGCTGCGGGGCGCCGGAGAGGGCGACGCCGAGGACCGCGGTGAGGGTGATGGCGGCCGTGAGGGGCGCCGGGACGGGGTGCCTGCCGGTTTCGCCCTCGGGGGCACGGAACAGCAGGGCCGTCCACTGGAGGTAGTAGTACAGGGCGATGACGACGTTGACGGCCATGACGACGGCGAGCCAGCCGAGGCCGGCGCCGACGGCGGCCGAGAAGACGGTGACCTTGGCGAAGAGTCCGATGACGCCGGGCGGGAGTCCGGCGAGGCAGAGCAGGAAGAAGGCCAGCGTCAGCGCGGAGAGCGGGTTCTTCGCGTACAGGCCCCGGTAGTCGGTGACGCGGTTCGTGTCGTGCGCACGGCCGACCAGGGCGGCGACGGCGAAGGCGCCCAGGTTCACGGCGGCGTACATGAGGGCGTAGGCGACGGTGGAGCCGACGGCGTGCTCGGGATCGTCGGAGTACGCGGCGGCGGCGATCGGGACGAGGAGATAGCCGGCCTGTCCGACGGAGGACCAGGCGAGCAGACGTACGGCGCTGTACGCGCGCGTGGCCTGCTGGCGCAGGGCGCCGACGTTGCCGACGGTCATGGTGAGGGCGGCCAGTGCCGCCAGGGCGGGGCCCCACACGTCGGCGTACGACGGGAAGGCGACGACCGTGACGAGGATGAGGCCGGAGAAGCCCACCGCCTTGCCGACGACCGACAGGTAGGCGGCGATGGGGAGGGGGGCGCCGACGTAGGTGTCGGGGACCCAGAAGTGGAAGGGGACGGCGGCCGTCTTGAACGCGAACCCGATGAGGGTGAGGACGACGCCGGTCTGAGCGAGGGTGTGCAGCTGTCCGTCGACGTCCTGGATGCGGTCGGCCACCTGGGTGAGGTAGAGGGTGCCGGTCGTGGCGTAGACGAAGCTGATGCCCAGGAGGCTGACGGCGGTCGCGGTGACGGACGACAGGAAGAACTTCAGGGCCGCTTCTGAGGACCTGCGGTCGCCGTGCCGGATGCCGACGAGGGCGAAGGCGGGCAGGGAGGCGACCTCCAGGGCGACGACCAGGGTGGCGAGGTCGCGGGAGGCGGGCAGGAGGGCGGCCCCCGCGGCGGAGGACAGCAGCAGGAACCAGAACTCTCCCTCGGGGAGCCGTCCGCGCTCGTCCTTCAGGGCGGTGACCGACAGGAGAGCGGCCAGCAGCGCTCCGCCGAGCACCAGGAACTGGATGACGAGGGTGAAGTGGTCGGTCGTGTAGCTGCACACGCGTGTGTCGCCGGTCAGGCAGAAAGTGGAGCGGTCACCGTCCAGGAGTGGCAGCAGGAGGGCCGTGGCGGCGGCGAGGCCCGTGACGGAGAACCAGCCGAGGAGCGGCTTGCGGCTCTCCGGCACGAACAGGTCGGCGACGAGGACGACGAGCCCGACGACCGCCGTGAGGGTGGGCGGGGCGATGGCGAGCCAGTCGACGGACTGGACGAGCGAGGGGGCGGCGGCGAGGTGACTCATCGGTTGCCTCCTGCGAGGAGTTGCTGCACGGCCGGGTCGGTCAGGCCGAGGAGTGCCTTGGGCCAGAGGCCGGCGACGACGGTGAGCACGACGAGGGGTGTCCAGGCCGCGAACTCGTACGTACGGATGTCGGTGAGGCGCGAGGCGTCCGGGGGGACGGCGCCCATGCAGACGCGGCGGACCACGACGAGGAGGTACGCCGCGGTGAGGAACGTCCCGAAGGCGGCGATGGCGGTGAAGGTGAGGAACGCGGGGCGGCTGAGGTCGTCGGCGGGGTCGAAGGCGCCGAACAGGGCCAGCATCTCGCCCCAGAACCCGGCGAGGCCGGGCAGGCCGAGCGAGGCGACGGCGGCGAAGGCGAGGAGGCCGCCGAGGCGGGGGGCCTTGCCGTAGAGGGCCGCCCCGGTCTCCGCCGCGAGGGTGTCCAGGTCGGTGGTGCCGGTGCGGTCCTTCAGGGCGCCGACCAGGAAGAACAGCAGGCCGGTGATGAGGCCGTGAGCGACGTTGGCGAACAGGGCGCCGTTGACGCCGGTCGGGGTCGTGGAGGCGATGCCGAGCAGGACGAAGCCCATGTGGCCGACGGAGGAGTAGGCGATCAGGCGCTTGAGGTCGCCCTTGGCGCCGTGCCTGGCGAGGGCGAGGCAGGCCAGGGAGCCGTAGATGATGCCGACGACGGCGAGGGCGGCGAGGTAGGGCGCGAAGGTGTGGAAGCCGTCGGGGGCGACCGGGAGAAGAATGCGGACGAAGCCGTACGTACCCATCTTCAGCAGGACGCCTGCGAGGAGGACCGATCCTACGGTCGGTGCGGCGGTGTGTGCGTCCGGCAGCCAGCTGTGCAGGGGCCACATCGGGGTCTTCACCGCGAGCCCGGTCCCGACCGCCAGAACGGCGATGACCTGCACGGATGTGGTCAGGGACCGGCCGTTGTCAGTGGCGAGTGCCACCATGTCGAAGGTGCCCGCCTTGATCCCGATCAGGAGCAGGCCGAGCAGCATGACCACGGATCCGAGCAGCGTGTACAGGATGAACTTCCAGGCCGCCCGGGTCCGGCCGGCGCCGCCCCAGCGGGCGATCAGGAAGTACATCGGGATCAGGACCATCTCGAAGGCGAGGAAGAACAGCAGCAGGTCGAGGACGGCGAAGGTGGCGAGGGTGCCGGCCTCGAGGACGAGCAGAAGCGCGACGAAGGCCTTCGGGCTGGGGCCCGTCGGCAGGTTGAAGTACGAGTAGAGCGCGCACAGGAAGGTCAGCAGCGCGGTCAGGACCAGAAGGGGGAGGGAGATGCCGTCGATGCCGAGGTGGATGCGCACGTCGAGTGCGGGAATCCAGCTGATGTCGGTCGTGGCCTGCATCTTCGAGGGCTGGGTGTGGTCGAAGCCGAGCGCGAGGACGATCGCGGCGATGAGGACCGCGCCGGTCACGGTGACCCCGTGCCGCAGGACGGCCTGCTCGGGTGACTTCCCCTTCAGTCCGGGCGGGGCGGGCAGCAGAGCGGCGACCGCGCCGAGGAGCGGACCGGCCACGATCAACGCCAGAAGGAACTGCATCACGGACTCACTGATATCGATCACGCCTGCTCACGCTCCCGTGGCGACGAGGAGGACGGCGACCACCAGGACGACGGTGCCGGCGAGCAGCGCGCTCACATAGGTCTGGATGTTGCCGGTCTGGATTCGCCGTACGGCGGTGCCGAGCCAGCGCGGCAAGGTGCCCGCGCCGCGTACGTAGGTGTCGACGACCTCGCGGTCGAGGAACCGGACGAGGCTCGCTCCGGCCCGCACCGGGCGGACGAACAGGGTGGTGTAGACGACGTCCAGGTGGAAGCCGGTGGCCGCGTGACAGTGCAGCGGGCCGAGCAGGAGCCGTCCGGGGTCTGCCGGGTCGGCTGCCGAGGCCACGTCTCCGTAGGCGGGTGCGTGGGTCGCGATGGCTTCGGCCTCGACGAGGCCGGCGTCGCCCTCGGGATGCGCGGCGACCGCGCCGAGCGGGACACGGGCGGCGCGTGCGGCGGTGTGCCGCCAGGCGCCGTACACGACGAGGCCACCGAGGAGGGCCAGGCCGGTGCCGAGGACGGAGGTGGTGAGGGTCGGGGCGAGGTCGCGGCCGTCGAACCAGTCGGGCAGCGAGCGGTAGGCGAACGCGCCGAGGGCGAGGGACGGGACCGCGAGCACCCACAGCACCACGGTCATGGGCAGCGGGTGACGACCGTGGTCGGGAGCCTCGGCGCCGCGGCCGCGGAAGGCCAGCAGCCACAGCCGGGTCGCGTAGGCGGCGGTGAGGACGGCGGTGAGCAGACCCGCGACGAGGACGATCCAGCCCGCCGCGGCGGGGGCGTGCTCGGTGTGGCCGGTGGAGACGTGCTCGGCGGCGCCGAGGACGGACTCCTTGGAGAAGAAGCCGCTGAACGGCGGGATCGCGGCGAGCGCGAGGAGGGCCACGGTCATCGTCCAGAAGGCGTCCGGGACGCGTTCGCGCAGGCCGGCCATGCGGGACATGGCGGCCAGCGAGTTGGTGCCGGCCGCGTGGATGATCACGCCGGCCGCGAGGAAGAGCAGCGCCTTGAAGGCTCCGTGGGAGATGAGGTGGAAGACGGCGGCACCGCGGTCGCCGACGGCGAGGGCGCCGGTCATGTAGGCGAGTTGGCCGATCGTCGAATAGGCGAGGACCCGCTTGATGTCGTCCTGGGCGAGCGCGGCGAGACCCGAACCGGTCATGGTGACCGCGGCCATGACGGCGAGGACGACCATCGCGGCTTGGGAGGCCTCGAACACCGGGAGGAGACGGGCGACGAAGTAGACACCGGCGGCGACCATCGTCGCGGCGTGGATCAGCGCGGACACGGGTGTCGGGCCCGCCATCGCGTCGGGGAGCCAGGTGTGCAGCGGGAACTGCGCCGACTTGCCGGCCACTCCCGCCAGGAGCAACAGGGCGATCAGCGTCGGGTGGTCGAGCCCGCCGTGCGCGACCGTGCCCAGGACCTTCGTGACCCGGAAGGAGCCGGCGTCGGTGCCGAGGGCGAGCAGGCCGATGAGGAAGGGGACGTCACCGAGCTTGGTGACGAGGAAGGCCTTGATGGAGGCGGCGCGGGCCTCCGGTGTCTCCCAGTAGTGACCCACCAGGAAGTAGGAGCAGATGCCCATCACTTCCCAGCCGACCAGCAGCACGATCAGGTCGCCCGAGTAGACGACGAGGAACATCGCGGAGGTGAACAGGGAGACGAGGGCGGCGTACGAGGGGTAGCGCGGGTCGTCGCGCAGGTAACCCGTCGAGTAGACCTGCACGCAGGTGGCGACGAGACCGACCAGGACGGCGACGAGAGCGGCGAAACCGTCGATGTGCAGGGCGAGTTCGATCGGGACGGACCCGGTGGGCGTCAGCTCGGTGGCCGCGTCGACGGCCGCGCCCCCGCCCTGGCGTACGGCGACGATGGCGGCCAGAACCAGGGAGGCGAGGGTCGGCAGGACGGCGAGCGGGCGGACGAAGCCGGGGGCGGTCCGGCCGAGGAGCAGGCCGGTGGCGGCGCCGAGGAACGGCAGGAGCGGGACGAGGACGGCGAGGGTGGTCGTGGTCACGCGGTGGCCTCAGCCTTCTCGGCCGTGGGGGCGGTGTCGATGTCGGCCGACCCGGTGCCCCCGGCGCTCTCGTGGCCCTCGGCGGTGTCGCGGAGCTTGTCGATGTCCGCGGTGCCGCGGTTTCGGTGGACGGCGAGGACGATCGCCAGGCCGATGCCGATCTCGGCGGCCGCGATGGCGATGGTGAACAGGGTCAGGGCCTGGCCGGAATGCAGGGTCTCCTCGGCGGTCCGGCTGAGCCAGACGTCGAAGGCGACGAGGTTGAGGTTGACGGCGTTGAGCATCAGCTCGACGGACATCAGGACCAGGATCGCGTTGCGGCGGGCGAGGACGCCGTACAGGCCGGTGCAGAAGAGGAGGGCGGAGAGGACGGCGGGATAGGCGAGGTGCATCAGCGGGCGCCTTCCTGCTCGGCCGGATTTTTCCGGGCATCCGGGGCGGATGGGGAACTCTCGCCGGTGGGTCGGGAGTTCACTGGGGGAGAGCTTCGCTCCGCCTTCGCCTTGCGGGACAGGACGATCGCGCCGACCAGGGCCGCGAGGAGGAGGACGGACAGAGCCTCGAAGGGGAGGACCCAGTTCTGGAAGAGGCTCGCGCCGGTGGCCTCGGTGGAGCCGGCGGCCGGACCGTCGAGGTCGATCCAGGTGGCGCGGAAGGCGTCGACGACCACCCAGACGAGGGTGGCCGCGGCGGCGACGGCGACCGTGAGGGCGGCCCACCGGTTGCCGGAGTCCGCGTCCGGGGAGCGGCCGATGGGCGCCCTGGTGAGCATCAGACCGAAGAGGAGAAGGACGACGACGGAACCCACGTAGATCAGTACCTGCACCCAGGCGATGAACTCCGCGGTGAGCAGGAGGTACTCGACGGCGAGGCCGCCCAGGGCCACGACCAGCCAGAGGGCGGCGTGCACCAGCTGCTTGGTGGTGACGGTGACGAGGGCGGCGCCGAAGGTCACCAGGCCGACGAGGAGGAAGGCGATCTCCACGCCGGTCGGGGAGAGGAAGCCGTGGGGTGCCTGAGCGAGGGTCACGCCTCGCCTCCCTGATGGTTGTCCGGTCCGGCCGGGGTGGCCTGGTCCGTCTGCGTGGGCGGGGTGGCCGGGGCGGCCCGCGTCGCCGGGGTGGTCTGGGCGGCAGCCAGCTTCTCGGCCGTCTTGCGGGCGGCGGCGATCTCCTTCGGTTCCTCCGCGCCGGGGTCGAGGGCGGGCGGGGCCGGCACGGTCCACATCCACTCGCGGAGCTTGTCCCGCTCGTGGGTGAGTTCGCGGATGTCGGTCTCGGCGTACTCGAACTCCGGGGACCAGAACAGGGCGTCGAAAGGACAGACCTCGATGCAGATACCGCAGTACATGCACAGGGCGAAGTCGATGGCGAAGCGGTCGAGGACGTTGCGGCTGCGTTCGCGACCGCCGGGGGTCGCCGCCGGGACCGTCTCCTTGTGGGAGTCGATGTAGATGCACCAGTCCGGGCACTCGCGGGCGCACAGCATGCAGACCGTGCAGTTCTCCTCGAACAGGCCGATGACCCCGCGGGTGCGGGGCGGGAGGTCGGGCTGGGCGTCCGGGTACTGCTCGGTGACGGTCTTCCGCGTCATCGTGCGGAGGGTGACGGCCAGGCCCTTGGCGAGGCCGGAGCCAGGGATGGGGGCCACTAGGAGATCACCACCTTGACGACGCCGGTGAGGGCGATCTGAGCGAGGGAAAGGGGGACGAGGAGGGTCCACGACAGCTTTTGGAGCTGGTCCTCGCGTAGGCGGGGGTAGGTGACGCGAAGCCAGATGACGACGAAGGCGAGGACCGCCGTCTTCAGCAGGGTCCACACCCAGCCGAGGCCGTCGGCGCCCCAGGGGCCGTGCCAGCCACCCAGGAAGAGGACGGTGGTCAGGCCGCACAGGACGACGATTCCGGCGTACTCGGCGAGGAGGAACAGGGCGAAGCGGAGGCCGGTGTACTCGGTGTAGGCGCCGAAGATGATCTCCGAGTCGGCGACGGGCATGTCGAACGGCGGTCGCTGAAGTTCGGCGAGGCCGGCGACGAAGAAGACGATCGCGCCGACGATCTGCCAGGGCAGCCACCACCACTCGAAGGCGTCGACGATGCCGGGGAGGGACACCGTGCCGGCCGCCATGGCGACAGAGGCTGCGGTGAGCAGCATCGGGAGTTCGTAGGCGAGGAGCTGGGCGGCGGTGCGCAGGCCGCCGAGGAGGGAGAACTTGTTGGCGCTGGCCCAGCCGGCCATGAGGGAGCCGAGGACGCCGACGCCCATCACGGCCAGGACGAAGAAGATGCCCGCGTCGACGACCTCGCCGACGGCGCCCTCGCCGGGACCGACGGGGATGGCGAGGAGGACCAGGAGGTACGGGAGCAGGGCCACGGCGGGAGCCAGCTGGAAGATGCGGCGGTCCGCGCCCGCGGGAACGATGTCCTCCTTCTGGGCGAACTTCACGCCGTCCGCGACGAGCTGGGCCCAACCGTGGAAGCCGCCGGCGTACATCGGGCCGAGGCGGCCCTGCATGTGGGCCATCACCTTGTGCTCGGTCTGACCGATGATCAGGGGGAAGGTGAGGAAGACGACGAAGACGATCAGGAGTCGCAGGGCGACGTCGAGAGCGTCGTTCACTGCGGGCCTCCCTGGGGGTTCACGGGGGTGTCGTTGTCCGGGTGGTCGTTCTCGGGGGCGGGGGCGGGCGTGGCGTCCGCTGCGTCCTTGACGTCCGTGACGTCCTTGACGTCCGTGGCGTTCGAGGTGTCCGTAACGCCCCTGTGGTCCGGGAGGGGAGACGGAGTCTCCTCCGGTGCCGGCTGTTCGGTGGACGGCTCCTCCGACGAGGGCGGCTGCTTCGGCGCAGGCGGCTGCTTCGGCGTGGACGGTTCGGTCGTCGCCTGCCGTTCGGGCTCGCCGGGCTTCCGGTCCCGTTCCGGGTCGTCGAAGGCCGGGCGGGCGTGATGCCAGGGCGCGTCGGAGCTGCGGCGAGCCGGCGTGGGGCGGGCCCCGCTGGGAGTGGTCCCGCCTGCGGCCGGGGTCTCCGGAGAGGCGCTCTCCGGGGATCCGCCTGTCGGGAGCGGGTCCTTGGGGGGCCTGGGGGGGGGGGGGGGGGGGGGGGGGGGGGGGGAGGTGGGGGGGGGGGGGGGGGTGTTGGGGGGGGGGGGGGGGGGGGGATGGGGGAGGGTAAGAGAGGAAGGAGAAGAGAAAAAAAGAAAAAGAAAAAAAA
>NZ_JBVIQK010000001.1:498209-779971 GCF_055577115.1 Streptomyces sp. NPDC033216 | reverse complement strand
GGGTCGACCGTCGACCCCGGCGGGCGCCGCGGCGTTAGTTGGTGTGGCATGGTGTGGAACAGCGTGGCGGGAGCTGTGAGCCGACGTGGCGTGCCCTTCGGCCGGACGATCATCAGGACCGTCACCGTCGCCCACAGCAGGTTGAAGACGCCGGTGAACATGGCCAGCCGGACGGTCGCCTCACGCGCCCCGGTGCCCTCGGCGAGGACCTCCTGCCGGGGCAGGACGAGCACGACGAGAACGAGCGCGGCCAGGACGGTCAGCACGATGGACACGATCAGCCAGGCGTCGCCGAGCACACCCATCGCGCCCGCCGTGAAGAACCCGAACACCGGAACAGCGATCCCGACGGCGGCGTACACCTGGCAGATCCGGTGCAGCAGCCGTACGGTCTCCGCCGCGCGGGCGTCGTCCGGCGCGGCCAGGGCCCGGCGCGCGGCGGGCGGGAACATGCTCGCGGCGACGGTGACGGGACCGATCGCGATGATCGCGGCGAGGACGTGGACGGCGAGGAGGAACTTGGTCACGGGCCGACGGTAGGCACCCGCCCGATCTCGCGGAAGTGGCGGAAGTGCCATGGGTCGACGGATTCTCGCCAAGCGGATCAAAGCGGGTGACGGTGGGCGTGGCCCAGTCACCATCCCTTCGGACCGCTTGGCGAAATCCCGTGGTATGCCTACGCTCTCGCCATGCACACCGTCGCCGTCCTGGCCCTGGAAGGGGTCATCCCCTTCGACCTGTCCGCCCCGATCGACGCCTTCGGCTGGGCCCGGCTGCCCGACGGCCGCGAGGCGTACCGGGTGCGGGTCTGCTCGCCGTACCCGTCGGGCGAAGTGAGCGCCGGGGCGTTCACGGTGCGGGCGCCGTACGGCCTGGAAGCCCTGGCGGAGGCGGACACGATCATCCTGCCCGGTGTCCAGGAGCCGCCGGAGCGGCTGCCGGACGGTGTCACGGAGGCGCTGCGCGCGGCGGCGGAGAACGGCACGCGCATCGCGTCGATCTGCGTCGGCGCGTTCCTGTTCGCCGCGACCGGCCTGCTGGACGGCCTGCGCGCGACGACCCACTGGATCGCCGCCCGCGAGCTGGCCGAGCGTCACCCGCGGATCACGGTCGACGCGAACGTCCTCTACGTCGACAACGGCCAGTTCCTGACGTCGGCGGGTGCCGCCGCTGCCCTGGACATGTGCCTGCACATGATCCGCCGGGACCACGGCTCGGCCGTCGCCGCGCAGGCCGCCCGCATGTCGGTCATGCCCCTCGAACGCGAGGGGGGCCAGGCCCAGTTCATCGTGCACGACGTGCCGCCCGCGCCGTCCGGGGCCACCCTGGAACCCCTCCTGCGCTGGATGGAGGAGCACTGTGCCCGCGATCTCACCCTGGACGAGATCGCGACCCACGCGGGCATGAGCACCCGCACCCTCAACCGCCGCTTCCGCGAACAGGCCGGCACGACGCCCCTGCAATGGCTGCACCGGGCGCGGGTGCGGCGGGCGCAGTACCTGCTGGAGACGACCGCGCACCCGGTGGAACGGATCGCGGCCCAGACGGGCTTCGGCTCCCCGACGGCGTTCCGGGAACGGTTCCGCAGGGTGGTGGGCACCAGCCCGCAGGGGTATCGGAGGGCCTTCCGGTCGGGGGAGGGGGTGCGGGTGGGCTGAGGGGCCCCTGCGGGGCAGGGGCCCCTCAGCCGGCAGGGTCAGCCCCGGCGGTCCGTGACCGCCTCGGAGGCCGGAGCGACGGCGGCCGGTGGGTCAGCCTCGACGGTCCGTGACCGCCTCGGAGGCCGACGCGATGGCGCCGGGTCCTCGGCCGGGGGGGTCAGCCTCGACGGTCCGCGACCGCCCAGGAGGCCAGCGCCACGGCGCCCGCGACCCCGACGACCGACGGCCAGGCGCCCACCTTCTTGGCCAGCGGGTGGGACCCCGCGAACGCCGCGACGTACGCGACGGTCAGGGCGCCCGCGGCCCTCCCGCCCGCGCGCCGCCGCCACCGCTGCGCGGCCGCCGCCCCCGCCACGGCGAGAACGGTCCCGCCGAGCTGCCGCTTCCCCGTCCACCGGGCCACGCCGTACCCGCCGACGAGTCCGCCCGCGGCGATCACGGAACTGGGCACCTCTGCCATCGTTGCCTCCTCGAAGTCGCCCCGAAGTCGTCTGAGGTTAATCCGGTGACCAGGCATCCTCCCTGACCTGAGTCGAGGCTTGTCAAGTTTCCTCCTTCGAGCTATATAAGAAGTCGTAGGGCATCGCACCGACAGGTCTGACGAGAGGAGTGGACTGTGATGCTCATGCGTACCGACCCGTTCCGCGAATTCGACCGACTCGCGCAGCAGGTCTTCGGCACAGCCGCCGGCCCCGGTACCGACGCACGTCCCGCCGCCATGCCGATGGACGCCTACCGGGCCGGGGACGACTTCCTCGTCCACTTCGACCTTCCCGGCATCGACCCCGAGACGATCGAGCTGGACGTCGAGCGCAACGTCCTCAACGTGCGCGCCGAGCGCCGCACCCCCGCCCCCGAGGGCGCGGAGCTGATCGTCGCCGAGCGCCCGACGGGCACCTTCACCCGCCAGCTCTTCCTCGGCGACACCCTGGACACGGAGCGCATCGACGCCTCGTACGAGGCCGGCGTCCTGACCCTGCGCATTCCCGTGGCCGAGCAGGCCAAGCCGCGCCGCATCCAGATCTCCGGCGGCGACGGAGGCCGCAGGCAGATCAGCGGCTGACGCCCCGCACCCGTGCGTGGCCCCGAGCTTCACCCTCGGGGCCACGGACGCGCCCCACCCCTGCCCCACCGCACCGGACCGGACCGACCCGGACCCGAAGGAGGAGCCCGAAGGATGACGACGACCGCGCGGACCCGGACGTGGCCGCAGACGCCGAGGACGGTGATCCCGGCCCCGCAGCGGCCCGTCCGCGCAGCAGCGACGGAAGACGACGGCGGGAGAGGCTGGAGCGAGCTGATCGCGGCGGTACGGAAGTCGGGCCAGTACCCGAGCACCGCCGAGGCCGAACGCGTGACCCGCACCGTCCTCTCCGCCCTGGGCGGTCAGGTGACCGGCGACGAACGCGTGGCCCTGGCCCGCGCGCTCCCGAGGGAGGCGGCCAGGGTGATCGCGTCGCAGATCCCGGCGACCCGCCCCCGGACGGCACGGGAGTTCGTCGACATGGTCGCGACCCTCGTCGAGGGAGCCACCCCCGCCACGGCCCGCTGGGACGTCAGCTCCGTCCTCGGCGTCCTGCCGCCCCGGATCGGTGACGCCCTGACCGACGACCTCCTGGCCCAACTCCCGCCCGGCTACGCGCTGTTGTTCGGTCGAGCGGAACTGGCGTGCCGCCCGGTCTGACCGCTGGCCCCCTTCGATCCGCCGGCCGCCGCCGACGTACGCCGAATCCGTTGGCGGCCGCAGCGGGACGGGGGAGAGGCTAGGGGTCCACCGAGCGACCGGACAGGCCTGGAGTTGCCCCTTGGAGACGACCGAACCCGAGCCCGCGGAGCACGCGAGGTACGCCGAGTACCTCCGTGCCCTCGGCCAGGTCCCGCCCGCGCAGGAGGCGGCGCCGGTACGCCGGATCCTCACCGACCCGGACCGTCAGATGGCCTGCGCGGCGGTGGTCCGCCACATGGACCGAAGGGGCGAGACCCTGCACCGTTGCCCGCCCGCGACCTGGCAGAAGTGGGCGGCCGCCATGAGGGAGGCCCTGGGACCGACCCCGCCCCCCTTCCTCGTCACCCGCCTGGAGGAGTGGACGTATCTCCACACCCTCACCACCGCCACGCCCCACCCCTGGAACCCGGCACCCCTGTCCACCGCCTCCGGCTGGCTCTGAGGTGCGGCGCGGGCCGGGTTCCGCGCGCCCGCCCGCTTCCCCCACCTGTCACCCCTCCTGCTCTCTCTCAGTCCCGGGTGCCCTCCCGCACGGCCCGTAGGAACGAGCGCCATGCCCCGCTCCCGAAGCCGACGACGAGTTCCCCCGCCCTCTTCGAGTCCCGCACGAGCGCCCCGCGTCCACTCACGGCACACTCGACGCACTCGCCCCCCGCCCCGTTGCTGTAAGAGGACGTGAACCACATCGGACGGCCGTCGTCGCCGGGGAGTGCACTGCTCACGTTGCGAACTCCTTCGAAATCGACTCGATCAACTGCGTCGAACGCCGAGGACTCAGGGCTGCGGCCCGCAGGCCGTCGAACGCCCGGGTGTACTCCCGTACATGATGCTCGCCCTCCAGGTAGACCGCATCGGTGATGCCGTCTCGGTAGACGATGTCGGGGTCCTCAGGAGCCGGGAAGCCCGACGCAACCCTTGTCTACGATCCAGCCTTGCCCCGCACGGAGACAACCACGAACCTTCGCCAGGCCTCAACTGACACCGCGACATGAGGACCGTCAGCAGATTTGGAGTCCCGTACGAGTACGCCTGCCGGCAGGAATGCCATCTCCACGCATTCCGTCGAGTTGGCGCCGCTGTACGAGGACTTGAACCAGGCAGGCTCGGATGAAGGCTGAGGGCCGACGGACATCACAGCTCCTTGCGGGCGCGGTGGATCAGGGACGAGGAGGCCTCCATGTCCAACGCTTGTGCCTGGAGGTACTCGAATGCAAGTCTGTATCGCTCAAGTTCCTCGTCATTCTCCAGAAAGAGCGAGCCCGTGTGGAAGTCGACGTAGACCACGTCGAGGGTTGGTTCGACACCGCCGATGATGACGAAACTTCCCAGCGCCGCGCCGTGGGCTCCCTTGGAGAAGGGCAGTACCTGGAGCGTGATGTGAGGGGACTCGTTCGCCTCCAGCAGCCGGTCGAGCTGGTCCCGCATGGTCTCCGGTGAGCCGACCACTCGCCGGATCACCGACTCATCGAGGATCGCCCACATACGAAGTGGCTTCGGGCGGGTGAGGATCTCCTGCCTCTTCATGCGGATGTCGACCAAGCGGTCGATCTCCGATGCCTCCAGAGGGATCTCGTTGGCCTTCTGCAGGGCAGTGCTGTAGGCGCGGGTTTGCAAGAGCCCGGGGACGTAGACACAGGCGAAGTGGTTCTCGCGTACGGCCTCGTCTTCCAGCGTCAGCAACAGGTTCATGCTCTCCGGGACGGAGTCGGAGAAGGAATTCCACCAGCCTTGCTGCTTGGCGTTCTTGGCGATGGCGACAACGGCCCGGCGCTCGGCTTCGGTTGCGTCATACTCGCGGCAGAGGGCGTCGACTACGAGCCACTTGACCGGACCGGCCTGCGTCTCATACCGGCTGACCGTAGCTTTGGATACGCCGACGAGACCTCCGGCCTCCTCAAGGGTGAGCCCTGCACGAGCACGCAACTTACGCATCATCGCGCCTAGTTGACGGCGGCGGGTAGTAGTCCTGTCGGACATGCGGCTCCTTTGCCATGCGCCGGGTGGTAGAGGCCCGGAGATCCCCATCAGGCTAGGCAGCGGCAGGAGGCCCGACCATCAGATTCACTCGATGGATTCCCGTGAGAAGTTACATGGTGAGACTTCTCTGTGTCATTCTCAGTGACGGAGCGCTACGCATTGCAGCCGGGTGGACATCGGCGGGCGCAGCATGCGCGTGGCCCGGCAGGGAGGAGTGCACATGTCCGGCAATACCAAGGGGGAGTACCGGCACCGGTCTGTTCTGCCTTTCGAGGCGGCGCCGGCCGAGGTCCGGCTGCTGCGTCGGTCTGTGGCCGCCCAGTTGGGACACTGGGGCGTACCCCACTCCGTGGCGGAAGCAGAACTTGTGGTCACTGAGCTGGCCACCAACGTCATCAAGCACGTGGGCGAGGGGGTGTCCGCCACACTGATCCTGGAATGGGACCGGGAGCGGCTGCGCGTGGAGATGCATGACAAGAACCCCTCAATGCCGACTCTCCCGGCTACTAGCTGTGAGGACGAGTGCGGACGCGGCCTGCACCTGCTCACGGCGCTCGCCGCGGACTGGGGGACTGTGCTCACCGCGGTCGGCAAGTCGGTGTGGTGTGAGATCGCCGCGCCTGCGGGACGTGCCTGCTATCGGGTGGAACGGGCGGTCCACACGCTGCGGTCGTACCAGGGCGTCAACGACGCCACCCTGTCCACGCACGCCAGGAGAGACGAGGTGGCCTTGAAGGAGTCGGCGGTGGAGCTGATCGCCGATCTGCTCCACTGGACGACGGCGAACGGTCATGACCCAGACGACATTCTCGATCAGGCCCAGATGCACTTTGAAGCTGAGACCGAGGCGGCTGCCTAAGGACTCTGGTGTGGCCGACGCGCTTCCGTGGTGGCCAGCAGCAGAGCTTCAGCGGAGGTTGAGGCACCGGCCCTGAGGAGCTCCAGTGCGGTGCGAAGGACTTCACGGTCGGGCTTGTCCCGTCCATAGATGTGGAGAAGGTCCCTGACCAGATCCTCCTGGCCTTCCTGAGTCAACAGGACGACCAGCAAGGCTGTCTCCGCCGGGCTGTAGGCGTCCGTTGTGTGCCGCAGAAGCGCCAGCACCTCATCCGCTTGCCGGCCGCCGTCGTACAGAGATTCCGCTCGCCTGGCGACGTTGCGGGCGGCCGCCGTATCGAGTTCAGTCCGCTGCCGGTCCCCTGCCAGACGGGGGACCGGCAGCGGAGCGACGACGGGAGCGTGAGGCGAAACGGCGGGTGAGCCGGCTTTGAGGAGGCTGACCCGTTCGCGCAATGAGGCGGCTTCCCGCCGCAGCACCTTGTACTTCCGCTGAAGGGCCCGCAGGCTGTCGGCCTTCAGTGAAGCTCGCTTCCGCAGCTCCTCATGTTCCGTGTGCAACTCCTCGTATGCCCCTCTGAGCTGCTCATTCTCGTCCTTGGCCGCGCGCAATCGGCTGGCCGCTGACTCCAGTTCCGTGCTCAGTTGCGAGGCGATTTCACCGTTCTGTTCGGCCGTCGCCTTCGCGTGCAACTGGTACAAGTCCGTCAGCGTGACGCCGACCTCTATGTCTCGCCTCGCGGCGTCAGCGCTCGCCGCCTTGAAGAGGATCTCCACCGAGCGCCGCTGGGGCAGCACCTTTCCACTGAGCGCCCTCGAAAGGGCGCTTTCGCACATTTTGAGCCGGTCGGCGACCTCGCCCTGTGTCGGGTTATGAGCTGGCGCGTCGCCACCCTTCGGCACGATGAGCAGGAGAGGGCAAAGGCTCTGAAGAGTGGCGGCGAGTTCACGCCGTGCTGGCGAAACGTCGCTTCCGAAGGGTTTCTTCGCCCACGCGTATGGAGGGCGGCTGTTTCTGCTGTACGGCACGCTTCTCAGGCCTCCCAGTTTCCGGCAACTCGACTTGCCAGCAGGCTTGTTGCCCAGGTTCGCGCTCATTCTGCCGTAGCGGTGACGGACTTGTGCTTGCTTTTGATGAGCAAGGCTTGCTTTGTGGCAGGCAAGTGTTCAAAAGGGATTGAAACTCGATACTCGTGGTGTTCACTGGAGGTCAGCCGCTCTTGAAGCGGGGGGTGGTCGAAAGGCGAACGCCTGTGCAGAGACGGCAGTTCTCCTGCCCGTTGTGCAGTAGTGCGCGCCTTTGGGCCAGATTCAGGTGATTCCCACATGGGAGGGGAACGGATGACCACGCTGCCGTCTTGGCGGGACACGACCTACGGGACCAGCAAGCTCGGAACGAAGGCGCGTGTCGCGCTGTGGCTGATTCAGGAAGTGAAGGAGAACGGCACCTTCACCAAGGCCGACCTGCGGGCCGCGTTCCCGGACGTGGCCCAGATCGACCGGCGCATGCGCGACCTGCGTGACCATGGCTGGGAGATTGCCACGAGCCGCGAGGACCCGACCTTGCAGCAGCAGGAGCACCGCTTCCGCACCAGGGGTGCTGACGTCTGGATCCCGGGCCAGGCGAAGGCGCCCGTGCACAAGGGCAGCATCACCAACGCCCAGCGAGCGAAGGTGTTCCAGGACGACGGTTACCTCTGCCGGACCTGCGGTGTGGCGGGTGGCGAGACGTACAGGGACGGGGGACTGGAGCAGGCCGTGCTGAACGTGGCTCGTCGGCCGGTCATCCAGCCGGACGGCAATGTCGAGCACCAGCTGGTCACGGAGTGCCAGCGCTGCGGTCGCGGCAACCTGGACCGGACCGTGGACATGGCGGATGTCCTGGCGGAGATCGAGTCGCTGGCCCCGCTGGAGCGGCGGGTGATCCGCGGGTGGATCGCGGCGGACCGCCGTAGCCACAGCACGCTGGAGAAGCTGTGGGGGAGATACCGGACCCTGCCCGAAGACGCACGCAAGGCCGTGCTCGGCAAGCTCGACGGTACGGACGACTGAGACAGGACGGGATGACGATGATGCGCGAGTTTCCGGCGCCGCCGAGGGCGGCCGAGTTCAGCGAACTGGTCAGTAAGAAGGTCGAGGAGGCCAAGGCGGCCGGCGGTACGCGGGAGACGGTGACCGTCGACTGGAATGGGCAGCAGGCCCATGTCGAAGTGATCGACCTGCCGCTGAGCAGCCTTTACTACAACCCCAGCACCCACCGGATTCGGGCCCAGCGCAGCCACGACGCCGAGCGGGACACGGCGCTGGACAAGGACCCTTGGAGTGCAGAGAGCCAGGACTACCTCGGCTTCCTGCTCAAGGCGGATCCCGAGAACACGAGTGTGCGGGACAAGGACTTCGATGTCCTGAAGGACAGCCTTGACCAGTTCGGGCAGAACGACCCCGGGCTCGTGACCCGGCACGGGGTGCTGGTCAACGGCAACACCCGAGCCGCCGCGCTTCGCGAACTCCGCGCGCAGTCGATGCGCGTGGGCGTGCTGCCGGCGTCGTTCACCTGGGCCGACGTCAACGCCGTCGAACTGGCCTTGCAGCTCCGCAAGGACCACCGGCGTGACTACTCCTTCATCAACCGCCTCATCGCCATGGAGGAGCAGGCGGCGCTGGGCCGTACGCCGGAACAGATTGCCAAGGACTTCCGGATCCAGGTGCGCACCTACCACCAAGAGCGGTGGATCCTCAGCACGATCCGCGAGCTGAACGAGCGCAGCCGCACCGGCGGCGGCAACGGCCTGCGCCTGGTGGACTGGGAGGGCGCGACGGAGCGGCTCAGGGAGCTTCACCGGCTGTACGTGAAGCTGGAAACGGTGGACCGTGACCAGGCCGAGATCCTGAAGGAGCTGCGCTTGGCCGCGATCCTCCTAAACTTCTCCAAGACGGATGTCCGTCATATCGACGAGGACTTTCTGAAGGCCGGGCTTGAGCGGCAGTTGCCCATGGGTGGCACGGCTGCGCAGCCGCAGTCGGTGTCCATCCCCGGCTTGGGCCTGGAAGTGCCTGCCGCCTCCTCCGCCGTCGCGGAGGCCAGGGCGATGAACGACGAAATCCTCCGCGCCGCCGCAGTGGTGCGGAACGGAGCGTCGGATCTCGGGGACGGGCAGAAGGCCGCCGCGCAGGACACCTGGGACAGCACGAAGAACGCGTTCGACGAGGCGATCGAGGCGGCGGGTCGCAGCGCCAGGCTCCGCAGGCGCAAGCAGCTCGCCCCGGCCCGGCTGGCGGAAGCCTGCGCGAGCATCGACCAGTGCGTGAGCGACCTGGTGCAGGCACGGACCTCCCGCAGCCTGGACGAGGAAGCCTTCGATGACGCGGTGGTCAAGCTGCGGGGCAGTCTCCTCAAGCTCGCGCAGCAGGCCGGCCGAGGGCTGCCGCAGCCGGGAGACGGCGTGGCCTGGCTGCTGGAGGCGGTCGCGGCGGAGGGTTCCCGGTGACCAGTCCCGTCGGCGAGAAGTCGCTGCGTCTCGGATTCGATGAGACCCGGACCCGGGTGGTTCTGCGTACCACCGAATCGTTCCAGCAGGAACTCGTACAGCTGGCCGCCCGGTTCCGCACCGGCGGCCAGCTCGGCCGCCTGAGCGCCTCCGTCTCCCTGGACGAGCTGCTCGCGGACCTCGGTCTCCTCGGCACCTGGTCCGACCCGGCCGGCGTGGAGTGGGCGGATGACCTGCGGGAGCTGGTCTCTGGTGTAGTCCGGGACGCGCACACCGTGCAGCAGCGGCTCGCTGGGCGGGAGGTGCCCGACGAGGCCGCTCCCGACGACGTGCTTTCCCTCCTAGGCGACACCTGGAAGGGCGAACTCAGCGAGTTTCAGCGCCGCGACATCGCGAAGCTTCTCTCGCTGCAGCACGGTGCGAACTTCAGCGTGCCCGGAGCCGGCAAGACCCGCGTCGCCCTCGCGGTGTACGCCGCGCAGAAGGCTGCCGGCAAGGTGAGCCGACTGCTGGTTGTCTGCCCCAAGTCGGCCTACGAGTCCTGGCGTTACGAGACCGCCGAGTGTCTCATCCACCCGCTGCGGATCAACGTTCTGGACGGCTCGCGGGACGAGTGGGCCGAGGTGCTGGTGGTGAACTACGAACGTCTCGACCGGTCGCTGCCCATGCTGGCCGGCTGGCTGAAAGCGGGCCCCTCCATGATCATCCTGGACGAGGCGCACCGGATGAAGCTCGGTGCCAGGGGGACGTACGGGGCGGCTTGCATGGCGTTGGGGCCGCTGGCCACGCGTCGGCTGATCCTGACCGGTACGCCTGCCCCGAACGGGTCCCGGGACCTGGAGAACCTGCTGGGCTTCGTCTGGCCGGGGCACGGTCAGCGGACGGTCGTCCAGGCGGTGGCTGGCGGTGACCTGGCGCACGCCAGCTCGGTCCTCCGGCCGCTGTTTACGCGTACGACCAAGCAGGAACTCGGTCTTCCGCCGGTTCAGTTGGGGCTGCGCTTCGTCGACATGCCGCCCCTGCACGACGAAATCTACACGGCCCTCGTCGGCGGAGAGAAGAACGGTGCCGCGCGCGAGGACCTGAGCAGCCTGGGCAAAACGGCCCTGCGTCTTCTCATGGCGGCCACGAGCCCCGCCCTGCTCCTAGAGGCGGGCAGCCGCTACGAGCCGCTCGCGTACCAACTGCCCCCGCTGGACGTTCCCGAGGGCAGCTCGCTGTACTCGCTCATGCAAAACCTCCCCGACTACGAGCTGTCGCCCAAGTACCAGGAAGCAATCGCGATCATCGCGGAGAACGCCGCCCAGGGCCGCAAGACGCTGGTCTGGACGACGTTCGTCAGGAGCCTCACCACGCTGGAACGCCTGCTGGAGAAGTACAGCCCGGCTGCCGTCTACGGCGGCACCGCGGACCGGGAAGAGCAACTTCGTCGGTTTCGGGAGGACCCGGCGTGCATGGTGCTCATCTCGAACCCGGCGACCCTGGGAGAAGGGATAAGCCTCCACCACGTCTGCCACGACGCCGTCTACGTGGACCGCGACTTCATGGCCGGCCGCTTCCTTCAGAGCCTCGATCGTATCCACCGCCTCGGGCTGGCCCCCGACACCGAGACCCGGGTGACCGTCCTGGCGGTGCGGAACTCCATCGACGAGGTGGTGGCCGAGCGCCTGGAACGGAAGCTGGACTTTATGGGGCGCATCCTGGACGACCCCACGGTCCAGCAGCTCGCCGACCTGGAGGAAGAGCCCTCGGTGGCGGCTGGTCTCGCGCCGAGTGACATGGAGGCACTGCTCGGTCACATGGGAGGGCACTAGGACTGGCTGCGTGCTGCGAGCCGCGCGGGACTACCCTGTGCGGTGTGTCCAACGATGCCGAATGGGTAGCCCCGGAAGGTTCCTGGGCTTCGTCCGCAGCACGCCGCCGCAACATGCAGGCGATCCGCAGCCGTGACACGAAGCCCGAGCGGCTCATCCGGAGGCTGGTCCACGCAATGGGTCTACGCTACCGCGTCGCGGCGCGGCCCCTGCCTGATCTCCGCCGGACGGCGGACTTGGTCTTCCGTCCGGCGAAAGTCGCTGTCTTCATAGACGGCTGCTACTGGCACGGTTGCCCCGAGCATTATGTGCCGCCGAGGACTAATTCAGGTTACTGGTCAGAAAAAGTGCTCCGGAACGTGCAGCGGGACCGGGACACCGACCAGAAGTTGAAGGAAGCCGGGTGGCTCGTGCTCCGCTTCTGGGAGCATGAGCCATCAAACGCCTGTGCCGACGAAATCGCCTTTACGATCTTGCAGCGGCGAAAGAGGAGCGCGGGCGGCGGCGACTGAAAGTTCCAGTTGCCGCGGGACGTCTTGGACGGGCAGCGCCCCAGCCGGTTCCATTTTATACTCAGCGAGAAGTTCCTCGTGCTGCTCGGGACGCAGAACGGCGGCAATAGCCCGGCCAACGGCTTCCGCTACCGGGGGCGGGAAGGCGTTCCCGACCTGGCGGTAGCGGGCGGTCTTGCGGCCTTGGAACTTCCAATAGTCCGGGAAACCCTGAATGATTGCGGCCTGAGCGACGGTGAGCATGGGGCCGTCAGGGCGGAACAGGTCGCGCTCCGGAACGCAGTGCTCGGGGTCGTTCGCGATCCCCATGCCGTCTACTCCCAGGTCTCGCCAAGCACGCTTGGCTCGTGTGGGACCTAGGTCGGCACCGCCGTGCTTCTTCGAGCCGCCTACGAGGGTGGGGGCGACTGTCTTACCGACAGTGGTATCTTCCCACTTCTCGTAGATTTGCCTTCCCGTTTTCTCTCCAGGCCCTGCGGGCTGACCGTGAACGTTCTTTTCCCAGAACTTCTTACAGCGCGCCTTCATGCTTTTATGGAGTTCTCCATAGACCGTTACCGGGTCGCCCTTGATCTCTGTGGGCCATCTGAACCTGGTGCCTGAACTCACTGCGCTCTCGTGAATTGCCACCAAAATTGCGCGCGGGCGAAGCTGTGGAACCCCGAAATAGCTTGCGTCGAGACGTCGCCAGACCGAACGCATCATGATGTCCTGCTCGGTCGCAGAAAGATTTCGATCAATCGTGGGGACCAGATAGCCCAACTCGCGAAGCCTCTCGAGGAGCGAGATCCGGTACTCTATAAAGAGCTCTGGAGGTTCCAGGATCCCCCGCACATTCTCGATCATCACTGCCTTAGGCAGCAAAGCCTCGACGATGTCAAGCGCTGCCGGAAACAGGTCGCGCTCATCGTCAGGACCGAGCCGGTGTCCCGCCAGGGAGAACGGAGGGCACGGCACGCCGCCGGCGAGCAGATCAAGGTCTCCAGGTTCCAGGCCAAGATTCCTCCGGACGTCGGAGTCAAGAAACTCCTTCACGTCCATCGGGCTGATGGCGTCAGCCTTCTGCTGGTCCCAGCCGGGCCAGTCGCCCACGTTGGCACGCAGCGTGGCCACGGCGTACGGGTCCCACTCCACGAGCGCGCGGTGGTCGAATCCGGCGTTGTGCAGCCCGACGGCTTGCCCGCCGGCGCCCGCGCAGATCTCGATTGAGGTCAATGGCGAGGCGAACTGCGGTCGCTTCTGGCCGCTGCGGGGCATGCAGCTCCTCCTGGTGATCAAGTTCAAGTCGGGAGCAGTGATCAGCAACTGCTCCCCAGCACCAAGAGTCTCGCACTTCCCGCCAGATTCATCCGAGCGCTGGCGACAGGCCGGTCGCCTGTCGTAGAACTGACGCTCGATTTTGCCATACGCGGGCAAACATGTGCTCCGTATGGCCGATCACTCGCATCGGCCTCGCGCGAGGCTTCGGTCGGCTAGGGCACTGTCAGTTGCCGTGACACTCCCCATAAGCCGCCCCCGACCCACACCAACAAGAAGCCCCCCGCTGCGGCGGCCAGGCCACGGCCTTCCCCCTCGCCGCCAGTGTCGTCGCGTACTGCGGCAGCAGGTCGGAGTCCCCCGGAGACGCGCCCTCCGAGGCCGCGAAGGCCTCGTACGACGGGACCGTGCCGGTCACGACGCCCAGGTTGGGCGTGCCGGAGGCGGCCAGCTCTCGCAGGGACGCCTCTATCACCGCGAGGTGGGTCTCGTGGGAGGGGTACTCGTCCGCCAGGGCGGGGTAGGCCGACACCAGCTCCGCCAGTTCGCCCGCCGGCCAGTGGAGGACGGCCACCGGGAAGGGGCGGGAGAGGGCCTCTCGGAAGGTGCCCAGTTCGGCGCGGAGGCGGGAGATCTCGGCCTCCAGTTCCGCCGGGTTCTCGGAGCCGAGGGACCAGACGCGTTTGGGGTCGTGGAGTTCGTCCAGGGAGATCGGCGACGGGTGCAGGGTGTCGGCGAGCAGGTCCCAGTCGTCGTGGGCCGCGCCCAGCATGCGGCGGACGCGGTGGCGGCCGAAGAGGAGCGGGTGTGTGGCGTAGGGCGGCTCCGGTACGTCCGTCAGCAGCAGCCGGGCCGCCTCCGTGAACGTCGCCTCCGCCGCCTCCAGTTCGTCGTGGGACTCCAGGGACTCCGCGACGATCACCCAGGGGGCCGGGTCCCGCGGGGCGGCCGCGCGGATGCCGTCGATGATGGCGCGGGCCTCGGCCTCGTGGCCGTACTCCCACAGGTTGGAGGCCTTGAGGGCGCGGACCAGGTGCGGGGCGTCCAGGCCGGCCGGGGACGACAGCAGGCGGTCGTAGAGGGCCGTCGCGGCGGGGCGGTCGCCGGACAGTTCCAGGTGGGCCGCGGCCTGGACGAGCAGGGCCTCGGCGTCCTCGGGATACAGGCCGGCGGTCCGCTCAAGGCGTGCCGCTTCGGCGGTGTGGTCGACGTTCTCGGCAGGCGTGTCGGGGCGCATGGGGGACACGGTACTGCCGACCGGTGACGAAGAGGAGATAGCCGCAGGCCAGGGGATCGACGGGGAGGGGAGGGCCGGCCTGCGGTCCGGAGCGCCCGGTGGGGGCGTCCCTGGAGGTGTCTCCCGGCGTGTCCCTAGACCGTCACCCCGTCCACCTGCAACGTCTGCACCGCGCCCGCCGCGAACGGCACCCGCACCGTCTTGCCGGACAGGTACGTGTCCGAACGGGCCGTGTAGAGGTCGCCGCCGCCCGAGGTCACCGTGTTCCAGCGCGGGACCAGGCCGCCCGAGCCGCCGGTCACGGTGGAGAAGCGGGAGAGGTCGAAGGTCAGGGTCTGGGCCGACGTCGACGTGTTCGCGGCGACGATGACCAGACGCCGTGCGGCCTTGTCCAGCGCGGCCACGGCGTAGCTGACGCCGGTGTCGAGGATCGTCATGCCGGGGCGGATGTGTCGGCTGAACTGGGCCATGACGTAGTACTTCGTGGTGACCGCGCCGGGCTGGAGGGTGGCCGCGTCGTACGCGATCATCGCCCAGTTCGTCGTCGGGTCCATGACCTGCCAGTACACCCAGGCCGTCGGGTGCAGCCAGCGGAAGTCGTAGAGCAGGTTGCTCGCCATGGAGAGGCCGGTGCCGTCCTTGTCGCCGGTCTCGGAGTTCCACAGGGCCTTGCCGGACGTCGTCACCACGTCCGTGTACAGCAGGTCGCGGCGGCCGCCCGAGCCCTGGTAGCCGTGCACGTTGACCCTGTTCACCAGGGCCTTCGTGGACGAACCGAAGGAGTTCCACGTCGTGCGCGCCAGGTCGTAACTCGTCTCGTCCGAGGCGGTGATACGGGTGCCGCTCAGGCCGCGCTTGTCCAACTCGCCGCGCAGGTGGGGCAGTACGGCCGCCTGGACCGTGGCGTCCATGTGGCAGCCCTCCTGCGTGCCGGTCGCCGTCCACCAGGACGAGGAGGGCTCGTTGAAGGGGTCGACCGTCGCGAAGTTCACGCCCCAGTTGTTCTTGGCGTACAGGGCGACGGCGGCCAGGTGGGAGGCGTGTTGGCGGTAGTTCCAGGACTGGAGGTTGTTGCCGCCGTCCGCCGCGCCCGAGGGGTTGTGGTTCAGGCACATCCACCACATGGGGGAGTTGGCGAACAGTTCGGTCGTCGCGCCCCGTGCGGTCGCCTTCGTGAGCATCGCCCGCTGCCTGGCGTCCGCGGACCACTTCCACGCCGAGGAGGTGGGGTCCTCGTTGTTCCAGTCCTGCCAGAAGCCCTCGATCTGCTTGAACGCGGGGATGTTGGGGGAGACCGCCATCGACTGGCCGCCCACGCTGTTCCAGCTGCACGCGCCCAGGTTGTAGCGGGCGATGTTCATCCCGAGGCCGGGGAGCGTCCTGCCGCCGTACGCCACCGACTTGGTGGTGAAGAAGATGTCGGCGAAGTCGTCGCGGTCGCCGAAGACGTTCGCCCACCAGGCGAGCGAGGTGCCCCAGCCCTCCCAGCTGCCGTAGGTCGTCGACGGGTTGACGCCGATCGTCGCGTCGGCGTGGGCCGTGCCGGCCGCCAGGCCGGTACCGAGGAGGGCGCCACCGGTGGCCGCCAGCAGGGTTCTGCGTCGGATCATGACTTCTCCGCTTCACTCGACTGAGGACGGGCCGGCCGTCCCGACCGGCGGTGTCCGTGAACCGAGGACAGGGCCGGCCGTCCCGGCCGGGGCCCGTCACTCGTGGTTCGTGCGGGGACGAGAACGCGTGAGCGCGTCACGAAGCATCGGGGGCGCAGCCCGGTGTTGTCGAGAGTTCCGACAGCCCTTTCTCAAACCTGTGGAGGAAGGTTCGAGGAGGCGAACAGAAGGACCTCGTGAGGGGTTGGTCGCGGGGCCGGACGCGCACGGGTCTGGAGTCCTCGCGGCCGTGCGCCTATGGTGCGGGCGGCCCCGGCGAAGGAGGTGCCCCGTGCGGGAACCCGTCGTGCACCACGGCGTACGGCGGCGGCGCGAGCAGCGTCGCGTACGGCGCCGGCGGGCCCTGTGGACCGGAGCCGAACTGCTGGTCACAGCGGGCCTGCTGGGGCTGCTGCTCGTCGTCCACCAGCTGTGGTGGACCAACCGCGAGGCCCGTGCGGGCGCCGAGCGGAGAGTGCTGGCCCTGGAGCGGCGGTGGGGCGGGAGTGCCGGTGGTGACCACGCAGGGACGGTGCCCCGAGCCGTTCCTGCGGAGCGGGTCACCGGACAGCCGCAGGATCCGTCGTCCCGCGTCACCTCCGGCCCGCCACCCCCCGTGGCCGCGCCCTCGCCCTCCCAGGCGTACGCCGTCCTCGTCATCCCCCGTCTCCATGTCCGCGCCCCCGTCGCGGAGGGCACCAGCAAGCGGGAGGTGCTCGACAAGGGTTACGCCGGCCACTACGCCCACACGCAACAGCCCGGCCAGGAGGGCAACTTCGCCCTCGCCGGACACCGCAACACCCACGGCGAGCCCTTCCGCCACCTCGACCGGCTCAGGCCCCGGGACACGGTCGTCGTCGAGACGGCCGACGCGACCTACACGTACGCCGTCGACGTCGTCCTGGCCCGGACCTCACCCCGCGACACCGGCGTGATCGGGCCGGTCCCCCGCTCCCTCGCCGTCCCCGGTCACGGCTACGACGACCCCGGCCACTACCTCACCCTCACCACCTGCACCCCCGAATACACCTCCCGCTACCGCCTGGTGGTGTGGGGGAAGCTGGTGGGGGTGCGCGATCGGGCGGCGTAGGGCGGGCCCTTCTCCCACGCCCCGCCCGGTTCGGGTATAACCGAACAAGCACAGCGACAGCGGCACACGGCCGTGTGAACGGGGGAAGGGGGAGGGGCCGCAGTGATCGGCACCATGCTCCGCACCCCCCTGCCTCGACTCCGGCCCGGAGTCGCCCTGGTCCTCACCGTCCTCGGGCTCGCCCTGCTCGACGCGGGCAGCCTCTCCGCGACCGTCGCGCTCGCCGCGACCGCCGCGGCCGGTGCCGCCCTCGCGCTCTGCTCGCTCGTCACCGCGCGCTGCGCCCCCGCCGTGCCGCGCACCCGGGTGCGGACGGCCATCCGCGATCGTGACCGCCGTACGGCCTTCCTCGCGCAACGTGATCCCGACGCCTCCGGACGGCCCAGGCCCCGGGCACCCGGACACGCCCTCCCGACGGCCGTCGCGTAGGGCAACGGGTAACGACACCCTCCTGCCCCCGCGCGGGCCGTCATGCCGCCGTATCCACTTCCCCGGCACGACGAGACCCCCGGAGGGCTCCTCACCCATGTCCGTCTTCGCTGTCTTCGTCCATCTCGTCGAGCGGTTCGCCGAGCTGCTCGAACCCCTCTTCCACGCCTCCGCGGCCGCCGCCGCGATCATCCTGTTCACCGCGTTCGTACGGCTGCTCGTCCATCCCCTGTCACGGGCCGCCGCACGCGGCCAGAAGGCACGCGCCGCCCTCCAGCCGCGGATCGCCGAACTGCGCGGCAAGCACGCCCGCGACCCGGAGAAGCTCCAGCGGGCCGTGCTGGAACTGCACGCGCGGGAGAAGGTGTCCCCGCTGTCCGGCTGCCTGCCCAGCCTGCTCCAGGCGCCCGCCTTCCTCCTCCTCTACTACGTCTTCTCGCACTCCACGATCGGCGGAGAGACCAACGGTCTGCTCACCCACCAGCTCCTCGACGCGCCCCTCGGCGACCACTGGACCGACGCCCTCGCCGCCGGCGGGGTGTTCGGCGGGGCCGGGCTCGTCTACCTCGTGCTGTTCGCCGTCGTCACGGCCGTCGCCACCGTCGGGTACCGGCTCTCCCGGCGCGTGATCACCATGAACCCGGCGGTCGGCGGCGAGGAGGTGCCCGGCATGGGCGCGGTCACCAGGGTCATGCCGTTTTTGTCCTTCTTCACCCTGGTCACCGTCGCCGTCGTGCCGCTGGCCGCCGCGCTGTACGTCGTCACCAGCACGGCCTGGAGCGTCGTCGAGCGGGCGGTGCTCTACAGGTGACACGGCCGTGGCAGGCGTGGCGACGGTCCAGTACGTGAACCAGGTCTTGTGGAGTGGACGCTCAGCTTGGACGATCGACCCGCCCTCCGACGGCCGCACCCGTCGGCGGGCGCCCCGCGACCGAGGGAGATTGTGATCATGAAGCTGCTGCGAGTCGGTACGGTGGGCGCGGAGCGTCCCGCGCTGCTCGACGCCCGGGGGACCCTGCGGGACCTGTCGGGACTCGTGGACGACATCGACGGCGCGCTGCTCGCCGACGACGAGGCGCTCGGTCGGATCCGCGCCGCCGGGGAGTCCGGCGAACTGCCCGCGCTGGACGAGGCCGGGCTGCGCGTGGGTCCGCCGGTCGGCCGGATCGGCAAGGTCGTGTGCATCGGGCTGAACTATCACGACCACGCCCGCGAGACGGGGTCCCAGGCGCCCGCCGAGCCCGTCGTCTTCCTGAAGGCGGCGGACACGGTCGTCGGGCCGTACGACACCGTGCTCGTGCCCCGCGGGTCCACCAGGACCGACTGGGAGGTGGAGCTGGCGGTCGTCATCGGCCGTACCGCCCGCTACCTGGAGTCGGCGCGGGAGGGGCTCGCGCATGTCGCCGGGTACGCCGTCGCGCACGACGTCTCCGAGCGGGAGTTCCAGATGGACCGGGGCGGCACGTGGGACAAGGGGAAGAACTGCGAGACGTTCAACCCGCTCGGCCCGTGGCTCGTGACGGCCGACGAGGTGCCCGACCCGCAGACCCTGGGCCTACGGCTGTGGGTCAACGGCGAACTGAAGCAGCACGGCACCACCGCCGAGCAGATCTTCCCCGTGGGCGAGGTCGTGCGCTACGTGAGCCGGTTCATGGTCCTCCACCCCGGTGACGTCATCAACACCGGGACACCGGCGGGGGTCGCCTTCGGGCAGCCCGAGCCGAAGCCGTACCTGCGGGCGGGGGACGTGGTCGAGCTGGAGATCGAGGGGCTGGGGCGGCAGCGGCAGGAACTCGAACCGGCGTGACGCTCCGCTGGGGAGGGCGGGCGCACTCGCGGTGGGTGGGTGGCCGCGGTCGTCCGTCGGATGCGGGCCGTGCGTGGTTGGTCGCGCCGTGCCCGCGCCCCGGGGTGGTCGGTTGCGGTCGTGTGTCGGCTGCGGGGCGTCGGCACCGTGGGTGGCCGGTGGCGCCCCCGGCGCGGGGCCGCGGTTCGGCGCGGCACCGCGCCCGGCCGGGTGGGGCGGTCAAGGCAACCGAGGTGCGCTCAGGGGCGCCTCAGCGCCCGTCCCCGTCCTTCTCCAGGAACTGTTCCAGGGCCTCCACCACGAACCGGTGGTCCTCCAGTTGCGGCAGGCCCGACACCGTCACCGCGCCGATCACGCCGACGCCCTCGACGTTGATCGGGAAGGAGCCCCCGTGGGCCGCGTACTCGTCCGGGTCCAGGCGCGAGGACTCCTCGAACGTGGTGCCCTTGGCGCGGTGGCGCGAGCCCACCAGGTAGGACGAGGCGCCGTAGCGCTCCACCACCCGGCGCTTGCGCGCGATCCAGGCGTCGTTGTCGGGGGCCGAGCCGGGGAGGGCCGCGTGGAAGAGCTGCTGGCCTGCCCGGTGGATGTCGATGGCCACCGGGGCCTGCCGTTCCCGAGCCAGCTCCACCAGCAGCGAGCCGAGCGCCCAGGCGTCGTCGAAGGTGAACCGGCGGAAGACCAGGCGCCTCTCCTGCGCCTGCAACTCCTCCAGGGTCGGCGCGATCTCGGGGGTGAACCTGGGGGTGATCTCGTGGGTCACAGCGACACCGCCACTCCGTCTCGTGCCGAACGGCGGGCCGCCTCCAGGACGTCGAGCGCGGCGGCCGCCTCCGCGGCGGTCACCGGGTTGGGACCGCCGTCGATCAGTGCCTTCGCCACCGCAGCGTAGTAGGCCGGGTAGTCGCCGGGCAGGGTCCGTACGGGTCGTCCGCCGCCGGTCAGCGGGGACTCGCCCGAGCCGAGGCGCCCCCACAGTTCCTCGGGCTCCGTGCCCCAGCCGGCGCCGGGCCGCTCGCCGTCCCGCAGCGCCGCCTCCTGCGGGTCCAGGCCGTACTTCACATAGCCGGCCTTCGAGCCCAGCACCCGGAAGCGCGGGCCGAGCTGCGCGGTCGTCGCCGAGGCGTAGAGGTGGGAGCGGACGCCGTTCGCGTGGGTGAGCGCGAGGAACGTGTCGTCGTCGGTCTCCGCGCCGGCCCGACGGACGACCGACTCGGCGTAGACCCGCGTGACCGGACCGAAGAGGACCAGCGCCTGGTCGACGACATGGCTGCCGAGGTCGTACAGCAGACCTCCGATCTCCGCCGGATCGCCGGACTCCCGCCAGCCGCCCTTGGGCTGCGGCCGCCACCGCTCGAACCGCGACTCGAAACGCCACACGTCGCCCAGCGCGTCCTCCGCGAGGAGGCCGCGCAGGGTGAGGAAGTCGTTGTCCCAGCGACGGTTCTGGAAGACGGAGAGGAACAGTCCGCGCTTCTCGGCGAGGCCTGCCAGCTCCCGCGCCTCGGCTGCCGTACCGGCGACCGGCTTGTCGACGACGACCGCGAGGCCCGCTTCGAGGGCGGTCCGGGCGAGCGGCACATGCGTCCTGTTCGGGGACGCGATGACGATCAGGTCCAGGTCCCCGGAACGGGCGAACAGCTCGTCGGGGGTGCCGGCGACGCGCACGTCCGGGAACTCGGCGCGGGCCTGCTCCTGCCGCTCGGGGTTCGAGGTGACCACCGTGTCGAGGGCGAGGCCCTCGGTGGCGGCGATCAGCGGGGCATGGAAGACGGAGCCCGCGAGGCCGTAGCCGATCAGGCCCACGCGGAGGGGGGTACCAGTCATGCGACCTACTTTCGCAACGCTGTTGCCAAAGTGCAAGCGCGGGGCAGAATGGGGCGCGTGAACAGGACGAACGGCGGCACGGCAAACGGCACGGACGGCGCCAGTGGCGGGGCGGGCGGCGCCGTCGGCGCGAATCTCCTCGCCGTGCGCAGTCACAACGCCGCGCTCGTGCTCGACCTGCTGCGCACGGCCGGACCGGACGGCATCAGCCGGCTCGAACTCGCCGAGCGCACCGGCCTCACCCCGCAGGCCGTCAGCAAGATCACCGCCCGGCTGCGGGAGGAGGGCCTCGCCGCGGAGGCCGGCCGCCGCGCCTCCACGGGGGGCAAGCCGCGCACGGTGCTGCGGCTGGTGCCCGGAGCCGCCCACGCGATCGGCGTCCACCTCGACCGCGACGAACTGCGGATCGTCCTCGCCGACCTCGACGGGAGCGTGGTGAGGGAGCGGCGGGGCCCACTGGACCTGGGGGCCGGGGCGGAAGCCGTGCTGGGGGCGGTGGAACGCGGGGTCGGCGAGGTGGGGTCCGCGGCCGTCTCCAGGCTGCTCGGGGTCGGGGTCGCCCTGCCCGGCCCGCTCGACCACACCCACGGCGTCCTGCACCGCGTCACCGGCTTCCCGGAGTGGGACGGCTTCCCCCTGCGGGACGCGCTCGCGCGGCGGCTCGGCGTGCCGGTCGTCGTCGACAAGGACACCAACGCCGCCGCCCTCGGCCTCGCCGTCGGCGGTGAACCCGGCTCCTTCGCCTACCTCCACCTCGGTACGGGGCTCGGCGCCGGCCTGGTCATCGGCGGCAGGGTGCACCGCGGTACCCGCACCGGCGCGGGGGAGTTCGGCCACCAGGTCATCCAGCTGGACGGCCCGCCCTGCCCCTGCGGCGACCGCGGCTGCGTGGAGGCACTGTGCCTCGCCGCCATCGGCCGGGGCGACGTGACCGAGGCGGCCCGTGTACTGGGCGCGGCGGCCGCGAACCTCGCCGGTCTGCTCGACATCGACCAGATCCTCCTCGGCGGCCGCACGATCACCGCCACCCCGGATCCCTTCGTCCGCGGAGTCGCGGCGGTCCTCGCCGCCCGAGCCGCCCGAGAGGGCTCTCCGGAGCCCGCCGTGCCGGTACGGCTCGCGCCCGGCGAGGTGGCAAAGGGCGCGGCCCACCTGCTGCTGGGGCGGGTGTTCGGGCGCACGGACGTGTGACACGAACGTGCGGCAGAAGACTCCGCCGGGGGAGCCGACGCCCCGCCGAACGGATGCATTCGCACGGCCGTACGGTGCGGCAACCCGCGCTCGGCCGGTCCCTCCGGCAGGCTCACGTGTTCATGCGACTGTGCACACCCGTCTCCCTCTGCCTCGCCGCAGCCGCCGTTCTGCTGCCCGTGCCCGCCCACGCGGAAGCCGGGCCGCGTTGTGCCGCGTCGGACGCGGGGGACTTTCCGCTCACCACCCGCCTCCACGGCGGCCCCGCCTCCTACCGTGCCGGGGGCGGCTACGGCACCTGGTTCCTCGACCTCACCAACACCACCCCCCGTACCTGCGCCGGCGTGCATCCGGTCGTCGTCCTCGTCGACTCCGCGCACGCCCTGAAGCCGTCCCAGCCCCAGCTGGAGTTCTACGCCGACGACGGCCACCCGCGCCCCGTCCGCTTCGAGACGACCGACGAGGACGAACTCGTCGGAGCCCTCGCGGACGCCCCCGGCGAACCGGGGGAATCCTCCGAGCCCTCGGAGGGACCCACCGCCTTCCCCGGTTTCACCGTGCCCCCGGGCCGGACCCTCACCGTGAAGCTGCGCCTGTCGCTCACCTCGGACGCCGTGCCCAACCAGGTCACCGCCAACGCGGCGGTGGTCCAGCGACAGGGCGAGGACGGCGAATGGGTCGGACAGTCCAACGACTACCGCTTCGCCGTCGAGGCGAAGTCCGAAACGGGTACGGAGCCCGAAACGGAGGGAGAGAGCGAGCGCGACTCCGAGTCCGCCCCCCGGTCGACCGCCACCGCTCCCACCCCCACCCCCGACGCTTCCCCCTCCGCCCCGCCCTCCCTGGCCGACGAGGCCCAGGAGCTGGCCCTGACCGGTCTCTCCTCACCGGCCGGTGTTCTCGCCGTCACCGCCGCTCTCCTCGCCGCGGGCGTCGCCCTGGTGGTGGCCCGGAAGCGCCGCTGACGGCACGCGGCTGACGGCGAGCGCGGCTGACGGCAAGCGCCGCTGAGCCTCTCCGAGGCTCTCCGGCGCGGTACGGCGCTCCCGCGACTGGTCCGCGGCGGCTCGCGACTGCCTCGCGGCTGCCATGGTGACCCCGCTGCGGGCCTCTACGAATCCTCCGCCGCGGGCCTCGACGACTGCCCCGCGGCGACCCGTGTCCCCGCCCTGCGACGGCTCTCCGGGGAGAACACCGAGCCCACCGCCTCATTCACCGGTGATCGACCGGTTCCGGATCACGCGGTCCTGATTAGGCTGGGGGCGTCGGTACGCCGTGGTTCCGGCGCCCCGCACCGCCCGTACGCACGCCAGGAGACGCACCACATGGCAGACCGCAAGCCCATCGAGTCGTGGCTCACCGACATGGACGGGGTGCTCATCCACGAGGGGGTCCCGATCCCCGGCGCAGACTCCTTCCTGAAGAAGCTGCGCGAGTCGGGGCGGCCCTTCCTCGTGCTGACGAACAACTCGATCTACACCCCGCGCGATCTGCACGCCCGCCTGCGCCGCATGGGCCTCGAGGTGCCGATCGAGAACATCTGGACCTCGGCCCTGGCCACCGCCCAGTTCCTGGACGACCAGCGGCCCGACGGTTCGGCGTACGTCATCGGCGAGGCCGGCCTGACCACGGCGCTGCACGACATCGGCTACATCCTCACCGACCACGAGCCGGACTACGTCGTCCTCGGCGAGACCCGCACCTACTCCTTCGAGGCGATGACGAAGGCGGTACGGCTGATCAACGGCGGTGCCCGTTTCATCTGCACCAACCCGGACGAGACCGGCCCCTCCACCGAGGGCCCGCTGCCCGCGACCGGCGCGGTGGCCGCGCTGATCACCAAGGCGACAGGCAAGCAGCCCTACTTCGCGGGCAAGCCCAACCCGCTGATGATGCGCACCGGGCTGAACGCGATCGGCGCCCACTCCGAGACCAGCGCGATGATCGGCGACCGCATGGACACCGACGTACTGGCCGGGATGGAGGCCGGGATGCAGACGTTCCTGGTGCTCACCGGACTGACCCGGCCCGAGGACGTGGACGGCTTCCCGTACCGCCCGTCGAAGGTGGTCGACTCGATCGCGGACCTCGTCGACCGGATCTGAAACCTGCCGCCGGGGAACAGTGACCCGAACGGAGCAGCGGTGCCCCGCTGGAGATGCGGGGCACCGGCGCGAGAGGGAGCCTCCAGGTACGGGAGGTTCACGATGGGTTCACTGAAAGTCACGATCTGTGCGGGTGTCGCGGCCGTCGCCGCGACGCTCACCCCGACGGCGTCCGCCGCGCACCCGGCGGGCGGGGTCTCGGTGCTCCCGGCGGTCCCGGCCCCCGGCGACGAGGTCGCGCTCGAGGTCACCGGCTGCTCGGGCGAGAAGGTCACCGCGGAGTCCGAGGCGTTCGTCTCCGACGCCTACCTGGTCGGCTCGGGCGGCTCGCTGTCCGGTGAGACCCGCGTCCGCACCTCGATCGACCCCGGCTCCTACGGCGTGACGATCACCTGCGCCGACTTCGAGGTCAAGGGTGCGCTCAAGGTCGTCGCGGCCACGGCCCGGCCCGCCACGCCCGCGTCCCCGGTCGCGCCGGTCCTGGCGGGCGGCGGAGGTGCGGCGCCGCTGGCCGCCGTCGACGAGCCGGGCGTGGCAGGCCCCGGTCTCGCCCACGCGGTCACCGGTCTGCTCCTGGTGGGCGCCGCCGCCGTCGCCGTGGTGCTGCGCGGGACGCGGCGGCGCCGTGGGACGGAATGACCATGTCCGAACGGCAACGTTCCTCCGGCCGTCTCCTGATCTTCCTGGCCTGGGCACTCCTGCTCTCGGGCCTGTGGCTGTGGGGACGGGAGCTGACCGACGTACCACCCGGCGTGTCCGGCACCGCCACGGGTGACATGGCCGCCGTGGGCCGGCCCGCCGACACCGAGCTGCCGCCCGCCGCCAGACCGCTGGGCGCCGCGCTGCCGCAGCGCGTGGACATCCCGCGGCTGGGCGTGCAGGCCCCGGTGGTGGCCCGCGGCCTGGACGCCCAGGGCGGGATCGCCGCTCCGCCCTACGACCAGGCGGGCGTCGTCGGCTGGTACGCGGCCGGTGCGAAGCCCGGAGCCGCCGGTACCGCGCTGATGGTCGGCCATGTCGACACCGAGACCCGCCCCGGCGTCTTCTACCGGCTGAGCACCCTCGTGGCGGGCGAGACGATCCGCGTGGTCCGCGCCGACGGCAGGGTCGCCGAGTTCACCGTCGACGACGTGGAGGTGGTCCAGCGCGACGCCTTCGACGCCCGCCGGGCCTACGGCACCCGCGAGTCCGGCCGGGCCGAGCTGCGGCTGATCACCTGCGCCGGCACCTTCGACCGGGCGAGCCGCAGCTACACGGCCAACGTGATCGTCTCGGCGTACCTGACCGGCACCACGCGGTGACGGCCCCCCGGGCGGCTGCCCGGAACAGCGGAGAAGCCCCTCGCTCGCGCGAGGGGCTTCTCCGTGTCTGTGCGCCGCCAGGGACTCGAACCCCGGACCCGCTGATTAAGAGTCAGCTGCTCTAACCAACTGAGCTAGCGGCGCCTGCTGACGACGGTAACTCTACATGACCTGGGGAGGTGCTTCCGACCCCCGGACCTGCCCCGCACCCCCCGGGAGGGGCCCGCGTACATCATTCGGACCGTCAGCAGGCGCGTCCGCAAAGTGGTTGGTGAAGACTGGCGAACGTGCACAGTCGCGGACATTTTCATGGGGAGTGTGAGGGGAATCGCATGGCGGCTCCGGTGTTCGAGGAATTCGATCCCGCGAGCGACTGCGAATGCCCCGGATGTGTCGCCCGGAGGCGAGTCGCAGCGGCTTTCCCGGCTGGCGGAATCGGCGGCCATCCGGCCGCCCGGCGCACCGTCGTCATCGCGGCCGCGGCCTCCGCGGCCCTCGGAGCCGGAGCTGGAGCCGGTCACGCGGCCCCCGCCCCGGCCGCCCTTCAGCAGGCCCCCGACCGGCCGGGCGCCCCCGCGGACGACGGACCCGAGACTCCGCAGGGCGGCAAGGCACCGCTGCACGGGCCCGGCGGCAAGCCCGCCGACACGGTCAGGCTGCCGACGACCACCCGAACGGAGATCGTCAACCGCGCCAAAAGGTGGGTCGCGGCGAAGGTGCCGTACAGCATGAGCGCGTACTGGTCGGACGGGTACCGGCAGGACTGCTCGGGCTTCGTCTCCATGGCCTGGAGCCTGCCGGGCAACGAGTGGACGGGCAGTCTTCCCACGTTCGCGACCCGGATCACCAAGGCGGAGCTCCAGCCCGGCGACATGCTGCTGTTCCACAACCCGGCCGATCCGACCAACGGCTCCCACGTCGTCCTCTTCGGCGGCTGGACGGACCACACGCACGGCTACTACATCGCCTACGAGCAGACCCGCCCGGCCACCCGCCGGCTCGCCACCCCCTACGCCTACTGGACCAATTCCAGCCGGTACGTCCCCTACCGCCACAAGGGCCTGCTCCCTGATCCGGCGGCTCCGGGCGTGCCGGAGGTGCCACCGGGGAAGGGAGGCGGCGGGGACGGTGCCAACCCGGGATCCGGCGCCGAGGCGCCCCCGTATCCCGGACCGGCGGCCTTCGGACCCGGCGCCGACAACGAGCACGTCACCCGGCTCGGCCGCCTCCTCGCCGAGCGCGGCGCGAAGCGGTTCTACACCTCGGGCCCCGGCCCGCGCTGGACGGACGCCGATCGGCGGGCCACTCAGGCTTTCCAGCTGGCCCAGGGCTGGCGCGGCGCCGACGCCGACGGGCTGCCCGGCCCGTCGACCTGGTCGCTGCTGACCACCGGCAAGGGCAGGGACATCGCGTCCGGAGCGACGGGCACGCCCGCCCCCGCCCCGCGTGTCCCCGCCTATCCCGGCCGGGCCGTGTTCCGGCCCGGCGCGGACAACGCCCACGTCACCCAGCTGGGGAGGCAGCTGGTGAAGAAGGGGTTCGGCAGGTACTACACGAAGGGACCCGGACCACGCTGGGGCGAGGCGGACCGGCGGGGCGTCGAGGCCTTCCAACGCGCCCAGGGCTGGCGCGGCGGGGCGGCCGACGGCTATCCGGGGCCGGAGACCTGGCGCCGGCTGTTCTCGTAGCCCGGACGCTCGACGACCTCGAACGTCCGGGCTGCCCGGCGGCTCCGGTCGGTCGGGCAGTCCTGACCGCTCCGGTCGTCCGGACCGCGCGGCGGCCCCGGTCGCCGGACCGCCCCTGGCCGTCCCGTCCCGACCACTCCCGGCGACCCCCGTCGACCGGACCGCCCCCGGCGACCCCGGTCGTCCCGACCACTCCCGGCGACCCCGGTCGTCCCCATCCACTGACATGGCGTATCTGGCGCGGAGGCTGGAGGCACGCATGAGCACGACCACTTCTCAGACGCCCGAATCGGAGGGAGGGCCGGCACGGCCCGCCCGGCTGATCCACAACGAGGCGACCACCGAGATCCCCGTCCATCTGCTGTTCCGCGACGAAGCCGAGCCGAGGCCGGTGCCGCTGGGGCCCACCGTGGTGGGCAGCCGGGCGGGCACGGGCGAGCAGCCGAGGTTTCGCCGGCCGACTCCGGCGAAGGCCCGGCCGGTGGCGCAGGTCGACCCCGCGCTCGTCGAGCGGCCCGCCCGTGTGCTGCCCGGCGCGGTGGGGGTGGCCGCCGGGGTGGGCGGGGTGGCGGGCTGCGCCGCCACCTCCTGGTGGGCGGGTGTTCTGCCACCGGTGGCGGTGGAGGCGTTCGCACTGCCCGCGTCGGCCGGCGCGGGGCTCGGACCGGTGCAGTGGGCGGCGTACGCGGGGGCGGGCGCCCTCGGCCTGTTCGGCTTCGGGGGGCTGGCGCGCGGCCGGACCGGGCGGGCCTGGGTGCTCGGCCTGTTCGGTCGTTACCGGGGGACGGTCCGGCGGACCGGCCTGCTGTGGGTGAACCCGCTGCTGCTGCGCCGCCGGGTCGACGTACGGCTGCGGCACTGGCGCAGCGAGGCGATGCCCGCGGCCGACGGCAACGGGGTCGCGCTGCGGGTGGTGGCGCTCGTGGTGTGGCGGGTGCGGGACACCGCGCGGGCCACCCTCGGTGTGGAGGACCACGAGACGTATCTGCGCGAGTGCGTCGAGGCGGCGCTCGCCCGCGTCCCGGTGGAGACGCCGGGGGCCGGGCGGGGTGCGGTCGCGGCGGCCGGGGAGGCGCTGACCCGGCGGGTGGCGGGGGACGCCGGCGCCATCGGCCTGGAGGTGTTCTCGGTGCAACCGCTGCGCGTCGAGTACGCCCCGGAGGTGGCCGCCGCGATGCACCGGCGCCGGATCGCCGCGCTGGACGCCCAGCAGCGGGCCTCGGTGCTGACCTCGGTGGTGGACTCGGTGGAGGACACGGTGACCCGGCTGACCATGCGCGGGCTGGTCGAACTCGACGACTACGAACGCAAGGCGCTGGTGAAGGACCTGACGGTGGCGTTCTGCTCGGGGCGGGGGGAGCAGCCGCCCTGACGGCCCGTCGAACATGTCCCCACGTTGGTATGGACATGTTCAACCATCGGCAATAATCTCGAACTTGGTCTAGACCTGCACGGCTCACGGAATCTCCCCACGTTCTCCAGGAGCGGCAGCATGCGCAAAAAGACCAAGTGGTACGCCGCCGCGCTCGGCCTCACCACGGCGGGAGCCTTCGTGCTCACCGCCGGAGGCGCGAGCGGACACGGCTACACCGACCTACCCGTCAGCAGGCAGAAGCTCTGCCAGAACGGCTCCGTCACCAACTGCGGCAACATCCAGTGGGAGCCGCAGAGCGTCGAGGGCCCCAAGGGCTTCCCGGCCGCCGGCCCCGCCGACGGGCGGATCTGTTCGGCGAACAACGCCCCGTTCGCCCAGCTCGACAGCCCGAAGACCCCCTCGGGCGGAGCCTGGCCGACCACCAGGGTGACGGGCGGGCAGTCCTACTCGTTTCGCTGGCAGTTCACCGCCATGCACGCCACGACCGACTTCAAGTACTACGTCACCAAGCCGGGCTGGAACCAGAACCACAACCTGGCGCGCTCCGACCTCAACCTGACGCCGTTCCTCACGGTGCCCTACGGCGGTCAGCGCCCGCCGCAGACCCTCTCCCACAGCGGCACCCTGCCGTCCGGGCTGAGCGGACACCACGTGATCGTCGCGGTGTGGACGATCGCCGACACGGCGAACGCGTTCTACGCCTGTTCCGACGTCACCTTCTGAGTGCCGCGGAGCGGGGCGGGCGGCGTGCGCCGGGGCCGGGACCACCGGCACGGGCGCACGCGCTCGCCTCGCACCTCGTGACGGGGCGGGCGCGTGTCGGCCACCGACCCGGCGGCCCGGACGACCGGGACCACGGGCTGCGGCTCGGCTCAGGCACCGAGGCGGGGGTGGGGGACGCTGCGGCGTTCGCGAGGCGGTTCGGAGCACGGCCGACGGGCCCCCGCAGCGCGCGGCGAAGCCGCAAGGCGGTCGTGGCCGCGAGCGGGGGAGAGCCCGGTGCGCGTGGCGATGTCCTCCACGCTGACATGACGATGGGGGCCTTGTTCGCGTTTCCGCGAACAAGGCCCCCATCGTCATGGTGCGCCGCCAGGGACTCGAACCCCGGACCCGCTGATTAAGAGTCAGCTGCTCTAACCAACTGAGCTAGCGGCGCATGACTCCCGCCCTCCGCCTTCGGCGGCCGGCGACGAAGAAAATACTACCTGGTCCGCGAGGGTGCTCGGGACCAGGTAGTGAGGGCCGCTCTTCTAGAGGGCCATCGAGAGCAGGACCCGCGTCGCGCTCCTGTTCAGGGTGTCGGCGGCCTGACGCAGCCGGTGGGCGCGTTCGACGGGCAGGGACAGGGCCAGGGAGCCCGCGGTGGAGCCGGCCGTGATCGGGACGGCCGCGCAGACCGTGCCGACGGCGTACTCCTGGAGGTCGAGCACCGGCACCGTGGCCGGCTGGGACTCCAGGCGGGAGAGGAGCAGTCTGTCGCTGGTGATGGTGCGCGAGGTGAGGCGGGCCATCTTGTGGCGGGAGAGGTGGTCGCGCCGGCCGTTGTGGTCGAGCTGGCCGAGAAGGCTCTTGCCGACCGCGGTGGCGTGGGCGCAGGAGCGGAAGTCCACCCACTCGTTGACCGCGGGCGTGGCCGGGCCCTCGGAGTACTGGGTGACGGTGACCTCGCCGTCGACGTAGCGGCTGAAGTAGACGGCGGCGCCGACAACGTCGCGCAGCCGGTCCAGGGTCTGCTGGAGCTGGTCCCGGAGTGCCTCCTCGTGATGGTGCGCGGACGCCAGGCGGGTCAGGGCGTCGCCGGTGACGTACGCGCCGTCGGCGACCTGCTCGACGTATCCCTCGCGGCGCAGCATCCGCAGGAGCGGGGTCAGTCGCTCCGTGCCGAGGCCGGTCTCGCGGGTGAGTTCGGCGTCGGTGACGCCTGTGGTGTGCCGGGCCACCGTCTCCAGGACGCGCAGGGCGTCCTGGGCCGGGTGGTGCGGAGTTTTCGGCTCGTGCTTCAGCGCCACGGTTTCCCCCCGGTCGCTTTTCCTGGCCGTGATCCGGACGGTGAATCACGACCACGATAACCGGCGGGTAGCCGCCGGGGAGAGGGTGTTGATGAGATTGCGGCGCGGCCCCCATTGCCCTCAACTGCGACTCCGACCCAATGGCATATGCCGCAGGCATTCCCCGGAGCCGGGGCCTGCGGTGATCGGGCGGTCACGGGCCGTAGCCGCGACGGCTCTCACGACACGGCGCCGAGAAATTCCCTGGCTCCGCCGCTCCTGTGCCTACGGCTACGGCCGCCAGGTTCGCGCCGGTACCCCTGCCGCCGACCCGGCTCCCTTCCACGAGCGCGACGGCCTGCCGCTGAACGGCGACGTCGGTGGGGTTGCGGGCATCGTCCGGCCGCGGCCCGGCGAGCGCCCGGCGGTGATGGCGGGGGCCTGCGACCAGCCGTGGCGGACGGGGCGGTGCGGGGCGGCGGGGGAGACGCTCAGTTCGCGCCGCACGTGGCCCCCGTCTCGTGGAGCGCGTGCGCCGCCCGCAGCACCAGGTCGTCACGGTGGCGCGCGGCCACGATCTGGAGGCCCACCGGCAGCCCGTCCCCGTCCGTGCCCACGGGGACGGTCGCGGCAGGCTGCTGGGTGAGGTTGAACGGGTAGGTGAACGGCGTCCAGCCCGTCCAGCGCCGATGCCCCGACCCCTTCGGCACCTCCACTCCCGCCTCGAACGCCGTGACCGGCAGGGTCGGGGTGAGCAACAGGTCGTAGGAGTCGTGGAAGCGGCCCATGCGGCGGCCCAGGTCCATGCGGACGTCCACCGCGGCCAGGTAGTCCAGGGCGCTGAACCGGGCTCCCTGCGCGCTGATCACGCGCAACCCCGGATCCAGCGACTCGCGCTGGTACGGCCCGAGACGCTGCGTCGCCCGGGCCGCCCCCGCGAACCACAGGGTGTGGAAGGCGTCCACCGGGTCGGTGAAGTCCGGGTCGGCCTCCTCGACGTACGCGCCGAGCGCGGCCAGCCGCTCCACCGCCCGCCGGACCGCCGCCGCGACCGCGGGGCGCACGGCGACCTGGCCGCCGAGCGACGGCGAGTACGCCACCCGCAGCCCGCGCACACCCCCGCCCAGCGCCGCCGTGAACGACCCGCCGGCCGGGCCCAGCGCCGACCAGTCGCGGGAGTCGGGCACCCCGATCACGTCCAGCAGCAGCGCCGCGTCCGCCGCGTCCCGCGTCATCGGACCGACGTGCGCGAGCGTCCCGAAGGCGCTGGCCGGATAGAGCGGGACCCGGCCGTACGTCGGTTTCAGCGCGAAGATCCCGCAGAAGGCGGCCGGGATGCGCACACTGCCCCCGCCGTCCGTGCCCAGGGACAGCGGGCCCGCGCCGAGCGCCACGGCGGCCGCGCTGCCCCCGCTGGAACCGCCCGCCGTACGGGTCGGGTCGTGCGGGTTGCGGGTGACGCCGGTGAGCGGCGAGTCGGTGACGCCCTTCCAGCCGTACTCGGGGGTCGTCGTCTTGCCGAGGAACACCGCGCCCGCCTCCCGCAGCCGGGCCACGGACGGCGCGTCCTCCTCCCAACGCCCGCCCGGATCGACCGACGTCGAGCCGCGCAGGGTGGGATGGCCCTTCAGCAGCAGGATGTCCTTCACCGTGACCGGTACCCCGTCCAGGGCGCCCCGCGGCTCCCCGCGCCGCCACCGCTCCTGCGCGTCACGGGCCTGCGCGAGAGCCTCCTCGGCCAGGATCCGCACGAACGCGTTCACCTCCGGCTGGACCCGCTCGGCCCGCTCCAGGGCCGCACGGGTCGCCTCCACCGGGCCGAACTCGCCCTTGCGGTAGCCGTCCAGGAGCCGTCCCGCGGTCAAGGTGGTCAGGTCCGTCATGCACCCTCCAGAGGATGTCAGTGTCCGGGCACGTACCCGCGCCGCTTGTCGACCACGTTCGGCAGCGGCCGGCCCGCCGCCCACCGCTCGAACAACTCCACGAACTGCGCGCCGAGTTCGTCCCGCCAGCCGACCGTGTCCCCGCTCATGTGCGGGGAGACCAGCAGCCCCGGCACCCGCCACAACGGGCTGCCGGCGGCCAGGGGTTCGGTGGTGAGGACGTCCAGCGCTGCCCCCGCGATCCACCGCCTCTCCAGCGCCCGCACGAGCGCGTCCTCGACGACGAGCTGCCCCCGGCCGACGTTCACGAAGCACGCCGACGGCTGCATCACGCCGAACCGGCGCAGGTCGAACATGCCCTGCGTCTGCTCCGTCAGCGGAGCCGCGGCGATCACCCAGTCGGCGCGGGCGAGCAGCCGGTCCAGGTCCTCGGGGCCGTGGATACCGGTGCGCGGAACCCGGCCGACCACCGCCGCGGTGACGCGGAGTGCCTTCAGGGTGCGGGCGATCTCCCGGCCGATCGGCCCCGAACCGACGACGACCGCGCGCGTCCCGGCCACCCGCCGGCTCTCCCGGTGCCGCCACTCGCGCTCCCGCTGGAGTTCCCAGGTGCGCGGCAGGTCCTTCGCCATCGCCAGCACCAGGGCGGCGACGTACTCCGCGATCGGCGCGTCGAAGATTCCGCGGGCGTTCGTCACCACGGTGTCCGACGCGACCAGCTCCGGGCACAGCAGATGGTCCACGCCCGCGCTCGCGGTGTGCACCCAGCGGGGCCGCGGACCCTCGCCGGGCCAGGCGGCGCGCACCGCGTGCGAGGCGAAGTCCCACACCAGCAGGACGTCGGCCTCGGGCAGTCGGCCGGCCAGCCCCGCCCCGTCGGTGCGCACCACCCGCGCCCGCCCGGTGAGCCGGCCCAGGCGGGGCGGAGGCTCGGCGTCGAGGACGAGGAGGGTGGGAAGCGCGGTCATCCGATGCCCCTTCCCCGGCCGGGCCGAAAAGTCCGATTCCCCGGCCGTGGCAAGGGCCTCGTTCCCCGGTCGTGACCAAGGGTCCGACGTGCGCGGATTGACCACGTTGGCACCCGAACCCACCGTCGTCAACACGGCCGTCCGCCCGGCCCGTTGCGCCGCCCTGCCTCCCGGCGGGGGCGGCGGCCGTGGAGGTCACCCTTCTCGGCGGCCCCGGGCCGGTGCGGCCTCGGCGTGGTCGCGCCGTCCGGCTTCGCCTGGACCGTGCGCCGCGGCGCCGGGTGCCCGACCACGTCCCCTCCGCCTGACGCCCATGCCGGCCGTACGTGCCCGTCGAGGCGGGTCCGCACCCGGCCCGCCGGGTCGGCGAGCACGACACGCTCGGCGACGCCGTCCCGCACCCTGATCGCCGTCGCGCCAGTCGCCCGCGCCCGCGGCAGCTCCGGCGGCGCGGGCGCCGGGAAGGGGGCGCTGTGCGAGGCGGACGGTGGCGACGGGCGGAACCGTGGGCGGGAGGCAGGCCTCCGGGTCACCGCCTCCCGAGCGGCACGGTCGCCGAAGCGCTGTTCGTCTTCCGCACCCGCCTCCCGACAGGTGGCGCCATCCCCCGGAGCGAGGCGGAATGACGCATACCCGTCATCTCGGCCATCCAGGTGACCGGGTGGGCGGCGCTGCGCCGATTGGGTACCCGAGCCGTGGGGCCGTACCGGCCCTGCTGGACGAGGGGGCGCGGAACCGGCCCCCGCTCTGCCGGAAGACAGCAGGAAGGCTGGACATGACCACACTCGGATTCCTCTACCCGGGCCACTCCGCCGAGGACGACTACCCCCGCATCGAGCAGCTCCTGGGCAGTGACATCCGGGTGGACATCTCCCACACGGACATCGACGAGGACGCGCACCGCCTCGACGCCCTGCGGCAGCTGGGCGCGCCCGAGCGCCTCGCGGCCGGCGTGGAACAGCTGCGGCTGTCCGGCGCGGAGGCGATCGTGTGGGCCTGCGCCAGTGGCGGCTTCGTGCACGGCTGGGAGGGCGCCCACGAGCAGGTGCGCGCGCTGGCCCGCAGCGCCGGGACGCCCGCCTCCTCCACCTCCTTCGGCTTCGTCCACGCGGCCAACGAGCTGGGCGCGGCCCGGGTCGCGGTCGGGGCGACCTACCCCGACGACGTCGCCGCACTCTTCGCCGAGTTCCTTCGGGCGGGCGGGGTCGAGGTCACGGCACTGCGCGGCGCCGCCCCCGTCACGGCCGCCGAGGTCGGTACCTGGGGCGAGGCGGAGGTGTTCGCCCTGGCCCGCGAGGCCGACACCCCGAACGCGGAGGCGGTCCTTCTCCCCGACACCGCCCTGCGCACGGCGGCCTACCTCCCCGACCTGGAGAAGGACCTGGGCAAACCGGTCCTCACCGCCAGCCAGGTCACCGTCTGGGAGGCGCTGCGGCTGACGGACCGGCGGGTCAACGCGCCCGGCCTGGGAGCGCTGTTCACTCGGGAGCCGATCGTGCAGGCGTGAGCCGATCGTGCCGGCGTGAGCCGATCGTGCCGGCCTGAGCGGGCGGGGCCCGGAACACCCGCCCGCGACCGGCCGGGAATAACCGGGGACACCCTCCTGTTAGCGTCCGGAGGACAGCGCAGGCACAGACGCAGGAGGAACCCGTGGCGGCAGACGAGACGGCGGCAGGCGAGAACAGGGCGGGTGGAACGACGCCCGGGGACCCGTCGGCCGACGGGATCCGCGGCGCGACGCACGGCACCGCACCCGTCCCCCTCTCCGTTCTGGACCTGGTCACCGTCGGTTCCGGGCACACCGCCACCGACGCCCTGCGCACCAGCGTCGGTCTCGCCCGGCTCGCCGAGGCCCGCGGCTTCCACCGCTACTGGGTCGCCGAGCACCACTCCATGCCGGGCGTCGCCTCCTCCTCGCCCGCCGTGATCCTCGCCCATCTCGCCGCCCACACCGACCGCATCCGGCTCGGTTCGGGCGGCGTCATGCTGCCCAACCACGCCCCGCTGGTGATCGCCGAGCAGTTCGGCACCCTGGAGGCCCTGGCCCCCGGACGCGTCGACCTCGGCCTCGGCCGCGCCCCCGGCACCGACGGCGCCACCGCCGCCGCCCTGCGCCGCACCGACCGGCTGAACGAGGGTGCGGACGACTTCCCCGAGCAGCTCGCCGAGCTGACCCGGTTCCTCGACGACGACTTCCCCGACGGCCACCCCTACCGTCGCATCCACGCGGTCCCGGGGCCGGTCCAGGCCACCTCCCCCGGCGGCGTGCAGTCGCGGCACCGCCCGCCGGTCTGGCTGCTCGGCTCCTCCGGCTTCAGCGCCCGGCTGGCCGGCCTGCTGGGCCTGCCGTTCGCCTTCGCGCACCACTTCTCCGCGCAGAACACCGTCCCGGCCCTCGACCTCTACCGGGAGTCCTTCCGTCCGTCGGCGGTCCTCGACGAGCCGTACGCCCTCATCGGTGTGTCGGTGCTCGCCGCCGACGACGAGCGCGAGGCGCGCCGCCAGGTCCTGGCCACCGGCCTGAACATGGTCCGGCTGCGCGGCGGCCGGCCCGGCCTGTTCCCCTCCCCGCAGGAGGCGGAGGCCCACGAGTTCACCCCGCTGGAGAAGGAGTTCGTCGACTCCTGGACCGCGAACATCATTCACGGCACACCAGACGAGGTCCGCTCCGGGCTCGACGGCCTGCACAAGCGCACCGGCGCCGACGAGCTGATGCTCACCAGCCACGCCCACCGAGGCGACCTGCGCCTGCGCTCCTACGAACTCGTCGCGGACGCCTACGGGTTGCCGACGGCGTAGGACGCTCCGGCCATCAGCTCGGAGATACGGTCCGGCGGCACCGGGCGGGAGTACAGCCACCCCTGTCCGGTGTCGCAGCCGATCCGGCGCAGCCGGGTGGCCTGCGCGGACGTCTCCACGCACTCCGCGGTCACCGTCAGCCCGAGCCGGTGCGCGAGGTCGATCATCGCCTCGACGACGACCTCGTCGGCCGGATTGGGCGACGCCTCCGTGCCCTCGTACTGGAAGCCCCGCACGAACGACCCGTCGAGCTTGAGCACCGACACCGGCAGCCGGCTCAGATAGGCCAGGTTGGAGTAGCCGGTGCCGAAGTCGTCGATCGCGATGTTCACACCCATGTCGCTCAGCGCCTGGAGAGCCTGCAACGGCCGCCCCGCCGAGCCCATCACCGCGGACTCCGTCAGCTCCAACTGAAGGAGTTCCGGGTCAAGTTGCGTCTCGGCGAGGATCTCCGCCACATCAGCCACCAGGTCCGAGTCCCACACCTGACGCACCGCCACATTGACGCTCACGAACAGCGGTGGGTCGTCCGGGTGCGCCAACTGCCAGTCACGCGCCTGCCGGCAGGCGGTGGCCAGCACCCAACGGCCCAACGGCACGATCGAGCCGTCCTCCTCGGCCAGCGCGACGAACCGATTCGGCGACAGCAGACCGAAACGGGGGTGGTCCCAGCGCACCAGCGCCTCCACCCCCCGCAGCCGGCCGTCCGACATCCCCACCAGGGGCTGGTAGTCGAGCCGGAACTCGCCCCGCTCGATGGCCGGCCGCAGGGTGGAGGCCAGCGCCTGTCGGGTCATCAGATGCGCGTTGCGTTCCGGGTCGAACAGCGTCCAGCGGTTTTTGCCGTCCACCTTCGCCCAGTAGAGCGTGGTGTCGGCGGCCTGCATCAGTCCGGTGGCCGTGGTGCCGGCCGCGTGCCGCTCGACGACCCCGATCGACGCGGACACGTTCAGCCGCTGCCCGGAGAGGTCGAACGGCGCGTGCAGCGCCTTCCGCACGGACTCGGCGAGATCCGCGAGCTGTTCGGTGCCCGTGGAGTCCTCCACCAGCAGCGCGAACTCGTCCCCGCCGAGCCGCGCCACCAGCGGCACGCTCGGCCGGGCCCGCCCGGCAACCTCCGCGCACGTGGTCAGCCGCTCGGCGACCGCGGCCAGCAGCCGGTCGCCGACCCGGTGGCCGAGCGTGTCGTTGACCGCCTTGAAGCCGTCCAGGTCCAGATAGCACAGCCCGATCCGGCCGGTCCCGCTCTGCTCGTACGACTCCGCCTCCAGCGCGCCCGTCACCCGCTCGAAGAACAGCGCGCGGTTGGGCAGCCGGGTCACCGGATCGTGCATCTGGAGGTGCCGAAGCCGGGCCTGCAACTCCCGCTGACCGCTGACGTCGGTGACCGACAGCAGCACGCCGCCCGGACCGCCGTCCAGCGGGGCCACCGTGACCTGCGCCCACAGCGAGCGCCCGTCGGGCCGTTTCAGTCGCCGTGTGCAGCGTAGTTTCGCCTGGCGGCCGCGGAGCACCTCCTGGTAGGCGTGCCAGGTGCGCGCGTCGGAGGCCAGGTCCAGCAGGTCGGCGGCGGACCGCCCGACCAGCCCCGCGGACCCGCCGCCGAGCAGCGCCCCGAGGGCCCCGTTGGCGTCGGTGACCCGGCCCTCCCGGTCCACGACGGCCATGGCCAGGGGGGCGGCCGCGAAGACGGAACGGTAGGCCGGTGGCCCACCGTCGCCGCTCTCGGCGGCACCTCCACCAGGAGATGCCTTGATGTCACTCACCGTGACGGCCGACCGGTCGAGGTCTGCCGCGGGCGTCGGCCCTTCGGACGTTCCGCTCACCGCTCGCTCCCGCAGTGCACTCGATCTCTGTCCGCGCAGGAAAGTCTGCCGATCATAGAGGCTGTCCCGGACGTGCGCAGCCACTGCCCAGTGTCCCGGAACAACCGGCGTTTCTGACAGATCGTTTCTGCCCCCAGGTGGACCGGTTCTGCGGGCGGCCGACCGCTTGTGACGTTCCGTGAGTATTCCGGGGGTGTCGGCAATGATGCCCCCGTTTTCCCGCCCTCACTCGTCTGGGGCAGGCAAACAGGGCGTAATGCGACAAATTCTCAGAGGCTGGGTGGCGGTGCCCCGTGAACCGCCCCCGGAGGTCTCTGTGCCGCGACAGCTCCCGCGCCCCCGACTGCGCAGCACCGCGGCCATGTTCACCACCCTGACAGCACTCGCCGCGACCTGCCTCATCAGCGCCCCCGCCGCGGAACCCTTCTCGGCCACCCCTTGCGCCCTGAAGCGCACGGACGCCCACCACTCCGAGGGGCTGGACACCTGGAACGCCGCCTACCCACGGCCCGCCCGCGCCCTCGACGCGGTGATGATCTTCCTGTCGTTCCCGGACTGGGTGCCGATGATTCCCCCGGCCGAACTCGCCGCGGATCACTTCCCGGCCACCAGCCGCTACTTCCAGCAGGCCTCCTACGGCAGGTTCACCCTGCGCCCGCACCACCTGAAACGCTGGATCCGGATGCCGAAGCCGTCCACCGCGTACGCCATACGGCGGGACTGGAACGCCGATCACCGCGGCGCCTACCTGCGTGACGCCCTCGCCGCGGCCGACCGCCAGGTCGACTTCTCCCGCTACGACGTCGTCTACTTCGTCGCCGACCCGGACGCCCCCGGTGTGGACTCCGACGCCACCAAGGTCGTCAACATGGACCATCCGTTGCACGCCGACGGCACCGACATCCGGCGCGTCGTCACCGTCTTCGAGCAGCATCCGCCGGACCGGCTCGTCCTCGCCCACGAGACCGGGCACGTGTTCGACCTGCCCGACCTCTACCACCGCCCCACGGACGGCAAGGGCGACTGGGACACGCACGTCGGCGACTGGGACCTGATGGGCAGCCAGTTCGGCCTCGCTCCGGACCTGTTCGCCTGGCACAAGTGGAAGCTGGGCTGGCTGGAACCGCGCCAGGTGGTGTGCGTGCCGCGGGGGACGGCGACGCGGCTGACGCTGGAGCCGCTGGGCGCGGGACCGGGCGTACCGGTGAGCCGGGCGTCCGGTTCGCCGGCCTTCGGACTCGGCAACGGCACCAAACTCGCGGTCGTACGCACCGGCGCCCACAGCGCGCTCGCCTTCGAGGCCCGCGGCCGGATCGGCAACGACCGCGCGTCCTGCCGCTCCGGCGTGCTCGTCTACCGCGTCCAGAGCGGCGCCGAGTCCGGCCGCGGTCCGGTCGAGGTGGTCGACGCCCACCCGGGCACCGACGCCTGCTGGGGCGACTCGGTCTACCCGCCCCTCGCCGACGCCCCGGTCGGCGCCGGCGAGAGCTTCACGGTCCCGGAGGAGGGCGTCCGGGTGGAGGTGGAGGGGCGCACGGCGGCGGGGGCGTGGACGGTACGGATCACTGCGTAGCCACCGGCGGCACGCGAAAGGCCCCTCGCTTGCGCGAGGGGCCTTGCTGTCTGTGCGCCGCCAGGGACTCGAACCCCGGACCCGCTGATTAAGAGTCAGCTGCTCTAACCAACTGAGCTAGCGGCGCCTGCTGACGTCGTAGACCTTAGCATCCGCATCCGAGGCGTGAGAAATCGATATCCGCACGGCGGTACGGGCCGCCCGGACGGCCGCCCAGAGCAGGGTCTCCGGGCCCGGCAGCCAGGGGTGCCGGGTGTCCGGCGCGGTGACCCAGCGGGCGGAGGTGCCGGTCACCTCCGCGGCGAGCGGGGCCGGCACGGTGATCGCGTCCCCGTTGCCGTGGCACAGCAGCGGCGGCACGGTCGCGGTACGGCCGTCCTGGCGGCCGTGGGCGCTCCACTCCTCCCACTCCAGGAGGGAGGGCAGCCGCTGGGCGGTGCCGGGAGCGGCGAACAGCAGCATCCGCCCGCGGAACGCGGCCACCGGCCCGGCGCCCGGCCCCTCGTCCCACAGCCGGTCCAGCATCAGCCGCCCGAACATCGCGGGCGCGCTCACCACGTCGAAGACGGAACCGCAGGGCAGCACGACCGGGGCGTGCGGACGCTCCTGCCACAGGGCGAGCGTGCTGCGGGGGAACGGGCCGGCGGACGCCAGCCAGGCGGCGCCGTCCGGGGTGGCTCCGCGGGTGTCACGGCGGTCGGTGTCAGGGGCGTCCCATGCGCTGCTCATGCCACCAAGGTCTACCGGGTGTGAGCGGGTGATCCCGGAGGGTTGCGGGAATCCGGGACGAGACGTGCGGGGAGGGAGTATCTTGCCCGCCTGGCATATGCCGAAGCCTGACGCGGTGTGATCGGTGCCGGTCCCGCGGCCCGTCAGACGGGGTCGGCGTGCCCGAGTCCCTCGATGTCGCCCCGCATCAGGTCCCGCCCGAACTCGACCATCTTCTTCGCGTAGTCCTCGGTCCACTCGGCCCGGTCCGCGATGTCCGCCGTCGTCAGCCGGTCGAACCGGCGCGGGTCGGCGAGCTGTGCCGCCGCCACGGCCTGGAACTCCATCGCCCGGTCGGCCGCCGCGCGGAAGGCCTGGGTCAGCTCCGTGGCCCGCGTCAGCAGCGCCCCGGGATCGTCTATCGACTCCAGGTCGAAGAAGTGCTCCGGGTCACCGGCCGCCTCGGCGGGCTCGAAGAGCAGGGGCGCGGGGCGTAGCCGCGGTTCGTTCCGACCCGGCGTGGGCTCCGCCATGTCTTCTCCTCCTCGTACGGTCGTGATGGCACCACCGGCAAGCGGACCACCCTCCATTGTCCCCCGATGACGCAAGGGGGCCGGGGCCCCGGCCTTCTCAAGCCGTTCGCCCCCGGCGATGTTCCCCAGTCACCGGCACTTCCAAGCCACCTGGCGCAGGGCAAGATGCGCCCAGCCGGCGAACCGCCCTCTCACCCGGCCCGAGTCACCTGTGGTCCGCCGGGTGCGCCGGCGGCGCGTGGTCGGCCTTCGGCCGTCGGGGCCGTGTGCGTCGGCCGCCTCCGGCGGTGTTCCGGACCCGGTCCGAGGGTGGGCCGGGCGGCGTGTGGGCCCCTCAGGGCGTCCAGGTCACCCGGTGTTCCGCCAGGTGTGCCAGCACCGCGTGGTTCGCCTCCCAGCCGTCCGGGAACTTCACGATCGTTCCCAGTTGGACCGGTTCCGTCGACGGGTAGGCGTCCAGGAGGTCGGGGACTCCTGCCCGGCAGACGACGACGCAGGCGTGGCGGTGGCGGGAGGCCAGGACGCACAGGCGGCCCGTCTCCAGGTGGAAGGCGGTGGCGTCGGGGCGGCCGGACAAGGGGTGCAGGATCACCGTGACGTCGTACTCCCGGCCCTGGAGCCGGTTCGCCGTGTCGACGGTGACGTCCGTGACGCCCAGCTCGGCCAGTGCCGCGCGGACGGCCGCCGCCTGGTCGCGGTGGGCGGTGCCGACGGCGATCCGGTCGGCGGTCAGGGCGGTGGGGACGGGGGAGCGCTCGGAGGTGGCCGCGCCGCCCCGGTCGAGGAGGCGCCGCACGACCGTGGCGACCGCGCGGACCGCCTCCGGGTCGGTGCGGGGCGTGTGCCGGGCGGGCAGCTCCAACAGGCCCCAGCCTGACTCGGCCGCCTCGTCGATCACCCGGTCGGGCCCGGAGCCGTCGGAGACGACGCCGAAGGACAGCGCGCGGTCGCCGCGGTCCGTGCCGCTGCGGAACGGCGTGTACGGGTAGAAGGCGTCCGAGACCAGCGGGGCCGCCGACGCCGGCAGCCGCCAGGACACCGGCAGCCGGTGCTGCGGCAGATCGGGGTTGTGCGCCAGCAGCGTCGACACCGCCGAGGCCGACGGGTCGTAGGACAGGCCGGCCCACTGCTCACTGCCCACGATCGCGAACGGGTCAAGCTGCCCGGGGTCGCCCACGAACAGCGCCCGCTCGAACAGGCCGGCCACGGCGAGGAGTCCGTCCGAGCGCATCTGGTAGGCCTCGTCCACGATCGCGTGCCGCCACGGCTCGTCGGCCTTCACATGTGCCCACTTCGCCGCCGTGGAGATGACGACCGGCAGCCCGGCCAGGTCACCGGCCTTCGCCGACTTCCGAACGTTCGCCAGGCCGTCCAGCGCCTTGTCGTACGCGTCGGCGTCACTGCTGTGCAGGCGGCCCACGGGCAGCTCGGGGTTCTTCTCGGCGAGCCGCAGCACCAGGTCGTCGACCTGCGCGTTGGTCTGCGCGACCACCATCAGCGGGCGTCCCGCGTCCGCCAGTTCCAGCGCCGCGCGGACGACGAGCGTGGACTTGCCGGCGCCCGGCGGGGAGTCGACGACGACCCCGCGCGCGGTGCCGTGCAACGTGTCGCGCAGGATCGCGTCGGTGGCGCGGGCGGCGGCGGTCCCGGGGTCGACGACGGCCTCGGTGGTCACAGCGTGTCCTCCTCGGTGACGGAATCGGCGGCTTCCGGCAGCGGCTCCCCGGGCGGCCCGCCGTGCGTCCACGGCGTGTCCTCCGGGTCGGGCAGCTTGGCGCCGCCGCGCTGCTCGTGCTCGAACAGGGTGAAGCACAGCCGGTCGCCCTTCTCGGGCACGGACCCTGCCTCCGGCTCCTTGCCGCGGCCCATCCTGTCGACGATCCGCAGCACGAGCAGACCCTCGTCCTCGGGGCCGTCGGGCCCGTCCGGGCGGTCCCGCCGCACGAACTCCGCCGCCTGCGGCTTCCCGCCCAGCGACCGGAACACCTTCACCCGCTCCCCGAGGTGCGGCCGGTCGTCCGTGCGGACGGTGACGAGCGGGCGCGGGCTGGGGCGCTTGCCCTCGCTGTACGCCATGACCACGTCGACGACCTCGCCCGCGAACGCCTCCCCGGCCAGCCGCCGCCCCGCCATCACCAGCGGGTCGTCGAGGGCCTCCTGCGCTTCCAGTCGGGCCTGTTCCCGCTCCCGCGTGGCCAGCTTGTTGGCGGCGGTGACCGCGTCGTCGCGGCGGGGCTGCGGGGGCTCGCCCGCCACGACCCGGTCGCGGTGGCCGGTGAACGACCAGCGGTCGCGCGTCCACCGCCCCTCGACATGCGCCCCCTCGGGCAGCTCCCGCAGCAGGTCGATGCCCTGCCACACCTTCTCCCAGGTGGGCAGGGTCCGGCTCAGCACGAGTTCGCGGACCGCCCGCTCGGCGGCGGTCAGCTCGCCCAGCCGGTCGTCGGCCTCCAGGCCGTCCTCGGCGGCCGCCAGGGCGGTACGCGCGCGGTCGTAGCGCTCGATGGCCGGGGCGAGCAGCTTGTTGTCGAACGCCGGGTCGGTCGCCGGACCGGCCGGCGGACACAGCAGCTGGCCGGTGCCGTCGCGGGCCAGCTCGGCGCGCAGCGCGGCCTCGGCGCCGGTCCGCGCCCGCTGGGGGTCCCCCCGCTCGGGCGGAGCCGGGGGCGGGGGTGGGGAGATCCAGGCGAGCAGCGCCCCCAGGTGCTGGTCCTCCAGGCTGGACTGGCCGGTCGCCCAGTGCCGGCCCAGGACCTCCGTGAGTGCGAGCAGCAGCGAGGAGCCGGGCACCCGGGACCGCTCCCCGAAGTGCGTCAGCCACCGCCCGAGCAACGGCACGCGCGGCGGCGCGGGATACGGCGTCTCCGGGTCCTGCTCCGCCGTGCGGCGGAAGCGCATGGAGCGGCCCAGGAGGCGGACGTACTCCACGCCCGCGCGGCTCGGGACGATCAGCTGGGGCGCGTCGGAGCACAGCTCGACCTCGACCTTGACGCGCTTTCCGGTCTCCGGGTCGCTCTCGTTGCGCTCGGCGGCCTCGACGTCGTCGGCGTACGAGTCGATGTACGGCAGCACGACGTCGGCCAGCTCGGCGAGGAACGCGAACCTCAGGTCGCGGTCGCGCGGCTGCGGTACGACGAGCAGCCGGGGCGCGTCCCGGTCGGTGCCGACGAGTGCGCCGAGCGGGGCGCCGGCCTCACCCGCGGTGGTCAGCGGCACGAACACCAGCGGCCGCTCGGACAGATGCCGGTGGCGGACGGTGGCGGCGGGCTGGGCGCGGCCGGTGGCGACGGCCTCCAGGCGGGCCAGCGTGGCGATCAGCGACACATCGCCCCCAGGGCCTCGTCGCGCAGCACGGCCGCGCGGCGCAGGGCCGCCACCGCCGGGTCGTCCGGATCGCCGGCCTCTCCGCGCGCGGCGGCCAACACGTCCTCGACCGTGGTCAGGCCGCCCAGCTCGGCACGGACGGGGCGGCCGAGGGTGGTGACCGCGCCGGCCGCGCGGGAGCGGTCCCGGCAGTGGAACGCCAGCTCGCAGGCGGCCAGGCACTCGGGCGCGTACGCCGCCGGGACGGCCTCGACGGCCGCCGTGAGCTGCTCGGGCGGCAGCTCGGGCGAGAAGCAGGTGCCCTCGGGAAGGGCGGTGGCGATGTCCTCGATGCGGGTGAGCCGGGCCAGCTGACGTCGGGTCACCGCGCGCTGCTTGCGGATGTCCACGGCGGACGCGGCGGGCAGGTTGGAGAAATCCTTGGGGCACACCAGCAGGACGCGGTGACGCACCCGCGGCGCGGGGTCGAGCCGGGCGGCGACCGCCTCCAGGGCCAGCACGTACACCGCGGCCTGCCGGGCGGCGGCGCCGACCTTCGCGGGGTCCGCGGAGCCGTCCAGCAGGGGGAACGACTTGATCTCCACGACCGTCCAGCTGCCGTCCGGGTGCACCACGACCGCGTCCGGCTCCAGGAAGGCCGGGGAGCCGGCGACGTCCAGCGCGAGCATCGGATGGTCGAGCAGGGTCCAGGCGCCGGCCGCCTGGCCGGCCTCGCGCAGCGCCAGCGCGGTCCGCGCCGTACGGCCCTCGGGACCGATCGCGGACAGATCCGGGACGCTGGCCCCGGTGGGCGGCTCCGCGCGCGGGTCGAGCTTCTCGTGCACCAGGCGCAGCAGGTCGGCGCCGCCGTCGGCCTTCACCTTCGCCTCGAACGCGTTGCCGCGCGTCAGGGCGAACTGGGACTGGCCGAACGCCGAGGGCGAGCCGAGCGCGTCGGCGAGCGCCGCCTTGTCCACCCCGGCGCCATCGAGGATCGCGCGTCGGCTGCATCCCGGGTTCGCGGCGAGTGCCGCCAGGGCGCGGGCGTCCAGCGCCTTGGCGGGTACGTCGGGACCGCGCAGGTCAGCGAGCCGCCGCCGGAGCGCCGTCCCCCGCGTCCGAGGGGGTGGCACCCGGCTCGGCTCCGGGCCCGAACCGTGACTCGCGCTGCCGTGGAATTCGCTCACCCGGGGAAGTCTGGCATCCGCCACTGACAATCGAGGTCTCCGTGCTCCGAGCGGCCACCGGGACGTGCCGGAACCGTCCCGCCGCCCAGCCCGCGACGCGGTCCGCGCGGCGCGTCACCAGCGGCGCCAGCAGCAGTCCAGCGCCCATCACGGCCGCGCCGGCGACCGCGTCGAGGAAGTAGTGGTTCGCGGTCCCCATGACCACGATCGTCGTCACCAGCGGGTAGACCACGCCGGCGATCTTCGCCGCGCGGGTGCCTCCGTGCCGCCACAGCATCACCCCGCACCACAGCGCCCAGCCGACGTGCAGGCTCGGCATGGCCGCGTACTGGTTGGTCATGCCGCCCAGGCCGCGCGGGGCGCTCGCCTCGCCGCCCCACCAGCCGTACGAGCTGTACTGGGCCATCGTGTCCACGAAACCGTGGTCCGCCGACAGCAGCCGGGGCGGACAGGTGGGCAGCAGGGTGAAGCCGATCAGACCGATGAACGTCGACGTCATCAGCCAGGTGCGGGCCGCCCGGTAGTGCACCGTGCGGGAGCGGAACAGCCAGACCAGGATCACCGGGGTGACCACGTAGTGCAGCGAGGCGTACCAGAAGTCGGCCGGCACCCCGATCCACGGCTCGGTCCGGAACAGCCGGTTCAGTGGGTGCTCGGCGTTGATGTGCAGGAACTTCTCGATCCGCAGGATCGCCAGGCCGTGGTCCACGGCACTGGTGACGTCGCCGCGCGCGAGGAGCCGGCCCGCGGAGTAGCAGGCGTACACCAGCACGATCAGGGGCAGTTCCGTCCACCAGCGCAGCCTGACCGGCGAGGCCGCCTCGGTGCCTGGTGTCTCGGTCTGCGGCATCCGATCGCCTCCCCCTTCTGTCGCTGCGGCGCCCATGGCACGGAGGTGCCACTTTACGGCCTGTGCGGGCGCCCCCTTCCGGGTGCCCCCGGCACTCAAAGACGCTGGGACCGCCCGCCAGGTTGCCCCTGTTCAGGGTGCGCGATGATGGAGGTGTTCCACCCCCGCACTCTCCCGGAAGGGTTCTCCATGGCACCGCGCATCCTGCTGGCCCGGCACGGACAGACGGAGTGGTCGCTGTCCGGCAAGCACACCGGCAGGACCGACGTGCCCCTGCTGGAGGAGGGCCGGCGTGGCGCCAAGCTGCTGGGCGAGCGGCTGCACCGGGCGCCGTTCGACGGTCTTGCCGACGCCGAGGTCCGCACCAGCCCGCTGGCACGCGCGCGTGAGACCTGCGAACTCGCCGGCTTCGGCGAGCGGGCCACGCCGTGGGACACGCTCATGGAGTTCCACTACGGGGCCTACGAGGGCCTGACCCCCGCGGAGATCCAGGCCGCCCGGCCGGGGTGGCTCATCTGGCGCGACGGGGTCCCGGAGGGCGAGAGCCTCGCGGAGGTCACCGCGCGCGCGGACGAGGTCGTCGCGTGGGCCCGGTCCGCCGACCGGGACGTGCTGGTGTTCGCCCACGGGCACATCCTGCGCTCGATCGGAGCGCGGTGGCTGGGCCTCCCGCTGGACTTCGCCGCCCGTATCCGCCTCAACCCGACGTCGCTGTCCGTACTGGGCTGGGCGTACGGCGAACCGGCGATCGAGAGCTGGAACGACCTGGGTCACCTGGCCGGCTAGGACTCCCCGTCCGGATCGCCGGACTCGCGGATCACGGCACGGCGCCTCGCCGTGCCGTCGCCGGTCGTCAGGACCCCCGGCTCCCCGCCCGCACGACCCCCCCTGCCGCGAAGGCGCGGGGGTGTCCCCGGCCACGGACCCCGCTCTCCGAGCCGGCCCGGATTCCGCACGACGGACCCTGTCCGGCGTGTGACCGGGGCGCCGGTGGCGGTCACGCCTCGCGCGGCGCCGAGGCGTGCCGTTCCAGGAACTCCGACACGCCCGAGGCGCGCCGGTGGGGCAGCAGCACCCGCGCCGTCCCCGCGATCATCGTCCGGATCCGCGAGGACTGCACCTGGTCCAGCAGGTCCAGCACCCGCATCCCGGCCGTCGCCGCCTCGTCGGGCCGCCCCCCGCGCGCGAGGTCGTCCGCCAGCTCGGCGGTGTACAACGCGATGTTCCGCGCGAAGTGGGGATCCTGGAGTCGCGCCGCCCGCCGCGCGTGCCGGGCCGCCCGCGGCCAGTCCCCGAGCGTGGACCAGCACTGCGCCTCCAGGCCCTCCAGCTCGGCCTCGCCGTAGAAGCTCATCCATTCGGGGTCGGCGTCCGAGGGGCCTCGTTCGTACAGGGCGCGGGCACGCGCGAGTGCCTGCTCGCAGCCGGTGCGGTCGGCGAGTCCGGCCCAGCCGCCCGCCTCGCGCAGCGCGAGCAGCGACATCAGCCGGGCGGAGCCCAGCGGGCGGGCGACGCGCTGTGCGGCCTGCGCCGCCCGGACGGCCTCGCGCGGGCGGCCCGCGTCCCGCGCGAGGAACGCGGTGTTGCAGAAGGCGTGCGCCTCCAGAGCCTGGTCGCCGGTCATGCGGGCGGTCGCCAGCGCCTCTGCGTAGTGCGAGCGGGCGTCGTCGAACCGGCCCGAGTCGTGTGCCAGCCAGCCCACCGAGATGGCCAGTTCGCCCGCCCCCGAGTGGAGCCGGTCGGCGGTCGCCTGCCGTACCGCTCCGGCGTCCAGCAGCGCGTACGCGGCGCGCAGTGGTGTCGCCGCGCGCCGGTAGAGCCCGTCGGCGCCGTGCCGGTCGTCCAGCAGCCGGATCTGGCGGACCGCTTCTTCCAGGGCGCCGGCCTCGCCCGTCCCGGCGCGCCGTACCGGGCGTTCCGCCGCCGACGCGTCCAGGGCGAGTGCCAGGGGGCCCATCGAGGCGGCGGCCACCGTGGCGCCTCCGCCGGTCATGAATGCGCGACGCAGCACGTCGCTCTCCTCGTCGTTGTCGTGCGTGTCGTACGGGTCCTGCGTGTCATACGGCTCGTACGCCCCGCACGTCTCACCGGTGTCCGGCGCGTCATGCGTGGTGAGCTGTCGGATCGTGGTGCGTGTGTCCGGCGCGTCCTCAGGCTCGCGCGCCCCCCGTCCGCGGACGGACGAGCGGGGGGCGAACCCCAGATCGGTGAGCGTGCGGCCGGGGAACATGTGCAGGAACACCCGCTCGTACGCGTAGTTGGGGCAGCGGATCTCCCCCGCCTCGACGCGGCCGACATAGCGCGCGTCGCAGCTCACCCGCTCCCCGATCTCGCGCGCGGCCCGCCGCACCAGCGCGGCGAACTCGGCCGGCGAGCGCTGTCCGCGCAGCCGCCGGAAGGCGATGTTGGGCCGTGCCGGCCGGTCGGGCCGAGGTGGGGTCACCGGTGACGACGCCATGGCCGGGTCCTCTCGTGCGAACCGTCGAACCATGCCGGAAGCGGTGTGCGTTGACCGACCCATCGGCGTGATCACCCTGTTTCCGGCGGGCATGAACGTACCTTCTGTGACCGGCCCGCCACGCAGTGTTTGGCTACAAACCGGATATCTCCTCCACGATCTGCCATGAACTGCCATCCTTTACGGCGGACTTCCGCGTAGCCGTTGACGGTCCGCCGCGTTGAACCCGGTGGACTTGCACAGTGACTTCGTGAGGGAGGCCGGGAGTGGAGACCAGCCGGAGCAACGATCCCCTCGTGTCGTCGGAGACGGCATGCGATCTGGTGACGGTGCCGACCCGGCAGGGGCTGGAGGCGGTCGACATCCTGCGTCGCGGAGCAGCCGACGCCGTGGGACCCGTACTCCACGACGACGGACACGACACCCTCGCCTTCCTGGTGCCGCCGGGCACCGCCGCCGCCTGGGACGTCCCCGGCAGCACCTGCACGGAGACCGACGGACGGGGACTGAGCCTCGCCCCCGAACCGCCCGGCGAGGGCTCGCACTGGCTGCTCCCGCCCGGCGAGACCGACCTCGCGACGGACCCGGCCGTGCTCCAGCGGGCGTTGGGCGAAGCGGCACGGCTCATCAAGGCGGCGGACAGCTGCCGTTAGCCGGCGGGTGTCCCCGAGCGGCTGCCGGTGCGCGACCCGGCTCGCCACCCTGCGAAAATGCCTTCATGGCGAGGTCCAGGAACTCCCGGCGCGGACGCGACAGCGACGCGACCGTCAGCGAGGCCGTCGACGGCGGGGTCGCCCAGCTCGTCCCGGACCGCGACCGGCCGCGGGCCTGGACGCTGCTCATCGACGGTGCGCCCCAGTCGCACGTGGACCTCGACGACCCCGGGTACCTCTCCTTCGAGTACCAGCGGCGGCTCGGCCACGTCATCGACCTCGCCGCCCCGGCCGGCCGGCCGCTGCACGTGCTGCACCTCGGCGGCGGTGCCTTCACCCTCGCCCGGTACGTCGCCGCCACCCGCCCCCGCTCCACCCAGCAGATCGTCGAGCGGGACGCGCGCCTCGTCCAACTGGTCCGCCGCGAACTGCCCCTGGACCCCGGCGCCCGGATCCGGATCCGGTCCACGGACGCGCGGGAGGGGCTCGGCAAAGTGCCGGACGGCTGGGCCGACCTCGTCATCGCCGACGTGTTCAGCGGGGCCCGCACCCCCGCGCACCTGACCTCGACCGAGTTTCTCGACGAGGTCCGCAGGGCCCTCAAGCCCACCGGTCTCTACGCCGCCAACCTGGCCGACGGCCCGCCGCTCGCGCATCTGCGCGGCCAGATCGCCACCGCCGCCGCCCGCTTCCCGGAACTCGCGCTGGTCGCCGACCCCACGGTGCTGCGGGGCCGACGGTTCGGCAACGCCGTCCTCGTCGCCTCCGACCTGCCGCTGCCGACCGCCGAACTGACCCGCAGGGCCGCCTCCGACCCGCACCCCGGCCGCGTCGAGCACGGCAAGGGCCTCACCGACTTCACCGGCGGGGCCGTACCGGTCGTCGACGCCTCGGCGGTGGCGTCACCGGCCCCGCCGCCGTCGGTCTTCCGCTAGGGCCCGCTCAGTAGGTACCGACCTCCACGCGCGGCGGCCCGTCGTGCCAGGTGCAGAACACCGACACGCGGTCCGCACCCGAGGCGAACTCCACCCGGATCCAGGACTCCGTCTTCCACACCTGCATCGACCAGCCCGCGCCCGGCGTCGCGGAGACGAGCGAGGCCGAGGCCTTCCCCAGATCGAAGACCGCCAGCCCCCCGTCGGTGTCGTAGCTCCTGACCCGGCCGGAAGGGCTGGGCGAAGCCGTCGGCCCGGAGGGGGACGAGGCCGCCGGACGGTCGGGGGTGCGGGGCGCAGACGGCGAGGCGGGCGGCGGGGACGGCCGCGGCGCCGGGTGTCCGGTGGCCGAGGCCGTCGGTGGCCTCGACTCCTGGACGGGCACGTCGCCCGCCGTCAACGGCAGGGCACGCGGCGGGTCGTACGCCGTGCCCGCCATGACCGTGTGGACACCCCACCACGACAGGGTGACCGCCGCGCCCGTGGCGAGCGTCCAGGCCAGTACGTGTACGAGTCCTCTGCGCATCGCGGGCCATCCTGCCTCACCCGCCGGACCCGTGTCGCACGGATGTCCACTCCGAGCCCCGCCCCTGATCCGGCGGTTGTCCACAGGAACGGAGTCGTCCACAGGCCCGGCTGGGCCCCGGCCGCATGGCGTAGGTTGCGGCGCATGGCAAGTGTGCTCGTGGTCGAGGACGACCAGTTCGTCCGCTCGGCGCTCATCCGGCACCTCACCGACGCCGCGCACACCGTGCGCAGCGTCGGCACGGCACTGGAGGCGCTGCGCGAGGTCGCCCATCTCCGCTTCGACGTGGTCGTGCTGGACCTCGGCCTGCCGGACCTGGACGGCTCCGAGGCGCTGAAGATGCTGCGCGGCATCACGGACGTACCCGTCATCATCGCCACCGCCCGCGACGACGAGACGGAGATCGTCCGGCTGCTCAACGCGGGCGCGGACGACTATCTGACGAAGCCGTTCTCGGTGGAACACCTCTCCGCGCGCATGGCGGCCGTCCTGCGCCGCTCCCGCTCCGGCGCCGGTGCGGCACCGCCGTCCAGCGTGCTGCGCGTCGGCGGACTGACCGTCGACCCGCTGCGCCGCCAGGCCGAACTGGACGGCGTCCCCCTCGACCTGACCCGCCGCGAGTTCGACCTGCTCGCCTTCCTCGCCGGCCGCCCCGGCGTCGTCGTTCCGCGTCGCGAGCTGCTCGCCGAGGTCTGGCAGCAGTCCTACGGCGACGACCAGACCATCGACGTCCATCTCTCGTGGCTGCGCCGCAAACTGGGCGAGACGGCGGCCCGCCCGCGCTATCTGCACACCCTGCGGGGCGTCGGCGTGAAGCTGGAGCCGCCCGCCGCGCCGCCCGCCGCTCCGCCTTCGCGTTCCGGGGAGCCACGATGAGATGGGCCCTGGTCAAGGTCTGTCTGGCGGTCACCACGATGGTCGTGGTCGCTTTCGCCGTGCCACTCGGTCTGGTCATCAAGGAGATGGCCCGCGACCGCGCCTTCTCCAACGCCGAGCGGGAGGCCGCCGTCGTCGTCCCCGCGCTGTCCATCACCACCGACCGCGACCAGCTGGAGCGGGTCGTTGCCTCCGCGGGCTCCGACGACGGCATGGCCGTGCACCTGCCGGCCGCCGACGGCCGGCAGGCCCTCGACCTCGGCCGGCGGCGCGCCACCGGCGCCGACATCGCGGCCGTCCGCGAGCTGGGCCGCGCCTCCACCGCCGAGGTGCCCGGCGGCTCCGCGCTGCTCCAACCCGTCGCACTGAGCTTCGGCACCGTCGTCGTCGAGGTCTACGTCCCCGAGTCCGAGGTCAGCAACGGGGTGGCGACGGCCTGGGCGGTGCTCGCAGCGGTCGGCGCCGCACTCGTCGTCGGCTCGGTGGCCGTCGCCGACCGGCTGGGCGTGCGCATGGTGCGGCCCGCCCAGCGACTGGCCGAGGGGGCGCACCAACTGGGCGAGGGGAAACTGGGCGCCCGCGTCCCGGAGGACGGGCCCAACGAACTGCGTTTCGCGGCGGCCGCGTTCAACTCCATGGCCGACCAGGTCGTCCAGCTCCTGGCCAACGAGCGGGAACTGGCCGCCGACCTCTCCCACCGGCTGCGCACCCCGTTGACCGTGCTGCGGCTCAACGCGGCCTCGCTGGGCGACTCCCCGGCCGCCGAGCAGACCCGCGCCGCGGTCGCCCAGCTGGAGCGCGAGGTCGACACCATCATCCGTACCGCCCGCGAGGCCAAGCCGCAGACCGCGGCCGCCGGACCGGGAGCCGGATGCGACGCCGCCGCGGTCGTCCGGGAGCGGATGGCGTTCTGGTCGGCGCTCGCGGAGGACGAGGGCCGCAGGGTGCGGGTGGCCGGAGCGGACCGGCCGGTGCGCATCCCCGTGGCCCGCGCCGACCTGGTCGCCGCCCTGGACGCGCTGCTCGGCAACGTCTTCCGGCACACCCCCGAGGGCACGGCCTTCGCGGTCGACCTGCACAACGGCGATGACGCGGTGATCGTGCTGGTCTCGGACGCGGGCCCCGGCATCCCCGACCCCGAGGCGGCGATGGCCCGCGGCCGGGGCTCCGGGAGCGCCGGGTCGACCGGGCTGGGGCTGGACATCGTGCGCCGGCTCGCCGAGTCGACTGGCGGGGACGTACGGATCGGCTCGTCCGTGCTGGGCGGCACCGAGGTGCGGATCTGGATCCAGCTCGACGGGCGGGAGCCGGAGCGCAGGGGACACCGGGGCGCGGTGCGAAGACGCCGGCAGGGCAGACGGACCGTCACCTTTAACCGGTCCCGATCCCTCCCTTAAGCGCGCCCTAAGATCTCCGACCACCGCCGCTGTCAGGCACTTTGCCGGATTTCGGCGCGCTAGCGTGCTGCCGCACCCCACCCCCGTGAGCAGTGAAGGCAGGGCACGCGATGAGCACGCACCGGCGCACCGACAGAAGCAGGAACAAGCTGATCGGGGGCGTGGTCGCCGTGGCCGCCGCGGGCGGTGGCGTGGTGTTCCTCACCGGCACCGCGCAGGCGGCCGGGATCGGAGCCGCCTACACGAGGACCAGCGACTGGTCGACGGGGTACACCGCGCAGTACGTCGTCACGAACGACAGCGGCGGCGCGAAGACCGACTGGACGCTTGAGTTCGACCTGCCGGCCGGGTCGAGGCTCGGCTCGCTGTGGAACGCCGAGTCGAGCGTCAGCGGACAGCACATCACCGTCAAGCCGGCCGCCTGGGACAAGGACGGCCTGGCCGCCGGTGAGTCCGTCACCGTCGGCTTCGTCGTCAACGGCGCCGCCGATCCCGCCGGCTGTCTCATCGACGACGTCACCTGCTCGACCGACGGCGGCGCGACCCCCGAGCCGAGCGGCCGCCCGACCGGGACCACGACGGCCTCCCCGGCCCCGACGGCCACCGCGACCCCGAGCCGGACAGCCACGACGGCGCCCTCACCCTCCCCGTCCGGGACCCCCGGTTCCGGCACCCCCACCTCCGCCGCCTTCGCCCCCTACGTCGACACCTCCCTCCACCCCGCCTTCGACCTCCTCGCCGCCGTGACGGCGACCGGCGTGCGGGACTACAACCTCGCCTTCGTCACCGACGGCGGCGGCTGCACACCCAAGTGGGGCGGCGTCACCGACCTGGCGAGTGACGGCGTGGCCGCCCAGATCGGCGCCCTGCGCGCCAAGGGCGGCGACGTCCGCGTCTCCTTCGGCGGCGCCTCCGGCTCCGAACTGGGCACCACCTGCGCCTCGACGGACGCGCTGGCCGCCGCATACGGCAAGGTCGTGGACGCCTACCGGCTCACCAAGGTCGACTTCGACGTGGAGGGCGGCGCACTGCCGAACACGGCCGCCAACACCCGCCGCGCCCGGGCCATCGCCACGCTCCAGCGGCAGCACCCTGGCCTGGACGTCTCCTTCACCCTCCCCGTCATGCCCGAGGGCCTCACCCAGGACGGCGTGAGCCTGCTGGCCGACGCCAAGGCCAACGGCGTCGAGATCACGACGGTCAACATCATGGCGATGGACTACGGCCCCGCGTACAGCGGCGACATGGGCACCTACGCCGAGCAGGCGGCCACCGCCACCCAGGCCCAGGTCAAGAGCGTGCTCGGCCTCTCCGACACCGCCGCCTGGAAGACGGTCGCCGTCACCCCGATGATCGGCGTGAACGACGTCGCCTCCGAGGTCTTCAAGGTCGAGGACGCCACCCAGCTGGCGGCCTTCGCCAAGGCCAGGGGACTCGGCTGGCTCTCCATGTGGTCCGCGACCCGCGACCAGCAGTGTCCGTCCCCGAAGAACACCGCGGACGCGACGTGCAGCTCGGTCACCCAGGCACCGAACGCCTTCACGAAGGCGTTCGCCACCGGCCGCTGACCACCGCATCCCCCCACAGCGGGGCGCGGCACGCCCCCACGGCGTGCCGCGCCCCATCCCCTGTTTCCCCGTTCCCCCGTTCTCCCGGGGTCCCCACCCCGGGGGTCTTGGGTCAGGCGGTCTCGAGTGCCGGGAGGGTTCCCGTGCGGGCCGCCCGGCTGTACCAGAGGGCGCTCGATTTCGGGGTGCGGGTGAGGGTCGCGTAGTCCACGTACACCGCGCCGAACCGCTTCTCGTAGCCGTACGCCCACTCGAAGTTGTCCATCAGCGACCACAGGTAGTAGCCGCGGACGTCCGCGCCCTCGGCGATCGCGCGGCGCACGGCCCGGAGGTGGCCGTGCAGGTACGCGATGCGCTCCGGGTCGTGGACGCGGCCGTCGGAGTCGGGCTTGTCGTCGTAGGCCGCGCCGTTCTCCGTGATGTACAGCGGCAGGCCCGGGGCCTCCTTGGTGTACCGCATGATCAGGTCGTGCAGGCCCGTCGGGTCGATCGTCCAGCCCATCTCGGTGCGCTCGCCCGGCGTCTGGTGGAAGGCGACGTCGTCCGCGCCCGGCCAGGGGGAGTGGTCGCTGGAGCCGTGGCCGTCCGCCCGCGGTGCCGACGGGTCGGCGTCCGCCGCCGAGACGAGGGTGGGCGTGTAGTAGTTCAGGCCCAGCGCGTCCAACGGCTGGTGGATGGCCCGCAGGTCGCCGTCGAGGACGTACGACCAGTCGGTGACCGACGAGGTCGCGGCGAGGAGCGTCTCGGGGTACGCGCCGCGCAGGATCGGGCCGTGGAAGACGCCGTTGGCCAGGTCGTCGATCCTGCGGACCGCGGCCAGGTCTCCCGGAGTCTGCGAAAGCGGCCTGACGACCGAGGAGTTGAGGCTGATCGCCACCGAGTTGCGGGTCGGCATCACCGACCGCAGGGCCGAGGTGCCCAGGCCGTGGGCCAGGTTGAGGTGGTGCGCGGCCTTCAGCGACGCCGCCGGGTCGGTGCGGCCGGGAGCGTGCACTCCGGAGGCGTATCCGAGGAAGGCGCTGCACCACGGCTCGTTGAGCGTGATCCACTGTTCCACGCGGTCGCCGAGCGCCGCCCCCACGATCTGCGCGTACTCGGCGAACCGGTACGCGGTGTCCCGCTCCGGCCAGCCGCCCGCGTCCTCCAGCTCCTGCGGGAGATCCCAGTGGTAGAGGGTGATGGCCGGCTTGATGCCCTTGGCCAGCAGCTCGTCGACCAGCCGACGGTAGAAGTCCAGGCCCACCTGGACCGCCGGGCCGCGGCCGGTCGGCTGGACCCGCGACCAGGAGACGGAGAAGCGGTACGACGTCAGGCCCAGCTCGGCCATCAGCGCGACGTCGTCGCGGTAGCGGTGGTAGTGGTCGACAGCGATGTCACCGGTGTCACCACCGGCGGTCTTGCCGGGCGTATGGCTGAAGGTGTCCCAGATGGAGGGCGTGCGGCCGTCCTCCCGCACCGCCCCCTCGATCTGATACGCGGATGTGGCCGCGCCCCACAGGAAGGCGGGGGGAAAGGTCACCGGGGTGGCCGACTGTGCGGACTCAGGCATGGAAGCGCTCCCATGAGTGGTCGTCGAGGTCGTCGAGACCGACGAAGGATGGGGGGAAGAGGTGCGGAGGGGCCGGGGCGGCGGTGACCCGGCCCCCGTCGGGCGTGGCATCGGCGGGAGTGTCGCCCCGCGCGGACGCTGGGCCGGCGGGGTTGCAGTCCCGCGCGGACGCTGGGCCGGCGGGGTGTCAGGCCCGCGGATTCCGGACCCACGGGCGGTCAGCCCTGCACGGAGGTTCTGGCCGGCGGGATCGTCGGTCCCGCGGGGAGCCGGTGCCGGCGAGGCGCGACCCATCAAGCCCACCGGCCCGTGCATGGCCGACACCCACGCCCGGCACCCCCGCGGAGCGGCCCATCAGCCCTTCACCGCGCCCTGCATGATGCCGCCCACGATCTGCTTGCCGAAGAGCGCGAAGACGAGCAGCAGCGGCAGCGTGCCGAGCAGCGCGCCGGCCATGATCAGTGACTGGTCGGGTGTGTAACCGCGGCCGAGGCCCGCGACCGCGACCTGCACGGTCGGGTTGCCCGTCTGGCTCAGCACCAGGAACGGCCACAGGAAGTCGTTCCAGGTCTGGACGAACATCAGCATGCCGAGCACCGCCATGGCGGGGCGTGCCGCCGGGAACACCACGTGCCACACCACCCGCCAGCTGCTCGCGCCGTCCATCCGGGCCGCCTCGATGATCTCGTCCGGCAGCGCCTGGATCAGGTACTGCCGCATGAAGAACACACCGAACGCGCTCACCAGCGACGGCAGGATCACCGCCTGGAGCTGGTCGGTCCACTCCAGCTTGGCGACCATCATGTACAGCGGGATCACACTGAGCTGCGGCGGCACCATCATCGTGCCGATCACGATCAGCATCATCGCGCCGCGGCCCCGGAACTTGAGCTTGGCGAAGGCGAATCCGGCGATCGTGGACAGGAACACGATGGTGAAGGCGGAGGTCCCCGCCACGATGGTCGTGTTGACGAACGCCTTGCCGAGGTTGGCGTCGTTCCAGGCGATGTCCAGGTTGTTGAGGAGGTTGCCGCCGAACCAGAACGGCGGCGGTGTCTGCGCCAGCCGGTTGTTGTCGCGGGAGGCGGCGATCGCCGTCCACACCAGCGGGAACAGCGAGCCGATGGTGAACAGGGCCAGGATCACGTACGCGATCGGCCCCGCGTGCATCTGCCCGCCGGCCCGCGCCGATCTGGGCCGCCGTACCCGGCCGGGCTTCTTCACGACCGTATCCGGCGGAGATGAGGGCGGTGTCAGGGAAGTCGTCGTCGTCACGGCCGTACTCCTAACTACTGGCGCGCAGCCGGCGCGAGATGACGTAGTTGACGATGCCGACCACGATCAGGATCAGGAACATGGTCCAGGCGATCGCGGAGGCACGGCCCAGGTGCTGGTTGACCCAGCCCTGCTCGTACAGGTACAGGCCCAGGGTCTGGAACTGGTGCTCGGAGCCGCCCGACGCCCCCTTGTTGGCGTCGAACAGCAGTGGCTCGCCGAACACCTGGGTCGCGCCGATCGTCGAGACGACGACCGTGAACAGGATCGTCGGGCGCAACGACGGCAGCGTCACGTGGATGAACTGCTTCCAGCGGCTCGCGCCGTCCAGGGCCGCCGACTCGTACAGGTCCTGCGGGATCGCCTGCATCGCCGCCAGGTAGATCAGCGCGTTGTAGCCGGTCCAGCGCCAGATGACGATCGTGGACACCGCGAACTGCGAGGGCCACTTGTCGCTCTGCCAGTCGACCGGACCGATTCCGACGGCGTCCAGCGCCCAGTTGATCATGCCGTAGTCGCGCCCGAACAGCAGCACGAAGACGAGCGAGGCGGCCGCGATGGACGTCGCGTACGGGGCGAGCATCGCGACCCGGTAGAAGGTCGAGGCGCGCAGCTTGTAGTTGAGGATGTGGGCGAGGCCCATCGCCATCAGCAGCTGCGGCACCGTCGAGATGATGCCGATCGTGAGCGTGTTCTTCGCCGCGTTCCAGAAGAAGTCGTCGTCGAAGATCCGCGTGTAGTTGCGCAGCCCCACCCACTCCATGTCGGTGGGCGCCGTCATCTCCACCTGGTGCAGGGAGGCCCAGCCGGTGTAGATCAGCGGGAACAGACCGAACGCCAGGAACAGCAGGAAGAACGGCGAGACGAAGGCGTACGGGCTCCAGCGCATGTCCCGCTGCCAGCGGCGGGAGAGCCGGGCCCGCCGTCGCTCGTCCGCCCCCGCGGGGCCGGCGGGCGGTCGGCCCGGGGCCGCGCCCCCCTCCTTGACGGGGGGCGCGGCGGTGTCGTGGGTGGCCATACGGGTCACTTGTCCAGGTTGTTGTCGATGGTCTTGGTCGCCGTCTTCCAGGCCTCCTCCGGCGACTTGCCCTTCGTCACCAGGATCACGCCGTTGTCGGTCAGGCCCTGCTGGATGATCTGGTCCTTCGGGCCGATCACCTGGACCGGGCTGGACTTCGCGGCCTCGGCGAAGATCGTGCCGATCGGGGCGTCACCGGTCATCTCGTTCTTGGCACCGGTGACCTCGGCCATCGTGTACGTGCCCGGCGCGCTCGGGAAGGAGCCCTGCACCTTGAACAGCTTGGCCTGCTGTGCGGGCGCGGTCAGCCAGGCGGCCAGCTTCTCGGCCTCCTTCACGTTCTTGCCGCTGGAGGGCACGGAGAGGAAGGAACCGCCCCAGTTGCCGGACTTGGGAGCCACGGCCACGTCCCACTTGCCGGCCGCTTCCGGCTTCGACTTGCCCTTGATGTATCCGAGCATCCACGGCGGGCAGGCCATCGCGGCGAACTTGCTGTTCGCGATCGTCGTGTCCCAGGCCGGCTGGAACTGCGTCTGCGCCCCGACCAGTCCCTGCTCGGCCGCCTTCGCCGTCAGGTCGAAGGCGGCCTTCACGGCCGGGTTCGACTTGTAGATGATCTCGCCGGAGGAGTCGTAGAACTTCTCCTTCTCACTGCTGAGGACCGCGTTGAGCAGGCCGCCGGGCGAGTCCATGAACGTGGTGCCCTTGGGCGCCTTCGCCTTGTACCGCGTGCCGACGGAGACGAACTTGTTCCAGTCGCCCGCCCACAGCTTGCCGACCTCCGTGCGGTCGGCGGGCAGACCGGCCGCCTCGAAGAGGTCCTTGCGGTAGCAGATGGCCATCGGACCGACGTCGGTGCCGAAACCGATCGTCTTGCCGTCCTTGGTCGTGGCCTGTGCCCACTTCCAGTCCAGCCAGTCGCTCTTGTTCACGCCCGAAACCTTGGAGAGGTCCTGGAGCTTGGCGGCCTGCGTGCTGACGACCTCGGCGATGTTGCCGACCTCGACGGCCTGGATGTCCTGGAGGCCGCTGTTCGTCGTGAGGTGGTTGACGAGAGCCGGGTAGTAGTTCTCGTTCCGCTCGGTGACGTTCTCGGCGATCTTGATGTTCGGGTTCAGCTTCTCGTACTCGGCGTAGAGACCGGCTTCCTTGAAGCCCATCGTGCCGAAAAGACCCAGGGTGATCGTGGTCTTGCCCTTGCCATCGCCGGACGACGAACCGTCGGACGTCTTGTCGCCGCCGTCGTCGGCACAGCCGGCCAGCAGCCCGGCGCCCATGGTGGCGACGGTCGCCAGGACTACCACCCGACGGGAGCTTCGGGTACGTGCTCGCATTACGTCCTCCTGTTGCCCTGACGTGCCGACCCCCCGGCCAACTGCATTGTTGGGCCCGTTAGTTTCTCGCTGCGGCTCGGGCGGGGAACGTGCGGGTTGTGTATGTGTCAGGTACCGTGGGAGCGCTCCCACAGGTGATGTGTTGAAGAGTCGTCGGTTCGGGCGAGGGTGTCAAGGGCGGGGACGCGGAGAGATGCGTTCAGTTATCCGGCTGTTAGCTAACTCGCCGGGACGATGCTTTTCGGCCGGGGCGGCAGCCCCCGGGGGCGGTGGGACGAACGGTCGGGACTGTTAGATTCCAGGCCAGTGTGATGATGACGGCGGGAAGGCGGGGCCCATGGCAAGCCACGGTACGCGGGGACGAAGCGGTGGCCGGCCGACCCTCGAAGAGGTGGCGGCGCGCGCCGGTGTGGGCCGGGGCACGGTCTCCCGCGTGATCAACGGTTCCCCCCGGGTCAGCGACGCCACCCGTGCCGCCGTCGAGGCCGCGGTCGCCGAGTTGGGATATGTCCCCAACACCGCGGCCCGCGCCCTGGCCGCCAACCGCACGAACGCGATCGCCCTCGTGGTGCCCGAGCCGGAGACGCGCTTCTTCGCCGAACCGTACTTCTCCGACATCCTGCGTGGAGTGGGCGCGCAACTCGCCGACACGGAGATGCAGTTGCTGCTGATCTTCGCGGGCAGTGACCGGGAGCGGCAGCGCCTGGCGCAGTACCTGGCCGCCCACCGCGTGGACGGCGTCCTCCTCGTCTCCGTCCATGCCGACGACCCGCTGCCCGACCTCATCGCCCAACTGGAGATCCCGGCCGTGATCAGCGGTCCCCGCTCCGCCGCCGAGACGCTCCCGTCCGTGGACTCGGACAACTACGGCGGCGCCCGCTCGGCCGTCGAGCACCTGCTGGCCCGAGGCTGCCGCCGCATCGGCCACATCACCGGCCGCCTCGACGTGTACGGCGCCCAGCGGCGCGTCGACGGCTACCGCGACGCCCTGCTCGACGCGGGCCAGGAGGTGGACGAACTCCTCATCGTGCAGGGAGACTTCACCGAGGAAGGTGGCCAGCGGGCGATGCGTGATCTGCTGACCCGCAGTCCCGCGCTCGACGCGGTGTTCGCCGGCTCCGACGTCATGGCGGCCGGCGCCCGCCAGGCCCTGCGGGAAGCGGGCCGCCGCATCCCGGACGACGTTGCCCTGGTCGGCTACGACGACTCGGCGATAGCCCGCCACATGGATCCGCCCCTGACCAGCGTGCGCCAGCCCATCGAGGAGATGGGGCGCCGCATGCTCGACCTGCTCCTCACCGAGATCGCGGACGACCGCCCGGCGGTGTCGCGGGGCCTGGAGCGGCGTCAGGTGGTCCTGGCCACGGAGCTGATGGCACGGGCGTCGGCGTAGCCGGTCACGGCCGCCACCGCACCTCACCGTCCCGCTTGTGCCCGGTCGTTGTCAGCCCGGCCGGGGGGCGACCGCGGCCGGGGCGGGGGAAAGGGGGGCGATGACCGTACGGACGCCCTGCGCGCAGCCCGGCGTCCGCGTCCGGCGTCCGGGCGGCTTCCGTGGCGAGGCGGCCCGCCCCTGCCAGGCGTGTCCGCATCACCCAGGCGATCACCGCGACACGGCCCCCGTCGGCGAGGGTCGTCCGGCCGGTGCCGACGAGCCGGCCGGTCTCCCGCGGCCTCGGCACCCGGTTCCACCAGGTCCAGGCCGGTCGGGGGGCCGGCGACGAGCCGCTCGTAGCGGGCGCGCAGGGCTTCGGGGGTGCGCGGGGAGCCGTGGATGAGGTGTGCGGGGCCGGGTCGGCGAGGACGACGGCCATCTCCGGCGCATGGTCCGCGCGCAGCGGGAGAGGGGCGAGCCGTGCGAAGACGAGGGGCTGGGTGGCCGACGCCCTCCCGGTCGGAAAACGCCATCAGCCGGTGACCTTCTCGGAAGGTCACCGGCTGATTACTCAGGGTGAGTGACGGGACTCGAACCCGCGGCATCCTGGACCACAACCAGGTGCTCTACCAGCTGAGCTACACCCACCACGCCCGGCAGTCGACTTTGTGGTCTCCCTACCGGCCGAGAAAAAGTGTACAGGGTCCGAAGGGGTGCTCGCGCACGCCTTTATCCGGCGGGCAGGACGTGCTTGGCGGCGATCGCCTTCGCGGTGTCGGAGTCCGGTCCGGGCTGCGGTACGAACACGGCCTCGCGGTAGTAGCGCAGCTCCGCGATGGACTCGCGGATGTCGGCGAGGGCGCGGTGGTTGCCGTTCTTCTCCGGGCTGTTGAAGTACGCCCGCGGATACCAGCGCCGGGCCAGCTCCTTGATGGAGGACACGTCGACGATCCGGTAGTGGAGGTAGCTCTCCAGCGTCGGCATGTCGCGCACCAGGAAGCCGCGGTCGGTGCCGACGGAGTTCCCGCACAGGGGGGCCTTGCCGGGCTCCTTCACATGCTCGCGGATGTAGCCGAGGACCCGCTCCTCGGCGTCGGCCAGGGTCGTGCCCCCCGCCAGCTCGTCGAGCAGCCCGGACGCGGTGTGCATCTGACGCACCACCTCCGGCATCGTCTCCAGGGCCGCGTCCGGCGGCCGTACGACGATGTCCACACCCTCGCCGAGGATGTTCAGCTCGGAGTCGGTGACGAGGGCGGCAACCTCGATGAGCGCGTCGTCGGACAGCGAGAGGCCGGTCATCTCGCAGTCGATCCACACCATGCGATCGTTCATGCGACCACCCTAAGGGTGACGTGCCCTGATCCGGTCCCCCGCGTTCCGGGGACGTCCCGGGGGCTCCCCACCGAGACCCCCGTCCCGAGCCCGTCCAACGGCACCCGGCTCGGCGGGACGAGAGGCGACGCTCGCGGCGGCGCGGCCGGCCCGGCACTCGGGGACGAGGCCGTCCGGGGCGGAGGGGGTGCCGCCCTGAGGGGCGGGAACGGGACGGGGCGGTGGTGGGCGGAGACCCGCCCACCACCGCCCACCCTCACATCCCGCTGCGCTGCCCCGGCAACCCGCTCCGGGACCCCGCGTACGCGTCCCGAGGGTGCTGCTCCGCGGCCACCGCGTTCGCGGAAGCGGAGGCAGAGCCCACCGCCCCGGCCCCCGCCGTCCGCCGTATCTGCGGCGGCACCCCAGCGGGCTCGGAGTGCAGGGCGGCGGTACCGCCGCCCGCACCCCCCGCCGCGACGGCGGGCGCCGCCTCACTGTCGGCCGGAGGCATCCGCTCGCTCTGCGGCCGCCGCGCCCGGTAGGCCGCCCGGTAGGCGGCCGGCGAGGAGCCGAGCTGCCGCCGGAAGTGCCCGCGCAGCGCGACCGGTGAGCGGAACCCGCACCGCCCCGCGACCTCGTCGACGGAGTAGTCCGACGTCTCCAGCAGTCGCTGCGCCTGGAGCACCCGCTGGGTGATCAGCCATTGCAGCGGCGCGCTGCCGGTCAGTGACCGGAAGCGCCGGTCGAACGTCCGCCGGCTCATGTAGGCGCGCGCGGCCAGTGTCTCCACGTCGAACTGCTCGTGGAGATGTTCCAGCGCCCAGGCGACGACCTCCGCGAGCGGGTCGGCGCCGATCTCCTCCGGTAAAGACCGGTCGAGGTAGCGCTCCTGGCCGCCCGTCCGGCGCGGTGGGACCACGAGCCGACGGGCCAGCGCACCGGCTGCCTCGTTGCCGTGATCCGTCCGCACGATGTGGAGACAGAGATCGATTCCGGCCGCCGTCCCGGCCGACGTCAGCACATCGCCGTCGTCGACGAACAGCTCGCGCGGATCGACGTGCACCGACGGATAGCGCTTGGCCAGCGTCGGTGCGTACATCCAGTGTGTCGTGGCCGGCCGGCCGTCCAGCAAACCTGCCGCCGCCAGCACGAACGCGCCGGTGCACAGGCCCACGATGCGGGCGCCCTCCTCGTGTGCCCGGCGCAGCGCGTCGAGCGCCTCCGCCGGTGGCGGGGAGGTGATCGAGCGCCAGGCCGGTACGACGACCGTGCCCGCCCTCGATATCGCCTCCAGGCCATGTGGCGCGGTGAGTTCCAGGCCCCCTGTGGTCCGCAGCGGGCCGTCCTCGCCTGCGCTCACCAACAAGCGGTAGCGAGGCACACCGGCGTCCTGGCGGTCAATCCCGAACACCGATAGTGGAATGGAACTCTCGAAGATGGGGCCGCCGCTGAACAGCAGCACCGCGACGATCTCCTTGCGGCGTCGCCCGGACAGTTTCCGGGCCGCGGCTTCCGGCGCGGCAGTGGAGTCGTGGCTCATCCTGCTAAGCCCCCCTCGGTGGTCGCGGCTCCTCGGTTGTGTCGCTCCTGCACGTTTCCCCTCGGTCCTGCACGAGTCCCCCGCCGTAGACAGTCAAGATCGAATCTACTGTGTCGCGTGGTGCCGGAGTGGCCAGTTCGTCACCCGGCACATTGTCGACATGGCAACTTGGCGTGAAGCATTCGATCACGAAGCGTTGCACTCGTGGGCCGTGCGGGGAAGTGCGCCTCGTCGCAGTGGCCAATCCACGTAGGGTGCGCAGGCCCCCCGAGGGGCTTTCTCCGCAGGTCGGACGGGGGGAGGGGGGTGGTTGCGTCAAGGGATGCGCACTATCCGGAAGTTGGCTGAAAAGATGCGGGCGGGTGCGTGAAAACCGGTCAGCCGACCGGTGTGCTTCCACCGCTGTGACGACCGCCACGGTGCGACCCCGTCCCGGACCGCTGACGGTTCTCCCGGCGCGGTGTGCGCGGCGGATGCTCCTCGTCGTGGAGCCGTGCCGCGCGCCGCTCGGAGCGGCGCAGCAGCAGCCGGCAGACGGCCGTGACGGTGGCGAGGCCGCCGGCGGTGCCCGCGGCCCCGGCCAGGGAGGTGCCGTAACAGAGGAGGACCACCGGGACGAGGACGCAGCTGAAGGCCGCCCAGCGGATCAGTTCCGTCGTCCTTCCGTCGCCGGTGCGGGGCTCGGTGGCCGGGCGGGATGAGGGCATGCGGCGGGCTCCTCCCTGAGGGGCGGTTCTGGGGGTTCAACGCCCGTTCGACCGCTCGGTCACCCAGCGGGCGACCGGCGGGTGCGCGGATCCCGTGCGAACCGCCTGTACCGGGCAGCGACCATTGCGTTACGGCGGCCCCTCGTGCATGCTCCCTGGAACCCCTACGGACCGTGGGCGGGACTGGGCCGTGGAGGCGTGACGCCGTACCCTTGGGGGTATGGGGTTGGGAAGATGATTCCCGGACACGCTCCGCCGTTCACGCTCGTCCCACCCGTACAAGGATCGATACGCCGAGACAGCCATGGCCGGTTACGAATTCTTCGAACCAGCGGACCGCAAGCGCCCGGTCGCCGATCACGCGGCGGCCGACCCCCTGGCGGCGGAAGCGGCACGCCCGTCCTGTGATCCCGCTTTCAAGCACGGTGTCGTCGTCGGCTTCGACGGATCGACCTCCAGCGAGCGGGCCCTGGCGTACGCCGTCGGCATGGCCCACCGCTCCCGTGCGGGTCTGATCATCGTGCATGTGGCCAACCGGCTGCCCACCACGGTGTGGGCGGGCTGTGAGCCGCCCGTCTTCGTGGACGTGCCGGACCACCGCACCGAGGTGCTCGGTCTGGAGCTGGCCTGCGCCGAGTATCTGGCCGAGGTCCCCTGGATCCTGGTCGAGCGCGGCGGTGACATCTGCCACGAACTCGAAGAGGTGGGGCGGGAGTACGCGGCGGACGCGATCGTCGTCGGTTCGACGCACGGCCTCGTCGGGCGGATCTTCGGGTCGGTCGCGGGACGGCTCGCCAAGCGGGCGAAGCGGCCGGTCGTCGTCATCCCGTGACGCGCCGGGCAACTCACCGCCGCGGAAGGTGGGATGACTTCCGCATTTCTCCAACTCCCTTGATGTCGCAGGAAACTACTCGCGCGTAGAGGTGGTCCGTGCCCTTGTGAAGGGCATGTACCGTGCACCGCACGACGTGCCTGCGTGAAGGGAGCCGTGCCGTGGACGAAGACGTCCTCGCGGGAAGCGGCACCACCGCCGTGGGCCGACTCGCCCTCGGCGTCCCCCAGTTGGCCGTCGGCCTTGGGCACACCGGCCCCGTCGACGGCGTGACGGCGGCCGACGCCGTGCCGGTCGCCCGGTACGTGTGCGGTGTCGCCCTCTTCGTCGCCGGCCTGATGGCCTTCCGCGACCGTGACGCCGTCTCCGGTACGGCCTTCGTGGTGGTCGGCGCCCTCCGGTCCGCCTGGGCCGGTGCCCAGGTCGCCGCGAACGCCTCGGACCTGTTGCCGCCGCTTTTCGCCCCGGTCGCGCCGCCCCTCACGGTCGGCGCCGCACACCAGCGCGCGGAGGGCGCCTGCGGGCCCTTCCTCGTCGCCCCGTTCCCACTCGCCGAGTCGACGTCGCCGAGGACGACGGCCTCGCCGGGGCCGACGGCTGGTTCGCCGTCGCGGCGGGGGCGGTGGCCCGGTACGCGGCGACCCCCGCGCTCGCGCACCGGCCTACGGCGATCCCGCGACGGGCTGCCCGCCCCGGCGTGACGGCCACGGGCTGATTGGGCAGCCGCGCCGGGGAGTTGGGCGTCCCCGGCGAATGGAGCGGACCCCCCGTGCAGGGTGGCGTCACGGGGGGTCCGTTCCCCCTTCGCGCCTGAACCGGCGCCGCTCTCGCGGACCTGGTCGCTCGGGGGGTGCTCGATCGTCGCTTCGGCCGTGCGGAGGCCTACTCGACCGTCACCGACTTCGCCAGGTTCCTCGGCTTGTCGATGTCGCGGCCGAGGGCCTTGGCCGTGTAGTAGGCCAGGAGCTGGAGCGGGATGCCCATGAGGATGGGGTCGAGTTCGTCCTCGTTCTTGGGGACGATGATCGTCTGGTCGGCCTTCTCCTGCTCCTGGTGGGCCACCGCGAGGATCCGGCCGCTGCGGGCCTTGATCTCCTCCAGGGCGGCGCGGTTCTTCTCCAGCAGGTCGTCGTCGGGGACGATCGCGACCGTCGGCAGGGCGGGCTCGATCAGGGCGAGCGGGCCGTGCTTCAGCTCGGAGGCCGGGTAGGCCTCGGCGTGGATGTACGAGACCTCCTTGAGCTTCAGGGAGGCCTCACGAGCCACCGGATAGCCCCGGACACGGCCGATGAAGAGCATCGAGCGGGCCTCGGCGAACTGCTCGGCCAGCTTCTTGATCTCCTCCTCGCCCTTCAGGATCTCGGCGATCTGGGCGGGCAGCCGGCGCAGACCCTCGATGATCCGCTTGCCGTCGCGCACCGACAGGTCACGGGTGCGGCCGAGGTGCAGGGCGAGCAGCGCGAAGGCGACGGTGGTGTTGGTGAAGCACTTGGTGGAGACGACGCAGACCTCCGGCCCGGCGTGCACGTAGACGCCGCCGTCGGCCTCGCGGGCGATGGCCGAGCCGACCACGTTCACCACGCCGAGGACCCGTGCGCCCTTGCGCTTCAGCTCCTGCACGGCGGCCAGCACGTCGTACGTCTCACCGGACTGGGAGACGGCGATGTAGAGGGTGTCGGGGTCGACGACCGCGTTGCGGTAGCGGAACTCGGAGGCGGGCTCGGCGTCGGCGGGGATGCGGGCCAGCTCCTCGATCATCTGGGCGCCGATCATGCCCGCGTGGTACGAGGTGCCGCAGCCGAGGATCTTCACGCGGCGGATCTGGCGCGCCTCGCGGGCGTCCAGGTTGAGGCCGCCGAGGTGCACGGTGGAGAAGCGGTCGTCGATGCGGCCGCGCAGCACGCGGTCGACGGCGTCGGCCTGCTCGTGGATCTCCTTGTGCATGTAGGTGTCGTGGCCACCCATGTCGTAGGAGGCGGCCTCCCACTCCACGGTGGTGGGCTCGGCCGTGGTGCGGGTGCCCTCCGTGGTGTAGGTGCGGAAGTCGTCGGCCTTGAGGGTGGCCATCTCGCCGTCGTCGAGGGTGACGATCTGGCGGGTGTGGGCGACCAGGGCGGCGATGTCCGAGGCGACGAACATCTCCTTCTCGCCGATGCCGAGGACGACCGGGGAGCCGTTGCGGGCGACGACGATCCGGTCGTTGAAGTCGGCGTGCATGACGGCGATGCCGTAGGTGCCCTCGACCACGCGCAGCGCCTCGCGGACCTTGTCCTCGAGCTTCTCGGCCTGGGAGCGGGCGATGAGGTGGACGAGGACCTCGGTGTCGGTCTCGGAGAGGAACTCGACGCCGTCCGCCTCCAGCTTGCGGCGCAGGTCGGAGGCGTTGTCGACGATGCCGTTGTGGACGACGGCGACCTTGAGGTCGGCCGACATGTGCGGGTGGGCGTTCACGTCCGAGGGGGCGCCGTGGGTGGCCCAGCGGGTGTGGGCGATACCGGTGGTGCCCTTGAAGCGCGCCGGGACCTTGGCCTCCAGGTCGCGGACGCGCCCCTTGGCCTTGACCATCTTCAGGCCGGCCGTCTTCGGGGAGGTGACGACGATGCCCGCGGAGTCGTAGCCGCGGTACTCCAGGCGCTGGAGGCCCTCCAGGAGCAGGGGCGCGACGTCACGCTTCCCGATGTATCCGACGATTCCGCACATGTGTAGGCAATCCCTCTGTAGTTCTCGGCTGGTCCGGGGCCGGTCGCTCAGCCGTAGACCATGCGGCGCAGCTGGCGGAGCGTCGGCTCCGGCGGCGCGACCGCCCGGTATCTCAGATCCGCCGCGATCCGTTCGAAGATCTCCGCGTTGACCAGGCCCTGGGCCTGGAGCTCGCGGTGGCGGCGGCGGACGTACTCCTCGGTCGTCTCGTCGAAGTAGGCGAGAACGTCCTGGATCACCCGCAGCGCTTCACCCCGGTTCAGGGGGGTGGAGCGTGTCAGGTGATCAACGAGTTCGTCGTGCACCCGGTAGATCCTGGGGTACCGACGGAAGATTCGCAAGAATCTTGCCCGATTCCGGGCAGGGCCCTGCGCCGGGGGTTCGGGGGAGACGGTGAACCTCTCCTGAGCGCCTGTTCGTGAGCCGTCCATGCCCGCGCCCGCGATTCGTCGCCCGAGGACACGGGTTCAGACGCCATGGCCATTCCTCGCATGGCCTGTCCGGGCACGTCCGGTCGCGGGTGCGCCGCCACGACCACTCCTCCCTGCGCGTGGACGTCGCTCCCGCAGCCGAGGGCCGCTCCGCCACCCTGACCGTGCGCGGCATCGCCGGGACCGGCGGGCGGATCGACCACCTCACGGTGGCGCGCCGTGCCGGGCAGCGCCCGTCCGGCGTCCTCGCCCCGCTCTCACATGCGCTTGAGGACCGCCTGCTTGGCCAGCGCGAACTCCTCCTCCGTGAGCACCCCGTCGCGACGCAGCTCGCCCAGCTCCCGCAGCCGCCGCAGCAGCGCGTCATGGCCGTCCTCGGCGACCGTGGAGGCGGCCGCGACCGCCCGCGGCCCGTCCCCGGACGGCCGTACGGCGTCCTCGGGGCCCGCGGCCGGGTGCGGGAGCCTGGCCTGCACGGCGGCCGCGACCAGCGCCATCAGCGGGTCCCTCTTGAAACCCCACAGCTCCACGGCGTTCGGGTCGTACTTGGCCGGGGTCTTCACCGGCGCGCCCCGGACCGTGAACCGCAGGTGACCGTTCTCCAGACCGGCCGACGGATACCACTCCACGGCCGTGATCTCGCCGACGGGCAGGGTGCGGACGCCGGCGGCGGCCTTGGCGTCCTCCGTCTTCCAGTTCCACTCCAGGCGCACCCGCTCGCCGTCGAAGCTCGCGGTGCCGTCCCCGGCGGACACCGACAGGGGCACGGACGGGCCCGGCAGCAGATAGGCCTCCACCGGGCCGGCGGGGACCTGGTCCAGCAGCAGCGCGTGGCGCGCCTCGTCCACGAGGTACTCGGCGACGCCGTAGCGGTCGGGCTCCACCACCAGCTGGTAGGGGTCGTGGGGTTCGGTGAGCCGGCCGCCGGTGGCGTGCAGCAGGGGGCAGGCGCCGTCGCGCAGCCGCAGTCGGAGCCGCCCGGACCTCTTGCCCTGCTCGAACGAGAGGCCGGCCAACGCCCCCAGCGGCACGACGATCTCACCGAGGGTCGCGCGGAGCAGACTGACGTTCTTGTCCCGTCCCGGCGTCAGCCGCAGGGCATCCCCGTCGAAGGCCCAGGTGCCGTCCTTCTGGATGATTTCCGCCATGGGGGGATTGTTTCATCACCGGTTCGCTCCGCGCCGGGCCGAGCGGCGGGACGACGGAGCGCAACAGGGGCGACGGGCAAGCACGTGACGGGCAAAGGCCTGACGGGCAAGCACGGGACGACGACGGACGCCGCCCGAGGACCGTACTCGGGGGCGTCCGCCTGTCGGGGGAGGTCAGAACCCGGCGATGGGGTTCTTCAGGGTGCCGATCAGTTGGAGGGCGCCCGACGGGTCCGCCAGGTCCACCATCTGCCGGTTGTTCCGCAGCTGGAGCCGGTTGAGGCAGGACAGCGCGAACTCGGGGGCGAACATGTCGTACTGCCGGAACCGGTCGGCGAGTTCCGGGTTGGCCTCCTGGTACTCGCGGGTGACCTCGGCGACCGTGCGCCAGAAGTCGTCCTCCTCCAGGACTCCTTCGGCGGCCAGGCCGGCGGCGAGGAAGCGGAAGAAGCAGTCGAAGACGTCCGTGAAGATCGACAGGAGCTTCTTGTCCTCGGGGACCTCGACCCGGATGCGCCGCACCTCGGGCGGCAGCACCGCGTCCGGGTCCATGACGGCGATCTCCTCGGCGATGTCCTTGTAGACCGCCCGCTGCACGACGCCGTCCTTCAGCACCAGGATGGTGTTCTCGCCGTGCGGCATGAAGACCAGGTCGTACGCGTAGAAGGTGTGCAGCAGCGGGGTGTAGTAGGCCCGCAGGTAGTGCCGCAGCCACTCGGAGGGGGCCAGGCCGGACCGCTCGATCAGCGCGCCGGCCACCGACCTGCCGTCGTGGTCCACGTGGACCAGGGCGGCCATCGTGGCGAGGGACTCGCCGTCCTGGAGGGAGGGGACGGGGCTCTCCCGCCACAGCGCGGCCAGCATTTTGCGGTACGGGGAGTAGCGGTCGGTCGCCGCCTCGTACTCCAGGTGCCGGTAACCGACGGCCGCCCGCTCCCGGATGATCGACAGCCCCGTGGACTTCAGTACGGGGTCGTTGTCGATCAGCTGGGCCAGCCAGTCGTTGATCGCCGGGGTCGCCTCCATGTACGCCGCCGACAGGCCGCGCATGAAGCCCATGTTGAGGACGGACAGGGCCGTCTTCACGTAATGCTTCTCGGGGTCGGACCTGTTGAAGAACGTCCGGATGGACTGCTGTGCCAGGTACTCGTCGTCGCCCTCGCCCAGGCACACCAGGTTTCCGCGGGCGACCTCGGCGGCGAAGGTGACGGCGAGCTTGTTCCACCACTGCCAGGGGTGGACGGGGATGAGGAGGTAGTCGGCCGGGTCGAGGCCCCGCTCGCGCAGCACACCGTCGAACCGGTCGACCGTCTCCGCCCCCAGCTCCTGCCGGACGAACGACGCGTAGTCGATGCCGACGCCCGCCGTGAACGCCGCCCGCGACCGGTGCGCGGCCAGCCACACCAGGCGGACGGGGCTCGCGGTCTCCGGCGCGTACGACAGGTAGTCGTGGACGCCGAAGCCGAGTCTCCCGTTGTTGGCGACGAAGCAGGGATGGCCCTCGGTCATCCCCGTCTCGATGGCCTGGAAGCCGCCGCCCACCAGTTCGGCGGCCGTGACCTGCGGCTTGGTGAGCTTGTAGCAGGTGCCGGAGAGAGTGGAGGAGATCTCCTCCAGGTAGACCGGCAGGATCTCCTCGCTCAGCCCGAGGGTCCGCTTCAGCTCGAGGAAGAAGTCGAGTGCCGCGACGGGGAGTTCGGCGCCGTCGCGGGTGCGGGTGATCGAGTCGGCGTCGATCTGCCAGTGGTCGAGGAGGCGACGCACGGCGGTGAAGCGGTAGTACGTCAGGCCGTCGTCGCTGCGTACGACGTAGCGGTTGTCGTCCGTGGACCCGGATGTGGCACCGGATGTGGCCCCGGGCGTGGACCCGGACGTCAACTCGGGTGTGATCAACCGTTCGTGCGCGAACTCCGCGAGGGCCTTGCGCACCAGCAGGCGGTTGGCCTTCTCCCAGCGCTCGGGGGAGAGGTGGGAAACGGCGTCGGCGAGGCTCACGCGCCCACCCCCGTGGCCGCCACGAACCGTGCCCGCGTGCAGAAGCTGAGCAGCGCCGACTTCTCCGGCTTCTGGATCTCGCGCTCGGGGACGAAGCCGACGGCCTCGTTCAGCGCGTGCACGGCCGTGTTGGAGACGTCGGGCTCGACCACGACCCGCTCGGTGGCCGGGTCCGCGAAGAGGTGCGCCATGACGGCGGTGATGACCGCGCGGGTGAAGCCGTGCACGGGCCGGTCGGTGGGAGCGACCAGGAAGTGCATGCCGACGTCGCCGGGGCGCGGCTCGTACAGACCGACCAGTTCGCGGTGGCGCGGGTCGTAGTACTCCATCAGGAAGGCGGGTACGCCGTCGTGCAGCCCGAGCAGGGCGTGGTGGTGCTCGTCGGCGGCGATCTCCATGTAGGCGCGCTCGACGTCCACCAGTTTCGCGTCCTGCATCATCCAGAAGGCCGCCTTGGGGTGCGTCACCCAGGAGTGCAGCAGCTCGGCGTCCTTCAGGGGGTCGAGGGGACGGAGGGTGAGACGGCCGACGGCCGCGTCGGAGGGGACGGCGCGCGGGCTGTCGTCGCGGGCGGTGGTGGGCGACGGATGGGCGGTCATGCGCTGAACTCCTGGAAGGCGATGGTCTTCTCGACCGGGTAGTACTCGCTGCCGAGCAGCTCGCGGATGATGCAGCTGTTGCGGTAGGCACCCATGCCGAGGTCCGGGCTGGTGATGCTGTGCGTGTGCACGCCCGCGTTCTGGAGGAACACGCCGCGGCCCGTGGTGTCGATGGCGTAGTTGCGGGCGACGTCGAAATTGCCCCGCGAGTCGTAGCGCAGCCGGTCGCGGACCGGCTTCAGGAACGCGGGCTCGGCGTACTTGTAGCCGGTGGCGAGGACCAGACCCTGCGAGGTCAGCTCGAAGTCCTTGCCCTGCTCCTCCTGGCGGAAGGACAGGGTGTAGGTGCCGTTCTCGTGACGCGCGCCGCGCAGCGCCGAGTTGGTGAGCAGGCGGGTGGGCACCGGACCGCCGAGGTTCTTCTGGTACAGCAGGTCGAAGATCTCGTTGATGAGGTCGCCGTCGATGCCCTTGAACAGGCCCTTCTGCTCGGCCGTGAGCCGGTAGCGGGTGGCCTCCGGCAGCTCGCGGAAGTAGTCGACGTACTCGGGGGACGTCATCTCCAGCGTCAGCTTGGTGTATTCGAGGGGGAAGAAGCGCGGCGAGCGCGTAACCCAGTTGAGCTGGTAGCCGTGGACGTCGATCTCGCTGAGCAGGTCGTAGTAGATCTCGGCGGCCGACTGGCCGGAGCCGACCAGCGTGATCGACTCCTTCTTCTGGAGCTCCGCCTTGTGCCGCATGTAACGGGAGTTGTGCAGGAAGTCGCCGCCCAGGCCCTCGCAGGCCTCCGGCACGTACGGCGGGGTGCCCGTCCCGAGGACCAGGTGAGGGGCGCGGAACTCCTCGCCGTCCGTGGTCCGCACGGCGTACAGCGCCGCGTCCTCGTCGTACGTCACCTCGGCGACCGTCGTCGAGAAGCGCACGCTGCTGAGCTTGTTCGCGGCCCAGCGGCAGTAGTCGTCGTACTCGACGCGCAGGGGGTAGAAGTTCTCGCGGATGTAGAACGAGTACAGGCGGCCCTTCTCCTTCAGGTAGTTGAGGAAGGAGTACGGCGAGGTCGGGTCGGCGAGGGTCACCAGGTCCGACATGAACGGCGTCTGGAGGTGCGCGCCGTCGAGGAACATGCCGGCGTGCCACTCGAAGTCGGGCTTCGACTCCAGGAAGACGCCGGTGAGTTCGTCGATGGGCTCGGTCAGACAGGCGAGGCCGAGGTTGAAGGGGCCGAGCCCGATCCCGACGAAGTCGTGGGTCGCTGCGGGGCTTTCAGGACGCGCGGTCAAGGGACTCTCCCAGGTACTGCTCGGCGTGGCCGGCGATCAGATCGAGGACGGCGGCCATGTCGTCGACCGTCGTCTCGGGGTTGAGCAGGGTGAACTTCAGGTAGTGGCGGCCGCTCACCTTGGTGCCCGCCACCACGGCGTCACCGGAGGCGAACAGCGCCTTGCGGGCGTGGAGGTTGGCGCGGTCGATCTCGGCCGGGTCGGTCACGGCCCGCGGGACGTAGCGGAAGACCAGGGTGGACAGCGACGGCTCCACGACGACGTCGAAGCGCGGGTCGGCGGCGAGCAGTCTCCAGCCCTCCACCGCGAGGTCGCAGACCTCGTCGAAGAGCTGACCGATGCCGTCGGCACCCATCGTGCGCAGTGTCATCCACAGTTTGAGGGCGTCGAAGCGGCGGGTGGTCTGGAGGGACTTGTCGACCTGGTTGGGGATGCGTTCCTGCACCATGCGGCGGGGGTTCAGGTACTCGGCGTGGTAGGTGGCGTGGCGCAGCGTGGCCGCGTCCTTGACCAGCAGGGCCGAGGAACTCACCGGCTGGAAGAAGGACTTGTGGTAGTCCACGGTCACGGAGTCGGCGTGCTCGATGCCGTCGATCCGGCCGCGGTACTTCACCGAGGCGAGCAGCCCGCAGCCGTAGGCGGCGTCGACGTGCATCCAGGCGCCGTACTGCTGGCACAGCTCGGCGATCTCGGGCAGCGGATCGATGGAGCCGAAGTCGGTCGTGCCGGCGGTGGCGACGACGGCCATGGGCACCAGGCCCTCCCGCGCGCAGCGCTCCAGCTCGCGGGCGAGGGCGACGGTCTGCATGCGCTTGTCGTGGTCGACGGGGATGGAGACCACGGCGTCCGGGGCCAGACCGAGCAGTTTCGCGGACTTCCTCACGCTGAAGTGGCTGACGTCGGAGGCGAAGACGCGCAGTCTGTCCAGGGAGTCGGTCTTGGCCTCCTCGCGGGCGAGCAGCAGGGCCTGGAGGTTGGACTGGCTGCCGCCGGAGGTGAACACGCCGTCGGCGGCGGGGCCGAGGCCGACGCGGGCGGCCGTCCAGTCGACCAGCTTCCGCTCGATGAGGGTCCCGCCGGCCGACTGGTCCCAGGTGTCCAGGGAGGAGTTGACGGCGGACAGGACCGCCTCGCCGAGCACGGCCGGGATGACGACCGGGCAGTTGAGATGGCCGAGGTAGCGGGGGTGGTGGAAGTAGATCGCGTCGCGGAGGTAGACCTCCTCCAGCTCGTCCAGTACCGCCGCGGTGTCGCCCAGGGGCCGGTCGAGGTCGATCCGCTCGATGCGGGGAGCGAGGGCGTCCACCGTGACGCCGGTGAACGGACGGTCGGTGGTGGCGAGTTTGGCGGCCACCCGCTCGACTCCTTCGGTCACGGTGCGGCGGTACCGCTCCGCGTTCGTGTCATTGAGCAGGTGCGAGCGCATCGTGGGGGTCCTCCGGGATGGGGACGGGTCCGCCGCGGGACGGACGCGGGAGCGGAGCCTCGATTGAACTTAGGTTAGCCTAACCTAAGTTTCTTGAGGGGCGCACCCGCTTCGCCGTGACGGTGATCACGTCCGTGCCCGTCGGCCGACTGCCCCAGGCGGGCACCTCGCTCGCCTACTCGGCAGCGCGCAGCTGCTCCTCGGTCATGCCCTGACGCCAGTACCCCACGAAGGTGATCCGGCGCCGGTCGACGCCGCGCTCCCGCACGAAGTGCCGACGCAGCGCCTTCACCGAGCCCGACTCGCCCGCGATCCAGACGTACGGCCGCTCGGTGGGCGGGAGTGCGGTCTCGCGCAGGGCGTCGAGGGACGACGTTCCGCCGCTCAGCCAGGTGATCTCGGCGTCCGCCGCGGTCACCAGGTGCTGCGCGTTCCCGGCGTCGCGCACTTCCAGCCACGCCCGGACGCGCCGGCCGGCGGGCAGCGACTTCAGGATCGACGCGATCGCCGGGAGGGCCGTCTCGTCACCCCACAGCAACACCAGGTCGGTGTCCCGCGGCGGCCGGAACCGGATCGCCCGGTTGTCGGCGACGGCGGGCCCGAGCACGAACACCCGGTCCCCGGCGCCCGCCCGGTCGGCCCACGCGGAGGCGGGTCCGGCCGGGGTGTGCAGCACGAAGTCGATGTCGATCTCGTCGGGATCCCGGCGCAGCTCCCGCAGGGTGTACGAGCGCATCACCGCCCTCACGCCGTCCGGCAGTTCACGCCAGCCCTGCCACCAGCCGTCCCCCAGCTCGACGGGAACGGCCGGCGCGTCCTGTCCCGGATGCGGCAGGAACAGCGACAGGGACTGGTCGTGGCCGTCGGAGACGAAGTGCCGGAGGTCCTCTCCGGCGAGGCTCACCCGGACCAGGGACGGGCCGAGCCGCCTCGTCCGCACGACGTGAAGGGAGAAGAAACGGAACGGGGCGGCAACGGCCGTGGTCATGCGGGCTCCTGGAACGGGGGGAGGGGCGGCCGGCCTTCTTCGGGGGCGGGCCCGGCTGAGCGGCTCGGCCGTGCGCGCGGGCCCCGGATCACCCCTGTCAGGCGACCTTCTTGGCCTTCTCGAGCGCCTCGGCGAGGGTCTCCAGCAGCGGCACGCACTTGTCGTACGACAGGATCGGCTCGGGCGAACGGGCGATGACCTGCCCCGCCTTCACCGCGGGGAGCTGCTTCCACGTCGGCTTGGTGATGTCGGCCGGCTGGATCGTCGAGGAGCGGTCGTCCATCATGATGATGTCGGCCTTGTACTTGTCGACGTTCTCCCAGCTCAGCGACTCGTACCAGCCGCCACCCTCGGCCTTGGCGCTCTCCGGCGGCTCGATGAAGTTCACCCCGAGGGCCTTGAAGTACTCCAGGTCGATGGAGAGGTTGGTGCCGGAGACGTAGAACAGCTGGTCGCTCGCGGAACCGGCCAGCACCTTGATGTCGGGCTTGGCCTTGGCGGCGGCGCGCAGCCGGGTGGCGGCCGTCTCGAAACGCTTCTTGGCGTCGGTGACCTTCGTGGCGGCCATGTCCGCGCCGAGGGACTCGGCCAGCTCCCACATACGCTCCAGCGGAGCGGTGAGCTGCCGGTCGTAGACGGAGACGGCCACGCTGGGGGCCAGCTTGGCGATCTTGTCCTTGGAGGCCTCGGGGACGTACCAGAGGGTGCCGGCGTTGTCGAACATCGTGGAGACGAGCACGTCGGGCGCGAGGGCCGCGTACTTCTCGACGTTGAACTCGTCCCAGACGTTGCCGAGGATCTCGACCTTGGTGATGTCCATGTCGCCGGCCTGGACGTCGGCCTTGCCGTCGGTGGTTCTGGTCGGTCCGAAGACACCCTTGACCTGGACGCCGTAGTCGTACAGGGCGGCCGCGACGCCGGTGAACGCGACGATGTTCGCCGGGATTCTGTCGAGCTTCACGGTGGTCCCGCGGTCGTCCTTGAACGTCCAGGGGCCGGACTTGGCGGCAGCGCCCTTCGTCGACTTCGAGCCACCGCTCTCCGGGTCGTCGTCCCCGCAGGCTGCGAGCACGGCACCGAGGCCGAGGGCGCCACCGGCGGCGAGGATGCCGCGACGGGTGAGGTGAGTGGCTCTGGCGTTGGACATGAGTGTGGCTGCTTTCGAACGGGGCGGATCACCGCCGGACAATTCGAAGGTAGGTTAGCCTAACCTCAGATGTTGTCCAGGGGTGGGGCCGCGGACCGGACGGTCCGCCCGTGATTCCGCGAGGTGCCCACGCCGACCTGATTCGGTCAAGGGGGTGGCCCGGCAGGGAAGTTGGCGGCTGTTCGCCTCCCGCCGCGACTCCGCCGACCGCTCAACGGCCCTGGAGTTCTCACGGCATGGGCTCGACGGCCCACTTGCTGACGGGAAGACGTCGCGGCCGTCGATGCCGACGGTACCCGGGACGACAGCGCCTCTCCCTTGTCTCCCGCACCGGACGCCGTGCGCACGGTCGACAGCCCGCCGTCGTCACCGACGGCACGTACCCCGCCGGCCGGGCGAGCGGCTGCGGCCCTCGTCGCCCTGTCAGGGGCCTCGCGGCGCTCGCGGCGGCGGCACGGTACGGGCGGATCCAGGACCCGCGGGCCCGGCGGCGGGTACCCCGCCGCCGGGCGCTCCGGAAGAAGGAGGGGCGCCCCCCGCCCGGGTCCCCCGCCCGGATCCCCCGAGGGGGGACTCCGCCCGCAGCCCCGGAAGGAGGGGCGGGAGACTCCCGCCGGGCGTCCGGAGGAAGTCGCGGGACTCCCGCCGGGCCTCCGGAGCAAGTGGCGCGACTCCCGCCGGCCGTCCGGAGGAAGGCGGGTGCTGTGACCCTCAGCCCGCCAGCCCCAACTCCCGTGCGATCAGCATCCGCTGGACCTCGCTCGTGCCCTCGCCGATCTCCAGGATCTTGGAGTCGCGCCACATACGGGCGACCGGGTACTCGTTCATGAAGCCGTAGCCGCCGTGGACCTGGGTGGCGTCGCGGGCGTTGTCGACGGCGATCGTCGAGGAGTACAGCTTCGCCAGGGCCGCCTCCTTCTTGAAGGGGTCGCCGGACACCAGGCGGGACGCCGCGTCGCGCCAGGCGAGGCGGGCCGTGTGGGCCTTCATCTCCATGTCGGCGATCTTGAACTGGATGGCCTGGTTGGCGCCGATCGGGCGGCCGAAGGCGTGGCGCTCCCGGGCGTACTTCACCGACTCGTCCACACAGCCCTGCGCGAGGCCCGTCGCCAGTGCCGCGATGGCGACGCGGCCCTCGTCCAGGATGCGCAGGAACTGGGCGTAGCCGCGGCCCTCCTCTCCCAGCAGGTTCGCCGCCGGGACGCGGACGTCGGTGAAGGACAGCTCGCGGGTGTCCGAGGCGTTCCAGCCGACCTTGGAGTAGGGCGCGGCGACCGTGAAGCCGGGGGTGCCGGACGGGACGACGATGGCGGAGATCAGCGGTCTGCCGTCCGGCTTGCGGCCGGTCACGGCGGTGACGGTGACCAGGCCCGTGATGTCCGTGCCGGAGTTGGTGATGAAGCACTTCGTGCCGTTGATCACCCACTCGTCGGTGTCCGGGTCCAGCCGGGCCGTCGTACGCGTCGCGCCCGCGTCACTGCCGCCGTCCGGCTCGGTCAGGCCGAACGCGCCCAGGATCTCGCCGGAGCACAGCCGCGGGAGCCACTCCCGCTTCTGCTCGTCGGTGCCGAAGAGGTGGATCGGCATCGCGCCCAGCGACACGCCCGCCTCCAGGGTGATCGCCACCGACGAGTCGACGCGGGCCAGTTCCTCCAGCGCGATGCCCAGCGCCAGGTAGTCACCGCCCATACCGCCGTACTCCTCGGGGAAGGGCAGCCCGAACAGGCCCATGCGGCCCATCTCGCGGACGATCTCGTACGGGAACTCGTGCCGCTCGTAGAAGTCGCCGATCTTCGGCGCCACGACGTCGTGCGCGAACTGCTCGACGGTGCGCCGCAGTTCTTCCAGCTCGGGGGAGAGTCGGTGGTCCATGGCGGTCACTGCTCCTTGTGGGCCGCGCGGCCCTCTTGGCCCTCTGTGTCCTCGTGGGACAGGGCGCGGACGGTGCGGGACGGGCTGGGCCGGCCCAGTCGGCCGGCCATCCAGACGCTGGTGGCGACGAGACGGCCGAGGTCGACCCCGGTGTCGATGCCGAGGCCGGTCAGCATCCACACGAGGTCTTCGGTGGCGAGATTGCCGGTGGCGGACTTCGCGAACGGGCAGCCGCCCAGCCCGCCCGCCGAGGCGTCGACGGTGGTGACGCCGTGCCGGAGCGCGGCCAGGGTGTTGGCGAGGGCCTGGCCGTAGGTGTCGTGGAAGTGCACGCCGAGCGCGCCGACGGGGATGCCCTCCTCGTCGAGCGCGGTCAGCAGTTCCTCGACATGGCCGGGGGTGGCGACACCGATCGTGTCGCCGAGGCTCAGCTCGTCGCAGCCCATGTCGACCAGGGCCCGGCACACGCGGACGACCTGGGGGACCGGGACCGCCCCCTCCCAGGGGTCGCCGAAGCACATGGAGAGGTAGCCGCGCACATGCACCCCGTCGGCCTTGGCCCGCTCCACCACCGGGTGGAACATGGCCAGCGCCTCGTCCACCGTGCGGTTGAGGTTGGCCTTGGCGAACGACTCGGTGGCGCTGGCGAACACCGCGACCCGCCTGGCTCCCAGGGCCAGCGCCCGGTCCAGCCCGCGTTCGTTCGGCACCAGCACCGGCAGCTCCACCGGCAGGCCGGAGAGCAGGGGGAACAGTTCCTCGGCGTCGGCGAGCTGGGGCACCCACTTGGGGTGGACGAAGCTGGTCGCCTCGATCGTGGTCAGCCCGGCCTCGGCGAGCCGGTGCACGAACTCGGCCTTCACGGCCGTGGGAACGGTCGTCTTCTCGTTCTGGAGGCCGTCGCGCGCGCCCACCTCGTGGATGCGGACCCGTGCCGGCAGGCCCGGCGCGGGCACCGTCATCGGAAGTCCTCGCACGGTCATCCCTCCTCCTCGTGCGGCGCGATCACGGCCAGCACCTGGTCCATGGCGACGGTCGTGCCCGCGGTGACGTCCAGTTCGGCGACCGTGCCGGCGTGCGGGGCGGAGATGACGTGCTCCATCTTCATCGCCTCCACCACCAACAGGCTCTGGCCCGCCGTCACCGCGTCGCCGACGGCGACCTTCACCACCGTCACCGTGCCCGGCATGGGCGCGGTCAGCGAGTCGGCGCCCGCGTGCGCGGCCCCGGTCAGGGACGCGGCCACCGGGTCGTGGTCGCGCACCTGCCAGGCGTCGCCCTCGCGGCCCAGCCAGTCACCGGCGCGGTGAAAGGTGTGCCGGACGCCGTCGAGGGTGACGGTGACCTGGTCGTCGGTGACGGCATGGGTGCCGCGCGGCGCGTACTCCACGGGGTCGGTGACCCGCAGCGGGAACGCCACCGGCCGGTGCGCCCCGCCCAGCCGCCATCCGCTCGGCACCGAGAAGGGATCCGTCCACCCGGGCCCGGACGGCCTCAGCGCCTCCATCCGTACGGCCGCGGCGGCCTCGTAGACCTCCTCCGGTACGTCGGTGGGGACCAGGTCGTCCACGACCCGCTCGACCAGTCCGGTGTCCAGCTCGCCCGCCACGACCGCCGGATGGGCGAGCAGCCGGCGCAGGAACCCGGCGTTGGTCTGCACGCCCAGCGTGACCGTGTCCGCGAGGGCGGCCCGGAGCCTGCGCAGCGCCGTGGCCCGGTCGGGGCCGTACGCGATCACCTTGGACAGCATCGGGTCGTACAGGCTGCCGACCTCGGTGCCCTCGCTCAGCCCCGAGTCGGTGCGCACCCCTTCGCTCCGTGGCTCGCGCAGCCTGAGCACGGTGCCGCCGGACGGCAGGAACCCGCGGGAGGGGTCCTCGGCGCACAGGCGGGCCTCGACGGCGTGCCCCGTGAGACGGATGTCGTCCTGCGTGTACGGCAGCCGCTCACCGGCCGCCACCCGCAGCTGCCACTCCACCAGGTCGAGCCCGGTGACCAGCTCGGTGACGGGGTGCTCCACCTGGAGACGGGTGTTCATCTCCATGAAGTAGTAGGCCTTCGGGTCCCCGCCGGGGACGATGAACTCCACCGTGCCGGCGCCCCGGTAGCCGCAGGACAGGGCCGCCTGGACCGCCGCCTCGCCCATCCCCGCGCGGGTCGCCTCGTCGAGGAGCACACTGGGCGCCTCCTCGATGATCTTCTGGTGCCGGCGCTGGAGGGAGCACTCGCGCTCGCCCAGGTGGATCACCCTGCCGTGGCCGTCCGCGAGCACCTGGATCTCGATGTGCCGGGGCCGGTCGATCCACCGCTCGACGAGGAGCGTGTCGTCGCCGAAGGACGCGCGTGCCTCACGGCGGGCGGCGGCGATCTCGTCGAGGAGGCTGTCGGCCTCCCGCACCAGCCGCATGCCCTTGCCGCCACCGCCGGCCGACGGCTTCAGCAGCACGGGCATGCCGATCTTCCGTGCCGCGGCGGCGAGTTCGGCGTCGTCGAGACCGCTTCCGCTGGACCCCGGCACCACCGGGACGCCCGCCGCCTGCACGGTCTCCTTGGCGCGGATCTTGTCGCCCATGAGGGAGATCGCGTCGGCCGGCGGCCCGATGAAGACGAGCCCGGCGTCGGCGCACGCGCGCGCGAAGCCGGCGTTCTCCGCGAGGAAGCCGTAGCCGGGGTGGACGGCCTGGGCGTCGGTGCGGGCGGCGGCCTCCAGCAGCCGCTCCACCGACAGATAGGACTCGGCGGCGGGCGCCGGACCGATCCGGACGGCCGTGTCGGCCTCCCGGACGTGCCGGGCGTCGGCGTCCGCGTCGGAGAAGACGGCCACCGAGCGCACGCCGAGGGAGCGCAGGGTGCGGATGACCCGGACGGCGATCTCGCCGCGGTTGGCCACGAGGACTGTGTCGAACATCGTCTTGGAGCCCCTCACATCCGGAAGACGCCGAACTGGGGATCACCCAGGGGCGCGTTGGCACAGGCGGTCAGGGCCAGACCCAGCACCTGGCGGGTGTCCAGCGGGTCGATGACCCCGTCGTCCCAGAGCCGGGCGGTCGCGTAGTAGGCGTTGCCCTGCCGCTCGTACTGCTCCCGGATCGGGTCCCTGAAGGCCTCCTCCTCCTGGGCGGGCCACTCCTGGCCGCGCGCCTCCAGCTGGTCGCGCTTGACCGTGGCGAGGACGGAGGCGGCCTGCTCGCCGCCCATCACGGAGATCTTGGCGTTCGGCCACATCCACAGGAAGCGGGGGGAGTAGGCCCGGCCGCACATCGAGTAGTTCCCGGCGCCGTACGACCCGCCGACCACGACCGTCAGCTTGGGCACGCGCGTGCAGGCCACCGCGGTGACCATCTTGGCGCCGTGCTTGGCGATGCCGCCGGCCTCGTAGTCCTTGCCGACCATGAAGCCGGAGATGTTCTGGAGGAACAGCAGCGGGATGCCGCGCTGGTCGCACAGCTCGATGAAGTGGGCGCCCTTCTGGGCGGACTCGGAGAACAGGATGCCGTTGTTGGCGACGATGCCGACGGGGTGCCCGTGGATGCGGGCGAAGCCGGTGATCAGGGTCTGCCCGAACTCGGACTTGAACTCGGCGAACCGTGAGCCGTCGGTGACACGGGCGATGATCTCCCGTACGTCGTACGGGGTACGGGAGTCGACCGGGACCGCGCCGTAGAGGCCGTGGGGGTCGACCTTCGGCTCGACGGACGGCCGCACCTCCCAGGGGAGCGCGCGGCGGGCCGGGAGGGTGGAGACGATGGTCCGCACGATGCGCAGCGCGTGCGCGTCGTCCTCCGCGAGATGGTCGGTGACGCCCGACACCCGCGCGTGGACCTCGCCGCCGCCCAGTTCCTCCGCGGTGACGACCTCCCCGGTGGCGGCCTTCACCAGCGGGGGGCCGCCGAGGAAGATCGTGCCCTGGCCGCGCACGATGACGGCCTCGTCGCTCATGGCCGGGACGTACGCCCCGCCGGCCGTGCACGAGCCGAGCACGGCGGCGATCTGCGGGATGCCGGCGCCGGACATCCGGGCCTGGTTGTAGAAGATCCGCCCGAAGTGCTCACGGTCCGGGAACACCTCGTCCTGCATGGGCAGGAAGGCGCCGCCGGAATCCACCAGGTACAGGCACGGCAGGCGGTTCTCGAGAGCGACCTCCTGGGCCCGCAGATGCTTCTTGACCGTCATGGGGTAGTAGGTGCCGCCCTTGACGGTGGCGTCGTTGGCGACGATCACGCACTCCCGGCCGCTGACCCGGCCGATCCCGGCGATCACGCCGGCGGCCGGGGCCTGCCCGTCGTACAGCCCGTCGGCGGCGAGGGGGGCCAGTTCCAGGAACGGGGAACCGGGGTCGAGGAGGGTGTCCACCCGGTCCCTCGGCAGCATCTTCCCGCGCGCGGTGTGCCGGGCCCGCGCCTTCTCCCCGCCGCCGAGGCGGGCCGCGGCGAGCTTGCCGCGCAGCTCCTCGACGAGTGCGAGGTGGGCCTTCTCGTTGGCCCGCCAGGCCTCCGACGCGGGGTCTGCCGCGCTGGTCAGCTCCGGTGCCTGCTCCATACCTTGCGGTCCCCTCACCCAGTGGTCGACTGTTAATGAGCGTTAACCATTTCCATCAGGTTAACGAGCGCTAACCTCGATGTCTAGAATTGTTTTCATGGCCACCAGAACCGACGCCCCGACCCGCCGCGAGCAGATCCTCAAGGAGGCCGCGCGGCTGTTCGCCGAACGCGGGTTCCACGGCGTCGGCGTGGACGAGATAGGAGCCGCGGTCGGCATCAGCGGGCCCGGCCTCTACCGGCACTTCCCCGGCAAGGACGCGATGCTCGCGGAGCTGCTGGTCGGGATCAGCGGCCGGCTGCTGACCGGCGCGCGGCGCCGGGTGCAGGAGGCCGACGGGGTCGGGGGCGAGGCGGTCCTCGACTCGCTCATCGAGGGGCACATCGACTTCGCGCTCGACGACCGTCCCCTCATCACCCTGCACGACCGTGAGCTGGACCGCCTCCGCGACAGCGACCGCAAGCTGGTGCGGCAGTTGCAGCGGCAGTACGTCGAGCTGTGGGTGGAGGTCGTCCGCGAGGCCTACCCGGCGCTGACGGAACCGGCGGCCCGGTCCGCGGTGCACTCGGTGTTCGGACTGCTGAACTCCACCCCGCACCTGGGGAGGGCGGGCTCGCTCCCCGGCCGGGGAGCCATGGCGGACCTCCTCCACCGGATGGCCAGGGGCGCCTTCGGCTCCGCGGCGGAGACGTAGGGGCGGGAAGGGCCAGTCGTTCGGGTTGCTCGAAGCGCCAGGCTCGGGGCCGGGCCGGGCCGGGGCCCGAGGCGGAGCGCCGGGCGCGTGCGGCTTCCCGGCCGGCCGGGAAGCCGGAGCGGGCGGTGGCCGGAGGGCGTGACGAGCGTTACCCCGTACCCACCCTGGACGCACCTCGTACTCGCCGGTACGGTGCTATGAGCAAGCGCTTAGACAGGCCGAGGTACGTGGAGGTGGCGGCGTGCGCCGTACGGTGTTCAACGAGGATCACGAGGCGTTCCGGGAGACCCTTCGCGCCTTCATCGAGGCCGAGGTCGTGCCCGTATACGACGAGTGGTTCGCCGCCGGCCAGGCCCCGCGGGAGTTCTACTACAAGCTCGGCGAGCTGGGCATCTTCGGGATCAACGTCCCCGAGGAGTTCGGCGGCGCGGGCCTGGACAGCCACAAGTTCGAGGCCGTCCTGTACGAGGAGACCGCCCGCGCCGGCGTCCAGTTCGGCGGTTCCGGCGTGCACGTCCTGCTCGCCCTGCCGTACATCAAGATGCTCGCCACCGACGAGCAGAAGAAGCGCTACCTCCCGAAGTTCGTCACCGGCGAGGAGATGTGGGCCATCGCGATGACGGAGCCGGGCACCGGTTCCGACCTCGCGGGCATGAAGACCACGGCCAGGCTGAGCGAGGACGGCACGCACTACGTCCTCAACGGCTCCAAGACCTTCATCACCGGCGGCGTCCACGCCGACAAGGTGATCGTCTGCGCCCGGACCTCCGCCCCCACCGCCGAGGACCGCCGCTTCGGCATCTCCCTCTTCGCCGTGGACACCAAGTCCGAGGGCTACTCCATCGGCCGCAAGCTGGACAAGCTGGGCCTGCGCACCTCCGACACGGCCGAGCTGGCCTTCGTCGACGTCAAGGTGCCCGTCGAGGACCTGCTCGGCGAGGAGAACAAGGGCTTCTCCTACCTGGGTCACAACCTGGCCTCCGAGCGCTGGGGCATCGCCTTCGGCGCCTACGCCCAGGCCAAGGCGGCCGTCCGGTTCGCCAAGCAGTACGTGCAGGAGCGCACCGTCTTCGGCAAGCCGGTCGCCCACTTCCAGAACACCAAGTTCGAGCTGGCCGCCTGCCAGGCCGAGGTGGACGCGGCCGAGGCCGTCGCGGACCGTGCCACGGAGGCCCTCGACGCCGGTGAGCTGACCCCCGCCGAGGCCGCCAGCGCCAAGCTGTTCTGCACCGAGGTCGCGCACCGTGTCATCGACCGCTGCCTCCAGCTGCACGGCGGCTACGGCTACATGAACGAGTACCCGATCGCCCGCCTGTACGCGGACAACCGTGTCAACCGCATCTACGGCGGCACCAGCGAGATCATGAAGACGATCATCGCCAAGGACATGGGTCTGTAAGCCGACAGCGATCACCGCCGGTACAACGGGTCCACATGAGCCAGGCACTACAGGATCTCCTCGATCTCCTCGATCTCGAGCAGATCGAGGAGAACATCTTCCGGGGCCGGTCCCGCTCCGCCGTCGTCCCCCGCGTCTTCGGCGGTCAGGTCGCGGCCCAGGCGCTGGTCGCCGCCGGGCGGACGGTCCCCGCGGACCGGCACGCCCACTCGCTGCACGCGTACTTCCTGCGCATGGGCGATCCGGGCGCGCCCATCGTCTACAACGTCGAGCGCATCCGCGACGGCCGCTCCTTCACCACCCGCCGCGCGGTCGCGGTCCAGCACGGACGGCCGATCTTCGCCCTGTCGGCGTCCTTCCAGACGTACGAGGAGGGACTCGACCACCAGAGGCCGATGCCGGCCTCCCCGGACCCGGCGACCCTGCCGACCTCCGAGGAACGCCTGCGCGGCTACGGCCATCTCCCGCCGGACGTCGTGGAGCGGTTCCTGGAGGCCCGCCAGGCCATCGACCTGCGGTACGTCGACGAGCCTCCCTACGGCAAGTTCGGCGAGCCGCGTGAGCCGCACAGCCAGGTCTGGTTCCGCACCAACGGCAAGCTCGCGGACGACCCCCTGCTGCACGTCGTCCTCGCCACCTACGTCTCCGACATGACCCTCCTGGACTCGGTCCTCCTCGCGCACGGCCGCGGCGGCTGGGCCGTCGGGGACGTGGTGGGGGCGTCGCTGGACCACGCGATGTGGTTCCACCGGCCGTTCCGCGCCGACGAGTGGCTGCTGTACGACCAGGAGTCGCCCTCCGCGCACGGCGGCCGCGGCCTCGGCCAGGCCCGCATCTACACGCAGGACGGCCGGCTCGCCGTCTCGGTCATCCAGGAAGGTGTGGTACGCGTTCCGCGGGAAGACTGAGGGACATGGCCACAGCGGAGGAACAGGGCGGCGGCGAGAGCACCTTCACGGTGATCGTCGCCGCCGTCGCCAATCTCGGGATCGCGCTCGCCAAGGCGGTCGCCGGGGTGATCAGCGGGTCCAGCGCGATGCTGTCGGAGGCGGCCCACTCGGTCGCCGACACCGTCACCGAGGTCCTGCTGCTGACCGCCCTCAAACGCAGCGAGAAACCTGCCGACGAGGACCACCCCCTCGGCCATGGCCCCGAGCGCTACGTCTGGGCCCTGCTCGCCGCCGTCGCCACCTTCGTCGGCGGCGCGGTCTTCTCCCTCTACGACGGCATCCACACCCTCGTCGAGGGCGAGGATCTCGGCGACCCGCTCGTGTCGTACATCGTCCTCGGCGTCGCCTTCCTCCTGGAGGGCTACTCACTGCGGACGGGGCTGCGCCAGGCCCGCGGCGAGGCGGCCCGCGTCAGGGCGCCGTTCCGGCTCTACCTCCGGCACACTCCCGACACCGCCGTCAAGGCCGTCGTCCTCGAGGACTCCGCCGCCCTCGCCGGCCTCCTCCTCGCCGCGGGCGGCCTGCTCGGCGGGCAGCTCACCGGCTCCGGCGCCTGGGACGGCGCCGCCTCCCTGTGCATCGGAGTGCTGCTCCTGTACGTCGCCTGGGTGCTGGGCCGCTCCAACATCGAGCTTCTCGTCGGGCGCCCGCTGCCGAAGCCGATGCGGCAGCGGATCCGCGCCGAGCTGCTGGAGTCCGTGCACATCGAGGCCGTACTCGAACTGACCACCCTCGTGCAGGGCCCGCGCGAGGCCCTGGTCGCGGCCAAGGTCGACTTCCGGGACGTGTCCACCGCCGCCGAGATCGAGTGGGCATGCGAGCAGGCGGAGGCCCGCCTGCGGGAGGTCTTCCCGGCGGTCACGCGCGTCTACCTCGATCCGACGCCGGGGTACGCCCAGCGCAGGGAAGAAGGGCTCAACCCCTGGCCGTGAGGCCGGCCGTCACGGCCTGCCGTCCCGGACGAGCCCCGCCTCCGCCAGCAGGTACGCCGTCATCGGGTCGTAGTGGCGCGGGCTCAGGACGTGGTCGTCGAGGGGGACCGCCACCTGGACGGTGCCCTCCGCCTCGGCGAGGAACAGCGCGGGGTCGTTGCAGTCGGCGTATCCGACGGAGTCCACGCCGTGCTGTCCGGCGTACCCCGCCCAGCCGTGGTCGGCGACGACCAGGTCCGGCAGCGGGCGGCCCTCGCGCTCCAGGGCGGTCAGGATCGCCTTCATGGGTTCGCCCGAATGCGTGTGCCACAGGGTGGCGCCGTGCTCCAGCACCGCCACGTCCGCGAACTGCATGACGTATCCCTCGTCGGTCCGGAGCCCGTCCGGGATGACGACGATCTCGCAGCCGGCCCCGCGCAGCGCGTCGGCCGTGGCCCGGTGCACGTCGAGCAGACCGCCCGGATGACCGGTGGCGAACAGCACCCGCTGCCTGTCCTCGGCCGCCTTGCGCAGCCGCGCGGCGAGCCGCTCCAGGCCGTCGACCGTGAGCTGGGGGTCGATGGTGTCCTGGCCGTAGCGGTACTCGGGGTCGTCGTTGACACCGACCCGCTCCGCCATCACCGCGAGCACGTCCTGCTCGTCGGTCCAGCGGTCGCCGAGTTCCAGGCCGAGCCAGAAGTTGCGGACGCCGTTGGCCAGCTGGCGGTAGTGGGAGAGGTTGTTCTCACGCGGGGTGGCCACGTCCCCCGCGATACGGGTCCTCACGAGGTGTTCGACGAGCTGGGCGCGGCTGGGGGTCCCGGGTATCGGCATGGTTTCCATTGTGAGGCAGCGGACCGCGGGAATCCCCGGTGTCCCGGACGCTGGGACGTGGGTCACTCGGCCCTGGCCACGCGCCCTCGCGCGGCCGAACTCACCGTCGCCGCAGCGCGAACCACAGCTCCATCCGTACGTCCGGGTCGTCCAGGTCCGTCCCCAGCAGGGTGGCGCAGCGCGCGATCCGCTGCCGCACGGTGTTGCGGTGCACCCCCAGCGCCACCGCCGTACGGTCCCAGCCGCCGTGCAGCGACAGCCAGGTCCGCAGGGTCTCGGCGAGGGTCTCGCCGAGGGGAGCGAGCAGCGTACGGGCGTGCGCCTCGGCCTCGTCCGGCGGCACCAGGTCGGCGAGCGCCGGGCGGGCGCCGTGCCGGACCAGGGGCGCGCGGGTGGCGCGGGCGCGGGCCAGGGCACGGGCCGCGCGGACATCGGCGGCCGGCCAGTCGGCGGGGGCCACGGTGTCGCTGACCCCCAGCGTCCATCCGGGCTGCGCGAGCGGCTCCCGCTCGCCGGGCACCAGCACCCGGACCACGTCGGCCCCGAGGTCGACCAGTGGCGACCCGAGCGCGGCGCCCAGCGCGGAGGCGGCCACCGCGTCCGGGCCCTGCCCCTCGGGTCGCCCGTGCACGACCTGCCACCGCTCCCCGCCCACCAGCGGGGCCACGGATTGCGGCGGAGCTCCGAGCAGCAGCCGTACGAGGGCCGAGGAGCGGGCCGCCTCCGTGCCGCTCCGATGCTCACCGGTGAGCAGCGCGAGCAGGACGGCGGCGGCGGAGGCGATGGTGTGATCACCTGGTTCGCGGCGGGGGGCGGCGACGCCGAGCACGAAACCCCGGCCGGCCCCGAGCGCGTAGGCCGCGAGGCGGGTGCCGCCGGTGGTGTCGGTCGCGGAGGCCGGGGCGGGGCGGCTGTTCGGCCGCACCACCCGTGCCAGCTCCGCCAGCGCCACCCGCACCTCGCTCCCCGGCTCCCTCCCCGCCGCCGCGATCTCCGTGCCCTCCGGCCCGTACAGCACCGCCCGGCCGCCCACCCGCTGGGCCAGCCGCCGCAGTACCGAGGGCACGGGGTCCGGCCGGGAGGCGGCGGCGGCGAGGCTCTGCTGGGCCTCGGTGACCCGGCGCAGTTCGGCGTGCCGGGCCTGGGCCATGAGCTGCCAGACCGCGCGGGCCACGCCGGAGAAGGTGGTCTGCGGCGGGACCTCCAGGAGCGGCAGCCCGTAGGTCTCACAGGCGGCTACCAGCGCCCGCGGCACGCTCTCGTGCACCGGCGCCAGGCCGAATCCGAGGGCCGCGCCGCCCGCCGCCACGATCCGCGAGACGTAGCCGTCGACGTACTCCTCCAGGCTCGCCCCGGCCCGACCGGGACCACCCCCGTCCGGCGCCGTCTCCGGAATGTGCACGCCTGCCGTCAGCAGCAGCTCACCGCCCAGCAGATACGGGTACGGGTCGGGCATCTCCGAGGCGTGCGCCCAGTGGACGGCCAGGCCCGGATCGCGCGGCCCGGCGATCTGGCGCAGGGCCAGGTCCTCGCGGGCCAGCAGGGACACCAGGGGCACGGGCGGAGTGGGCGGAGCGGGCGGGACCGTGGGATCAGGCATGGGGTGCGTTTCCTCCATCCAATACGGCTCCGGTGGATGAAACGTACACTTCGCAGTCGCCCTCCGGCGCCCTAGGGTCGTCCCGACCGGCTCGCCGACCGGGTGTCCGAACGCCTGTCCGAGCCCGTCCCGGCTCCCCAGTAGAGTCGTGTCCAGGAGTCCGGAGCGGTACATGCACGACGAAACGCAGGAAAGAAGGCAGCAGATGAGCAGCAACGAGACGCCCCGCGGCCCGGTCGACTCCTCCCGCGTCCCGCGGTACGCCGGCCCCGCGACCTTCGCCCGGCTGCCGCGCCTCGACGAGGTCGGCCGCGCCGACGTCGCCGTGGTCGGCGTGCCGTTCGACTCCGGCGTCTCGTACCGGCCCGGCGCGCGCTTCGGCGGCAACGCCATCCGCGAGGCGTCCCGGCTGCTGCGGCCGTACAACCCGGCGCAGGACGCCTCCCCCTTCGCCCTGGCGCAGGTCGCGGACGGCGGCGACATCGCCGTGAACCCGTTCAACATCAACGAGGCCGTCGAGACCGTCGAGGCGGCCGCCGACGACCTGCTGGGCACCGGCGCCCGCCTGATGACCCTCGGCGGCGACCACACCATCGCCCTGCCCCTGCTGCGCTCGGTCGCCAAGAAGCACGGCCCGGTCGCCCTGCTCCACTTCGACGCCCACCTCGACACCTGGGACACCTACTTCGGCGCCGAGTACACGCACGGCACGCCGTTCCGCCGGGCGGTCGAGGAGGGCATCCTCGACACCTCCGCCCTCTCCCACGTCGGCACCCGCGGCCCGCTCTACGGCAAGCAGGACCTCACCGACGACGAGAAGATGGGCTTCGGCATCGTCACCTCCGCGGACGTGATGAGGCGCGGCGTCGACGAGATCGCCGACCAGCTGCGCCAGCGCATCGGCGACCGCCCCCTGTACATCTCCATCGACATCGACTGCCTCGACCCGGCGCACGCTCCCGGCACCGGCACCCCCGAGGCCGGCGGCATGACCTCCCGCGAGCTCCTGGAGATCCTGCGCGGCCTGGCCTCCTGCCACCTCGTCTCGGCGGACGTCGTCGAGGTGGCGCCCGCGTACGATCACGCGGAGATCACGTCGGTGGCGGCATCCCACACGGCGTACGAACTGACCACGATCATGTCCCGCCAGATCGCGGAGGCCCGCGCGAAGTGACTCACGACCACGACCTGGTGCTCCGTCCGACGCCGGCCCAGACGCAGGCCGCGCTGAACCCGCCGGCCGGCCGCAACGGCGGAGACCTCGTCGTGGAGACACTGGCCGGGCTCGGCGCGACCACCGTTTTCGGGCTGCCCGGCCAGCACGCGCTCGGCCTGTTCGACGCCCTGCGCCGCTCCGACCTGCGTTACATCGGGCTGCGGGTGGAGAACAACGCCGCCTTCGCGGCGGACGCGTACGGCCGTGTCACCGGCGAGGCGGCCCCGCTGCTGCTGTCGACGGGGCCGGGTGCGCTGACCTCGCTCGCCGCGCTCCAGGAGGCGGCCGCGGCCTCCGCCCCCGTCGTGGCCGTCAGCAGCCAGATCCCCACGCGCGGCCTGGGCGGCGGTCGCCACGGCTACCTCCACGAACTCCCGGACCAGGCGGCCTCGTTCCGGGGTGTGGTGAAGTCGGTCCACGCGGTCCGCGCCCAGTCCCAGATCCCGTCCGCGCTGGAGGCGGCCTGGAAGTCGGCGCTGACGGCCCCGCACGGACCGGTGTGGGTGGAGATCCCGCAGGACGTGCTGCTGGCCGAGACGGTGCTCCCCGTGGTGACGGCCGGCGACGCCTTCCCCGAGGAACTCCCCCCGCGTCCCGAACTGACCGCGGTCGCCGCCGACCTGCTGTCGAACGCCGCCCGCCCGGCGATCATCGCCGGCGGCGGAGTCGTCCGCGCGGACGCCTCGGGCAAGCTGCGCAAGCTCGCCGAGCGACTGAACGCCCCCGTGGTCACCACCTTCGGCGGCAAGGGCGCCTTCCCCTGGACGCACCCCCTGTCCCTCCAGTCCTGGCTGGAGGACCGCCACACCACGGACTTCCTGGAGGACGCGGACGTCCTGCTGGTGATCGGCTCGGGCCTCGGTGAACTCTCCTCGAACTACCACACGTTCACGCCGCGTGGCCGTGTCGTCCAGATCGAGGCCGACCTCGGCAAACTGGAGGCCAACCACCCCGCCCTCGGCATCCACGCGGACGCCCGCCTCGCGATCCAGGCCCTTCTGGAGACGGTCCCCGAACGCCCCGACCCGACGGCGCCCGAGCGCGTACGCACGCTGCTCTCCCGTGTCTCGGAACGCATCGCGTCCCAGGGACTGGCGCGGGAACAGCAGGTGCTGGCGTCCGTCCGCAAGGCGCTCCCCGCCGACTCCCCGTCCTTCTGGGACATGACGATCCTGGCGTACTGGGCGTGGTCGGCCTTCGACCCCAAGGGCTCGAACCACATGCACTCGGCCCAGGGCGCGGGCGGCCTCGGTTACGCCTTCCCCGCGGCCCTCGGCGCGGCGGTGGCCGACCCGACCCGCCCGGTCCTGGCCGTCTCCGGCGACGGCGGCGCCTTCTACTCCATCGCCGAACTCGCCACGGCGAGGCAGTACGACCTGAACGTCACCTGGCTCGTCGTCGACGACGGCGGCTACGGCATCCTGCGCGAGTACATGACGGACGCCTTCGGCCAGGCCACAGCCACGGAACTGACCCGCCCCGACTACGTGGCCCTGGCCGAGTCCTTCGGCGTCCCGGCCCTTCGCACCACTCCGGAAACCCTGGAGGCGGACCTGACGAAGGCCCTGACCTCCCCGGGCCCGTCGGTGGTGGTCCTGCCGACCCTGCTCCGGATGTTCGCCCCGACCCACCTGGGCTGACCACCACGGCCGGCCACGGGAGACGACTCCCCGATGGCCGGCCGGGTCGTGCCGGGAGCGCGTGCCTACCAGATCGCCTCGACCCACTCCGGGTGGTCGATGAACGGGTTGCGGTTGTGCTGGTAGGTGTCGTAGATGGCCTGGTTGCGCTTCTCCTCGAAGGCACTCGGCGGGTCCTCGTCGTTCCACTGCTTGAGAACGGAGAGCTTGCCCATGTAGGGGTTGCTGCCGTTGTTGACGCTCTCGTTCGGTTCGAGGTCGGCGAAGCCGTCGCCGCCGTCGTAGCGCACGGCCATGTAGAGGATCATGCGGGCCACGTCGCCCTTGTCCGCGTCGCGCGGCTCGAAGGAGTCGGAGTCCGTGAGGCTGCCGCCCCCGCCGCTGACCGTGCTGCCGCCGTTGTCGAAGTCCTTGTTGCCGCGGATGCTGTTGACCTGTACGTCCGCCGGGCGCAGGTGGTGCAGGTCGGTGCCGGGGCCGGTCACCTCGCCGAAGTCGCCGTGGGACTTCGCCCAGGTGTGTTCGCGGTTCCAGTCGCCGAGGTCGCCGCCGCTGAGGGACTTGCTGCGCGAGGCACCGCTGTACAGCAGGATCACGTTGTTGCTGTTGTTCGGGTCCTGGTCGGTGACCTTCAGCGCGTTCCAGACGGCGGAGTAGGAGATCTTCGTCTGGCTGCTGATGATCGTGTGCAGCGAAGACTTCAGGCTCGTACCCGTCTTGCCGACCGCGTTCTTGTAGTACGTCGAGTCGTACGCCGTCGTGGTCGCCGCGGCGGGGGTCGCGGTGAGCGCGGGCGCGGTGAGGCCGACCAGGACGGCAGTGGTGGCCAGGGCCACCGACTGCCATCGGCGTATGCGTGTCGCCAGCATGTGGGGTGTCCGATCTACGCGTGTTGATGGGAGGCGGCAATCGGGAGAGTGACATGCACATGCGGTCAAGGCAATGAATCCGACGTGTCGATCAGATGACGGGCACCGGCAAATCAGCCCTTGTCCACGCGAGTCGATGGCGTGAAACGGCCCCTGACCGGAGAGCCGGGGGCCGTCGTCGCCGTGCGGGCCGGTGTGGCGGCCGACGTGCGGTCGGTCGGTGCCATGCGGTGGTCAGGTCACGTCCGAGGCGTCCAGCCGGTGGACCATCGACTCGGAGGTCGAGGTCGAGGTCGAGGTCGCGTCGGACGTCGTGCTCGAAGTCGCGCTGTAGTCGCTCTCCTTCACCGCCGTCCCGTTCTCCCGCACCCACTCCGTCACCTCGGTACCGGCGGCGGAGCCACCGCCCATGCCGCCACCGCCCATGCCGCCACCGAGCTGGACGTAGTGCAGCTCGCCCTTCTTCACCGGCTCCTTCAACCTGGTCAACGTCATCGCGTTGTCGGATCCGGTCTTGGTGTTGAAGGTGAGGCCGAAGCAGGCGGCCGAGCCGAGCAGCGGCAGCAGCCTGCCGTTGTGCACGGCGCGCAGGGCCAGGGCCGCGCCGCCCACCATCAGGAACACCAGCAGGGTGTCGGGGTTGTTGTCCCGGTTGATGGCCACGGTGATCGGGGTCAGGGTGAGGACCAGCGCGGCGACCGTCGCCGCGCCGTGGCCCCACACCCGCTTCACGCCGGAGTGCAGGATCCAGATCGTGCCGAGGGCGGTCAGGATCATCGGCAGCATCATCTGCCAGGTCCCGAAGCCGAACACACGGCAGGACAGGCCCATCACCATGAGGGCCAACGGCGGCTTGTCGACGGTCAGGAAGTTCCCCGCGTCCAACGAGCCGAAGAACCAGGTCTTCCAGCTCTGCGTGCCGCTCAGTACGGCGGCGCTGTAGAAGCTGTTGAGGCCGGAGCCGGAGAGGTTCCAGCCGTACAGCACCGTCGCCACGGCCAGGATCGCGAGCAGCGCGGGGAGCGACCAGCGCGGCGCCTTGTCCGGCGCGGACCGCGCCGGATCCGCCGCGGGCGGCGGGCGGTCGGTGGAGACGGTCGGGTGGGGGAGGGGATCGGTGGCTGAGGTCACCCTGCCGATGCTGTACGGCCGTCGTGGGTGGCCGCTGTGCCGGAACTGGCCGCCGCCTGTGAACGCGCGGAGGAGGCAACAACCCCTCAGATTCGTACAACCATTCACACGAACTCGTGTGTCACTGTTGCATGACTCTCCGTACTCCCAGACGAGCCAGACGCACGAGGAGGCTCCTCGCCAGCACCCTCGGCGCCGGCATCCTCATAACCGGCGTGGCCGCCGCCACGCCCGCCGCCGCCGCCACCCCGACGGTCAGTTGCACGTCGGCCAGGGCAGGTCTCGCCGCCAAGCTGAAGAAGGACATCACGGCGGCGCTCGCCACCCGCAAGGGCACGGTCGCCGTCGGCCTCTACGACCGCAGCACCAACACCACCTGCACCCTGCGCGCCTCCACCGCCTACGACTCGGCCAGCGTCGTCAAGGTCACCGTCCTGGCCGTGCTGCTGTGGGACGCGCAGAAGCACGGCAGGGCGCTGACCAGCCGCGAGAAGACCCTCGCCACGGCGATGATCACCAAATCGGACAACGCCTCCACCTCCACCCTGTGGAAGCAGCTCGGCGTGACGAAGATCAGGGCCTTCCTCACGGCCGCCAGGATGACCCAGACCAAGCCGGGCGCGAACGGCTACTGGGGCCTGACCCAGATCACCGTCACCGACGAGCAGAAGCTGCTCAGGCTCCTCACGGCCAGGAACACCGTCCTCACCGACACCTCCCGCGCCTACGTCAACAAGCTGATGGCGGGCGTCGTCTCGTCGCAGCGCTGGGGCACCCCGTACGGGCGGCCCGCGGGGGTGGCCTGGCACGTCAAGAACGGCTGGCTGTCACGCGCCACCCACGGCTGGCGGGTGCACAGCGTCGGCACCTTCAAGGGCGGCGGCCACGACTACGCCATCACCGTCCTCACCCACGGCAACAGCACCATGAGCTACGGCATCACCACCATCCAGGGCGTCGCCAAGGTCATCCACCGGGACCTCGCCGCCTCCTGAGCGACGTCCGGGCGGTGGCTGGGAGCAGCCCTCCCGGCGGCGTGCGGGGGACGAGGCGACCGGCCAGGAGGGCGTCATACCCGTGGAAGGGCTCACCCCCGCGCGGGCGCGACCGGTCATGACGTCGGCGCACCCGAAAACCATCGGGCCGGCCGACCGAATTGTTGCGGAGGGATGAAATCCGGTTTCCCTCACGTTGGTGCCTTCTGGAAGATCAGGTCGAACGGAAGGCACCGGCGTGGCTGCGCAACGGGGATGGGCACGGCGACTGGCGAGCTACGCGTGGCGCCATCCGACGGACGTCGTCCTCGCCCTCGGCTCCTCCCTCGGCGGCATGGCCGTCATGGCGCTGGTCCCGCTGATCACCAAGGTGATCATCGACGACGTGATCGGCGACCACAGCCGTGCCATGGCCCCCTGGGCGGGCGCCCTGATCGGCGCTGCCCTGATCGTCTACGCCCTCACCTATGTCCGCCGCTACTACGGCGGCCGTCTCGCCCTCGACGTCCAGCACGACCTGCGGACCGAGATGTACGGGACGATCACCCGGCTCGACGGCCGCCGGCAGGACGAGCTGTCCACCGGGCAGGTCGTCGGCCGGGCCACCAGCGACCTCCAGCTCATCCAGGGCCTGCTCTTCATGCTCCCGATGACCATCGGGAACATCCTGCTGTTCCTGATCTCCCTGGGGATCATGGCGTGGCTGTCACCGCCGCTCACCCTGGTCGCGCTGGCCGTGGCCCCCGCCCTGTGGGTGATCGCCAAGCGCAGCCGCACGAAGCTGCACCCGGCCACCTGGTACGCGCAGGCGCAGGCCGCCGCCGTCGCCGGGGTGGTCGACGGCGCCGTCAGCGGCGTCCGGGTGGTGAAGGGCTTCGGGCAGGAGGACCAGGAGACCGGCAAGCTCCGCGAGGTCGGCCGCCGTCTCTACGCGGGGCGGCTGCGCACGATCCGCTTCAATTCCCGGTACACCCCCGCCCTCCAGGCCGTCCCCGCGCTGGGCCAGGTCGCGATGCTCGCCGTGGGCGGCTGGCTCGCCGTGCACGGGCACATCACCCTCGGTACCTTCGTCGCCTTCTCCACCTACCTGGCGCAGCTCGTCGGTCCGGTCCGCATGCTCGCCGTGGTCCTCACGGTCGCCCAGCAGGCCCGCGCGGGCACCGAACGCGTCCTGGAGCTGATCGACACCGAGCCGTCGATCAAGGACGGCACCAAGGAGCTGCCCGCCGACGCGCCCGCGACCGTCGAGTTCGACGACGTCTCCTTCGGCTACGGGGACGCCTCCGGAAAACTCAACCCGGTCCTGGACGGGCTGAGCTTCGAGATCCGCGCAGGCGAGACCCTCGCCGTCGTCGGCTCCTCCGGCTCCGGCAAGTCCACGGTCTCCCTCCTGCTGCCCCGCTTCTACGACGTCACCCGCGGCGCCGTCCTCATCGGCGGCCACGACGTGCGCGAGCTGACCCAGGACTCGCTGCGGGCCGCGATCGGCCTGGTGCCGGAGGACTCCTTCCTGTTCTCCGACACCATCCGCAGCAACATCGCGTACGGCCGTCCCGACGCCACCGACGAGGAGATCGAGGCCGCGGCCCGCGCCGCCCAGGCCGACCGGTTCATCGCCGAGCTGCCCGAGGGCTACGCCACCAAGGTCGGCGAGCACGGCCTCACCCTCTCCGGCGGCCAGCGCCAGCGCGTGGCGCTCGCTCGCGCGATCCTCACCGACCCGCGGCTGCTCGTCCTCGACGACGCCACCTCGGCGGTGGACGCGCGCGTGGAGCACGAGATCCACGACGCCCTGAAGCAGGTCATGGAGGGCCGTACGACCCTCCTGATCGCCCACCGCCGCTCCACTCTCAACCTCGCCGACCGCATCGCCGTCCTCGACGGCGGCCGGCTCGCCGACCTCGGCACCCACGAGGAACTGGAGGAGCGCTCGGCGCTCTACCGCCGCCTGCTCACCGATCCGGACGAGCTGGGCGGCGTCTCGCCCGGCCACGCCCGCCCCGAGGAGCCCCGCGAGGACACCTCCGTACGTGACGAGCTGGACGCCGAGTTCGACGCCGAGCGCGGGGTCACCCCACGGCTGTGGAGCGGCGACCGGGAGCGGAAGGACACCGCGCTGGCCGGTGCGCCCGCCACGCCCGAGCTGCTCGCTCAGGTGGAGGCGCTGCCCCCGGCCACCGACGTCCCGGACATCGACGAGGTCCGCGCGGTCGCCGCCGAGGACTCCTACGGCCTGCGTCGGCTCCTGCGGGGCTTCGGGCTGCCGCTGCTGGTCAGCCTCGGCCTCGTCGCCGTGGACGCCGGCATGGGCCTGCTGCTGCCGGTGATGATCCGCAACGGCATCGACGACGGCGTCACGCGGATGGCCGTGGGCGCCGTCTGGACCGCCTCCCTGTTCGCGCTGCTCGCCGTGGTCGTCCAGTGGGCCGCGCAGACCGGCGAGATCCGGATGACCGGCCGCACCGGCGAACGGGTCCTGTACGCACTGCGCCTGAAGATCTTCGCCCAGCTCCAGCGGCTCGGCCTCGACTACTACGAGCGCGAGCTGACCGGCCGGATCATGACGAGGATGACGACGGACGTCGACGCGCTGTCGACGTTCCTCCAGACCGGCCTGGTCACCGCGTTCGTCTCGGTCGTCACCTTCTTCGGCATCATGGCCGCCCTGCTGGTGCTCGACGTGCAGCTGGCCCTGGTCGTCTTCGCCACCCTGCCGCCGCTGATCATCGCCACGTTCTTCTTCCGCAGGGCCAGCGTGAAGGCGTACGAACTGGCCCGTGAGCGGGTTTCGGCGGTCAACGCCGATCTCCAGGAGTCGGTGGCCGGGTTGCGGATCGTGCAGGCCTTCCAGCGCGAGCGGGACGGCGCGGAGTGGTTCGCCGAGCGCAGCGACAGCTACCGGCAGGCCCGCATCCGCGGCCAGTGGCTGATCTCCGTCTACTTCCCCTTCGTCCAGCTGCTGTCCTCGGTCGCCGCCGCGGCCGTCCTGATCGCGGGTGCGGGCCGGGTGGACGACGCGACGCTGACGACCGGCGCGCTGGTCGCGTACCTGCTCTACATCGACCTGTTCTTCGCGCCCGTCCAGCAGCTCTCCCAGGTCTTCGACGGCTACCAGCAGGCCACGGTCTCGCTGGGCCGCATCCAGGAACTGCTCCGCGAGCCCACGTCCACGAAGACCGCGGACAAGCCCCTCGGCGTGGACTCGCTGCGCGGCGAGATCACCTTCGAGGACGTGCACTTCACCTACGGCGAGGACGAGGAGGCCCTCACCGGAATCGAGCTGAGCATCCCCGCCGGCCAGACCGTCGCGTTCGTCGGCGAGACCGGCGCTGGCAAGTCGACCCTGGTGAAACTGGTGGCCCGGTTCTACGACCCCACCGGCGGCCGGGTGCTGGTCGACGGCACGGACCTGCGCACGCTCGACCTCACGTCGTACCGCCACCGGCTGGGCGTCGTCCCGCAGGAGGCGTACCTGTTCCCCGGCACCGTCCGCGACGCCATCGCCTACGGCCGCCCCGACGCCACCGACGCCGAGGTGGAGGCGGCGGCGCGGGCGGTCGGCGCGCACGAGATGATCGCCACCCTGGACGGTGGTTATCTCCACGAGGTCGCCGAGCGTGGCCGCAACCTCTCCGCCGGCCAGCGCCAGCTGATCGCGCTGGCCCGCGCCGAGCTGGTCGACCCCGACATCCTGCTCCTCGACGAGGCGACGGCCGCCCTGGACCTGGCCACGGAGGCCCTGGTCAACCACGCCACCGACCGCATCGCGGGCCGCCGGACGACCTTGGTGGTGGCCCACCGGCTGACCACGGCGGCCCGCGCGGACCGGGTCGTCGTCATGGACCACGGCCGGGTCGCCGAGGACGGCACGCACGACGAACTCCTCGCACGGGGCGGGCGCTACGCCGAGCTGTGGCGGGCGTTCGTCGGGGCGGCCGAGCCGGAGGAGCCGGTCGGCGCGTCCCGGTGACGGTCGCGCAACCATCCGACACATGCCCCGCGTCCGTACACCTGTACGGCCATGCGCGCGGCACATGTGGGAGGGATCGAAGACCGTGGACAGTGGTGCGATACGTCGACGGCTGGGGGTGGGGCTGGCCGTACTGACCGCGTCCGGACTGCTCGCGGTGGCGGCACCGGGCAGCGCCCAGGCCGCGCCCTCCTCCTGCACGGGCCGCCAGGTGCGGATGCTGCCCTTCTCCACCGGCTCCGTCCTCGTCTACAAGAACGGCGGCCGGGTGTGCGCCGTGACCGTCCAGAAACGCCCCGGCACCAAGCGGGTCGTCTCGGTCGGCGTGCAGGCACGCGGCCATGTGGCCGTCCGCAAGTCGCGCAAGCACACCCGCAGTTCGCCGCCCGTGGAGGTCTACGCCGGCCACCGCTGCGTGCGGGTGTCGGGCGCGGTGGGCAGCGGGAAGTACACCTCCGGCTGGATCCTGTGCTGACCGGTCCCGGCTGACGATTCCCGGCCGACATTTGCCCCATTTCCCAAACCCCCCTGGTGTGACGGGTGTTGCTCCGATAGCTTCCGGCGCACATCTGTCTCACAGGGAGGGTGCGCGCATGCGCAAGGCGCTCAGATGGCTGCTGGCGTTCACCGTGCTCATAGGCACGCTGACCACGGCTGGGGCGGCCACCGCCGCCGAGCCGACGGCCGCGGACATCAAAGACCGGCTCCTCTCCGTTCCCGGCATGAGCCTGGTCCAGGAGAAGCCGTACCCCGGCTACCGATACTTCGTCCTGAACTACACCCAGCCGGTGGACCACCGGCACCCCTCCAAGGGCACGTTCGAGCAGCGGATCACCGTGCTGCACAAGGACGTCAGCCGCCCGACGGTCTTCTACACCGGCGGCTACAACGTCTCCACCACCCCCAGCCGCCGCGAGCCCACCCAGATCGTGGACGGCAACCAGGTCTCCATGGAGTACCGCTTCTTCACGCCGTCCCGCCCCGACCCCGCCGACTGGTCCAAGCTGGACATCTGGCAGGCAGCGAGCGACCAGCACCGCATCTTCCGGGCGCTGAAGGCGGTCTACCCCGAGAACTGGATCTCCACGGGCGGCTCCAAGGGCGGCATGACGGCCACCTACTACGAGCGCTTCTACCCGCGTGACATGGACGGTGTCGTCGCCTACGTCGCCCCCAACGACGTGGTGAACGACGAGGACTCGGCCTACGACCGCTTCTTCGCGAGCGTCGGCACCAAGGAGTGCCGCGACCGCCTGAACGCCGTGCAGCGCGAGGCGCTGGTGCGCCGCGAGGCGCTGGAGAAGAAGTACGAGGCGTACGCCGCCGAGAACGGGTACACCTTCACCACGGTCGGCAGCCTGGACCGCGCCTACGAGGCCGTCGTCCTCGACTACGTGTGGGGGTTCTGGCAGTACAGCCTGCTGTCCGACTGCGACGCGATCCCCGCCGACGCGAGGAACGCGACCGACGACGAGATCTGGACCTCGATCGACACGATCTCCGGGTTCTCCTTCTACACCGACCAGGGCCTGTCCCCCTACACGCCGTACTACTACCAGGCGGGCACCCAACTCGGCGCGCCCACCATCCACTTCCCGCACATCGAGAAGAAGTACGTCCGCTACGGCTACCAGCCCCCGCGCAACTTCGTCCCCCGGGACATCTCCATGAAGTTCCAGCCGTGGGCGATGCGTGACGTCGACACGTGGGTGCGGCACAACGCCCGGCACATGCTGTTCGTCTACGGCCAGAACGACCCGTGGGGCGCCGAACGGTTCCGCCTCGGCAAGGGCGCCAAGGACTCCTACGTCCTCACCGCGCCCGGCATGAACCACGGCGCCAACGTGGCCGGCCTCGTCGCCGACGAGAAGGCCCTCGCCACCGCCCGCATCCTGGACTGGGCGGGCGTCGCCCCGGCCGCCGTCCAGGAGAACGCGGCCGCGGCCCGGCCGCTGGCGAAGTTCGACGCCAAGCTGGACGTACGGGACGTGGAGCGCGAGCCGGCGCTGCGTCCGTAACCCCCGCTCAGCCCGCCACGACGGCCGGCCGGCTCCCCGCCGGCCGGCCGTCGTGCCGTGTCGTCTCCCCTCGTCCCGTGGACGGGTCAGTAGGTGAGGCCGTGCCCGATCGGGTACAGCACGCGTGCCGGATCGTCCGGGTCCTGCACCGGCACCGGCAGCCCGCCCCGCGGCGGCACGGTTCCCGCGATCGCCCGTGCGGCGGCCCGCAGTTCGACGTCCGTCCAGGAGTAGGACGCCAGGTACGCCCGCACGGACGGCAGCTGGGCCACGTCGTACGGATTGCGGACCGCCACCGCCACCACCGGCCTTCCGGTGGCCAGCAGTTGTTCGACGAGCGTCTTCTGCGGGCTCGTCGCGGTGACGTTGTACGTCCCCACCACCACCGCGTCCGCCTCGCCCGCCGCCGCCACCGCACGGGCGATCGTCGCCGCGGACGGGGCCGTGCCCGTGGACAGGGCCGTCGCCGTGAACCCCAGTTCGGTGAGCGTGGCGGCCAGGACCCCGGTGGGCGGACCCGTGGTGCCCGAGGGGGAGGCCGGGTCGGCGCCCACCACCAGCAGCCGCCGGTGCGTGCGCGGCGACAGCGGCAGCAGGGAACCCTCGTTGACCAGCAGGGTCGTCGTCCGCTCGGCGATCCGGTCGGCCGTCGCGAGGTGCGCCTTCGTGCCGACCGTCCGCCCGACCCGGTCCCGGTCGACGTACGGGTCGGTGAGCAGCCCCAGCCGGTCCTTCAGCCGCAGGATCCGCAGGACCGACTCCTCCAGCCGCGCCTCCGTCAGCTCCCCGTCCCGCACGGCACGCAGCACGGCGTTCCAGGCGACGTCCAGCTTCGGCGGGTTGAGGAGCTGGTCGACGCCCGCCTTCAGCGCGAGCACCGGCACGCGGTCGTCGCCGTACTTCGTCCGTACGCCCGCCATGTCGAGCGCGTCGGTGACCACCACCCCGTCGAAGCCCAGGCGTTCGCGCAGCAGGCCGGTGACGACGGGGCGGGAGAGGGTGGCCGGGTCGCCCGAGGGGTCGAGGGCCGGGACCAGGATGTGCGCGGTCATGATCGAGTCGACGCCGGCCGTGATCGCCGTGCGGAAGGGCACCGCGTCCAGCGCCTCCCACACTTCACGCGTGTGCGTGATGACGGGGAAGCCGTAGTGGCTGTCCACGGCGGTGTCGCCGTGCCCGGGGAAGTGCTTGGCGGTCGCCGCGACCCCGCCCGCCCGGTAGCCGCGGATCTCCGCCGCGGCCAGCTCCGCCACCGCCTTCGGGTCCGCGCCGAACGAGCGGACGCCGATGACCGGGTTCGCCGGGTTGACGTTCACGTCGGCGACGGGGGAGTAGTCCTGCCGGATGCCCATCGCCCGCAGCTCCGCGCCCGCGACCCGGCCGAGAGTGCGGGCGTCGGCCCGCGACCCCCCGGCGCCGATCGCCATCGCGCCAGGGAACAGCGTGGCCGGCTCGCCCACGCGCGCGACGATGCCGTGCTCCTGGTCGGTGGAGATCAGCACCGGCAGCCCGCGCGGCTGGTCCAGGCAGGCCCGCTGGAGCCCGTTGGACAGGTCCGTGATCTGGAGGGGGTCGCGGGTGTTGTGCGCCCACGTGAAGTAGATGATCCCGCCCACCCGGTATCGGGCGATCAGCTCGGCGGCGGTGCGCACACCGAGTTCGGCGAGGTTGGCGTCGATGTCGGCCTGGTCGGGGGCGGTCGCCGAGTGGCCGTAGACCCGCGTGACGAAGACCTGGCCGACCTTCTCTTCCAGCGACATGCGCGAGATCAGCGCGCGCAGGCGGCGGTCGGCGTCGGCGTGGGCGGCGCCGCCGACGGTCAGTGCGGTGGTGAGACCGGCACCGACGGCGAGGACGGTACGTCTGGAGGGCACGTGCGCTCCTTCCGGAGGACATCCGGGGATGATCGAGGGATCCAGTGATCCAGTGATCCGTTGAAGGAAACTTCCGTCGCGCCAGCAGTAACCGGGAAGTTTCCGCCAGTCAAGGGAACGCGCACGGCACCGGGGGAGGGGCCGCCATCGGCGCAACGAAGGGGGCGCGCCGGTGACGGCCTGCCGTCGGCCGCGGTGCGGCGGAGAGGGGGCGCGCCCACTTGGACCTGGACGCGGGCTGCGGTTCCTGGTCGCCGGTCCTTCAGTGGTGCGGGTCGGGCGACGCGAGGCTCACGGTCCGGCCTGGGCAGCCGTCGTAGGACCGTCGGCTTCCACGGTCCCCGCGGACGGGGATCCGGAGCAGGTGTCGGATCCGGAGTCCTCCGACTCCGACCCGTTCCGCAGTTCCGGCGTCGTGACGGCCACCGCCGCCACCGCCAGGAGGCACAGCACCCCGCCCGTGACCAGGGCGGTGGCGCCCGAGGACCAGCCGGCGGCCACTCCTGCGCGCAGGTTGCCCAGATGCGGGCCCGCCTGACCGACCATCGTCTCGGCCGCCGTCACCCGGCCGAGCAGCGCGTCGGGGGTACGGGTCTGGACGATGGTCGTACGGGACAGGACGGCCACCGCGTCCGCCGCACCGGCCAGGACCAGCGCCCCGAGCCCCGCCCAAGCACTGGTCGTCAGGCCGAACAGGGCGAGGGAGACGCCCCACAGGGCGGACGAGCACAACATCACCGGCCCCGGCCGCGCCAGCCGGGTCACCGGCCCGGAGAGGGCGGTCGCGGTGACGCCGCCCACGGCGAGCGCGGACAGGAACAGGCCCAGCGTGCGCGGATCACCACCGAAGCGTTCCGCGTTGACCAGGGGGAAGAGACTGACCGGCATGGCCAGCACGGTCGCGGCCAGGTCGGTCAACAGGGCGCCGCGCACCACCCGGTGGCCGGTCAGGAACCGCAGCCCGTCCAGGACGCCGTGCAGTCCGGGCCGGGACCTCTCGCCCTCGGGCGGCAGCGCGGGCAGGCCGAACGCGCCGTAGAAGGCGAGCCCGAAACTGAGGGTGTCCAGCAGGTAACAGACGCCGATGCCCCACCAGCCGAGCACCACCCCGGCGACGGCCGGACCGAGCAGCATCATCGACTGCCCGCTCGCCTGGTTGAGCGCGAGACCCGCCGCCACCTGGTCCTTGGGCAGCAGCCGGGGCACGAACACGCCGGCCGCCGGGGCCCCGACCGCCGCGAACGAGGCCTGGGCCGCGACCAGCGCCAGGATGAGCACCACCGGCACGTGCCCGGTGAAGCCCTGCACGGCCAGCAGGACGGAGCAGACCGCCTGGCCGACGGTGGCGAGAAGATAGACGCGACGCCGGTCGGCACGGTCGACCCAGGCACCGGCGAAGAGCCCCACGCCGACCATCGGCACCGCCTGCGCCAGCCCGACCGCGCCGCTCCACACCGAGCTGTGCGTCATGTCCCACACCTGGAACATGACGGTGACCATGGTCATGAAGCCACCGAGGGTGGACACGGTGCGCCCGATCAGCAGCCGCCGGTAGACGGGGGAGGTGCGAAGGGGGCGGACGTCGAGGAAGGTCCGGCCGAGACTCATGACGCCGAAGGGGCGGCGTGCTGCGCTGCGGGTCGATACACGGCGGGGAGGCTAACCCGCCCCCTTGCTGACCCGCCAGTCGATTACCGGCCCCGGGGACGAGGGGTCTGTACCGCCGCCCTCACGCCGACTCGTTGAGCAGCCTCCCCAGGTGCTCCCGTCCCGCGCCGAGCAGCTCGGCCAGCGGCTCGGCGGCGTCGTACCACCGCTTCTCGTACTCCCAGCACAGCCAGCCGTCCCACCCGTGCCGGGAGAGGACCTCCACGCACTCGGCGAGCGGCAGCACCCCGGCGCCCAGGGCGACCGGCGTGGTGTCCTCGGCGGAGGCGATGTCCTTGACCTGCACGTATCCGAGATACGGCGCGAGCGCGGCGTAGGTGTCCTGCGGCTGTTCGCCGCCCAGCCAGGTGTGCATCACGTCCCAGAGCGCGCCCACCTGCCGGTGCCCGACCAGGCCGAGGACACGGGTCGCGGCGGCGCCGGTGCGGTGCGAGTCGTGGGTCTCCAGCAGGACGCGTACGCCCAGGTCGGCGGCGTACCCGGCGGCGGTGCCCAGCCGCCGGGCGGCGACGGCGTCCGCCTCGTCCGGGGCCTGCCCGTCGGCGCCGCCGGGGAAGACGCGGACGTAGGGCGCGCCGAGATCGCGGGCGAGTCCGACGAGCGCGCGGATGTCGTCGAGCACCGGCCCGTCGTCTCCCGGAGCGGCCACGCGCGCGTACCCCGCGACGCCGAGCACCTCGACCCCGGCCGCCTTGAACTCGGCGGCCACATCGGTCCGTTCGGCCGGTCCGAGGCCGGGATGCACGGGCTCCTCGGGGTGGGCGCGCAGCTCGACGCCGTGGTATCCGTGCGCGGTCGCGAGCCGCAGCACGTCGGGGATCGGAAGACCGGGAACACCGAGAGTGGAGAAGGCCAGCTTCATACCTTCGGACCCTACTCGCCGCCCGCCCCACCGACGACCGCTGCGGATCGCCGACGGCGCGTCCCGCGCCATTCGGCCGCGCGGGATCCTGGACCGCGCGGTCCCAACGGCTCGCACGTCCGGCGGCGCAGGCACCGCGCCGCCCCGCCCGAAGCCGTCTCCCACACCCGCCCGCTCAGCCCCGAGGCACTCCCGAAGACCCCCGCACCATCAACTCCCCCCGCACCATGGCGATCCCTCCGGGCGGCGGCTCCTCCCGCCCCATGGCGATCCGTCCCGCCCGCGCCCCCGCCTCAGCCAGCGGCAGCCGCACCGTGGTCAGCGCCGGCACCGCGTCGATGCTGAAGGGCAGGTCGTCGAAGCCGGCTACGGAAACATCCTCGGGAATGCGCAGGCCGGACTCCCGCAGGGCCGCGCACGCGCCGAGCGCGACGGAGTCGTTCGCCGCGACCACGGCCGTCAGCGCCGGGTCCCGCCGCAGCAGCTCCAGCGTCGCCTCGTACCCCGCCCGCCGGTCGTAGCGCCCGTGGACGGTCCAGCGGGGGTCCTCCTCGATGCCGGCCGCGACCAGCGCGGCCCGGTGGCCCTCCAGCCGGTGCCGGGTGGTGGTGCGCTCCTCGGGGCCCGCGATGTACCCGAGCCGCCGGTGCCCGAGCCCGATGAGGTGCTCGGTGAGTTCCCGGCCGCCGCCGCGGTTGTCGAAGGTGAGCGCGATGGCCCCGGTGTCGGGCGCGGGCGGCCGCCCGCACAGCACGACCCGGGTGCCCGCCTCGCTCAGCCTGCGCAGCTTCCCCGCCACCGCCGTGGCGTGCGACTCGTCCTCCATGGCCCCGCCGGTCAGTACGACGGCCGCGGCCCGCTGCCGCTGCAACAGGGTGAGATAGGTCAGCTCGCGCTCCGGCGAGCCCCCGGTGTTGCAGACCACCGCCAGCCGCTCGCCCCCGGCGCGCCCGCCGGGCCCGCCGATCTCTCCCTGGATCGCGCTCGCCATGATCCCGAAGAAGGGGTCGGCGATGTCGTTGACCAGGATGCCCACCAGGTCGGAGGTGGCCGCGGCCAGCGCGCTCGCAGGGCCGTTGAGCACGTAGTCCAGCTCGTCCACGGCCCGCAGCACCCGTTCCCGGGTCGACGCGGCCACGGGGTAGTTCCCGTTCAGTACGCGCGACACCGTCGCGGGCGAGACCTGCGCGCGGGCCGCCACGTCCGCCAGGGTCACCGTCATCTCGTCGTCCTCCGGTCACGCATCTCGTCGTACGTCGTCGTACGCCCTGGTAGACAGCAGGCTCCCCTGCCTGGTTCCGGGCGTGTCGAGCAGACCTTACGGCCCAGCACCCGACTTGTTCGCCCCCTCGAACAAGTCGGGTTGGACACGGTCTTGTCCGGACGCCGGTCAGAGGCTAGCTTCTCCCTGTATAGAAAGCGCTTGCTGTGACGCTGATCAGTGACAAGGCGTACGCGGCGCGCGCAACCGCGTACGAGACGCGCGCGACGTGGCGGGCCACACCGCCCACGACGCCGCGTACAACGCCTGAGAAGGGATCGACGTGACACGCAAGACGGTGCGTATCGCCATGAACGGCGTGACCGGGCGCATGGGTTACCGCCAGCACCTGGTCCGCTCCATCCTCGCCCTGCGCGAACAGGGCGGCCTCGACCTCGGTGACGGCACCGTGCTGTGGCCGGAGCCGATCCTGGTCGGCCGCCGGGAACACGTCCTGAACGCGCTTGCTGAAAAGCATGGCCTGGAGCACGTCTCGACGGACATCGACGAGGTCCTGGCCGACCCCACCGTCGACATCTACTTCGACGCCCAGGTCACCTCCGCCCGCGAGGAGGCCATCAGGAAGGCGATCGCGGCCGGCAAGCACATCTACACCGAGAAGCCCACGGCCACCGGACTGGAGGGCGCCCTGGCGCTGGCCCGCCTCGCCGACGAGAAAGGCGTCAAGCACGGCGTCGTCCAGGACAAGCTGTTCCTGCCGGGCCTGCTGAAGCTGAAGCGCCTCATCGACGGCGGCTTCTTCGGCCGGATCCTGTCCGTCCGCGGCGAGTTCGGCTACTGGGTGTTCGAGGGGGACTGGCAGGACGCCCAGCGCCCGTCGTGGAACTACCGCGCGGAGGACGGCGGCGGCATCGTCGTCGACATGTTCCCGCACTGGGAGTACGTCCTGCACGAGCTGTTCGGCCGCGTGAGGTCCGTGCAGGCCATCGCCACCACCCACGTGCCGCAGCGGTGGGACGAGAACGGCAAGCCCTACGACGCGACGGCCGACGACGCCGCCTACGGCATCTTCGAACTCGACGGCGGCGCCATCGCGCAGATCAACTCCTCCTGGACGGTCCGCGTCAACCGCGACGAACTGGTGGAGTTCCAGGTCGACGGCACGGAGGGCTCGGCGGTGGCCGGTCTGCGCAACTGCCGCGTCCAACACCGCTCCGCCACGCCCAAGCCGGTGTGGAACCCGGACATCCCGGCGACCGAGGTCTTCCGCGACCAGTGGCAGGAGGTCCCCGACAACGGCGACTTCGACAACGGTTTCAAGGCCCAGTGGGAACTGTTCCTCAGGCACGTCTACGCCGACGCCCCCTACCACTGGGACCTGCTGGCCGGCGCCCGCGGCGTCCAGCTCGCCGAGCTGGGCCTGAAGTCCTCCGCCGAGGGCCGCCGCCTCGACGTCCCGGAGATCGCGCTGTGACCATCCGACTCCCGGAAGCCGGCGCGACCCTGCGGACCTACGAACCCCGCACGGAGCCCCTCGCCGTCACCACCGGAAGCCCCTTCACCTCCCGTACGGTCTTCTCCGCGGCGCACGTCGTCGCGGACCCGTACGCCGACGTGTCCCCCGACTCGCCGGCCGCCGTCGACTGGGACGCCACCCTCGCCTTCCGCCGCCACCTGTGGTCCCACGGGCTCGGTGTCGCCGAGGCGATGGACACCGCCCAGCGCGGCATGGGCCTGGACTGGGCGGGCGCGGCCGAGCTGATCCGCCGCTCGGCGGCCGAGGCGGAAGCGGTGGGCGGCCTGATCGCCTGCGGCGTCGGCACCGACCAGCTCACCGGCCCGGCCTCCCTCGCCGAGGTCCGCGCGGCCTACGAGGAGCAGCTCGCTCTCGTCGAGGCCTCCGGCGCCCAGGCCATCCTCATGGCGTCCCGTGACCTGGCCGCCGCCGCCAGGGGTCCCGAGGACTACCTCGACCTCTACGGCCACCTCCTGCGCCAGTCCGCCGAACCGGTGATCCTGCACTGGCTCGGCCCGATGTTCGACCCGGCGCTGGAGGGCTACTGGGGCTCGTCGGACCTGGACGCGGCGACGGAGGTGTTCCTCCAGGTCATCGCCGCCCACCCGGACAAGGTCGACGGCATCAAGGTCTCCCTGCTGGAGGCCCGGCGCGAGGTCGACCTGCGCCGCCGCCTGCCGGACGGCGTCCGCTGCTACACCGGCGACGACTTCAACTACCCCGAGCTGATCGCGGGCGACGAGAAGGGCTTCAGCCACGCCCTGCTCGGCATCTTCGACCCGCTGGGCCCGCTGGCGGCGGAGGCGGTCCGCGTCCTGGACACGGGCGACGTCACCGGTTTCCGGGAGCTGCTGGACCCCACGGTGGAGCTGTCCCGCCACCTCTTCCAGACCCCGACCCGCTTCTACAAGACGGGCGTGGTCCTCCTGGCCTGGCTGGCCGGCCACCAGTCGCACTTCACGATGGTCGGCGGCCTCCAGTCGGCCCGCTCCCTCCCGCACCTGGCCCGCGCCTACCGACTCGCCGACGGCCTGGGCCTGTTCCCGGACCCGAAGCTGGCCGAGGAACGGATGAAGAACCTGCTCGCCCTGTACGGGGTGGACCAGTGACCGGTCTCGAGCGTTTCAGCATCAACCAGATGACGGTGAAGCAGCTGCCGATGCCCGAACTGGTCGCAGCCTGCCGCGACCTGGGCGTCGGCAACGTCGGCCTGTGGCGCGACCCGGTCCGGACGTACGGCGTGCAGGAGACGGCGAAGCTGGTCCGGGACGCGGGTCTGACGGTGACGACGTTGTGCCGCGGCGGCTTCCTCACCGCCGTCGACCCGGACGAGCGCAAGGCCGCGCTCGCCGACAACCGCCGGGCGGTCGACGAGGCGGCGACCCTGGGCACGGAGGTCCTGGTCCTGGTCTCGGGCGGCCTCCCGCCGGGCTCGAAGGACCTGCACGGCGCCAGGGAACGCATCGCGGACGCGCTGACGGAACTCGGTCCCTACGCCGAGGACCACGGCGTGAAGCTGGCCATCGAGCCCCTCCACCCCATGTACGCATCCGACCGCTGCGTGGTCTCCACGCTCACCCAGGCCCTGGACCTGGCGGAACGCTTCCCCGCCCACCAGGTGGGCGTCACGGTCGACACGTACCACATCTGGTGGGACGACCAGGCCCCCGCCCAGATCGCGCGAGCGGGCGCGTCCGGCCGCATCCACACCTTCCAACTGGCCGACTGGACCACCCCGTTGCCCGAGGGTGTCCTGAACGGCCGCGGCCAGATCGGCGACGGCGCGATCGACATGCGCGTATGGCGGGCCCACGTGGAGGCGGCCGGGTACACCGGCGCCATCGAGGTCGAGCTGTTCAACGACGCGTTGTGGGCGCGCGACGGCCGGGAGGTGCTCGCCGAGACGGCACAGAGGTTCCTGGCGAACGTCTTGCCCTGAGCCGTGGCCGGGAGCCGAAACCCCGAAAGCCGGGAGCGGGAGCCGGGAGCCGGGAGCGAGCACCGGACCGGCTCCCGCTCCAGGGGCGGGGAGGCGCCGTCTGGCCTTCTGCTCCGCCCCCCCCCGGCAGGCCGGCCCGCGGAGACGCGGCCAGCCGGTGCGGCCCGGTGAGGGCGACGGGGCCCGGCCCGTCTCCCAGCGGGGGCGCAGGACCGGACGGCGGGACCCAGGACGTGTCGTACCGAGGCGTCACGGAGGTCATCGACGGCCGGACCGCCGGAGCCTCGCGCCTGGATCGCGGGGAGGAGGACACCCTGGACCCCCTCCCCGACCCCGCGCCGCGTGCCACCTTCCTCGACGTGCACCAGGCGACGTCACGTCCGGCGGCCCCGCTACGTCATCGCTCCCTGTCCGCCGCCATGATGCCGACGCACTCCTCGAGCGCCGCGTGGAGGGACGGGACGAAGGCGGCGAGTTCGGTGTCCGACGACCTGCCTCCCTCCAGGACGGCCCCGACGACCGTCACCAGGACGGCGGCGGCCTTCAGGGCGTGCGCGTCGGCCAGCTCCTCCAACACACCGCCGGGGCGTGCGACCGCGAACGCCTCCTTGCCGGTGGCGGGGTCGACGCCGAGGCTGCGGAACCTCCTCGCGCTCATGCGGCGGCCTGCGCCGGGACGTAGTCCTGACCGAGGGTCGCGAGGACGGCCGCACGGCGCCGCTCCCGCTGGAGGTGCACGCGGTCCCGTTCGTCGCGTTCGCGTTCCCACACGGCGAGGTACGGCCGGACCAGGGGCAGGCCGTCGGCGGGGATCACGTCCGGCGGGCCCGGCCGCGCCCGCCGCGCGTGGGCGGGCCGCTGCGCGCGAACGCGCGGCGAGAGGCTGGGGGGCGGGGGCCCGCCGAGGGCCCGGTGTGTCCCGCGGGGCGGCAGGAAGAGGCTCAGGATCGCGGCCAGTAGGCTGCGCATAGGTCGACTCCTAGTCAGTCGGCTCAGCCCCGGCACGGAAGGTCTCACTCTTCCCGCCGGGGCGTTTTGTTGGCAGTCATAGTATCGCCTTGTATCGACTCGTAGCGATACGTAGCTCAAAGAGTGGGTATTGCTTCACTTGCTTAGCGTCGTCTTCATGAGCCCTGATGCTGAGATCGATCACGGAGCGCCCCTGACCCCGTACCGGCAGCTGGCTGGGATTCTTCGGGCGCAGATCCGTCGCGGCGACTGGCTGCCCGGCCGGATGCTGCCGAGTGAGGCTCAGCTCGTGCAGCGATACGGGATCGCGCGGACGACCGTGCGGCGGGGGCTCGGCCTGCTGGCCGACGAAGGCGTCGTCTACGCCGTTCCGCAGCGGGGATGGTTCGTCTCCGACCCCCTGCCACCCGCCCCCGAGTCGCCCGCGCCTCCCGCCTAGGCGAGGGAACGTTCCCGGGGACGGCGAGGGGCCCGGTCGACGGACCGGGCCCCACGAAGCGTCCACACCCTCACCGGGTCAGAAGAACACCCCGCACCGCAGCAGCACGTTCGCGTAGGGCCGTGCCTCCCCGGTCCGCACCACCAGCCGTGCCCCCGACGACAGCCTCTTCAGCTCCTCGTGCGGGACCAGGTCCAGTTCGGGGAAGCGCGCGTCCAGCAGCCCGGCCGCCGCCGGGTTCGCCTCGCGCACCTCGGAGGCGGCCGTCGCGCCCTCCACGACCAGCTCGGCCAGGAGGCCGTCCAGTACGTCCGCGAACGACGGCACGCCCGCCCGGAAGGCGAGGTCCACGACCCGTGGGCCCTCGGGGATCGGCATCCCCGCGTCGCACACCAGCACCCCGTGCCCGTGCCCCAGCTCGGCCAGCGCGCCCGCGAGATGACGGTTGAGTATCCCGGCCTTCCTCACAGCGCCTCGACCTCCGCCGCCGTGGGGAACGACTCCTGCGCGCCCCGCCGGGTCACGGCCACCGCTCCGACCCGCGCGGCGTACGCCGCGGCTTCCGCGAGCGAGGAGCCCGTGCCCAGCCTCCACGCCAGCGCCGCCGTGAAGGAGTCGCCCGCCCCGGTCGTGTCCACGGCGTCCACCTTCACCGGCGCCACCCGCTCCACGCCCTCCGCCGACGCCACCAGCGCGCCCTCCGGACCCAGCGTCACGACCACCGACTTCGGCCCCTTCGCCAGCAGCACCTGCGCCCAGTCCTCGGGTTTCTCGCTGCCGCCCGCCTCACCGAGGATCACCTTCGCCTCGTGCTCGTTGACGATCAGCGGATCGCAGGCCGTCAGCACCTCGGCCGGCAGCGGGCGCGGCGGTGACGGGTTCAGCACGAAGCGGCTGCCCGGCGCCAGGTTCCGTACGACCTCGACGACCGTCTCCAGCGGGATCTCCAGCTGCGCCGACACCACGCGGGAGGCGTGGAACAGCCCGGCGGCGGCACGCACGTCCTCCGGCGTCAGACGCCCGTTCGCGCCCGGTGACACCACGATGCTGTTGTCCCCCGAGGGGTCCACCGTGATCAGCGCGATCCCGGTCGGCGCCCCGCCCACCAGCACGCCCACGGTGTCGACGCCGGCCGCTCGCTGCGAGTCGAGCAGCAGCCGGCCGTACGCGTCGTCGCCGATCCGGGCCAGCAGCGCCGTACGGGCGCCGAGGCGGGCGGCCGCGACCGCCTGGTTGGCGCCCTTGCCGCCCGGATGGACGGACAGGTCGGATCCGAGGACCGTCTCGCCCGCGGCCGGGCGCCGTTCGACACCGATCACCAGGTCGGCGTTGGCCGACCCTACGACCAGGAGGTCGTAGTCGTACATGAGAACTCCCCTGCGTACGTCGTACGTGACATGAGGCGGACGGTCCCCCGACCGTCCGCCCGTTACGCACGCCTGCCGAAATGTCAGCCGCCGAAGCCGGCCACGTTCTCCTTCGTGACCACCTTCACCGGCACCTTCACCGTCTCCGCGACCTTCTTGCCCTGGAACGCCTTGAGCGCGTTGTCGACGGCGATCCTGCCCAGCTGCGAGGGCTGCTGTGCCACGGACGCGTACAGCGTGCCGTTCTCGACCGCGGTCAGACCGTCCGGCGTGCCGTCGAAGCCGACGACCTGGACGGACTTGCCGGCCTTGGAGCCGAGCGCCTTGATCGCGCCGAGCGCCATCTCGTCGTTGGCGGCGATGACGCCCTGGACGTCCGGGTGGGCCTGGAGAAGGTTCGACATCACGTCGAGGCCCTTGGTGCGGTCGAAGTCGGCCGGCTGCTGGGCCAGCACCTTGATGCCAGGGTAGGCCTTCAGGCCTCGCGCGAAGCCCTCGGCGCGCTCGCGGGCCGCGGAGGTGCCCGCCTGCCCCTGAAGGATCACGATCTTGCCGGTGCCGCCGAGCTTCTCGGCGACCGTCTTGGCCGCGAGTTCACCGCCGGCCACGTTGTCGGAGGCCACGAGGGTGTCCGTGGTCGCCTTGTTGACGCCGCGGTCGACCGCGACGACCGGGATCTTCGCCTTGTCGGCGGCGCGCACGGCCGGACCGGCCGCGTCGGAGTCCACCGGGTTGACGATGATCGAGTCGTAGCCGGAACTGGTGAAGTTCTGCAACTGGTTGGCCTGCTGCGAGGCGTCGTTCTGGGCGTCGGTGACGGTCAGGTCGACGCCCAGCTTCTTCGCCTCGGCCTTCGCGCCCGACTGGATCTGCACGAAGAAGGGGTTGTTGAGGGTGGACAGCGCCAGTCCGACCTTCGGGTTCGACGTCGAGGAGGAACCGTTGTGCAGGAAGGAGGTCGCGCCGACCACCGCCACGGTGACGACCGCCGCGAGCCCGTAGGTCACCGCCTGCCGGCCCTTGCCGCCGCCGGTCCCGGCGGCCACCGGGGTCGCCCCGGCCTTGCGCCGCAGCGTGTCCAGCAGCACGGCCAGCGCGATGACGACGCCGATGACGACCTGCTGCCAGAACGCGGACACCGACAGCAGGTTGAGGCCGTTGCGCAGCACGGCCAGGATCAGCGCGCCGATGAGGGTGCCGGACGCCTTGCCCGTACCGCCCGCCAGGGAGGCGCCGCCGATGACGACGGCGGCGATCGCGTCCAGTTCGTAGCCGTCGGCGGCCTGCGGCTGCGCGGAGGACAGCCGGGACGCGAGCACGATGCCGGCGGCGGCGGCGAACACGCCGGACAGCGCGTAGATGGCGAGCTTCTGCTTCTTCACCCGCAGCCCGGACAGGCGCGCGGCCTCCTCGTTGCCGCCGATGGCGTACATCGAGCGGCCGATGTAGGTGCGGCCCAGGACGAACGCGGCGATCAGCCCCATGACGACCATGACCAGCACGGGCACCGGCAGCCAGCCGCCGAGCGTGTCCCCGAGGTGCGAGACGGAGTCGGGGAAGGCGATCGGGGAGCCCTCGGAGATCACCAGTGACAGACCGCGCGCCACCGACAGCATGGCGAGCGTCGCGATGAACGGCGGCAGCTTGCCGTAGGCGATGAGGAAACCGTTCACCAGACCGGCCGCTACACCGGTGGCGACGGCCAGGACGACAGCGAGGACGACCGGCACGCCGTGCGCCGTGGCGCTCCAGGCCAGGACTGTGGCCGACAGCGCCGCCACCGAGCCGACCGACAGGTCGATGCCCGCCGAGACGATCACGAAGGTGACGCCGAAGGCGAGGATGGCGGTCACGGCCGCCTGGACACCCACGTTGAGCAGGTTGTCCGTCGTCAGGAAGTCGCCCGACAGCGCCGACATGGCGACGACGAGGACGATGAGCGCGGTGAGCGCCCCGTTGTCGAGCAGCAGGCGGCGCACCGCCGCGGCGCCGCCACCGGCGCCCGTCGTGCTCTTGAGCGTTTCAGCGGCCACGGCCGGTCTCCACTTCGGAAGTAGCAGGGGTAGTCGGGGTACTCGGGGTACCGGGGGTGCTGGGCGTACTGACGGCGAGCGCCATGACGGCGTCCTGGGTCGCCCGCTCGGCGGGCAGTTCGCCGGCGATCCGGCCCTGGGCCATCACCAGCACCCGGTCGCTCATGCCGAGCACCTCGGGCAGGTCGCTGGAGATCATCAGGACGGCGGCCCCGGCGGCCGTCAGCTCGTTGATGAGCTGGTAGATCTCGACCTTGGCGCCGACGTCGATACCGCGCGTCGGCTCGTCGAGGATCAGCACCTTGGTGTCCGCCAGGAGCCACTTGCCGATGACGACCTTCTGCTGGTTGCCGCCCGACAGCGTCCGCACCTGCTGGCCGAGCCCGGCCATGCGCACACCGAGCTGTTCGGCGATGCGGCCCGCGGCCACGTGCTGCCCCTTGAGGTCGACGAGCCCGGCGCGGGTGGCCGAACGCAGGGTCACCAGGCCGAGGTTCTCCTCCACCGAGGCGTCCAGCACCAGCCCCTGGCCCTTGCGGTCCTCCGGCACGAGCCCGATCCCCGCGGCCATGGCAGCGGTCACGTCGTGGCGGGGCAGCCGCGCGCCCGCCACCCGCACGGCTCCGTGGTCGTACGGGTCCGCCCCGAAGACGGCCCGTACCACCTCGGTGCGACCCGCGCCGACCAGACCCGCGACACCGACGACCTCGCCGGCCCGCACCTCGAAACTGACGTCGTGGAAGACGCCGTCGCGCGTCAGCCCCTCGACGGACAGCAGGGCGGCGCCGGTCCCGGCGCGCTCACGCGGGTACTGCTGCTCGATGGAACGGCCCACCATCAGCCGTACCAGCTCGTCCTGGGGCGTGGACGCGGGGACCTGCCCGACGCTCCTGCCGTCCCGGATGACCGTGACCCGGTCGCCCAGGGCCGCGATCTCCTCCAGGTGGTGGGTGATGAACACGATGCCCACGCCGTCCTCGCGCAGCCTGCGCACGATCGCGAAAAGCTTCTCCACCTCCTCGGAGGTGAGCACGGCGGTCGGCTCGTCCATGATCAGCACGCGCGCGTCCAGGCTCAACGCCTTGGCGATCTCGACCATCTGAAGACGTGCGATGCCCAGTTCACGCACCCGCGCGCGGGGTGACACCGTGACGCCGACCCGCTCCAGCAGGACGGCGGCCTCGGCCTCCATCCGCTTGCGGTCGATCATCCCGAACCGGCGCGGCTGGCGCCCCAGGAAGATGTTCTCGGCGACCGTCAGGTCGGGGACCAGGTTGAACTCCTGGTAGATGGTGGCGATCCCGAGGCGCTCGGAGTCCTGCGCCCCGTGGATGCGCACCTCCTCGCCGCCGGCCAGGATCCGCCCGGCGTCGGGCGTGTACGCGCCGGAGAGCATCTTGATGAGGGTGCTCTTGCCCGCGCCGTTCTCACCGAGCAGCACATGCACCTCGCCCCGCCGCAGGTCGAAGTCGACGCTGTCGAGCGCGACCACTCCGGGGAAGGTCTTGCGTATGCCTTCGATGCGCAGCAACTCGTCCGCGTTGCTCACGACTGGCTCCTGTTCCTTGCTGAGTTCTCGCCGTTCTCGCCGTTCTCGCCGTTCTCGCCGTTCTCGCCGCACGAGCGGCGTACGACGAGACGGGCGGGGAGGGTGACGGACCGCGGGGTCCGTCCCTCGATCCGGTCGACCAGCGCGCGTACGGCCGCGCGCCCCAGCTCGCCCGTCGGCTGGGCGATGGCGGTGATCGGGGGATCGGTGTGCACGAACCACGGGATGTCGTCGAACGCGGCGAGCGCGATGTCGTCGGGTACACGCAGCCCACGCGCGCGTACGGCGTCCAGCGCGCCCAGCGCCATCAGGTTGTCGGCGGCGAACACGACCTCGGGCGGCTCCGGCAGGTCGAGGAAGCCCTCGGTGACCCGCCGTCCGCTCTCGGCCTGGAAGTCGCCCTGCCCGATGTAGGCGTCCGGAAGATCGATGCCGCAGACGCGGAGGGCGTCCCGGAAGGCCTCGACCCGCTCGCTGCCGGTGGTGGTGGCGGCCGGGCCCGCGATGATCGCGAGCCGGCGGTGTCCCAGCCGGTGCAGATGCGCCACCAGGTCCCGTACGGCGGCCCGTCCGTCCGCCCGGACGACCGGCACGTCCACCCCCGGGATCCACCGGTCGACGAAGACCATCGGGGTGCCCGCGCGCGCGGCGTCCAGGACCAGCGGCGAGCAGCCGTCGGTGGGGGAGACCAGCAGGCCGTCTATCCGGCGGTCCAGCAGGGTCCGCACGTGGTGGTCCTGGAGGTCGGGCCGCTCGTCGGCGTTGCCGATGATGACGCTGTAGCCGAGCGCGCGGGCCTCCTCCTCGACGGAGCGGGCCAGCTCGGTGAAGTAGGGGTTCATCACGTCGCTGATGACCAGGCCGAGAGTGTGCGTCTGGTCGGTGCGCAGCGACCGGGCGACGGCGTTCGGGCGGTAGCCCAGCGCCTCCACGGCGGCCAGCACGCGTGTGCGTGCGTCCTCGCTGACCGACGGATGGTCGTTCAGGACGCGCGACACCGTGGCGACGGAAACGCCCGCCTCGGCAGCGACATCCTTGATGCTCGCCATCGCCGCTCCACCTCCTCGTGGAATCGATTACAACGCCGTCAGGGAGGATTGGAATCGATTACAAGGGGGTTAGGCAAGACCCTCACGAGGCCGAAACCGAACCGTGATGAAACGGGTCCGCGACGGGGATGCGGGGGTGACGCCGTGGCTGAGCCGCGTCACCCGGCGCTGGTGCCACCGCCGACCGGTACGGCCGTCGGCTGACGCCGCAGCCGGCTCGGGGCTCCGCGGGCTGAGGTCCCCGCGGGCTGAGGGTTCCGCGGGCTGGGGCCCCGACCGGGTTGCTCCGCGCCCAGACCCCGGACCCGGGCCCCTGGCCCACGCCCGCCCAGGATCCGACTCCGCCGCTCGAAACGTGCGGGACGCCCCACCCCGTCCGCGTCACCCCGTCCGCGTCACCCCGTGCGGGGCATCCGGTACGTCCGGCGAGTTCGAGGACGAGGCGCCTCCAGGGCCCGACAGCACGGGTCCGGGGCACGACGCCCAGGGGCGGGGCGGCGGTGGGCGAGAGCCGTTCCCGGCTGGACTGTCGGTGCCGGGCGGTACCGTCGGATCATGGACCGACCGGCGGGGAGCGGGGAGCGGCAGCTTGCCGTCCTGGAAGGCGTACTCGAGCGCATCACGTACGCGAACGAGGAGAACGGCTACACGGTCGCGCGCGTCGACACCGGCCGCGGCGGCGGCGACCTCCTGACGGTCGTCGGCGCGCTGCTCGGCGCCCAGGTCGGCGAGTCCCTGCGGATGGAGGGCCGCTGGGGCTCCCACCCGCAGTACGGCAAGCAGTTCACCGTCGAGAACTACACGACCGTACTGCCCGCCACCGTCCAGGGCATCCGCCGTTACCTCGGATCAGGGCTGGTCAAGGGCATCGGTCCGGTCTTCGCCGACCGCATCACCCAGCACTTCGGCATGGACACCCTGAAGATCATCGAGGAGGAGCCCAAGCGCCTCGTCGAGGTGCCCGGCCTCGGCCCCAAGCGCACCAGGAAGATCGCCGACGCCTGGGAGGAGCAGAAGGCGATCAAGGAGGTCATGCTCTTCCTCCAGACCGTCGAGGTGTCGACGTCGATCGCGGTCCGCATCTACAAGAAGTACGGCGACGCCTCGATCTCGGTCGTGAAGAACCAGCCGTACCGCCTGGCGTCCGACGTCTGGGGCATCGGCTTCCTCACCGCCGACAAGATCGCCCAGTCCGTCGGTATCCCGCACGACAGCCCGGAGCGCGTCAAGGCGGGCCTCCAGTACGCCCTTTCCCAGTCCAGCGACCAGGGCCACTGCTACCTCCCCGAGGAGCGCCTGATCGCCGACGCGGTCAAGCTGTTGCAGGTCGACACCGGTCTCGTCATCGAGTGTCTCGCCGAACTCGCGGCGCCGCCGCGGGAGGGCGAGGACCCCGGTGTCGTACGGGAGAAGGTGCCGGGCCCGGACGGCGGCGCGGAACCCGTCACGGCCGTCTATCTCGTGCCCTTCCACCGGGCCGAACTCTCCCTGTCCGCACAGTTGTTGCGCCTGCTGCGCACCGGCGAGGACCGCATGCCGGGCTTCCGTGACGTGGCCTGGGACAAGGCGCTGGCCTGGCTGCGGACGCGTACCGGCGCCGACCTCGCCCCCGAGCAGGAGGCCGCCGTCAAGCTCGCGTTGACCGAGAAGGTCGCCGTCCTCACCGGCGGACCCGGCTGCGGCAAGTCCTTCACGGTGCGCTCGATCGTCGAGCTGGCCCGCGCCAGGAGGGCCAAGGTGGTTCTCGCCGCCCCCACCGGCCGCGCCGCCAAGCGCCTGGCCGAGCTGACCGGCGCCGAGGCATCCACCGTGCACCGCCTCCTGGAACTGAAGCCGGGTGGCGACGCGGCGTACGACCGCGACCGCCCGCTGGACGCCGACCTGGTGGTCGTCGACGAGGCGTCGATGCTGGACCTGCTGCTGGCCAACAAGTTGGTGAAGGCGGTCCCGCCGGGCGCTCATCTCCTCTTCGTCGGTGACGTCGACCAACTCCCCAGCGTGGGTGCCGGCGAGGTGCTGCGCGACCTGCTCGCCGACGGCGGCCCGATCCCCGCCGTGCGCCTCACGCGCGTGTTCCGCCAGGCCCAGCAGTCCGGCGTGGTGACCAACGCCCACCGGATCAACGCCGGGCAACACCCGGTCACCGACGGCATGAAGGACTTCTTCCTCTTCGTCGAGGACGACACGGAGGAGGCGGGGCGGCTCACGGTCGACGTGGCCGCCCGTCGTATTCCGGCCAAGTTCGGCCTCGACCCCCGCCGGGACGTCCAGGTCCTCGCGCCCATGCACCGCGGCCCGGCCGGCGCCGGCGCCCTCAACGGGCTGCTCCAGCAGGCCATCACCCCCGGCCGCCCCGACGTCCCCGAGAAGCGGTTGGGCGGCCGCGTCTTCCGTGTCGGCGACAAGGTCACCCAGATCCGCAACAACTACGACAAGGGGAAGAACGGGGTCTTCAACGGCACCGTGGGCGTGGTCACCTCGCTCGATCCGGTCGACCAGCGCCTCACCGTGCGCACCGACGAGGACGAGGAGGTGCCCTACGAGTTCGACGAACTGGACGAACTGGCCCACGCGTACGCGGTGACGATCCACCGTTCACAGGGAAGTGAATATCCCGCCGTGGTGATCCCCGTCACCACCGGGGCATGGATGATGCTTCAGCGGAACCTCTTGTACACGGCCGTCACCCGCGCCAAGCGACTGGTGGTCCTCGTCGGCTCCCGCAAGGCGATCGGCCAGGCGGTGCGCACGGTGTCGGCGGGCCGCCGCTGCACGGCTCTCGACTTCCGGCTCTCGGGCCAGTCCAAAAAATGATCGATCAAATGAGTCGCGAAGGTCACAGAGCACTTCCGCCCGCGTGACGAAGGCGGCAGGATGAACAAGTTGGCGGCACTGAGTGCCGTGGATAAGCCCAATGGCCGACCCCGAGTGCACTCTCCTGCGCCAAATGGGGGATGGTAGAGACAGTCAGGGCAACCTCGAAGAAGAGGCACAACGTCGGTGAGGGATGACGTGAGCGACAACTCTGTAGTACTGCGGTACGGCGACGGCGAGTACACCTACCCGGTGATCGACAGCACCGTCGGCGACAAGGGCTTCGACATCGGGAAGCTCCGCGCCCAGACCGGTCTCGTGACCCTGGACAGCGGATACGGCAACACCGCCGCCTACAAATCCGCCATCACCTACCTTGACGGCGAACAGGGCATCCTCCGGTACCGCGGCTACCCGATCGAGCAGCTGGCCGAGCGGTCGACCTTCCTCGAGGTCGCCTACCTGCTGATCAACGGCGAGCTGCCCACGGTCGACGAGCTGACCGTCTTCAAGAACGACATCACGCAGCACACCCTGCTGCACGAGGACGTCAAGAACTTCTACCGGGGCTTCCCGCGCGACGCCCACCCGATGGCGATGCTGTCCTCGGTGGTCTCGGCGCTGTCGACGTTCTACCAGGACAGTCACAACCCGTTCGACGAGAAGCAGCGCAACCTCTCGACGATCCGGCTGCTCGCCAAGCTTCCGACGATCGCGGCGTACGCGTACAAGAAGTCGATCGGTCACCCGTTCGTCTACCCGCGCAACGACCTCGGCTACGTCGAGAACTTCCTCCGCATGACCTTCTCGGTCCCCGCGCAGGAGTACGACCTGGACCCCGTCGTCGTCTCCGCGCTCGACAAGCTGCTGATCCTGCACGCGGACCACGAGCAGAACTGCTCGACCTCCACGGTCCGCCTGGTCGGCTCCTCGCAGGCCAACATGTTCGCGTCGATCTCGGCCGGCATCAACGCGCTGTGGGGCCCGCTGCACGGCGGCGCCAACCAGTCCGTCCTGGAGATGCTCGAGGGCATCCAGGCCAACGGCGGTGATGTCGACTCCTTCATCCGCAAGGTGAAGAACAAGGAGGACGGCGTCCGCCTGATGGGCTTCGGCCACCGGGTGTACAAGTCCTTCGACCCGCGCGCGAAGATCATCAAGGCGGCGGCGCACGACGTCCTCTCGGCCCTCGGCAAGTCCGACGAGCTGCTGGACATCGCGCTCAAGCTGGAGGAGCACGCGCTCTCCGACGACTACTTCGTCTCGCGCAACCTCTACCCGAACGTCGACTTCTACACCGGCCTGATCTACCGGGCCATGGGCTTCCCGACCGAGATGTTCACGGTCCTCTTCGCCCTGGGCCGCCTGCCGGGCTGGATCGCCCAGTGGCACGAGATGATCAAGGAGCCGGGCTCCCGCATCGGCCGTCCGCGCCAGATCTACACGGGCGTGGTCGAGCGCGACTTCGTGCCGGTCGAGGAGCGCTGACACCTGCCGGTGGGGCGCCCTTCTCCGGCGTCCCGCCGGCCGGGTGGCGTCCCGCCGGTTCCGGTCTGGTCGGGTCCTCTTCGCCGGGGTCGGGTGGCGTGCCGGTCAACGGCTGCGGGCCCGGAGGTCCGGGGGTGGTTGCCCGGAGGGGCGCGCCGCGGGCGTGGCCGAGCGCAACTGGTGCCGGTCGAGTCGAGGGTGGTGCCGGTCGAGGGCGTAGAGCCTCACCGGCGCGTGGACGAGGGGCTGTCCGTCAGGGCGGCCCCTTTCGAGTCCACCGCGCAGCCCTTCGGCAGGGCATGAAGAAGGCGCCCTGGTGCGTCGGTCCCCCCACGGGCCGACGACCAGGGCGCCTTCCCATGTCCCGGTGCGGATTCCCCCCACGGGATCCGGCCGGGCGTCTGGAGGACACAGCGCCTGAATTCGCTGATGCCATATGTGATTGTCGTGCGGCGGGAGTTGAGCAGAACGAGCAGAACTCGCCACACCCCTGCCATGTGCGATCTGCCGGGACAGCGCACGCTGGGAGGGCCGCTCAAAGCTTCCCGTGTGCGTGCCCCGGCAACGCATCTCTGGAGAGGTCCCCCAAGACATCTCCAGATGCCAGTCGGCGCCCCCCAAGACGCTTCCTGACATCGTCAACTTAGACCGTCGAACCCCTTCGATGGTTACATTCGCATCACTGTGATCTGTGTCTCTTGCGTATGTCCCGTTAGATGCGCAAGAGCCCGGATACGGCGATCGGGGCCCGAGCGTAAGGAAGATGCGCGAGCCTTGTGAAGAGCTTATGTGAGGCTCGCGCCGGACTCCAGGGGGGTCGCTGTCTCGACTTGGCCCTAACCACCGGTAACTTCCCGGTACTTCGCTCCACGTCAGCGGAACGCCCGCAGCCGCAGGCTGTTCGTCACCACGAAAACGGACGAGAAGGCCATCGCCGCCCCGGCGAGCATGGGGTTGAGCAGCCCGGCCGCGGCCAGCGGCAGCGCGGCCACGTTGTAGCCGAAGGCCCACACCAGGTTGCCCTTGATCGTGGCCAGGGTCCGCCGGGACAGCCGGATGGCGTCCGCCGCGACCCGCAGGTCCCCGCGCACGAGCGTCAGGTCGCCCGCCTCGATCGCGGTGTCGGTGCCCGTGCCCATCGCCAGCCCCAGGTCGGCGACGGCGAGCGCGGCGGCGTCGTTGACCCCGTCGCCGACCATGGCGACGACCCGCCCCTCGCCCTGGAGCCGCCTCACGACGGCGACCTTGTCCTCGGGCAGTACCTCGGCCACCACCTCGTCGATGCCCACCTCGGCCGCCACCGCCTCGGCCACCGCCCGGTTGTCCCCGGTCAGCAGCACCGGTGCGAGCCCGAGCGCGCGCAGCTCCCGTACGGCCTCGGCGCTGGTCTCCCTGACCGCGTCGGCGACGGCGAGCACGCCGCGTACCGCTCCGTCCCACCCGACGACGACCGCCGTACGACCGTGCCGCTGCGCCTCGTCCCTGACGCGCGCCACATCCGGCGGGAGGTCGTCGGAGAAGCGCCCCACGGCCACCTCGTGGCCCTCCACGCGCCCGCGTACGCCGCGTCCCGGCACGTTCTCGAAGTGCTCGGCCGGCGGCAGCTGCCCGGTTCCTTCCTCGGCGCCGGCGGCGACCGCTCGGGCGACCGGATGCTCGGAGGCGTGCTCCAGGGCGCCCGCGAGCCGAAGCAACTGCTTCTCGTCGGTGCCGTCGGTGGCGTACACCTCCTGGAGGGTCATCCGGCCGGTGGTGACCGTGCCGGTCTTGTCGAGGACGACGGTGTCGACGCGTCGGGTGTTCTCCAGTACCTCCGGGCCCTTGATGAGGATGCCGAGCTGGGCGCCCCGGCCGGTGCCGACCATGAGCGCGGTGGGGGTCGCGAGACCCAGGGCGCACGGGCAGGCGATGATCAGGACCGCGACGGCCGCCGTGAACGCGGCGACGGTGTCGCCGGTCAGGCCGAGCCAGGCGCCGAAGGAGGCGGCGGCGATCAGCAGCACGACAGGGACGAAGATCCCGGCGACCCGGTCGGCCAGCCGCTGTACGTCGGCCTTGCCGTTCTGCGCGTCCTCGACCAGCCGGGCCATGCGGGCGAGCCGGGTGTCCGCGCCGATCCGGGCCGCTTCGACGACGAGCCGGCCGCCCGCGTTCACCGTGGCCCCGGTGACGGTGTCGCCCGGACCGACGTCCACCGGCACGGACTCGCCGGTCAGCATGGAGACGTCGACGGCGGAAACGCCCTCGACGACGGTGCCGTCGGTGGCGATCTTCTCGCCCGGCCGGACGACGAACCGGTCCCCGACGGCCAGCCGGTCCACCGGGATCCGGGTCTCGCGCCCGTCCCGCAGCACGGCCACGTCCTTGGCGCCCAGTTCCATCAGCGCCCGGAGCGCGGCTCCCGCACGCCGCTTGGAGCGGGCCTCCAGGTAGCGGCCGAGCAGGATGAAGGCGGTGACGCCGGCGGCGACCTCCAGATAGATCGTGGAGGCGCCGTCGGCTCGTGACACGGTCGGTTCGAAGGGGTGCCGCATGCCGGGCACGCCCGCGTCGCCGAGGAACAGCGCCCACAGCGACCAGCCGAACGCGGCCAGGGTGCCGACGGAGACCAGCGTGTCCATGGTGGAGGCGCCGTGCCGCAGGTTCGTCCAGGCCGCCCGGTGGAAGGGCAGGCCGCCCCAGACGACGACGGGCGCGGCGAGGGTCAGCGACAGCCACTGCCAGTTGTCGAACTGGAGGGCCGGGATCATGGCGAGCAGCACCACGGGCGTGGCGAGCAGGGCGCAGACGAGCAGGCGGTGGCGCAGGGCCGACAGCTCGGGGTCCCCGTCCGGCTCGGCGGGTATCTCCTCGGTGGCGGGTGGCGCGGGCTCCTCGGCCGTGTAGCCGGTCTTCACGACGGTCGCGATCAGGTCGGCGACCTCCACCCCGGCGGGGTAGCTGATCCGCGCCTTCTCCGTCGCGTAGTTGACCGTCGCGGTGACGCCGTCCATGCGGTTGAGCTTCTTCTCCACGCGGGCCGCGCACGAGGCGCAGGTCATCCCGCCGATGAGCAGCTCGACCTCACCGGACTCGGCGGCCGTCGGGGCCGTGGTGGTGGTGCTCGACATGTGCGTGACTCCAGGGAGCGGAACGGGCCGTCTCCGACCGGTGTCGACCGGTCGGCCCGGCCCGATGCCGAGGGGGTGGCTCAGGCGCGGCCGACCAGCTCGAAGCCGGCCTCGTCGACGGCGGCGCGCACGGCCTCGTCGTCCAGTGTCGCGGTGGAGACGACGGTGACCTCGCCGGTGGAGGCCACGGCCTTCACCGAGGTGACGCCGGAGATCCCGGAGATCTCACCGGAGACGGCTCCCTCGCAGTGGCCGCAGCTCATGCCGCTCACCTTGTAGACGGCGGTGACGGTACCGGGGGTGTCGGTGGGGGCGGTCATCTCGTTACTCCTCGTCGAGGCATGGGGCCGAGTGGTCGGCCCGCAGGGCGGCCGGTGGTGGCGGGCCCCCTGGGTCGGCCGGTGACGGGCCGGGGTGGTCCAGGGAGGGCCTCCACTTCCCCACGTTATACCCCTAGGGGGTATTTCTCAAAGAAGCTTCGTCGCGGCCGGGTCGCTCGCCGGCCGGCGCTTTCCGGCGGGCTGGGAGGTGAACGCGCCGACGGGAATCGGGGCGGCCGGGGTGGCGGGTCACGGTCGTCGCGCCGTGGCGCCGAGTGCGGGCCACTCCCGGTCCAGGAGCGCCATCAGCACCTCGTCCACCCAGCCCCCGTCCCGCGGCGCGGCCTCCCGCCGAACGCCCTCCACCACGAAGCCGACCTTCTCGTAGACGCGCCGGGCCCGGGCGTTGTCGCCGTACAGCTCCAACTGGATGCGGTGCAGGCCCAGTCGCTCGAAGCCGTGGCCGACGATCAGGCGGGTCGCCTCGGTGCCCAGCCCGCGACCGCGGCCCCGCGGCCCGAGCAGCGTGCGGAAGGAGCAGGTGCGGGAGTAGGCGTCGTACTCGTTGAGGACCACCTCGCCGACGAGTTCGCCGGTGGCCCGGTCGGTGACGGCGAGGTCGAGGCGGTCGGGCTGTGTGGAGCGCGTGGCGTACCAGGAACGCAGCCGCTCCAAGGTGAGTTCCCCGTCCGCCGGGAAGGTGAAGCGGACCACCTCGGGGTCCCCGACGATCTCCCACATGATCTCGGCGTCCGCCTCCGTGAAGGGCCGCAGCACCGCTCTCTCGCCGGTGAGGCGGGGTTTGACGGAGAAGTCGGGGGTGGAGGACGCGGAGGCGTCGGGGGCCGTGGAGGGCACCGAGGGCACCGAGGGCGCGGAGACCACGGAGGGTGCGGAGGACTCGGAGGAGCCGGAGAGGTTCATGCACGGCACTGTGCCCCGCCCGGGGGCGGGGCACAGAACGGTTTTCCGGTGGGGGCGGTCAGTCCGGTCGTCGACCCCGGTTGCCGGGCCGGGAGGCGACCCAGGTGCGGACGGTGTCGGCGTACCAGTAGGGCTTTCCGCTCTCCACGTGGTCGGGCGGGGGGAGCAGTCCGTGCTTGCGGTAGGACCGCACGGTGTCCGTCTGCACCTTGATGTGTGCCGCGATCTCCTTGTAGGACCAGAGGCTTCGGTCGGTCATGAGTCGCACCTCCCTGCGCGTGCGGGGGCGGCGGCCGGGAGGCCACCGGGGGGGGGGGAGCCCGGCGCTGCGCTGGCGATCACCGGGCCTGTGCCCGCTCAACGACGCACGGTGACAGGTGGGGAACGGTTGTCGACAGCGTGCGACCCGTCACTCGCGTACCCGAGACATCGGTGACAGGAGCGGAACTTTTGTGACGCGGGTGACACAAACGACCCAAAGGGCCGCAAGGGGTGGGACGAACCGTCGGCGCCTGTACAGCGACGCCCGAAAGAGGCGCGGGAAACCGGCGACCGGCCACGCACGGGGGCCGCGCCGCCGGCGTACGGACCCAGCGCCGCGCCAGGCGCCGCCGGCGCCCGGCACCTCGGCAGGCGTCCCCGACCTCCTGGGGTCACGCCCCGCAGGACCGCAGGAACGCCCGGGTCCGCTGTGCGATGGGCAACGGCGCGTCCGCCTCGCACGGATACATGTCCTGTTCCACGATCGCGAAGAGATCGACGTCCAGCTTCTGGGCGGCCTCCAGTACGGGCCCCAGCGCCGGCACCCCCGAGGGCGGCTCGCACATCACCCCGCGTGCGACGGCCGGCCCGAAGGGAATCTCCTGTGCCCGCACCTCCGCGAGGATCTCCGGGTCGACCTGCTTGAGGTGCAGGTACCCGATCCGCTCGCCGTACGTCTCGATCAGCTTGACGCTGTCGCCGCCGCAGTACGCGTAGTGCCCGGTGTCCAGGCACAGCGACACGAGTCCGGAGTCGGTGCCGTCCAGGAACCGGACGACCTTCTCCTCGCTGTCGATGTGGGTGTCGGCGTGCGGGTGGACGACGATCTCCAGCCCGTACCGCTCCCGCACCCGCTTGCCGAGCCGCTCGGTCAGCGTAGTGAGATTGCGCCACTGCTCGGGCGTGAGCGTGTCCGGCTCCAGTACCTCGCCGGTCTTGTCGTCCCGCCAGAAGGACGGGATGACCACCAGGTGCCGTGCTCCCATGGCCTGCGCGAGCGCGGCGTTGTCCGCGACATGGGCCCAGGTCTTCTCCCACACGGCCTCGCCGTGGTGCAGCCCCGTGAACACCGTGCCGGCCGACACCTTCAGGCCGCGCCTGGCGGTCTCCTCGGTGAGGACGGCGGGATCGGTCGGCAGATACCCGTAGGGGCCGAGTTCGATCCACTCGTAGCCGCAGAGCGCGACCTCGTCGAGGAAGCGCTGCCAGGGCACCTGCTGCGGGTCGTCCGGGAACCAGACGCCCCAGCTGTCGGGGGCCGAACCGACCCTGATGCGGGAGAGTGAGGGCTGAGGTGACAACGACGTCATGGTCGTCAGCGTGCGGTCGGACCGCGGGGGTGTCAAGAGCTGGTCCGAATGTCTGGACAAAACATTGACAGGGTCCGCCGTACCGGGCTAGAAAGCCGTGGAGAGCCGATACGAAGGGAACTCGATGGCCTACGACCTGATCACCATGGGGCGGATCGGAGTGGACCTCTACCCGTTGCAGACGGGCGTGCCGCTGCCGCAGGTCACGTCCTTCGGGAAGTTCCTCGGCGGCTCGGCGACCAACGTCGCTGTCGCCGCCGCCCGCCTCGGCCTGGACACGGCGGTGATCACCCGCACCGGCGACGACCCCTTCGGCACCTATCTCCACGAGGCCCTGCGCGGCTTCGGCGTCGACGACCGCTGGGTGACCCCGGTCCCCGGTCTGCCGACCCCCGTCACCTTCTGCGAGGTCTTCCCGCCGGACGACTTCCCGCTCTACTTCTACCGCCGGCCCAAGGCGCCCGATCTGGAGATCGACGCCCACGACCTCGACCTCGACGCCGTCCGCGAGGCGCGCGTCTTCTGGGTCACCGGCACCGGCCTGAGCGAGGAGCCCAGCCGTACGGCGACGCTGGCCGCCCTCGCCCACCGCGCCAAGGCCGGCACCACCGTGTTCGACCTCGACTGGCGGCCCATGTTCTGGTCCGACCCGGACGCGGCCCGCCCCTTCTACGCCGAGGCGCTGAAGCACACCACCGTCGCCGTGGGGAACCTGGACGAGGTGGAGGTCGCCACCGGGGTGCGCGACCCGCACGCCGCCGCCCGCGCCCTCCTGGACGCCGGCGTGGAACTGGCCGTGGTGAAACAGGGCCCCAAGGGCGTCCTGGCCGTCAACAGCGCGGGCGAGTCCGCCGAGGTCCCCCCGCTCCCCGTGCGCGTCCTCAACGGCCTCGGGGCCGGTGACGCCTTCGGGGGCTCCCTCTGCCACGGTCTGCTCGCGGGCTGGGACGTGGAGAGGATCATGCGCCACGCCAACGCCGCCGGTGCGATCGTCGCCTCGCGCCTGGAGTGTTCCTCGGCCATGCCGACGCCCACCGAGATCGAGGAAGCGCTCGCCGCCGGAGCGGTGCTGTGAGGGCGGGCCGCGTCGCGGGAACCCCGCACGGGACCGGCGGGGGAGGCGCGTCCGGAGCCACCAGCGTCCCGCGCCCCACCCCCGCCACCGTCGACGTCCCCGAACTCGTCCGCCTGCGCACCCACCACCCCGAGGCGATCGCCGAGGCCGCCGCCCGCCGCACCCGCCGCCCACTGCTCGACGAGGCCGGCCGGCTGATGATCGTCGCCGCCGACCACCCGGCGCGCGGCGCCCTCGGCGTCGGCGACCGCAAACTGGCCATGGCCAACCGCGCGGACCTGCTGGAGCGCCTGTGCCTGGCGTTGAGCAGACCCGGCGTGGACGGCGTCCTCGCCACCGCCGACATCCTCGACGACCTGCTCCTCCTCGGCGCTCTCGACGGCAAGGTCGTCATGGGCTCGATGAACCGTGGCGGCCTCCAGGGCGCCCGGTTCGAACTCGACGACCGTTTCACCGGCCACCGCGCCGAGGACATCGAGCGTCTCGGTTTCGACGCGGGCAAACTGCTCCTGCGGATCGACTACGACGACCCCGGCTCCCTCACCACCCTGGAGTCGACCGCCCGCGCGATCGACGACATGGCGGCCCGCAGGCTGCCCCTCTTCGTCGAGCCGTTCATCAGCCGGCGCACCCCGGAGGGAAGGCTCGCCAACGACCTCTCCGCGGAGGCCGTCACCAAGTCCATCGCCATCGCCTCCGGCCTGGGCGGCACCTCCGCCTACACGTGGCTGAAGGTCCCGGTCACCCACGACCCCGACGACATGGCCGAGGTCATGGCGACCTCCACGCTCCCCGCCGTCCTGCTGGGCGGCGAGGTGGGCGACGACCAGGACGGGGCGTACGAGAAGTGGCGCGGCGCGCTGCAACTACCCACCGTCCGCGGCCTGGTGGTCGGCCGTTCACTGCTGTACCCGGCGGACGGCGATGTGACCGCCGCCGTGGACACCGCCGTAGGACTGCTGTGAGGACCGCGTGGACCGTGAAGGCCGCCGCCTGGCGGGTGGGGACCGCAGGGAGCGTGAGGGTCGGGTGAACAGAGAGGGCCGCATGAACGGCGACTTGTACATTCCGCGCGGCAGCACCGCCGACGCGCACCACGTGCTGGACATCGGCCCCGAGCGGGCCGGCTGGACGCACAGCAGCCTGCGGATCGTCGAGCTGGTGCCGGGCGGCACGCACGACTTCGCCACGGGCGACAGTGAGTGGATCGTGCTTCCGCTGGCAGGCGGATGTACCGTGCGAACCGCTGGTGAAGAGTTCCAACTCCTGGGCAGGGAAAGCGTGTTCGCGTCGGTCACCGACTTCGCGTACGTTCCCCGCGACGCCCGGGTCCAGATCGCCTCCGGCGCGGGAGGCCGCTTCGCCCTGGCAGGAGCGAAGTGCGAGCGACAACTCCCCGCCCGCTACGGCCCCGCGCCGGAGGTCCCCGTCGAGGAACGCGGCAGCGGCAACTGCGCCCGTCTGGTGCGCAACTTCGCCTCAGCCGACGCCTTCGACTGCGCCAAGCTGATCGCCGTCGAGGTCCTCACCCCCGGCGGCAACTGGTCCTCCTACCCGCCGCACAAGCACGACGAGCACCGGCCGGGCGAGGAGTCGGAGCTGGAGGAGATCTACTACTTCGAGATCGACGGACCGGACGGCTTCGGCTATCAGCGCGTGTCCCCCTCACGTGAGGGCGGCTCCGACGTCCTGGCCGAGGTCCGCTCCGGGGACGCCGTCCTCGTCCCCGACGGCTGGCACGGCCCGTCGATCGCCCAGCCCGGCCACGCCATGTACTACCTCAACGTCATGGCCGGACCCGGCGAGACCCGGGAGTGGCGGATCCGCTTCCACCCGGCCCACACAGCGACCACAGGGGGTTACCGATGACCACGAGGCTCACCGTGGCCCAGGCACTGGTGCGTTTCCTCGCCGCCCAGTACACGCAACGCGACGGCGTACGGCAGCGGCTGATCGGCGCGACCTGGGGCATCTTCGGCCACGGGAACGTCGCCGGGCTCGGCCAGGCGCTCGTCGAGTACGCCGACGAGATGCCGTACCACCAGGGCCGCAACGAGCAGTCGATGGTGCACGCGGCGGTCGGGTACGCCCGCCAGTCCAACCGGCTCTCCACGCACGCGGTGACGACGTCCATCGGCCCCGGCGCGACCAACCTGGTCACCGGAGCCGCCCTGGCGACGATCAACCACCTCCCGGTCCTCCTCCTCCCCGGCGACACCTTCGCGACGCGCGTCGCCGACCCCGTCCTCCAGCAGCTCGAAGTCCCCTACGCGGGCGACGTGTCCGTCAACGACTCGCTGCGCCCGGTGTCGAGGTACTTCGACCGGGTCACCCGCCCCGAAGCCCTGATCCCGGCGGCCCTCCAGGCGATGCGGGTGCTGACGGACCCGGTGGAGACCGGCGCGGTCACCCTCGCGCTGCCCCAGGACGTCCAGGCCGAGGCCTACGACTGGCCCGACGAGTTCTTCGCCGAGCGCACCTGGGCCGTACGGCGTCCGGGTGCCGACCCCGCCGAACTCGCCCGGGCGGTCACCGCGATCCGGGCGGCGAGGCGCCCCTTGGTCATCGCGGGCGGCGGCGTCCACCACAGCCGCGCCGAGGAGGCCCTCGCCGAGTTCGCCGCGGCCACCGGCATCCCGGTCGCCTCCACCCAGGCGGGCAAGGGCTCGCTGCGCCACGACCACCCCCAGGACGTCGGCGGCGTCGGCCACACCGGCACGGCCACGGCGGACGAACTGGCCCGCACGGCCGACCTGGTGATCGGCGTCGGCACCCGCTACACCGACTTCACCACGGCCTCGAACACCCTCTTCGGCCGAGGCGACGTCCGCTTCCTCAACCTCAACATCGCGCCCTACGACGGCCACAAGCTGGCCGGCCTGCCGCTCGTCGCGGACGCCCGCAGCGGCCTCCAGGAGCTGACCCGGGTCCTCGGCACGCACGCCCACCGCGTGGCGGACGCGTACGTCGCGGAGTACGCCGAGGACAAGGAGCGCTGGGAGCAGCGCGTCGACGCCTGCTACGAGGCCGAGGAGCCCGACGTACGACCGACGCAGCCGCAGGTGCTCGGCGCGCTGGACGCGGTCGTCGACGAGTCGGACGTGATCATCAACGCGGCCGGGTCGCTCCCCGGCGACCTGCACAAGCTCTGGCGGGCCCGCTCACGGGACCAGTACCACCTGGAGTACGGCTACTCCTGCATGGGCTACGAGATCCCGGCCGCGATCGGCGTGAAGCTCGCCGCGCCCGAGCGGCCGGTCTGGGCGCTGGTCGGCGACGGCACCTACCTGATGATGCCGACGGAGATCGTCACCGCCGTGCAGGAGGGGATCGCCATCAAGATCCTTCTCGTGCAGAATCACGGCTACGCCTCCATCGGCGGTCTCTCGGAGGAGACCGGCGGCGAACGCTACGGCACCGCCTACCGCTACCGGGCCGACGACGGGTCGTTCACCGGCGCCCCGCTCCCGGTCGACCTCGCCGCCAACGCGGCCAGCCTCGGCATGCGCGTCCTGCGCGCGAAGACCGTCCGCGACCTGCGGGAGGCCCTCGCCGAGGCGCGCGCCGCCGACACTCCCACTTGTGTCTACGTCGAGACCCAAACGGCAGACACAGTGTCGGGCGCGCCTCCGGCGCAGGCCTGGTGGGATGTTCCTGTGGCCGAGACCGCGACCCGAGCGTCCGCGGTGAAGGCCCGTGAGCTGTACGAACGGCACGTCTCGACCCGACGCCGCCATCTGTGAAGGAGTACTCGGTCATGACGAAGATCGTCAACCACTGGATCGGCGGCAAGTCCGTCGAAGGCGCCTCGGGTACGTACGGGCCGGTCACCGACCCGGCGACCGGCGCGGTCACCACCAAGGTCGCGTTCGCCACCATCGACGAGGTCGACGCCGCGGTCGCCGCCGCCAAGGACGCCTACGTCACCTGGGGCCAGTCCTCGCTGGCCAGTCGGACGGAGATCCTCTTCCGCTTCCGAGCCCTGCTCGACGCCAACCGCGACGCGATCGCCGAGCTGATCACCGCCGAGCACGGCAAGGTGCACAGCGACGCGCTCGGCGAGGTCGCGCGCGGCCTGGAGATCGTCGACCTGGCCTGCGGCATCAACGTGCAGCTGAAGGGCGAGCTGTCGACGCAGGTCGCCAGCCGTGTCGACGTGTCGTCGATCCGGCAGCCGCTGGGCGTCGTCGCCGGCATCACGCCGTTCAACTTCCCGGCCATGGTGCCGATGTGGATGTTCCCCGTCGCCATCGCGTGCGGCAACACCTTCGTGCTGAAGCCGAGCGAGAAGGACCCGTCGGCGTCCCTGAAGCTCGCCGAGCTGCTCGCGGAGGCCGGCCTGCCGGACGGCGTCTTCAACGTCGTCCACGGTGACAAGGTGGCCGTCGACCGCCTCTTGGAGCACCCGGACGTCAAGGCCGTCTCCTTCGTCGGCTCCACCCCCATCGCCCGCCACATCCACACCACGGCCTCGGCGAACCACAAGCGGGTCCAGGCCCTGGGCGGCGCCAAGAACCACATGCTGGTCCTCCCGGACGCCGATCTGGACGCGGCGGCCGACGCGGCGGTCAGCGCGGCCTACGGCTCGGCCGGCGAGCGCTGCATGGCCATCTCGGCCGTGGTCGCGGTCGGTGCGATCGGCGACGAGCTGGTGGAGAAGATCCGCGAGCGCGCCGAGAAGATCAAGATCGGCCCCGGCAACGACCCGACCTCCGAGATGGGCCCGCTCATCACCAAGGTTCACCGCGACAAGGTGGCGTCGTACGTCGAGGGCGCGGCGGCCGAGGGCGCCGAGGTCGTCCTGGACGGCACCGGCCACACTGTCGACGGCTTCGAGGACGGCCACTGGATCGGCATCTCGCTGCTGGACAAGGTGCCCACCAGCGCCAAGGCCTACCAGGACGAGATCTTCGGCCCGGTCCTGTGTGTCCTGCGCGTGGACACCTACGAGGAGGGCGTGGCACTGATCAACGCGTCCCCCTTCGGCAACGGCACCGCGATCTTCACCCGCGACGGCGGCGCCGCCCGCCGCTTCCAGCTGGAGATCGAGGCCGGCATGGTCGGCGTGAACGTGCCGATCCCGGTCCCCGTCGGCTACCACAGCTTCGGTGGCTGGAAGGACTCCCTCTTCGGCGACCACCACATCTACGGCAACGACGGCACGCACTTCTACACCCGCGGCAAGGTCGTCACCACCCGCTGGCCGGACCCGGCCGACGCCCCGGCGGGCGTCGACCTGGGCTTCCCGCGCAACCACTGAACCGTCGGCGGTACGGTGCCCTGTCTCCCTCCCGGGGGGCAGGGCACCGTCGTGTCACGGGAGCCCCGGCGGCCTGTCGGACCGCTCGGGGACCGCGTGGGTGAGGTCGCCCGTGCGGAGGCGGGCGGCGCGTGACCGGCTCGGTGGCCCTGACCGGCGCGGTGCCGCCGGACTTCGACGAGTGCCTCGCGACCCTCTCGCCCCCACCAACCCGTCCGGATAACGGACGGCGGCACGTTTTTTCGCCACGCCCCCTACGGTTCCCGTACGCCCCACCACGCCCCAGGGGCCTGCCCGTCACTGCCGAATACCTCTCGCAAGCCGCTTCCTTTCAACGGATTCCGTAGATGAACACCTATTGACGCAGTGGTTTTCGTCGGGGTTCCATGCAGCGCCGGGAGCGGCCCGAACGAGTACCACCCCAGCCGCCGGAGGCGATAGCGCTCCCGACCGAACCTCGCCGCACCAGTCGATCGGAACTCCATGACCGACACGCTCCGCCCCGTCCAGGCCACCGTCGACGAACCCGCCGTCCCCGACGCCCAGGACGGCCCCCAGAAGCTCAAGCGTTCCATCGGAGTGGTCGGCGGCACCCTGCTGACCCTGTCCTGCGTGACGCCCGCGTCCACCCTCTTCGTCGTCGTGCCCGACCTGTTCGGCTCGCTCGGCACCGCGACCGCCCTCACGATCGCGATCGGCTCGCTCCTGTGTATCGCCGTGGCGTTCTGCTATTCGGAGCTGGGCACCCTCATCCCCAGCGCGGGTGGCGAGTACGCGATGGTCTCCACGATGGCCGGGCGGCTGGCGGGCTGGCTGGTGTTCGTCCTCTCCCTCCTGGTCGTGATGATCGTCCCGCCGGTGATCGCGATGGGAACGGCCGACTACCTGGCCCCGATCGTGCACCTCGACCCGTCGCTGGCCGGCGCCGCCGTGATGCTGCTCGCCACCCTCGCCGGCCTGCTCGACCTGCGTGCCAACGCCTGGATCACCGGCGTCTTCCTCGTCCTGGAGGTCATCGCGGCGGCCGTGGTCGCGGTGCTGGGCTTCACCCACAGCGAGCGCGGCGCGGGCAGCCTGGTCTCCCTGGAGGTCGCGGGCGCGGACGGCCACGCCGACACCGTGACGGCCATGCTGATCGTCTCCGGCCTCGCCATCGCCCTCTTCGTCACCCAGGGCTTCTCCACCGCCGTCTACCTCTCCGAGGAACTGGAGAACCCGCGCCGCAACGTCGCCCGCACGGTCCTGGCCACCCTCGCCATCTCCACCGTCATCATCCTGGTGCCGGTCGTCGGCATCACCCTCGGCGCCTCCGACCTCTCCGAGCTGACCGGCGGCGACATCGGCGCCATGGTGACCGCCTGGTCCAACTCGGCCGTCGGCACCTTCGTCAGCCTCTGCGTCGCCCTCGCCATCGTCAACGCGGGCATCGTCATGGTCATCCAGAACTCCCGCGTGCTGTTCGCCTCCGCCCGCGACAAGGCCTGGCCGCAGCCGGTCAACACCCTCTTCTCCAAGCTCGGCCGCTTCGGCTCCCCGTGGGTGGCCACCCTGGCCGTCGGCGTCCCCGGCGCGCTGCTCTGCTTCGTCAACCTGGACACCCTGTACGGGGTCACCGGCGTCTCCGTGACCGGCATGTACCTGCTCGTCGCGTTCGCCGCCCTGCTCTCCCGCCGCGGCGCCCACCGCCACTCGCACGCCTGGCGGATGCCCCTGTGGCCCGTCGTCCCGGCCCTCCTGATCGTGGTCCTCGCCTACATCCTGACCCAGCAGGAAACCGCCTACCTCCTGTGGACCGGAGGCATCACCGCCGCCGCCACCCTGTACTGGGCGCTCTACCTCCGCCCCCGCCCCGGCACCCGCTGGCTGGTGTCGATCCCGGAGGACGCGCGGGACTGACCCGTACCGCGCCTGGTGTACGCCGGCACCCCGCCGTACGCCTGCGGGAGGTCGGGGAGTTCGGTCTCCGGTCGACAACTCCACGGCAGTTCCACCCCGTACCGTTGACGCATGGATCTTCGACTGCGCGGACTGCGGCGGCCGCGGCGGATCATCGCCGCCGCGGCCGCCGTCGCCGTGCTCGCCGGCGCCGGCACCTGGACGGCGGTGGCCTCGGACGACGCACCCGCGGTGCACCGCGCCGACCAGGTCATGGCCGTGAACGGCGTACGCCTGGACACCTCCTACTTCACCTCCGGCGGCTCCGGCCGCCGCCCCGCCGCCCTGCTCGGGCACGGCTTCGGCGGCACCAAGGACGACGTCCGCGAGCAGGCGGAGGACCTGGCAGCCGACGGCTACGCCGTGCTGACCTGGTCGGCGCGCGGCTTCGGGCGATCCACCGGGAAAATCGGACTGAACGACCCCGAGGGCGAGGTCGCCGACGTCTCGAAGCTCATCGACTGGCTGGCGAAGCAGCCCCAGGTCCGGCTCGACAGGACCGGCGACCCGCGCGTGGGCCTGGCCGGCGCCTCCTACGGCGGCGCGATCTCCCTGCTGGCCGCCGGACACGACGACCGCGTCGACGCGGTCGCCCCCGCGATCACCTACTGGAACCTGGCCGACGCCCTGTTCCCCGGCGGCGTGTTCAAGAAGCTGTGGACCGGCATCTTCTTCAACACCGGCGGCGGCTGCGCACGGTTCGAGCCCGCGTTGTGCGCGATGTACGAGCGGGTCGCCGAGTCCGGCACCCCCGACGCCGCCGCCCGCGCCCTCCTCGGGGAGCGCTCGCCGTCCGCCGTCGGCGACCGCATCAAGGTGCCCACCCTGCTGCTCCAGGGCCAGACCGACTCCCTCTTCACCCTCGCCCAGTCCGACGCGGCCGAGAAGGCGATCCGAGCCAACGGCGCCCCCGTCGACGTCGACTGGATCGCGGGCGGCCACGACGGCGGCGACCTCGAGGCGAGCCGCGTCCAGGCCCGCGTCACCTCCTGGTTCGACCGCTACCTCAAGGACGACAAGGGCGCCGACACCGGCCCCGCCTTCCGGATCACCCGCACCGGAGGCGTCGACTCCACCGACGGCGCCGCCCTCCTGCGCGGCGCGAGCGACGACACCTACCCCGGCCTGACCGGCGGCGACCGCTCGATCGCCCTGACCGGACGCGAGCAGTCGTTCGCCAACCCGCCCGGCGCCAGCCCGCCCGCCGTCTCCGCCCTGCCCGGACTCGGCGGCGGCGGCCTCTCCCAGCTGTCCTCCCTCGGCGTCGGCGTCTCCCTCGACTTCCCCGGCCAGTACGCCGCGTTCACCTCCGCTCCCGTCGCCACGGACCTGCGCGTCACCGGCTCCCCGAAGGCCACCGTCCACGTCAAGTCGACCAGCGAGGACGCCGTTCTGTTCGGCAAGGTCTACGACGTCGGCCCGGACGGCCGCCAACAGGTGCTGCCCTCCCAGCTGGTCGCCCCGGTCCGGGTCGAGGGCACCAGGGCCGGCAAGGACGTGACGCTCACCCTCCCGGCCATCGACCACGAGGTGGACAAGGGCCACCGCCTGCGCCTGGTCCTCGCCTCCACCGACCTCGGCTACGCCTCCCCGCCCGCCCCGGCGACGTACACCGTCTCCCTGAAGGGCGACCTCGAGGTGCCCACCGCCGCCGGCGTGCGCACGGCCGCCGCCCCCCTGCCGTCCTGGGTGTGGTGGCTGCCCCTCGCCGGCATCGGCCTCGCCCTCGCCCTGCTGGTCACGGGCCGTCGCCGCACCGCGACGCCCGCCCCCGACCCGGAACTGGCCGACGTCCCGCTCCAGATCACCGACCTGAGCAAGAAGTACGCGGGCGGCGACCGCTACAGCGTCCGCGACCTCTCCTTCCGTGTCGAGAAGGGCCAGGTCCTCGGCCTGCTCGGCCCGAACGGCGCGGGCAAGACGACCACCCTGCGCATGCTGATGGGGCTCATCAGGCCGGACGGCGGCGAGATCCGCGTCTTCGGCCATGCCATCCGCCCCGGCGCACCCGTCCTCTCCCGCGTCGGCGCCTTCGTCGAGGGCGCGGGCTTCCTCCCGCACCTGTCCGGCCGCCAGAACCTGGAGCTGTACTGGCAGGCCACCGGGCGCCCGGTCGAGGACGCCCACCTCGACGAGGCACTGGAGATCGCCGGACTCGGCGACGCCCTGGCCCGCGCGGTGCGCACCTACTCGCAGGGCATGCGTCAGCGCCTGGCCATCGCCCAGGCCATGCTCGGTCTGCCCGACCTGCTCATCCTCGACGAACCGACCAACGGCCTCGACCCGCCCCAGATCCGCGAGATGCGCGAGGTGATGATCCGCTACGCCGCCGCCGGCCGCACGGTGATCGTCTCCAGCCACCTGCTGGCGGAGGTCGAGCAGACCTGCACGCACCTCGTCGTCATGGACCGCGGCCAGCTGGTCCAGGCCGGCCCGGTCGGCGTGATCGTGGGCTCCGGCGACACCCTCCTCGTCGGCACCGCCACGCCCGTCGAGGAGCCGGTCGCCGAGAAGGTGGCCGCGCTGCCCGGCGTGGCCTCCGCCGTCCGCACCGACGACGGACTCCTCGTCCGCCTCGACGCCGACGGCAGCGCCCAGCGTCTGGTCGCCGAGCTGGTGCGGCTCGACGTGCCCGTCCGGTCGGTCGGCCCGCACCGCCGCCTCGAAGACGCCTTCCTCACCCTGATCGGAGGCTCCGCATGAGCACGCTGACCGAGCCGGTCCAGCACACCGAGCACCCGGTGCCCGTCGCCACCGCCTCCGGCTACCGCGCCTCGCGCACCCTGCCCCTGCGCGTGGAACTGGCCCGTCAGCTCAGGCGCCGTCGCACGCTGGTCATGGGCGCCATCCTCGGCGCGCTGCCGTTCGTCCTGGCCATCGCCTTCGCGATCGGCGGCGAACCCGGCGAGGGCGGCGACCGGGTGAACCTGATGGACACGGCCACCGCGTCCGGCGCCAACTTCGCCGCGGTCAACCTGTTCGTCTCCGCGGGCTTCCTGCTGGTCGTCCCGGTCGCCCTGTTCTGCGGTGACACCGTGGCCTCGGAGGCCAGCTGGGCCTCCCTGCGCTACCTCCTCGCCGCCCCCGTCCCGCGCGCCCGCCTGCTGTGGTCCAAGCTGGTCGTCGGCCTCGGCCTCAGCCTCGCGGCGATGGTCCTGCTGCCCCTCGTCGCCCTCGCCGTCGGCACCGCCGCCTACGGCTGGGGCCCCCTGGAGATCCCCACCGGCGGCGCCCTCGACGCGGCCACCGCCGCCCAACGGCTCGTGGTGATCGTGGGATACGTCTTCGTGTCCCAACTGGTCACCGCCGGTCTCGCGTTCTGGCTGTCGACGAAGACCGACGCCCCGCTCGGCGCGGTCGGCGGCGCGGTCGGCCTGACCATCGTCGGCAACGTCCTCGACGCCGTCACCGCCCTCGGCGACTGGCGCGACTTCCTGCCCGCGCACTGGCAGTTCGCCTGGGCCGACGCCCTCCAGCCCACCCCCGAGTACTCCGGCATGATCCAGGGCACCGCCGTCTCGGTGACGTACGCCGTCGTCCTGTTCGCCCTGGCCTTCCGCGGCTTCGCCCACAAGGACGTCGTCTCGTAGGTCAACGGAAGATCACCTACCGGTCTCGAAGGGTGTCCGCCGTGCCCTCTTCGATACCCATCCGCAACACCCCGTGCCGCACGTTCCGGCCCCCGGTGCCGTCACAGTCACGTATGTCGACGTCACCGACCACAGGGGGCACCGCAGATGGAGACGACCCAACGCGTCCGAGGACTGCTCGCCGTCACGGTCGCCGCGCTGATGCTGCTCACCGGCTGCGGCGCGAGCGGCCCGCACGGCAGCACCGACAGCGCCGAGCGCGGCGGCCCGCCCGCCCCGGCGGACGGCGACACGGGATACCAGGGCGAGGACCAGGGGCGCGAGCGCGAACCGGCGCGGGACCACCTCTCCACCTTCGCCCTGGACGTCGACACCGCCTCCTACGGCTACGCCCGCCGCGCCCTCGCCGACGGCGCCCGTCCCGACCCGTCGACGATCCGCCCCGAGGAGTTCGTCAACAGCTTCCGCCAGGACTACGAACGCCCCGGCGGCAACGGCTTCTCGGTCACCGTCGACGGCGCCCGCACCGGCGAGGACTGGTCCCTCCTGCGCGTCGGCCTCGCCACCCGCACGGCGTCCCGCACCGGCGAACGCCCGCCGGCCGCCCTCACCTTCGTGATCGACGTCTCCGGCTCGATGGCCGAACCCGGCCGCCTCGACCTCGCCAAGGAGTCCCTCGCCACGATGACCGACCGGCTGCGCGACGACGACTCCGTCGCCCTCGTCACCTTCAGCGGGGAGGCCGAGACCGTCCTGCCGATGACCCGACTCGGCGACCGCCGCGGCCGCGTCCACGACGCCATCGACAGCCTGGAGCCGACCGACTCCACCAACCTCGGCGCAGGCGTCGAGACCGGCTACGCCACCGCCGTCGAGGGCCTGCGCGCGGGCGCCACCAACCGTGTCGTCCTCGTCTCCGACGCCCTCGCCAACACCGGCGACACCGACGCGGACACCATCCTGGAACGTGTCGCGGGCGCCCGCCGCGAGCACGGCGTCACCCTCTTCGGCGTAGGTGTCGGCAGCGACTACGGCGACGCCCTGATGGAACGCCTCGCCGACAAGGGCGACGGACACACCGCCTACGTCTCGGACGACGGAGACGCCGAGAAGGTGTTCTGCGAGGAACTCCCGCAGCACATCGACCTGACCGCCCGCGACGCCAAGGCCCAGGTCGCCTTCGACCCGCGCACGGTGGAGGAGTTCCGTCTCGTCGGCTACGACAACCGCCGCGTCGCCGACGACGACTTCCGCGACGACAGCGTCGACGGCGGCGAGGTCGGCCCCGGCCACACGGTCACCGCCCTGTACGCCGTCCGCACCCGGCCGGGCGCCGAGGGCCATCTCGCCACGGCCACCGTCCGCTGGCTCGACCCCCGCACCCGTACCCCGCACGAGACCTCGGGCCGACTGGAGACCCACGCGCTGCACAAGGACCTGACGAGCGCCCCCGCCCGCTTCCAGGTCGCCGCCACCGCCGCCTACCTCGCCGACGCCCTGCGCGGCGGCGACGACCGCTCCAGCACCCTGCCCGACGCCCCCACCCTCGCCGAACTCGGCAGGACCGCCCGCACCTTGGCGAAGCGGACCGAGGACCCGGAGGTCGGCCGCCTCGCCGACATGATCGGTATGGCCCGCCGGGACGGCGACAGCGACTCATAGGGTGCCTGCCGCCGACGACGGCAGAGCGCCGGACACCGGAAGAACCGGTGCCCGCCGCCCGCGACCGGTCGGACCCGGCCGTGGCCCGCGCCCTCGCCCGAGGGGGCCGGGATGTCGTCCAGCCGTGGGCGACGGCGGCTCGCCGCCCTCGGCTGGCCGGACTTCGCGACGCACCGCTGGTTCCACGGGGCCGACAGGGTCGAGACCTCTGGACGGCGCCGGGGACGAGGCCGAGGAGCGAGCGGAGCGATGCTCGCCGTCTCGGGGGCCGGCACCGTGTTGATCACCACCGGTGCCCTGCGGTACCGGCGAGGCCGAGCCGCGTCCCGCCGGTAGTGGCGACGGGTTCCGGACGCCTCGCACGCGCCCGGCACCCGTGCCGGTCCCGGACCGACGGCGCGTCCCTCAGCAGCTGCTCGCCCTGTCGTCGTCGGCCGGATCGGCCGGATCGGCCGGGTTCGCAGCGGACGGCACGTGCGGTGTGCGCGGTGCCTGGGGCCGACCGGTCGGGGACGGCGGCTGCGGGCTCTGGCGGACCACGCGGGGGAGGGCGGCGGTCGCGCCCGCCGCGCCGATCCGGCGTAGCAGACGCCGGGTCACGTGGGCGGTCCACAGGCCCGACATGGCCCGGCCGGGACCGGTGTCGTCCGCGGCGTACCAGGCGAGTTCCCGGCCGTGGGGCGCGGCCCGGCGCAGGGCGGTCAGCGGCGCGTAGTTCTCCACGACGAAGGTCCGACCCGGACGCGCTTCCCCGTCCGGCAGTGGACGGTGCGTCAGGTCGAGGTGCTGGGCGCGTACGACGTCCAGGCCCGCGGTGTCGGTGAAGAGGCGGAACTGGGCGCCGGGCCGGGGGTTGAAGTCGAGCAGGTGATAGCGGCCTGTCGTGTCGCAGCGGCGGAAGTCGAGGTCGAGGATGCCGCGGTAGCCGAGCTGGGCGGTGAGGCGCTCGGCGAGGGTCCGCACCTTCGGGTTCGGGGCCCACTCGCCGACCGCCGTCAGACCCGCGCCGCGCGGCCACGCGCACAGCTTGCGGCCGGGGCCGCCGCCGCGCAGCACGCCCGAGCGGTCGGCGTACCCGTGGAAGAACCAGTCGCGGTCGGTGCCCGGCGGGAGGAACTCCTGGAGCAGCAGCCGGCTGCCGGCCTCCTCACTGCGCAGGAACAGCTCGCGGGCCTCCTGCGGGGTTCGCACCACGACCGTGCTGCGCAGCCCCGTCCCGGCCGGCAGCAGCCAGGGCCGGCTCCACTTCGCCATCACCGGCAGGCCCAGCCGCCAGGCGGCGGACGCGGCCTGCGCCGCGCTGTCCGGGACGACGGTGACCGGGTGCGGGACGTCCGCCGCCGCGCACAGCCCGGCCAGTTCGGCCTTGTCGGCGACCCGTTCGGGCACTTCGGCGGGTTGCTCCGGCAGCAGATAGGCGGGGGCCAGCTCCGCGCGCAGGCGGCTCACGGCGACGGCGCCCGCGTCGTCCATCGGGATCAGCACGGCCGGCCGCTCGACGCGCGCGGCGACCCGCAGCAGCGTGGTGGCGATGTCACCGGGGGCGGCGCCGGGCGGTGGCGGGGGATGCAGCCCGCGGACGAAACGGGATCCGCGGACCGGGCTTCCGGTCATCTCGGCGACCAGATGGACGTCGATTCCGGCTCTGCCGAGGGAGCGCACGGCGCCCAGTGTTCCGTGGTGAAAGGGATTTCGGTCGATGCGCAGGAGAACGGCGGGGACGCGGGTGTCGAGCTGCGACACGTCTCTTTCCTTCGGTTGTTTCACCGGTGCGGTCTATCAAGGCGCTCGAAAGCCGTAACGGCGGTGGCGTGGTTGCTGTTCATGTGACTTTCATATGACTGAGTGTCGGTAAGGCGTTCGCGCATCGGTGACAGCACGAGAGTGGATCAGGGAGCAGGCATGACCCCACAGCAGCGATGCGCCCGGCCCCGGCGGCTGGCCGTCGTCGCGGCGGCGGTCGCGGCGACGGCGGCCCTGGCGTCCGGCCCGGGATTCGCCGCGGGCGCGGGGGTGGCGCGGGTCGCCGATCCTCCCGCTCCCACGCCGACCGTGTCCGCCCCCGTCGGCACGCAGAAGCCCGCCACGGCAGAACCGGCACCGAGCACGGCGCCCGCGGAAACGCCGGCGCCGACCGTGACCCCGTCCGTGACCCCGTCCGTGCCCCCGGCCCCCACCCCGACACCGACCCCGGCTCCGACCGCCGTGTCCCGCCCCGCCTTCGGCGCCTATCTCCACTTCGGTCCGCGGGGCGTGGCCCGGATGGCCCAGTTCAGCGACTGGCTCGGCACCGAACTGCGGGTCGGCCACACCTACCTGCCGGGCGACCGGTGGAGCAACATCGAGGGGCAGCCCGGCTTCCTCGACGTCTGGGCCGACTGGCGGGCCGAGAAGGACGACCGGATGCTCGTCCTCAACGTCCCCATGCTGGAGCGCAACGAGGAGGGCGTGTCCGACGCCGAGGTGCGGTGGCTGTTGCGGCAGGGCGCGGCCGGCCGGTTCGATCACCATTTCCGCGCACTGGCCCAGCGGCTGGTGCGGGCGAACGCGCCGGACACGGTGATCGTGCTCGGCTGGGAGATGAACGGCATCACGTACACCCATCGCTGCGGGCCGGACCCGGAGGCCTGGAAGACGTACTGGAGGCGGATCGTCACCGCCATGCGGGCGGTGCCGGGCCAGGAATTCAAGTTCGACTTCACAGCGAGCCGTGGCCGGGACGCCATTCCCTGGACCCAGTGCTATCCGGGGGACGACACGGTCGACATCGTAGGAATGGATTCCTACGACCAGCCGAGCGGGTTCTCCTTCGACGAGCAGGTGGCGGAGCCCTACGGACTCCAGGAACACGTGGACTTCGCCAAAAGTCACGGCAAGCCCATCTCCTATCCCGAATGGGGGCTCTTCCGCAACGGTGACAACGCCGAATACATGCGGCGCATGCTCGCCTGGATGGACGAGCACAGACCGCTGTACAACACGGTGACCGACTACTGCCCGCACGGTGTGTGGCAGTGCTCGCGGAACCCGAGGGCGTCGGAGGTCTACCGCGCGGTGCTCTCCGGCCGCACCGACGAACCGACGGACCCACCGACCGCGCCGACCGCCCCCGCGACCCCGGTGCCGGCGACCCCCGAACCCTCGACGGAACCGACCCCGCAGCCCACGGTGAACTGCTCGTGGCTGGACCTCGGCGACTGGGTCGAGTCCTGGATCGGCGGCAAGCTGTGCGTGCGTGTGGACTGGTGGTTGCGCAACCGCTGAGCGGTTGCCGCGACGCGCCCCCGGTGGCGGCAGGCCCACGTCAGGAGCCGCCGTCACCGGCGCGTTCCCGCTGTTCCCACCGTTCTTCCCAGCGGTGCAGCAGTTCCTTGCCCCGCCGTCGCGCGGCCACGTCCCACACCGCGGCCGACAGCAACGGGGCGGTGTGCCGCCGGGCCAGCAGCAGCCGCTGGTTGACGACCGGTTCGGGTCGCCAGTGGTGCTTGTACGGCTCGTTGCCGCGCAGCAGGCTCAGCGTGCCGCGCGTCTCGTGGCGGGTGTGCTGCGAGCAGGCGTCGAGCAGCATCACCGCGACGTCGGCCTTGTGCTCGCGCAGCCGCGGATGGGCGCCGTAGAGGTAGCCGCCGGCCAGGCGGCGCGAGAGCAGGGTGAGGTCGACGGCCACCACGTCGTCGTCGAGGCGGAACTCGGTGACCACCGCGTCCCCGGAGCGCACCATCGGCCCGACCGAGCGGACCAGGTGCTCGCAGAAACGCGGGCGCAGGTGCTCGTCCGTCACCTTCCGGCCCTGCCACTGCAACCGGTGCAGTTCCAGCAGCCGCCGTAGCGCCGGGTCCACCTGGTCCGGGCGGACGACCTCGCGCCGCACGCCGAGCGCGGTCAGCTTGCGCAGCTTGGCGCGCACCCGCTGCGCCTTCGCCGACGGCAGCCGGGCCACCAGCTCGTCCATCGGTACGGCGGGCAGCTCCAGGCACACCGAGTCGCTCACCCGCCGCCGGGGCCCTCTCCAGCGTTCGTACACCTGCTCCACGGCGCCGCCCGGCCGGACCTCGCGGAAGTCGATCAGCGCGGTGCGGGCGGCCGCCGCGAGCGCCTCGGTGAGGGCGGCCACGGCCGTCTCTCCCCGTTCGTCGTCGACCAGCACGTCCCCGTAGTCGGAGATCGCCCCGCCGAGCGGCACCAGGGTGGGCAGCGGACGGCGTACGGCCATCAGCGGGGCGACGGCGAGGAGGTCGTCGCCGGAGCGCACGACCAGCAGCCGCAGTCGGCCGGGTCTGCCGTACGACAGCCACCACGAGTGCAGCCAGGCGTGGCTCTGGAACGGGGTGGCCGCCGCGCACCGCCGGTACAGGCGGGCCCACGCGGGGGCGAGGGTGGCGAATTGCTGCTCGTCGGTGACGACTTCGGTGGTGTACGCCGGCTTCACAGCGTTCCGTGGGCGTCGGCGGCTGGTGCCGGACTGGGCACGGCGGCCGGTCTCCCCGGCTCGTGCCGGTTCCCCCGCGGCCGTACCAGCAGGAACAGGCCGCCCAGCAGGCCGCCCGCGCTCGCGCCGACCAGCCCGGTCACCGCGGCGGACGCGGAGGAGGGCTCGGTGGGCTCGACCGCGCGGGCGAACGGTTCGAGTTCGACGGCGGTGGTGGCCTTGGCGTCGGCGGCGTGCCGGTTGAGCGCGCGGGACACCGCGTTGGCCATGTCGGCGGCCAGGTCGGCGCGCGAGGAGGTCGCGGTGATCGACACCATCGGCGCGTCGGGCGAGGTCGCCGTGCGCACCGCCCCCTGGAGGGTCTCCACCGGTACGCCCGCCCACACCTGCGCGTCCCCGAGCACCGCGAGCTGGGTGGCGACCCGGCCGTAGGCCTGCGCGAAGCCCAGTGCGGCCGCCGGGTCGGACTTCTCGGTCGGGACGGCGACCACATACGCCGTGGCCGTGTACACGGGCGGCTTCAGGGCGCCGTACGCGCCGCCCAGGAGGCCGCCGGTGAGGGCGCCCGCGGCGAGCAGGGACCACGGTGGGAGCGTCTTGGCGCGGCGGCCCAGGGCGCCGGATCGGCGGTGCGGTCGGGTGGGGTTGTCGGTCATGAGGACGGGACTCCCTGAGGTGACGGAGCGGACGACGGGGACGGCAGGGGCCGTCGGGCCACGGTGGCCGTGTACACGTCCATGAGCCGGGCGGCGCTGCGGGTGATGTCGTAGTGGCGGGCGGCCTCGGGCGCGGTACGCGGGCCGGGGGCGGCGGTGCGGGTCCCGGCGAGGGCCCGGACGAACGCCTCGGGGCCACCGGTGACGCGCCGGGCGGCGGGGGCGGCGTGCGCGGGGAGGTCCTCGATGGCCGGGCAGGACGTGTACAGCACGGGCAGTCCCGAGGCGAGGGCCTCGACGGCGGCCAGGCCGAACGCCTCGTCGGGGGAGGGGGAGGCGAGCACGTCCATCGCGCAGACCAGGGAGGGCAGATCGGGGCCGGGGCCGCCGTCCGGGACGCACGGGCGTTCGCCGGTGAACAGGATCCGGTCGGCGACCCCGCCCTCGCGCGCGGTGCGGCGCAGAGCGCTCTCCTCGGGGCCACCGCCGACCAGCAGCAGATAGTGGTCGGCGGGGAGGCCTGCGAGGGCGCTGATCAGGACGTCGAAGCGTTTGCCCGCGTGGAGGCGCCCGATGGCGCCGATGACCCGCGCGTGGTCGGGCAGGCCGAGGCGGCGGCGGGCGCGGTGGCGCCGGACCGGGTCGAAGCGGAAGCGGGCCAGGTCGATGCCGTTGGGGACGACCTCGATCCGGTCGGCCGGGACACCCCAGCGCCGCAGGCGTTCGGCGACCGTGGGGGAGACGGCGACCGTGGCGCGGCCCAGCCGCTCCCCGGCCAGGTACAGGGCACGGACCGCCGGGGTGAGCGGGCGGCCCTCCATCTGGGAGTCGCCCAGGGAGTGTTCGGTGGCGACGACCGCGCGCACCCCGGCGAGCCGGGCGGCGAGGCGGCCGTAGAGACAGGCGCGGTAGAGGTGGGTGTGGACGAGGTCGTAGCGTCCTGAGCGGATGATCCGGACCAGGCGGGGCAGGGCGGCCAGGTCGCGGTTGCCGGCCATGCCGAGGTGGACGACGCGCACCCCGTCCGCGGACAGCCCGTCGGCCACCGACCCCGGGTTGGTGAGCGTCACGACGTCACAGTCGACGGGCAGGTGCTGGAGGAGCAGCCGCAGTTGTTGCTCGGCGCCGCCGACGCCCAGGCCCGTGATGATGTGCAGCACCTTCATCGCAGGCCTGCCACGGGACGGCGGCGCAGCCGGTGCAGCCGGTGCTTGAGGAACAGCCGGGCGGTGGTGTCGTTCTGCCCGATGTGGACGCGCGGCAGGGCGTGCCGACCGGTCAGCGGACCGGGGTCGATGGCGCAGGCGTACGCGTATCCGGCGTCCCGTACGGCGTCCACGGCCCGCCGGTCGATCGTCCCGTACGGGTAGCAGAAGCCCGCGACGTCGGTGCCGAGCAGCTCGGCGAGCGCGGCGCGGCTGCCGGCGGTCTCGGCCTCCAGCGTGCGGTCGTCCGCCTTGGTGAGGTCGACGTGGGTGAGGCCGTGCGAGCCGATCTCGACACCCTCGGCGGCGGCCTCGCGGATGCCGTCGGCGGTGAGCAGCGGTCTGCGCGGGCCCAGCGGGTCCCAGGCGTTGTCGCCGCCGAGCCGGCCGGGCAGCACGAAGAGGGTCGCGGTGCAGCCGTGCCGACGCAGCACGGGCAGGGCGCCGGTGAGGAAGTCGGCGTAGCCGTCGTCGAAGGTCAGTCCGGCCAGGTCGCGGCCCTCGCCCCGGGCGCGGGCGGCGAGCAGCTCGGCCAGCGAGACTCCCCGCAGTCCCTGCCCCGCCAGCCAGGCCAGCTGCCGGTCCAGCCGTTCGGGTGTGACCGTGATGCGGTACGGATCGTCGGAGCAGTCGCCCACGGAGTGGTACATCGCCACCCAGGGGGCGGGGCCGGTTACGGTGTCAAAGGGAACGGACATGTGGCAGCCTTCGGGTCGCGGAACGTACGGATCGGAATGCGGAGGCGATGCCCTGGGCGCCCAGCGCCCAGCCCAGCAGGACGAAGACGGCGGTCACGGTGAGCGTCCCGGCGGCCAGCCCCGCCGCGGGGTGGCCGAACCGGCCCCCGACGAAGGCGCCGGCCGGTGCGGCTGTCAGGGCCGCCCGCACCGGCCTGCTCAACTCGGCCAGGACCCCCGAGACATGGAGCGGCACACAGCGCGGCAGGCGGTGCGCTCCCCGCCTCGGAGGTGTGCCGGGTGGTCCGGCCGAGGTGCCGGCCAGCAGCACCAGGGCGGTGACGGTGATGCCTGCCGCGTTGGCGGCGGCGATCCCGTACACCCCCCAGGGCGCCACGCACAGCGCGCCCAGCCAGGAGGTCAGGACGATCCCGACGGCCATCGCGCCGGCCGGGTACCAGGCGGCGCGGCCCGTCGAGAAGTACGAGCGGGCCAGCACCCCGACCAGGGTCTGGCCGAGCAGCCCGATCGCGTACACCCGCATCACGCCGGCCGTGGCCGCGGTGTCCCGCGCGGTGAACGCGCCCCGCTGGAAGAACAGTTCGATCATCTGCGGCGCACAGGCGACGACCGCCGCCGTGCCGAGCAGCACCACGCACGCGGCCAGCGCCAGGTCCCGCTGCACCCGGTCACGGGCCCGCTCGGCGTCGCCCTCGGCCAGCGCCCGCGCGACCACCGGGAAGGTGACCGTGCACACCATCAGCGACAGGATCATCGGCATCTGCGCGACCTTCTGCGCGTAGTTGAGATGCGAGATCGCCCCCGACGGCAGCTGTGAGGCGAGGAACCGCTCGACCAGGACCTGCGACTGACGGCACATCGCGAACAGCAGCACGGTCGCCACGACAGCCCCACCGAGCGGTCGCGGCGCCTCGGAGACGCCCGCCGTCTCCACGCCGCGCTTGCGCAACTGCCGCCATAACGAGGGAACTTGAACAGCGACCATCAGGCACCCACCCACCGCGACCCCGGCCGCAGCCGCCCGCACCCCCCAGCGCTCGCCGAGCGCGAACATCCACGTGACGATTCCGGTGTTGTACGCCACGTAGATCGCCGCCGGCGCCACGAACCGCCGGTGCGCGCGCAGGGCCGCGCTGCAATACCCGGCGAGCCCGAAGCTCACCACACACGTCGCGGTGAGCCGCGTGCAGTCGACGGCCAGCCCGGGGTCGGGCAGACCGGGCGCGAGAACCCCGACCAGCTGCCGGGCCAGGGTCGCGACGAGGACGCCGACCGCGACGAACGCCAGCGACAGCCGCGGAAGCGTCCCCGCGACCAGGGCGCGGACCGGATTGCCGCCGACCCCCTGGGCGCGCCGGGCCAGGGCCATGCTGAACGCCGGGATCAGCGCGAACGCCAGCCCGTCCTCGATGAGCAGCGTGGCCGCGAACTCCGGCACCGTCCACGCGACGAGGAAGGCGTCGGTGTCCCGGCCCGCCCCGAACAGCCGGGCCAGCGCCTGGTCGCGAACCAGCCCGAGCAGCGACCCGGCCACCGACAGGACGGCGGTGACGAGGGCGGCACGAGCGAGGAACCCACGGGACGCCTGGGGAAGCTCGGGCGACGCGCCGGCCGGCTTCCCGCGCCGTGCGGCGGGCCGCGCCGACGGTACGACCGTGGCGTCGTCCGCGTCGCCGTCCGCCCGCGGGGTCCGGGAAGGCGTCACCGTCATCGCCCGAGCGCCTCCTCGCGCCCGCCGTCGCCCCGTGCCTTCGCGCCTCCTTCGCGCCCCGCGTGGGAGGCGTCCGCGGGAGCCTCCTCGCCCCCGACCAGCGCCCACCAGGCCGCGAGCCCCAGCATCACCGCCGTCAGCACCGTGGAAGGCCCGCCGATGTCGGCGTACAGGAAGTCGGTGAGCTGCCAGACGAGGAGGCCGCAGGCGACGAGGGCGCAGTCGAGGCCGGGCGCCCGGTGCCGGTGGGCGCGGAACAGCCCGCGCAGCGCGCACACCAGCAGCGCCAGCCAGCCGCCGGCCAGCGCCAGCAGACCGATCAAACCCTGCTCGCCCAGGATCAGCAGGTACATGTTGTGCGGGGAGAGCAGCGGCTGCTTGCGGTAGCCGGCGCCGGCGCCCTCGGTGTCGCTTCCGGCGGACAGCGCCAGCGAGGCGTGCGCGTCCCGGTGCTCGGGGAAACCCTTCAACCCGACGCCGGTCAGCGGCTGCTCACGCCACATGCCGGCCGCCGCCGCCCACATCGTGTACCGGTCGGTGACCGACTGGTCGGGGGCGTCCGTGACCTGCGTGATGCTGCTGATGCGCTCCTGGAGCATCGCCGTACCCACGCCGAAGCCGCCGACCAGGACCACGCCCACCGCGACCGCGGCCGCTCCGACCTCCAACGCCCGCCGCAGCCCGGCCAGCGCCAGCTGCGCCGCGCAGGTCACCGCCGTCGCGATCCACGCGCCCCGGCTGAAGGACAACGCGAGGGGCAGCAGCAGAGCGAGGGCGCAGGCGGCGGCTACCGCCCGCTGCCGCACCGAGGAGCGGCCCAGAGCCAGTCCGGCCGCGCAGACCAGCCCGAACGACACGACCGTCGCCATGCCCATCACGTCCTGCGCGCCGAAGGTACCGACCGCCCGGATCTCCTCACCCTGGTACGAGGCGCCGGTCCCGGTGACGTACTGGTGCACGCCGACCGCGCCCTGCCAGCCCGCGAGGCCCACGAACGACCAGGCCAGCACACGGAAGTCGGACCGGTCGCGGATCAGCAGCAGCACCGCCGCCGGAACCAGCACGAACACCTGGAGGTAGCGGCCGAGACCACCGATCCCGGCACCCGGGGAGGAGGCGCCCATCGCGGCGAGCGCCAGCCCGGCCACCGGCAGCCCCAGCACCACGGCCGCCGTACGGGACAGGGGGCGCCGCCGCTGCCGCAGCAACCGGACCGCGCAGAACAGCACGACGAGCGCGGAGAGCGCGTCGGCCGGTCCCGCGCCACCCTCGCCGCCAGGTGAGACCGGCAGCGCGAGCAGGGCCACCACGGCGACGACGGGCAGCACCGGCGACAGCGTCCGGGTTCGGGGCAGGGGCAGGGCGAGACTCATCGGACGGTTTCAGCTCCCGGTCGGTCGCACGAGGGCGGCCGCGGTCCGCAGCAGGATGCAGACGTCCTGCCATAGCGACCAGTTGTCGATGTAGGCGTTGTCGAAACGGGCCCGGTCCTCGATGGAGGTGTCGCCGCGCAGCCCGTGGATCTGGGCGAGGCCGGTGATCCCGGTCCGCATCCGGTGCCGGGCCGCGTAACCCGGGTAGGTCTGGCTGAACTGCTGTACGAAGTAGGGGCGTTCGGGGCGTGGTCCGACCAGGCTCATGTCGCCCCGCAACACGTTCCACAGCTGGAGCAGTTCGTCCAGCGAGGTCTCGCGCAGGAAGCGGCAGAACGGGCTCATGCGTACTTCGCCGGCCACGCTCCACCGGGTCGCGGACTCGTGCTCGTCCACCGGGCGGTGGGTGCGGAACTTCAGCAGCGTGAACGGGCGCCCGTCCTTGCCGATGCGCTCCTGTCGGAACACCACCCCCGGTCCGCTGGTCAGCCGCAACACCGTCGCGAAGACCAGCAGCAGCGGGCTGACGGCGAGCAGCAGCGTCCCGGACACCGCGATGTCCAGCAGCCGTTTGCCGAGGCCGCCGCCGTGCCCCGTGCCCATGTCCAGCCGCCGGCAGGGGAACCCGGCGAGCTGCTCACGGGTCGCGTACGACGGGGTGTCGGCGTCGACCTCCCACACCGTGCAGCCCGACTCGGCGAGCGCCCGCAGCAGCGGGCCCTGCGCGGTACGCACCGAGGGGTGGACGCACAAGATCTCGCGGACGCTGTTCTGGATGAGGGCGCGCTGCACCTCCTCACCGTTGGTCAGGACCGGCAGCCCGTCGGTGCCGTCGGGGTGGCCGGGGTGTTCGGCGACGACGCCGACCGGCCGTACCCCGTAGCGGGGGTGGCGCAGCACGGCCGCGGCCACCCGCTGCGCGGTGGCCGCCGGGCCGACGACGAGCGCGGAGCGGGGGCGGCGCAGCAGCGCCCGGCGCCGCCGCAGATGGACGACGGCCCGCCCGGCGCAGCCGGCCGCCGCCTGCGCGGCGAACCCGAGGACCAGGGTGCGCGCGGACAGCGCGTGCGCCGGGGCGTACGCCGCCAGGAGCGCTCCCAGCGCGAGCCAGGCCACCGCGATCCGGCCGCAGACGGCGGGCAGTTCGTCCAGGATCCCGGAGACCGGCCGTGCGTGGTTCGGACGCAGCAGCATCGTCGCCGCCACCAGCGCGGCGACCAGCAGCGGGCGGCGCTGTGCCCCGGTCAGCGCCAGGGCGCCCGCCAGCGCGGCGAGACCGTCGGTGAGCAGCAGGGGCAACGGCGAGACGGGCCGGGTGGCGGGCCGTCGGGCCGGGAACCGGAATCCCGCTCCGCTCTCGCGCCGCGGCAGGACCGAGACGTGGACGAACCCGGGCTGCACGCCGGGGGAGGGGACGGTGCTTTCCGCAGTCACGAGTGGATGGACTCCCTGCACTCGGTGGGCACGACCCGCGCCGTTCGGCCGGCGGCGGACGGCTGCCGGCCGAGCAGTTCGCGGTACACGCCCGCGATCTGCTCGGCCGTGCGCCGCACGTCGTGCGTGGACAGGACGTAACGGCGCCCCTGCTGGCCGAGGGACGACCGCAGCCGCGGGTCGAGCAGCAGCTCGGTGACCGCCCGGGCCAGCTCGGCGGCGTTCTCCGGGGCGACCAGACAGCGGGATGCGAGCGCGGCCGGCAGGCTCTCGCGGGCGCCGTCCACATCGGTCACCACCACGGGCCGCCCACAGGCCAGGGCCTCCAGCGGGGCCAGCGCCATGCCCTCCCAGCGCGAGGGCAGCACCACCAGATCGGCGGCCTGGTACCAGGGGGCGGCGTCGGCGACGGACCCCGCGAACAGCACCGACTCCGGGGCGCGGGAGCGCAGCGCGTCGTGGTCCGGGCCGTCGCCGACCAGGGCGAGCCGGGCCCCCGGCACCCGGGCCGCGACGGCGTCCCACGCCGCCAGCAGCACGTCCTGTCCCTTCTGCCGGCACAGCCTCCCCACGCACACCACGAGCGGGGCGGCCGGGGCGGTCTCGGCCAGGAGTGCGGCACGCACGGTGGCTACGGGCGCCGGGTGGAAGCGCCGCGGGTCGATGCCGTTGGGCACGACCGTCCACCGTCCGGCGATCCCGGCCCGCCGTCCGGTCTCCCGCTCCGCCTCGCTCACGCACACCAGCCGGTCGGCCCAACGCGCCGCGAGACGCTCCCACTTCAGGGCGAGAGCGGCGGTGGCCCCGCCGACCGCCTCGAACGACCAGGCGTGCGGCTGGAACACGGTCGGGATCCGCCCCCGTACGGCGAGCCGCCCGACCAGCCCGGCCTTCGCACTGTGCGCGTGCACCAGGTCGGGCCGCGCCGCCTCCAACACCCGTCGGAGACGCCGCACCTCGCCGGGCAGGGAGGGCCCCGGCGCCCGCGACGCCTGCCAGCGCCGTACGTCCGCGCCCAGGGACCGCAGGTCCTCGGCGAGGGGGCTGTCGGGGCAGGCCACGGTGACGTGCAGCCCGGTGGCGAGCTGGGCGCGCACCAGGTCCGTCACGACGCGGGCGACGCCGCCGTCCACGGGTTGGGTGAGATGCAGGACCCGCGGTCCGACGTCGGGTTCTGGCTGATGCATCGCGCGGTTTCCTCGCTCACGGGTGGCGCTCGGGACGGTGCGGGAACGCGCCTACTGCTTCCGTGTGTCGACGGCGACGAAGAGCACGCCGGCATACGCCGCGTCCCGTGGGGAAACGAGCCGGAAGGCCAGCTGGTCACCGCCACGCCGCAAACCCGCTCGCAGATCGAACACATCGGACACATCGCAGTCGTGGCCGAGCGTCTTCGCGTGAGCCGGGACACGTGCCGCCGGCGCCGCCCCCGGCTCACTGATCGTGGAGTTCAACACATTGTCAGATGGATCGACCGGGTCGCACGGTGCCGCGACACGCCACGAACCGGTCGACAACGTGAGCGAATCACTCGAACGGCCAGGGTCCCCGTGGTGGGCGACCGGCCCGGTCCCGCCACCCGCACCGCGCGGGATCGGCACCCCACGCAGCCGGACCCCCTGACCCGCCCGCGAGTCGACGGGGTGGGAGCCGTCCCCCGCCGGGAGGTGCCGCGACGGCTCCTTCGGGTTCTCGCGGCGCAGCGTCGGACCCAGGGGATGGCGCATACCGGCGTGGACCTTTCGAAAAGGTGCGATTTGCTGGCAATAGGCGTGCGGCGGACGATCCGCCACTCTAATCGCTGTCCTGATCAATACGGAGAAGTCGGTCATGTGTGTCGGAACGGTGCGGCTCGATCGGGGACGCTTCACCCCAATGGGGGCACGACCGACGGCGTCACGCCTTCGACAGCGCGGGGACTCCCCGCCGTGTGCGGGGTCAGAACCCCACGGCCTGGCCACCTTCCTGCTGGACGGCCTGTCCCGCCGACCCTGGAGGACCCGGACCGCGCGCAACGCGCCCCGGAGGCACCCCCTGGCGGTGGCGCCCGCCCTGCCGACGCTGCCGGAGCTGCCGGTCGAGACCCCGCTCTGCCGTCTCGGCCCGGAGCCGCCCGTCACGCTGTCGGCCGGGACGCCGGAACTGCTGCCGCCCGCGTTGGTCACGCCGCCCGCGTCGGTCCCCGCCGCCTGACGGCCGGGCGATTCCCCTTCTGCACCTCGGCGTTCGGGTGGGCGCGCGCCGGAGTGCAGAAACCTCAGCGTGCGGGGTTTCCGCCGCCCCCGGGGATCGTTAGGCACGGCGTCTGCACTCCCCGCATGGCGACTTGAGTTGCCGAGTCGCCGAAGAAAGGAATCCGATGAAGTCCCTGAAGGCCGCCGTTGTCGTTGCCGGGTCCATGGTGATCGCCGGTGCCGCCGCACCCGCGTTCGCGACCCCGGCCGACCTCCCGCCCACCAGCCTCGACGGCGCCGTGAACTCGCTCGCCCAGGGGCCCCTCGACGTCGGCGACGTGATGCCGCTCCAGCACCAGTCGAACGCGCTCGACACGCAGGACCAGGGCTTCGTGCTCGACACCGTCAAGGGCGCGACGACCGCCCTGAACCCCCAGAACCTCCTCGGCGGACTGCCCCACCAGGGCTGAGGCGCGCGCTCGGGCTTGCCGGAGGGCCGGTCCCGTCATGGGGGACCGGCCCTCGGCGTGGGTGGGTGCGCGGCGGCCGGCGTCCTGCTCGGTGCGGGACCCGCGGTGTGTCCGGACGCCGTCGGGCGCGTTCGTCGTTCGTATCGGTCACCCCCGCCATGCGTGCTGCCCCCGGCTGGCCGGCCGCCGTGCGGAAGCGCGGACACGCCTACCTCGTCCTGGCCCGCCCGCGCCCGGCCCGAGGCACCTCCGGCCTGGCTGGACATCGCGTTCGCCGGCGCCGGCCTGGGCGGCTCGGCCAGGGGTGCAGCCGACCGGCCCACGTGACCGCACCCCGGCGGCCCCCGCCGTTCGGGCCTCTCACCGGCGCGCACGGTGACCCCACGGGCCGCCGGACGGTTAACGCTGTCGACAACCGAACCCGGACGAGGAGCACACATGGTCGTCAGCGTGGACGGAGCCGCCGTCGGGACCACGATCCCGACGGAGACGACGCGACGCAGAACACGCCGGGGCACGCTGCGCGGGCTGCTCGGCGCCGCCGCCTCCCTCGCGCTCACCCCGCTCGTGGCGGCTTCCCGGCCCGCCCGCCGTCGGGACGAGCCCGGGCCCAGCCCCGGGGAAACGGTTTTCGACGAGATCTACCTCGGGCGCCACCTGATCGGCCGGCTCGCCCCGTCGGTCCGCGTGGGCGACAGCGACCAGTGGGAGGTCACGGTCGACGGCCGCCCGCTGCATCTCATGCGCCGCGCCGACGGCACCTGGCTGAGCATGGTCGACCACTACCGCTCGTACGCCGACCCGCTGGACGCCGTTCGCGCCGCCGTCGACGAACTGGGACCCGGACAGATGCTGCGGGCCGCCCCCGCAGCCAGCCGTCACTCACACACGGGGGGACACCATGGCCTACATCCGTAAGGACGTCAGCACGCTCACCGCCGACGAACGGCGACGGTTCGTCAGGGCGCTCCTGGAGCTGAAACGCCGGGGCGAGTACGACGAGTTCGTGCGCATGCACATCGACTTCTACGTCTCCGACGGCGAGAGAGGCCTGCGGACCGCCCACATGGCGCCCTCCTTCCTGCCGTGGCACCGCCGGTTCCTGCTGGACCTGGAGAACGCGCTGCGCCGGGTCGACTCCTCGGTGACGGTGCCGTACTGGGACTGGACGCGGGACCGCACGACGACCTCCGTGCCCTGGACCGCGGACCTCCTGGGCGGCAACGGGCGCCGCTCCGACCGGCAGGTGACCACGGGGCCGTTCGCGTACGCCACCGGAAACTGGACGATCAGGGACGGCGTCACCGACACGGAGTTCCTCACCCGCGACCTGGGCCGACCCCGCGACCCGATCACCCTGCCGACGAAGGCCGACGTGGAGTGGGCGCTGAAGGACCCGGTGTACGACGTCTCGCCCTGGGACTCGACGGTCACCCGCGGCTTCCGCAACAAGCTGGAGGGATGGGGGACCGGCCTCCGGGAGAGCACCGCCTGGCTCAACCACAACCGGGTGCACCGGTGGGTGGGTGGTGCCATGGTCGGCGGGGCGTCCGTCAACGACCCGGTCTTCTGGCTGCACCACGCCTTCATCGACCTGCTGTGGACCCGATGGCAGGGGCGCCACCGCGAACACCGTTACCTGCCCGCCGAGCCGCCGCTGCCGGGCACCAGCCAGTTCCGCCGGGTCGTCGCCCGGCACCAGCCACTGCCCCCGTGGAACACGACCCCCGACCAACTGGAGGACGCGGGACGGGTCTACCGCTACGCCTGAGCCCGCGCGGGCGGACGTCTGCCGCCTCCCGGAGAAAGCCCGAGACAGGGGAGAGCCCCGGCGCCCGAGGTGCCGGGGCCCTCCGCGAGGTGCGCTGTACGGACGTCAGCCGCCGTAGCCGCCGTCGCCGGGGTGCTCGCCCTCGTCGCCGTCGCCCCCGTCGTGGTCGCTGACGTTGGCGCAGGTGTTGCCGATGGCCGGGTTGAGCAGGCCGACGACGCTGACGGTGTTGCCGCAGACATTGATCGGCACGTGCACCGGGACCTGGACGAGGTTGCCGGACAGGACGCCCGGCGCGCCCACGACCGCGCCCTGCGCTCCCGCGTCCGCCATGGCCAGACCGGCTCCGCCGACCATCATGGCGCCGGCGCCGACGCCGACAGCGGCCGCCTTCGCGATGCGAGACATCGCATTCTCCTTAGTCATTCGGTTCGCACGGCAGCATGTGCGCCGCCGCACTCCCCTCTCAACGCCGGCCCCGCGGGCAGGTCACGGCGGCGCCCGCCGGATCCCGGTGGCCGCGCACACGCGGGGGCGTGCGCCTCAACGCGCGACCCGATGCGCCGTCACGAAGTCGGCCAGGGTGGCGATGGACTGGAGACTGTCCAGACTGAGGTCCAGTGCGGCGACATCGACGCCGAACCGGGTGTCGACCGCGCCCAGCAGCGTCACCCCGGCCAGCGAGGTCAGGCCGATCTCCGGGCCGAAGAGGTCGGTGTCGGCGGGGAGTGCGGCGACCAGGGCGGCGTCCAGGCGGGCGGCCTCCGCGATCATCGAGCGGAGTTCCCGCTCCACCGCCGTACGGTCCGTGGAGGAGGGGGTGTGGGCGTCCGTCACGCGTCGGCGTCCTCTCGGGTGGAGACGTGCAGCCAGGCGGGAGGCTTCGGGAGGTCGCCGTGGCCGACCAGGGAGCGGGACAGGACCGCCCCTTCGCCGTGGTCGTGGTCGTCCTCGGTACGGCGCATGCCCGCCTGGCGGAGCAGGATCCGCATCTCCAGGTTGGCGTCCGTCGGCCGCAGCGTCACCCGGAACTCCCCGGCGCCGCCGGATTCCCGCGCCCGCTCCATCAGCCAGAACAGGAACGCGGCCGCGGCGCCCCGGCCGGCGACCCGGCAGGAGAGCGCCAGCAACGGCACCGACCAGCGACCGGGGGCGGTCCGGTCGACGAGGGCGGCGCCGATGATGCCGTACTCCCCGAAGCGGTCGGACATGCGGGCGGTGAACAGCTCGTACCCGTCCTCGGCGACCAGCGCGCGGAGCCGGTCGGGGGTCAGGCCGGAGGAGTTCAGACGGTGGGTGCGGGCGGCGAGTTCCAGCGCCCGCGGGACCTCGTCCGCGACGGCCGCGCCGACGGCGAGACGCATGCCGCACCAGCGCAGGAATTCCTCGCGGGTGCCGTGGAAGCGTTCACCCTCGGCCCGGCGGGTCTCCTCGGTGCGGTAGCGGCGGACCCGCTCCCGCGACTCGGGAGTGACCTCGCGGTCTTCGAACGCCGCGAGCAGCGCGGGCACTTCGCCGGGGTCGAGGGTGCGCACGCCGGGCAACAGCGCCTCCACCTCGGCACGCTCGTACGGGGAGTCGTCGACGAGGACCAGCGCGTCCACGGAGATCCCGAGATCCTCGGCGATCCGGCGCAGCGACTCGCTCTTGTCCTGCCAGGACACCTGCGGGGCCAGGAAGCGCTCACGCAGTCCGGGCACGGCGCCCATCCGGTCGAGGACCGCGGGCGCGCTGCGGCTCGCGATGCTGCTGAGCACGCCACGGGCCGCCAGCGCGTCGATCGCGGCCAGCGTCTCGGGCCGGGGGACGGGCAGTTCGTCGGTGGGGGTCTCCACCGCGATCTCGTCCCACAGGGTGCCGTCCAGGTCCCAGACGACGCACTTGATCCGGTCGGGGTCGTAACCGGTCGAGCCGTGTCCCGCGGTCGCGTCGGTCATCGGGTGCCCTCCTGCGGAAGACGCAGCTTCATCGTCAGGGTGGCGGGGTCGAAACCGAACTTGCGGTAGACGGTGCGCATCGGGACGTTGCCGACGTGAACGCGGCCGACGACCTCCGTGATGCCGTTGGCCAGGCAGAACTCCAGACCTTCGGTGAGAAGGAGTTCGGCCACGTCGGCGCGGTTGTCCAGCGGGGCGACCGCGAGCGAACGGAAATTGGCGTACCGGTCGCCGGTCATCTGGTTCTGGTTGATGCTCACCCAGCACCAGCCGACCACCTCGCCGCCCGGACGCTGGGCGACGATCATGCCCTCCTTCGACTTCTCCATGGACCGGCCCACACGGGACGCGTGCCGGGCGGGGTCGTCCACGGCGTCCTCGCCGAAGGAGATGCGGGCGATCTCGGCCTCGAACTCACCGATCGCCGGGAGGTCGCCCTCGTCGGCCTGACGGGTGAGGCAGGGGTGCGCCCGCTGTTCGAGGGCGGCGCGGGACTCGGGGGTGGGGCGGTGCCAGCCGGGTTCCTGGGAGGGCTGGGGACGGGAGTGGGGCTGGGCGGGAGTGGTGGGGGGTGCGGGTGCCTGCGCCTGCACCGGAGCCTGTGCCTGTGCCGGTGTCGGCACCGGTCCGGCGGCCGCCGCGACCGCCGGGGAGGCCGGGGTGCCCGGCGGCTCGTCCGCCGCGACCAGGCGGCCGGGGCGGAAGGGGCCCTCGCCGCACCGGGGGCAGCCCTCGGCGCGCAGGGCGGCCACGGACGTCCAGCGGGCGCCGGGGCCGACGCGGAGCCGGTTGCCGCAGGCCACGCACTCGTACTCGCGCTGCCGGGTCCGCTTGTCACCCGTGTAGAGGGGACCTTCGTAGCCGCCCTGCCGGGAGGCGGTCGAGGTGGTGGTGAGGAGGTGCTGGAAGAACCCGACCCCGCCGAGGATGCCGCTGCCCTCGTACTCGTTGAAGTTGCGGATGTAGCCGTTGGTGACCAGGCCGAGGGACATGATCTCGCGCTGGACCTCCAGCATCTCGTCCGGGCTCTTGCCGCCGAAGGAGAAGAACACGCTGTGCGCGGGGCCGGGGCGCAGGCCCTCCACGGCGCGCGACAGGAACAGCCGGGCACCCTCCGGGGTGTACGGCGGGTCGGTCATCGCCACGTCGAAGCCGTCGTGCAGCTCGGCGGGGAGCGGCTGGCGCAGGTCGTGCTCGACCGTCTCGACGCGGGTGCCGAGTTCCGCGGACACCTTCCGGACGTAGGCGAGGATCTCGGGGGAGATGTCGACGACGGTCACGCGCTCGACGATCGGAGAACCGAGGACGTCCCCGACGACGGCGACCGCCAGGGAGACGAGGTCGTCGTCGCCGATCAGCAGCAGGGAGCCGCCGGGCAGCGCACCCGCCGCGAGCAGCGCGAGGACGCGGCGCACCTTGGTCTCGGGCGTGCAGTGGGACTGGTCGATCGCCATGTCGGCTGCGGGTCCGGACTCCATCAGGGCCCGCAGCCGTCGTACGGCCTCGTCCAGGACGGAGGGGATCACCAGCTCGCGGCCCTCACAGGTGCCGCAGGTGGCGTCGAGCGTGAGGTCCATGCCCAGCTCGGCCACGACGTCCAGCCCGGCCTGGGTCAGCCGGGACGGGCGCTCCCTGGTGAGCAGGTCACGGCGGCGCAGCTCGTTGCCCAGAGCGGCCACGATCGGGACGGGCAGGCCGGTGGCGCGGCTGATGTCCCGCGTGGAGGCGGGGGCCAGGCGGCGCAGGGCTCGCAGCACGGAGCGCACGCCGGGCGGGCCCTCCTGAAGCCTTACGGCGTCCGCGACTTCCGTGAGCACTCGATCGGCGGGGGTACTCCGGCTGGGTCGAGGCGCGTTTTTCACAAAGCTGCTCCGGGCGGGCGATGGAATCCAGGTCTATCGAGTATACGGGCTGGCGCGGCGTCGACCTGACCCGCCCGCGGTGCGGAGAATTCGGAAATCGAACGGAGGAATTCGACGGGTCTTTTCCGAAGTTTCCGGATAATTGTTCCCAGATTATTGGGGGCGAGGTGAGGGGCATGGCCCGGCCCGCCTTGACAAGATGCGTGCGCGAGCCGTAGAGCGGCCCGGATGCTATACTGGGCCACATCGGGCGTCGGTTTTCGGCCTCGACACCTTCCTTCGGCCGCGCGGACCAGCGCACCTCTATGCGAAAGGAGACGGGGGCAGCGGATCGCGACCCCCGGTTCCCTATGACCAACCCCGCCAGCCTCGCCACCGAGGGCATAAACGTCGACGATTTGTGCTCCTACGCCGTAGACGTATGGGTGAGCGACCACAGCATCCTGACCGACGAGGAGCGCCTCCTCCAAGTGCTGCGCACCGCCGCCGAAAAGGGAAACGCCCAGGTGCTCGGTGAGGCCTCGCATGTTTTCCCCAATGGCGCCGTCACCGCCATTCTGCTGCTTTCGGCCTCGCATCTGAGTATTCACACCTGGCCGGAATTCAGCCTGGCCAACGTCGATCTGCTCGCCTATGGCCGACTGAACGGCGAACGGATGATGCAGAGCGTGGAACTCGGCCTTTCGCCGACGAGGATCAATGTGACGCGCATGTTGCGTGCGGTGCACTGACTCCGACGCGAGCCGGGGCGGTGTGATTCCGCGGCACGTTGATTTCACTGTGCGGTAAATCTGGTGCGCGCCGGTTTCCCTCCTGCCGACGTCACAGCCACCCCGAGAGGGAGTCGACGAACGCGTCGAACCGGTCCCGGTGGATCGCGTGCGGTGCGTCGGGCACCGTACGCACCTCGAAACCCCGTCGGCTCAGTTCGGTCCGCCCTCGCGCGCTGACGAGCGTGCTCGGGTCCGACAGCTGGACCAGCGAGGGGACGACGGCCCTCTCCGGGGTGTGGTCGACGAGGCGGTGGGCGGAGAGAGCGAGGGCGGTGTTCTCGTCCCAGGCGTCGAGGGCCTGCCGCTCGACAGTGAGCCGATCGTCGCCCTCGGCGTCGTCCCGCGGGCGGGAGAAACTCGTCAGCAGGTCGGGAGAGCGCTTGAACAGCGTGAAGAACGCCGGATCCAGCCCGCCCTCCGACCCGCTCAGCCGCCAGGCGGGCTCCGAGTAGATCGCGCGGGCCGGCGCCAGCTCCTCCACCGCCAGGGCCAGTGCCAGTGCGCCCAGCGAATGTCCCAGCGCCAGTTCGGGCCGGCGCGGGAGCGTGTCGAGGAGGTCCCCGGCGAAGAGCGCGGGCGCGTACTCCCCGCGCGCGCTGGCGCCGTGACCCCGCAGATCCACCGCGAGCACGCGGTAGCCGCGCCCGGTGAGCACCGGTGTCAGCTCGTGCCAGGTGCGGTGGTCGGTCATGATGCCGTGGACGAGGACGGCGAGGCGGTCGCCCGTTCCCCACTCCTGTGTGTGCAGGCGCATCCGGCTGCTTTCCCGTTGGCGTGGCTGTCGGCTGTCGGCTGTCGGCTGTCGGCTGTCGACGGCGTCGCCGCCGTTGTCGCTGTCGTCGGTGTCGCTGGTGTCGGTGTCTTGTACGACGAGCAGGAGTTTAGGGCGTGGGTCGATCGGCCGAACGAGGCGAGGAATCGTGACGGAACACGAGGTGCTGGTGCGGTGGGCGCGATCCGCTGACGCCCGGCCGGCGCTCCTCGGCCTGCTCGACGCGGTGGAGCGCGGCCGCTACGAGGCCACGGCCCGGCCGGCCGACAAGGCGCGCTTCCTGGTCGGGTGCGCGCTCAGCCGCCTCGCCCTGGCCGAGCTGCTCGGCCTGCCTCCCGCCGACGTCCCACTGCGCCGCGTCTGCCCGCGCTGCGGCGGACCGCACGGCAAGGTGCGACTTGCGGTGCCGGAGGGGTCGCCGTACGCGGACGTCGACTTCTCCGTCACCCACAGCGGGGAGGTGGTCGGGGTGGCGGTCTGCCGGAGCGCGGCCGTGGGGCTCGACGTGGAGGACGACGGCGTGGGCCTCGACGTCGACGCGGCGGCGCGCACGGCGCTCGGCGACGCGGAACTGAGGGACCTGTACTCCCGCCCGGCCCCCGGACGCCGTACCGCCTTCCTGCGCACCTGGACCCGCAAGGAGGCCGTGCTGAAGGCACTCGGGGTGGGTCTGCGTGCGCCGTTGCGCGGGTTGGAGTTGTCCGCGCCGGACGCCGCCCCGGCGGTCCTCGACTGGCCGGAACAGATCGGCCGACGGCCCGAGGTGAGCCTGGCGGACCTGACGGTCGAGGGCGCGCACACGGCGGCCGTCGCGGTGCTGGGAGGAGGCGGCGTGCGGGTGGTCGTAGGCGCGGAGCCCGGGACTTCAGCCTGAACGCCCGGTCCCCCGGTCCTCGCCGATCGCGAGGACGCGGACCGCGGCGCGCGTCCGGCTACTGCCCAGGCATGCAGCGGACACCTGGAGTGGAGGGAGCGCCCCCGGCAGGACTCGAACCTGCGGCCAAGCGCTTAGAAGGCGCCTGGCGTGTCGAATGTCGCACCGGCGCTGACCTGCATCGCTTCCTTCGTCCGGCATCTCGTCGACCGGCGTTCAGCACGTATTCGACACGCCCTGGACGGCGACCTCTACGGCCGCCGGTAGACCGAGGGGGCGCGGCCTGCCTCTGGAGCCCTCGTGAAGCTCACATAGGCAGGATGCTCGGCATCGCCCACCTGCATGAGAGCGAAGATGTCCAGGTCATGGTTCGCGAACCGGTGCATGTACTGGAGGAACAGCTCCATCTCCGCGTCCGACAGCCGTTCATCGTGTCTCTCGTCGCGCATGCGCTCACGATACGAGCCGGGGAGAGGACGCTGACGCTGAGTTGTCGCGCTAACGGTTGATGGGGATCTCGTAGACGATCTCGCAGTGAGCGGCGGGCACCACGATGTCCGCGGTTTCGACCGGCCGTCCCTCGTCGCTGTAGTACGTCCGCCGGATGTGCGTGACGAGCGCTGCCTTCTGGACGCCGAGAAGCGACGCCTCCTCGGCGGTCGCCTGCCGCGGCTCCGGCTGCTCCACGGCGTGGCTGACGGTGATGCCGATTGCGGCCATGCGGTTCACGACACCCGCCCCGGCGTGCGGCCCTCCCTCGGGGAGGACGACGAGTGTGCCGGCCGTGAGGTCGTACGGCTCCCAACTCGTCGACAGTTGCACCGGCCTGCCGTCGGCAAGGAACTCATACGCCGTTCGGACGCACAGGGCGCCTTCGGCGATTCCGAGACGCGTCGCGATCTCCGCCGGTGCCGGCACCTTGGCGTCGGTTCGGCTCTCCCAATCGCCCTGCCTGCCGACGGCCTGCATGTCGGCGCGGAACGGGGACCCGGTGGGTTGCTCGCGCGCCGATGAGCGAACCACCCGCACCCGCTGCCTGGGCTCGGCGACGTACGTGCCCGAACCGGCCCGGCCCTCCAACACGCCCTGAGAGATCAGCAACTCCTGCGCCCGGCGGACCACGTTGTCGCCCACCCCGCACTCCTGGCCGATCTGGGCGCGGGAGGGCAGGCGGTCTCCCGGCTCCCACACGTGCTCCGCGATCCGCCGCCGGAGTTCGTCGGCGATGCGGAGATAGGGCGGCTGCTCAGGCATATGGAAAATCTAGTCCACTAGCTTTAATCTAGTTAACCAGCTTCACTCAAAGTGATCTCTGGTGGACGGAGGCTGCCCTGTGCCCGCTTCGGGAGTTAGCGCGGCGGCCCTCGCCGCCCGGCTGTCCGCCCTCGGGCTCCTCACGAGAGTGGAGGAACACTCCCGGCACACGTCGGTCGAAGCGGAGGTGCCGGACGCGCTCTCCGCCGAGTTATGGCGGGAGGTCCTGGACGTAGTGGCGGAGGCCGATCGATTCGGGCTCCTGGCCACCAGCATGAACGGCCGCACCCTCTGGGCGGTCGTACGCAAAACGGTCCCCACGACGGGCGATGTCGGGGGACCGAGCCATCAGCGATAGGAGCTGATCAGCGTGCTCAACCGTATCCGCCGTGCCGTCTCGCTCACCAGAGAGCGGCACTTCCCCAAGGGCAGGCACCGCCGCCCCTTAACGACCTCCGAGCCGTCGGCCACCGCCGCCTCCTCCCTGCCTTCGGACAAGACGACGGCCGCCCGCCCGCGTGCCTCCGACGACGTGAACCACCGGCAAACGCTCAGGGGTGAGGACGTCGCGCTCGTCCGCCCGTACGTACTGGCCTGGGAGAAGCGCATGCGAACGCGTGCAGTGGTCGTCGCCCCCTATTTGCCGGCCGACGCGTGGTCGGCCCTGGTGGGGGTCCACTGATGCCTCCCCGTCGACAGACCCGCGTCACGGACGCCTCGGCCGTCCCCTACCGATCGACCGCATGCCGGATCGGCACCCACCCCGCCTGCGCGGAGTCCTCCCCGGCCTCGGCGCCGGTCGACCTCCCGGTGGTCTATGAGGTGTGCGACTGCCTGTGCCATTCGATGCCCGGCCAGACGACGCCTTCGGGGGTGCAGCGGTGAGGGAGCGGGTACCCGGCGGCACGCTGGCATCCAGCGTCGAGGTGACCGCGGCCACCGTGCAGCGTGGCGACATCATCCAACTCGGAGGTCGTGCCAGCCGGGTGCAAGACCTCTTCCAGCTCTCCCAGGGTGCGAAGCAAATCCTCTTCGACTCGGGCGAGTTGCTGACCATACACACGCGAACCCGCCTGGTCGCCGTGCGGATGATGAGGCGACGGTGACCCGGTCCGTGTCTCCTCGCCCCCACGACATCGCCGACGATCTCCGGCTCCAGATCACGACCGGCCACCTCAAGCCCGGCGAACGACTGTCGTCCGAAACCGGCTTGGCGGGTCAGTACAAGGTCAGCACAGCGACGCTGCGGAGTGCCCTCGCGGTGCTACAGGGCGAAGGCCTCGTCGAGAAGATCCACGGCAAGGGCAACTTCGTCCGCCGCCCTCTCAGCCGGATCATGTACGTCGGCGGCTGGGGGACGCTGGACCCGTGGACCGCCGCCGAAGCGGCCCTGCGCGTCACCGTTCGCACCGCCACGGTTCAGGCTGACGGACACCTGACGACCTTGCTGAGGGTGCCGACGGGCAGCCCTCTCGCGGAGTTCTTCTGCGTCAGCCACGAGGGGGAGTCACCGCACGGACTGGCCCGTATCTACATCCCGCGCGACCTGGCGCCGGCCGGAGTGCTCGAAGACGAATCCTCGTACCTGGAGGCGGTCAAGAGGTTCGCCGTACTCGGCTCTCCGCCGGCTGCTGTCCGAGAAACGGTATGCGCCCGCCCGCCGACGCCGGACGAGTCATCGACTTTGCGGACGAACTCCGCCGTGCCAGTTCTGGCGATCACGCGCGTCGCGACCGACCCCACCGGCCGAGTGGTCGAGGCGGCCCTTCTGGTCTTTCCAGGGGATCGAGCCGACGCGGTTTTCACCACCTATCACAACCCCGACGAGAGGCAGACGGCAGGATGACAGCACGGAACGAACTGCGCCTCCTCCCGTGGTCGGGACCGGAGGGCAAGCCCTGCTACCTGAGTACCGACGACAGGGGCGGCTACATGTCGCGTCTGGCGGACAACATCGAAGCGGAACAACTGGAAGCGGCCACTGAACTGTTGGAAGAAGCTTTGGGTGCCCTCGACGACCAAGAGGCCGGTCCGGAAGGCCTGCGACGGTTGGCTTAGGAACTGCACCAGGCTCTGCGGGACGTGCTCCGCGTCGCGACCAGCCGCGGCCACCTCCTGGAAGTGAGTGAACCTCACCGCATCTGAGGGGGACGGTCGGCAAGGCGGGTACTGCGGCAAGCTTGGGAGAGAGGGACTCGGACAAGATCCGAGTCCCTCTCCTTGTTGCGTCACGCCGGACGGGTCCGACGAGAAGAGGCGTTCCGAACGCTGACAGCTCTCGACTGAACCGCGACGACGACCTCCGTGAGCGCATTGAAGAGGTACTCGTTTTATGAGCAGGGTCGATGAGCTGGACTGCTAGCTGGGGCACTGGAGATCGCCAGTGCTGACGTCGGAGATCTGCCAGTACGGCCTTGACTGCTTGGGGCATCGGTCTGCAACCGGCCACTGCCAGCGTCCTCTCCGGCCATTCTCAAGGCGCCCAAGCCCCTCCCAAGAGGATCCGGGTCCACGAGCGGTGAGCCGGCCGCCGAGGACTTGACGGGATCAGCCCCATTGGGTTGGTCCCGTCGGCATGATGATCGGCATGCAACCAGAAGTTCTCTCAGGTCTCATCGGCTTCGGCGGCGCCTTGGTCGGTGGGACCGCTTCCTTCGGTGGCGTGTGGCTCACCCTGTCCCACCAGAGGAAGCTGGCCCAGGAGGCCCGCCTCGCGGAGATCGGCCAAGAAGCAGCGGACAGGGCCCTGAGCGAGCTGATCACGCTCGGGGAGTTTCTGGGATCAGTCAGGAGCGACGTCGCCACGATGCCCACGGACGAGCGGGCGTCATACCTGGACATTGTGTTTGGCCACATGGAGAACGTCGAGAGAGCTGTGGCCCGCATCCCGAACCGGGAACTCCGCGACCGCGTGAAATCCCTCCTCATCGTGATGAGACGGTTCAGGGCTGCCGGTGTCCGGCACTTCTTCGCGGTGAGCTGGCTCGCGGAGCTAACGGACGAGCTGACCGACCTCCTGTCGGCCTACATCCGTTCCGACCCCCTCCCGTCCCTCTCCGAGCGGACAGAGGAGAAGCAGCGCAGAGCCGCGCAGCACGAGCTGAACCAGCGGCGTCGCTTCGAGTTGATGCAGGGCCCCGACCCCGCCAACGTCGACCCGCGAGAGGAAGGCAACGCGTCTTCGCCGTCGTGACGCCCGTCAGGAAGTAGGGAGTCGATGCAGACGGAAATCTTGGTCGGGCTAATCGAGTTCAGTGGTGCCGTGGTGGGACCGGAGGGGCCCTGCTCGGCGGATGGCTCCAACAGCGGCATCAGGCCGCGGCGATGCGCGAGCAGCAGGAAGCTGCCATAGCCAGCCTCTTGGAGGAGCGCGGACGAGCCGCAGGAGAGAAGGCCCTGTTCGAGCTGTATGCCCTCTGTAGACACCTGAACGACTGCGAAACGCATCTCAGTCCTGAAACGGCGGCCATCCGGACACCGAGGCCGCTGCTTGCTCAGGTCAGCCTGAACCTGGTCGTCGCGCACTCACTCCAGGGGCTGGGCATCCAGCAGTTTCCGCACGGCGTCGTGCCCTACGTTTGTGAGCCGCAGGCCGACGGTGCCGATCGACCCGTCTGACACCGAGCCCCATGTGGGGGGCCGGTCCACGACCACGGCCAGCCCATCACGGGTTAGGTTGCCGAACGCCCAGTCGACCCCGCGAGGAATATCGATCTCTTGACGGGTCGTGTCATCAGCGAACCACTGAAGAGCCTGAAGTTCCAAAGGGCCGTACCTGCCCGAGAGGAGACCCAGGTTCGCCTTGTACTGACGCATCGATCTTGCGTCGATGTCACCGCGGTCAAAGCGCGTGTGACAGGTTGGGCACAGCGCGATCAAATTCTCAAACGTGTGCTCCAAGACTTGGGCGTAGGGACGGATATGCGCAAGCTCCACAGGGGTGGCCCGACAAGTTGGGATTGCACAACGGTGGCCGGCTTCGACGCGCACTTGGCGCTGCATTGGCTGCGGGATGGCCGGGCGTCCTTGAGGCATGAAGGGCATCGTAGGCAAAGCGGCCTCGGTTGTCTGGGGCTTTGACGGTGTCCCAGCGCCGGAGCTCCCCGGTGCATGCGGGGGATATCCGGGCCCGCAGCCCGACGCCCATCTGATCCGTAGCTCTGGAGAGATCGGTCATCGGGGGTCATACAGGCTGTAGGAAGGGTCGTGCGGGTTGGTGGCGGTCGCTGACGGTTGCTGGGGTTGCTGACTTCGTTGCTGTACAGCAGGATCCCGACCTGGGGGGTGAAGTCATGGAGCGGGAACAGCTCGAACGCCTGCTGGGCGGTGGCGACGAAACGTCGTCGGCCGCCTTGTCTGCCCTTCGCGCTGGCGCTTCTCACGTTGTCTGGGACGGTGCAACGTCAGCGAAGTCACTGGCGACGGTCTACAAGCGTCGGCTCCGTCACACCCTTCGGAAAGACATCGAGACCTCCAGCTTGGCGCGGGCCGTGCAACGCCTCGACCTATACGGCCGACCGGTTCGACTGGGCCAAATTAGGACTGCCGACGAATCGTGGGTCTTCATGCTGTTCCTCGCCGAGGACGGCAACACGCTGGTGGCATGCACCGGCGTCCGGCAGGCCCAACCGGCCCCGGCACGGCCGGACACCTGCTGACGCTCTGCACCGCCAACACGCTTTCCAACTGTGTTGGTGCTCTGCTTGGTCTCGTACGGGGCTGTTCACCTGCGTTCACGCGTGGTCGGCTCCTCGGCCGGCATCGGCTGCGGGTCTTCCCTGAACGGCCGTGAACGGCGCTGAATGAGACGGAAACTGAGACGAAGTGCGACCGCCTCGTCAGTGCAGGTCGCCGTGTCCCTGACGGTCACGCGTGCACCCGCCACTCCTCGTCGGGGATGGGCCCTTCCGATGTGTCGTAGACGCGATCAGCCCACTCACGTGCCACAAGGACCGGACGAGTGAGCAGCATGTCTCCGGCGCGCTGCGCGCGCAGCACGACCCCAAGTTCATCAGCTCCCGGGTCCCCTTCCTGAGAAAAGTAGACGTCGTCTCTCAAGCCCTTGGACATCACGTAGTCGACGAAGAGGGCCGCCAGCTTGGATGGCACCTGCCCGACCAGCCGCAACCCGTCCATGGCGACCTGCGGACCGTGCAGAGCGTCGACAGCAATACCGTGAAGGCGGTCGACGCCTGCGTAATAGGTCCTCAGGGCCGGCCCGTGGGAGGTCGGAAGGTGGAAGTCAGCCCAACTGCCGGGCACCATCACGGTGGCGTGGTCCACAGCCAGCGCGCCAACCACCTCCTCATGACTCATCCCGAACCGCAGTGGTCCAACTCCCACGAACGGAGCGAAGCCCCACTGGATGCGCTCCGCGTCTTCCAGGACGACGCCCCGAGGCCGCATGGTCCCCGCCTCCATCTGCCTCTACGACTGGGTCGGAGCGGACCTTACTTGTACACCTGATGCCGCCGCTCGAACACCGAGCTATGAGCTTGGGAAGCTTGGGTTCTTTGCCAACAATTGCTGCGCTGACCTGCGGCGCAGCGGATTCGAAGACTCGGGCACCTGCGCGGCCAGTCTCCACTGTTCCCCGTGGTTCCCCGCACGATCTGGCACGCGTATGGCACACGGCTTACCGTGGCTCTGGTGGCCTGGGGACATCCTTGTCGATCAGCCCGTTGCTGAACTCGACTGCGAACCGGTGCGACTCGGGTGATACATCTGAGGGTTCGCCGGCGTACCAGCGGAAGGTGCCCAGTTCTCGTTCGGCCGAGTTCAACCAGTGGGCCAGACGGTGAAGCTGCCCTTCGCTCAGCCTGATGGCGGCCTGGTGGACCCACGCCTCATCTGGCCCGGCATAGGTCTCCAGAGCCATGACGGCCAACTCGACATGGCCCGCCTCGAAGACGGACTGGCAGAGGTCGCGGGCGTCGGGAGAGACCGGCATACGCCGAGGATGCAGCGTCCAGGGCTTTAGGACAACGAAGAGTTGTCGCCGGCCGGCGAACCCGGACTGTGACACGTGACCTCTTCGTCCCGAAGCAACTTGGGTGGGGGCGGCGCCTGGGGCTTGTGTGCCGCTCATCTGCATTGATGGTCCGCTGACGTTCGCGGTCGTCCGTCGTTGTGTGTCGGCGTTGTCACGCAGTTAGACACTCACTGCTCGGACGGTGGCGCTGTCCCTGGATCATGTTGTTGGAGTGCGTCGAACTCGCTGAGACCAAGCCTGCTTGCGGCGGTTCGCCGTTCCCGAACCTCTGACCACGTTCTGGGGCGGTAGCCCGGCCCACTGCAACCGCACGAGTGGAAGGTGATCCCGGCTCGGAGAGTGGCTTCAAGGGTGCGCCAGCCCCGCTTGTCCCTGCGGCGCGGAATGGCCACGTCGAAACCGGCGTTGACCATTGGCTGACGGCAGCGAGGACAGAGGTGATCGCCGGACGGCTTCAAGCCTTGCTTGAACGAAGACCGGCAGGCCAAGCACACGAAGTGGCGCTTGTAGGCAGCCGCATACCGACACATCCCTGAAGCGTAGCCAGAGCGATCTGTCCCTGGCCATCGAGTTGCGGTGGCGTTCTGACCACCGCTTTATGAGTTCGATCGCTGCTCGGCCCTGCCGGGCGACCGCCCGGCCACGCCGTTCATGCTGCACCACCTAGAAGTGCTGGCGTCCGGCGCCGTTGATGTCAGCCGTAGATGTCAGAACGGCGCAACCGCGACTCGCACCCTGACACGATGACTCCGTGGCTGACCTGGAGCGCATCGCGGAGATCGTGGCGTACTACCGAGCACTCGACGAGCGCGCCACCCTACGGCGCTACTTCCACCACGAGGACGAGGAGGGCGGCCGCTGGTACATCGAAGCGGTCCCCGACCGTGGTGCGTTGATCGTCCTCAAGCAAGCCGAGCTGACTTCGGCCGGCCAACTCCACCGTTATAGCTGGGAGCACCTGGAGGACGAGCACGGCTTCCTCACAGACCAAGCGGTCGATCCTGAAGAGGATCCGCTGGAGGCCATTCCGGCCGAAGAGTTCCTGCGGGTGTGGACGCGGTGAGCGGGCTGGACAACCACTTTAGGAGAGAGGCGGGGCGAGTTGGGCGCTGACCTGGTGCATGCTGGCTCCCGTGCCGGCGGACTTGGAGCCCCGTTCCCCGCCGCCGTTCCCCGTGAGTCCCCGCTCTTTCTGGCACGCCTGTGGCACGGGCTGACCCGCTGGATGCGAACTACGGGCGGGGCGGTCGTTGAGGCCATCCGGCCTGCTCGTACGGGCGTTGACGGTAGGGGACGGTCGCCCGTGGTCGGCGGGGTTGCTGTGCTGCTCTGCTGCACCGCACCCGGCGCGCAGGGGAAGCCAATCTGCCCAGCCCTGCTCTCAGGGATTCGATCGTCACGGGGTCCACGCCGCCTTCGGGTCCTCGAACAGCACGCTGGGTGAGGGGAGGAGCACGGTAGGGAGTCGGGTGTCGATCCATGCGGGGTCCACCGCGACGCCCATCGTGCGCTCCGTCAGCGCGAAGGATTCGGCGCACAGGGTTTCCATGTGAAAGGAGACACCGGCAGCCCACGTAGGCACGTCCGGTTGGGGTTCCGACCAGGCTGCATCCAGCAGATCGAACGGGTCGAACATGCCGTCCACCCGTCCGTCCACGGCATGCATGACCTGGTAACGAGCGTTAATGTCTCGGTAGACGCTGAAGAACTCCCCGCCGTCGGCTGAGGCTCGCCTGGCGATCTCCGGAATGCTTCCGTGGTATCCCCACTCGACAGCCGCGACATGTCCCTCGGCGGTGACGACACGAAGCATTTCGCAGCGTTGATTTGCCTGCTCATGCGAGGCCTCGGCGAACGTCATCATGCGCGACACGTCCGCATCTCCCCCGAAGGCCCGGATCACCTCGTCCTCGGTCCTGCCAGCGATCACGGAGACGGTGTAAGCCTCGAGCTCATCGGTATCAGCCCACGCGTACCGGGCAACAAGGTCCTCCACACCAGGCGTCCCCCTGAAGTTGAGCGTGTCGTGTCGTGGCGCAGCACTCTACAGAGCGGTCGGCGGAACGGCTTTGGGCGGGAGCTGCCATGGGGCGAGTGATCATGGCCCCGTAAGCTCCGGCGAGTCGGGCAGTCTGTGGACCGGGCCACCAACCGCCCGCTGCCGGAGTCCCGTCCACCGCGCATCCTGCGGCTGCGGCCGACTCGCACCGGCCTGGTCCTACGGCTCAAGCTGCGCCCCGGGCCAGGACGCCTTCGACATCGCCGCCGCCTCGGACCGGCTGCGGCACTCGTTCTCGATGTACGGCGTCACCTCGCGTGAGCTGCGGTCCGGCGTCGTAGAGCTGCGGATGACCGGATACGACGTACTCAAGCGGGTGCAGATGCCCGCCACGACCGAGACCCGGCCCATGCGGGTTCCCGTCGCCCTGCGGCAGGACGGCTCGGTGCACTACCGCGACTAACGGGCGATACCTCACGCCCTCACCCTCGGCGCCACGGAATCCGGCAAGTCCGTCTACCAGCGCAACCTGGTCGTCGGACTCGCCCCGATGGACGTCGCCCTCGTCGGCATCGACTGCAAACAGGGGGTGGAGCTGTTCCCGCTGGCCCGCCGGTTCTCCGCACTGGCCGACAATCCTGACACCGCCGCCGAACTGCTCGACGCGCTCGTGATTCGGATGGCAGACGTCTATCGGCTCATCCGTGCCCAGCAGCGGATTACGGTCGACGTGCCGGACGCGGAGATCGCTGCCGACATCTGGGACCTGCCCGACCACCTGCGCCCCGTTCCGGTCGTGGTCCTGGTCGACGAGGTTGCCGAACTGGCCCTGTTCGCGAGCAAGGAGGAGGAGAAGCGGCGGGACCGGATCATCACTGCGCTGGTCCGTCTCGCCCAGCTCGGCCGTGCGGCCGGCATCTACCTGGAGATCTGCGGGCAGCGCTTCGGCTCCGAACTCGGCAAGGGCATCACCATGCTCCGTGCCCAGCTCACCGGCCGCACTGCCCACCGCGTCAACGACGAGACCAGCGCCAACATGGCCTTCGGCGACATCTCCCCGGACGCCGTCCTCGCCGCCATCCAGATCCCGGCGGAGATGCGGGGGATCGCCATCGCGGGTGACTCCTCCGGCGGCTGGCACCGCATCCGCGCCCCGCACACCTCGCTGCGCCAGGCCGTGAACCTCTGCAACCGGCACGCCGACCGCACCCCGGCCCTGCCCGAACTGGCCCCCTTCCGGCCCGCTCTCGCCGGACCCGCCGCCTTTCCTGTGCCGTCGGTTGAGCCTTCTCCGGCCACCGCCTGATCTCTCGCTCGTCCCATCGGCCGGCGCGACCGCCCTTCGCGTCAAGTCCCTACCCCTGCCATGCCTGATGAAGGGAGAACCCACGTCATGTGCCCCGACTGCGAGGACTTCGCCCGCACCGTGCTCCTCCTGGGCCAGCTCGCTCTCTACGCCGACACCCTCGGTGCTGACCTCGACTTCGTCGATGTCGTCAGCCCCTGTCTGGCCGCCTCGCTCCCCGAGCCGCCGACCGGTGAGGAGTCCTGATGGCCGCCCGCCACGGCCTGCGCGTCGACGCTGTCCTGGTCCAGGCCGTCATCGCCGGTGCCCTGTCCTTCGCCCACCTGCACGACCTGGCCGCCGCTGCCGGACAGGACGGCTGGAAGGCCTGGGCCTACCCGGTTTCGGTGGACCTGCTCCTGGTCGCCGCCTGGCGACGACTCCGGAGCGAGGGGCCGTCCCGGCTGGCCTGGTGCTGGTTCCTCATCGCCCTGTTCGCCTCCCTCGGCGCCAACGTCGCCACCGCCGGATTCCTCGACCTGGCCGACCCGCCCGCCCTGCTCCGCCTGGGCATCGCCGGATGGCCCGCCCTCGCCTTCCTCGGCGGCACCCTCCTCGCCCACTCCGCCGAACACCGGCCGCAGGATCCGCCGGCACCCGCCCCGACCCCGGAACCCGACCCCGCGGACGACAGCGCACCGGACCCCGAACCCGTGCCGGACACGAAGCCCACCCCGGCCACGGACCCGGTGGAGGAACCGCCGGCGCTTCCGCCCGCCGCCCCGGCGCCCGCGGTTCCCGCCGTCCTCGTCGACCATGCCCGCAAGGTCGCCGCCGACTACCGCGACCGCACCGGCGCCCCCATCGACACCGACACCCTGCGCGCCCGCCTCGGCGTCCCGCCCCACCTCGCCGACGCCATCGCCGCCCAGCTCACCTGACCCGGAAGGAACGACCGATGACCTGCGACCCCGCCGACCTGACCGCCGCCGGCCGGCCGTCCTGCCCCCGCACGTTTTCGAGTCGCCCACCGGGAGGCGGGTGTACGACAACCGGCACACGCGCCTCACGAAGTGGCTCAATGACGGGATTCCACCCGCGCAGATGGCCGAATGGGCCGGGAACAGCGTGCCGGTGCTGCTGGCCACCTACGCGCGTTGCGTCGAGGGGCAGCTGCCTGATCTGAAAAGGCGCCTGGAGGCCGCCGGGGATCTTCCCGAGCTGACCGACGGAGGCTGAGGCTTCTCACCGAGAATCGCTGAGAACTTCGACACGTATTCGACAGGGCCACCCGCGAAAACCCGGTGACAGCCGGACAGCCCCGGACCCTCCCCTTGATCGTCGGGGAAGTGTCCGGGGCTTCGTCGTGGCGCGTGAAACACGCCGTGACCAGCAAAAATGCCCTCCCAAAGGGAGGGCGGAGACTTGCGCCCCCGGCAGGACTCGAACCTGCGGCCAAGCGCTTAGAAGGCGCCTGCTCTATCCACTGAGCTACGGGGGCCGGGTGTGGTGGCCTCGTACCTGGTGCCCGGGTGTGGGCTGATCCGTGACGTTGCCGGGGACAAGGATAGGGCTCCCGGTTCCTTGTCCTGAGCACTTCGCCTCCGTGACTCGATGTGGAGGTTCGGTGAAGCGGTCCTGATAATCGCAGGCAGGTGCGAATCCCGCATCGCTTTTGGCGCCTGGAGCGCCGGGTGTTGTGCACTCGTTATGCCTGCGTTGCGCCTCTGTCCCGGTCGTCCCTTCCGTCCCTTCTGTCTCATCGGCGCGCAGACATGTCCATATGCTTCATAAATCCCCTGAAATTGGGCATTCTTCGCATGTGGTGACCTTGGACGTACGGCCCCAGCTGCTCGACGCACTTTCCGCCCTGCGCGACCGTGTCGCCGCCGCGCGCTTTCCGCTGCCCCTGGCGGGGGCCCCACGCGCGCGTGCCAACCGCGACGAACTCCTCGCCCAGCTCGACGACTATCTGGTCCCCAGGCTGAGACAGCCCGAGGCACCTCTGCTGGCCGTGGTGGGCGGATCCACCGGCGCCGGCAAGTCGACACTCGTCAACTCCCTGGTGGGGCGACGGGTCAGCGAGGCGGGCGTGTTGCGGCCGACGACCCGGACGCCGGTACTGGTGTGCCACCCGGAGGACCATCACTGGTTCAGCGGCATGCGCGTACTGCCCGACCTCACGCGCGTGTGGGTGCCCCATCAGGAGTCGGCGGACGACCTGTTGTTGCCCGGCGAGGACGGCAGACGCCTGTTGCGCATCGAGACCGCGGAGACCTTGCCGCCCGGCCTCGCCCTCCTCGACGCACCCGACGTCGACTCCCTGGTCGCCGACAACCGCGTCCTGGCCGCCGAACTCATCTGCGCCGCCGACATCTGGGTCATGGTCACCACGGCCGCACGGTACGCCGACGCCGTGCCCTGGCACCTGCTGCGCACCGCGAAGGAGTACAACGCGACGCTCGTGAGCGTCCTCGACCGCGTACCCCACCAGGTCGTCTCCGAGGTGTCCCGACAGTACGGCGCCCTGCTCACCAAGGCCGGCCTGGGCCACGTACCGCGTTTCACCGTGCCCGAACTGCCCGAGTCCGCCTGGGGCGGAGGGCTGCTCCCGGCCACTGCGGTGGCACCGCTGCGCACCTGGCTCATCCATCACGCGCAGGACCGCGCCGCCCGCCACGACGTGATGGCCCGCACGGCGTACGGCGTCCTCGACTCGCTCAAGTCCCGGATGCCCGAACTGGCCGGCGCCGCCGCCGCGCAGTACGCGGCCGCGCTGCGGCTGACCTCGGCCGTCGACGGGGCGTACGACAGCGAGTACGCGCGCGTGCGGGGCCGGTTGCAGAGCGGCGCCGTGCTCGCCGGTGACGCCCTCAAGCGTTGGCGGGCCTTCCCCCTGGACTGCACCGCCGGGGAGTTGCTCGACGCCCTCGCGGAGAGCCTGGCCGCGCTGCTGCTGTGCGCCGTCACCGCGGCCGACGAACGCGTCGACGAGGCCTGGCGTCGCGAGCCGGCCGCGGGCGCCAGGGAACTGCTCGACCGGGACCCCTCCCTGGAGACCGCCGAACACCGCATCGGCATGGCCGTGCGGCGCTGGCGCCGCGAGTTGGAGGAGTACGCCGAGGACGAGGTGCGCGGCCTCGAACGCGGTGCCGCACCCGACCCCGAACTCGTCGCGGCCCTCGTCGCCACCGTCCTGCTCGGCGGCCGCAGGGCCCGGTCGGCGGGCGAGGGACTCGCCGAACGCATCGGCGCCCATGGCGCGCTGCGGCTGCGCGACCGGGGCGGGCGGCTGCTCGCCGAACATCTCGACCGTGTCATGCACAACGAACGCGAGCGCCGGCTCGCCCCGCTCGACGGACTCGACGTACACGTCGAACCCCAGGCCGAACTCATTGCCGCGCTGTCCGTACTACAGAAGGAGAGGTGACCGGTGACCGCCGTCACGAACCAGGACCACACGGACCACACGGATCACACGGACCCCGCGGGACACGGGGAACACGCGGAGCGTCGTGGGCAGGCCGGGAAAGGGGGGCACGGCGATCACCGGGGTCAGCGGGACCTGGAGGGCGTGGGAGGCAGGGCAGGCCTGGTGGATCAGCCCGGCGAGTCGGAGCCGGGCGCGCAGGACGGCCGGGAAGAGCGGCCGTCGGGGGTGAAGGAGCCCGGGACGGGCGGCGGAGGGGAGGCGTGGGGGCCCGGCGAGATCCCTCAGGACGCCCGGGCCGGCGAGGGCGGAGACGGTTCCTCAGGCGGTCGGGAAGAGGAAGACGGCCGAGCGGGCGACCAGGACGGGCAGGGGGGCGAGGCGGATCACGTCGGCGTGACGCACCCTGACGGTCGCGCGCGTGACGCCGAAGTAGATCGCTGCGCTCACGGGACCGAAGGAGCGGATCCCGCGGGCGTGGCGGACGGGGAGCGCTCCCCGGAAGGGGCCGGGGACAAGCAGCCCGCGCGCGGGGCCGAGAGGGAGCGTTCCACGCGGGTGGGCGAGGGGGAACGTTCCACGCGTGTGGGCGAGGGGGAGCGTCCCGCCCCTGCGGGCGAGGGGGCGCCGGCCGCGTCGTGCGCGGGCGGAAGGGGTCGTCCCGCGGGGGCGGCCGAGAGCGCCTCCACGTCTGCCGACGGAGACGACCGACCCGCGCGTGCGAGCGCGGCCGACGAGCCCCCTGGTGGCCGGTCGAAGACCGGAGGCGCGGTGCGTGCGGCTGTGGGGGAGAGCCACGCTCTCGCGGGAGTGCGGGACAGGAACTGCCCGGTCCGCCTGTCGGAGGGCGGTGAGTCCTCGGGTCGTTGGTCGAGGGCCGAGGGTGAGGCGCACGCGCGTGCGAGGGACGAGGGCCGCCCCGCGCGGGCGGAGGTCGAACGCCCCCGACGCGTGCCCGACACCGACCGTCCGGCACGCCCGCCGGAGACCGAAGCTCCCGCGCGCGGTCGTGACGGTCACGGGAGGGACGGTGACGGTCACCTCGCGCAGGAGAACCCCGGTTCCGGTGAACCCTGGGGTGACGGTCTCATCGCGCGTCGCGTGACCGAGGCCACCGCCGCCGAACAGGCCGCCGCCGCCCTGGAGGCCCGGTCCGGCGGCTCCCGGCCCACGGCCCCGCTCGCCTACGACGGCCACCTGCGCTCGCGGCTCGACGCGTTGCGCGAACTGGTGGGGCTCTCCCGTACCCGGCTCGACAGCAGGACGCTCGCCGAGGCGGGCCGCGTCCTCGACGAGGCGGCGGCCCGGCGCAGGCTCTCCGGGCAGCACACCGTCGTGGCGATCGCGGGAGCCACCGGCAGCGGCAAGTCCCAGCTGTTCAACGCCCTCGCAGGGGTGACCATCTCGGAAACGGGCGTACGCCGGCCCACCACCGCCGCTCCCATCGCGTGCAGTTGGAGCGACGGCGCCGCGAGCCTGCTCGACCGGCTCGGCATCCCGGGCCGGCTGCGCCGGCGGCCGGTGCAGAGCGCTGACGCGGAGGCCCAGTTGCGCGGGCTCGTCCTGGTCGATCTGCCCGACCACGACTCCGCCGCCGTGGAACACCGCGAACAGGTCGACCGTGTACTGGCCCTCGTGGACGCCGTCATCTGGGTCGTCGACCCCGAGAAGTACGCCGACGCCGTACTCCACGAGCGCTATCTGCGGCCCATGGCGGGCCACGCGGAGGTCATGTTCGTCGTCCTCAACCAGGTCGACCGGCTGCCGGGCGAGGCCGCCGAGATGGTCCTCGACGACCTGCGGCGGCTGCTCGACGAGGACGGCGTCGCCCTCGGCGAGTACGGCGAACCGGGCGCGACCGTCCTCGCGCTGTCCGCGCTCACCGGCGACGGCATCGGGGAACTGCGCGAGCTGCTGGGCCAGTTCGTCGGGGAACGCGGTGCCGCGGCGCGGCGTATCTCGGCCGATGTGGACGCCGCCGGTTGGCGGCTGCGGCCCGTCTACGCGACGGAGCGGCGCACCGGTCTGAGCGAGGAGGCGCGGGACGACTTCGCCGCCCGGCTCGCGGACGCCGTGGGCGCCGTAGCCGCCGGTGAGGCCGCCGAACGCGCCTGGCTGCGCAACGCCAACCGTGCGTGCGGGACGCCGTGGCTGAGGTTGTGGCGGTGGTACCAGGACCGCCGAGAACCCCCGGCCGGCGGCGTTCAGGTCCGCTCGCAGGCCGACGAGGAGGCCACCGCGCGTCAGCGCGTGGAGCAGGCGGTGCGCACGCTGTCGGAGCGCGCCTCGGCGGGTCTGCCCGCGCCGTGGGCGCAGGCGGTGCGGGAGGCCGCCGTACGGGGCTCGCAGGGGCTGCCCGAGGCGCTGGACCAGCTGACCGCGCGGGCCGGGGTGCCGGAGGGACGCCCGCCGCGGCCGGGCTGGTGGCCGGTGGCTGTCCTGGCGCAGGCGTCGATGACGGTCCTCCAGGTCCTCGGTGGACTGTGGCTGGTCGGCCAGATCGCCGGGGTCATGTCACCGAACCTGGGAGTGCCGGTGCTGCTGATGCTGGCGGGCATCATCGGCGGCCCGTTGGTGGAGTGGAGTTGCCGGATCGCGGCCCGCGGCCCGGCACGCAGATACGGCCAGGACGCGGAACGACGCCTGCGGGAGGCGGCCGCCGGGTGTGGCCGAGCGAGGGTCCTGGACCCCGTGGCCGCCGAGCTGCTGCGGTACCGGGAGGTGCGGGAGCAGTACGGGCGGGTGATGGGCGCGCAGGCGCTGTCCAGATGAGGGAGGGGCTTGGGGGCGGGAGTCCGGGCGCGAGTCCGGGCGCGGGGCTGGGCGCGGGCCGTGCGGTGATCCGGGGCCGGTGTGTCGTGGATCCCTCTCTCGGGTGACGGACTTCTCCACAGGCGGGTGGTGATCCACAGCGCTCGGCGGGCCCGTCCCGGCGGAGGCAGTCTGGTTTCGCGGCGATCGCGGCGGACGCGGTCGTGGCGACGGTGGCGGGGGGGGGGGGGGGGGGGGGGGGGGGGGGGGTGGTGTTGTTCCCCCCCCCCCCCCCCCCCCCCCCCCGCCCCGGTGACGGAGCCGTACGGGACGGGCCCGTAGGCGTGACCACCCGGCACGACGGCCGGGTGAGGGAGGGGTTCTCGATGAACGAGACGATGGTCTGCGCGGTGGGGAACGTGGCGACGCAGCCGGTGTACCGGGAACTGTCGACGGGAGCGTCGGCGAGGTTCCGGCTGGCGGTGACCTCGCGCTACTGGGACCGGGAGAAGAACACCTGGACCGACGGCCACACCAACTTCTTCACGGTGTGGGCCAACCGCCAACTGGCGACGAACGTGGCCGCGTCGCTGAACGTGGGCGAAGCGGTGATCGTGCAGGGCCGGCTGAAGGTGCGCACGGAAGCGCGCGAGGGACAGAACTGGACGTCGGCCGACATCGACGCCGTGTCGATCGGCCACGACCTCGCCCGCGGCACCGCCGCCTTCCGCCGCGCGGCCAGGCCCGAGCCGGCCGCCACGGTCGGCGCACCCCCGCCGCCGGAACCCGACTGGGAGACCCCGTCCGGGGACTTGGCGAAGCCGAAGTCGTCCAGGCGACGCGAGCCGGCGGCCGTGACCTGAAGTCAGCCGACGTATCGGTCTGACCGGTCGGTGGCTTATCGGCGGATACCTCCTGAAGTATTCGGTGGATTTGTCGATAAGCCCGGCCGGTGGGTGATCTTGGGGATAACGATTCCGAGTCGGATCACCCATCGGACGACCTGACCGGGAAGGCCGGTACGCCCGCCTCTCTAGGATGCCGGACGTGGCTCACGGGGCTTCTGATTCTGCTGGTGGGACCCGCCCCCCACATCAACGGGTCTCGCTCGAAGGGGAATTACGTGATTTCTTCGTTCTCCGCGCCGTTCGCGCGCGGACGGGGAGCGCTCCGCCTCGCGGCGGGGACGCTGGTGTCCGGGCTTGTCGCCGTCGGCGTCCTCGCCACCGCGGGCACGGCCGTCGCCGAGACCGCGGCGCGGACCCAGGGCGGAGCGACGGCGACGATGGGCGGCCTCAAGACGTACGGCGCCGCCGTGCTGCACGGCGAGAGCGGGGACCAGGAGGTCTCGGCCGGGCTGTTCGAGATGTCCGTCGAGGGCGGCGGCACCCTCCAGACCTACTGCGTGGACCTGCACAACCCCACGCAGCAGGACGCCAAGTACCAGGAGACGCCCTGGAGCGGCACGTCACTGGGCGTCAACAAGGACGCGGGCCGCATCCGTTGGATCCTCCAGAACTCCTACCCGCAGGTCAACGACCTGGCCGCGCTGGCCAAGAAGGCCGGTATCGCCGAGGGCCTCACCGAGCAGGACGCGGCGGCCGGCACCCAGGTGGCGATCTGGCGCTACTCGGACGGCGCGGACGTCGACGCCGTCGACCCGCAGGCCGAACGGCTCGCGGACTACCTCCAGAAGGCCGCCCGCGCCGTGGCGGAGCCCCGCGCCTCCCTGACCCTTGACGGGCCCGCCGTGTCCGGCCACCCCGGCGAACTGCTCGGCCCGGTCACCGTACGGACCAGCGCGGGCGCGGTGACGGTGGCACCGCCGCTGAACGCCGCGACCACGGGCGTCCGGATCGTCGGCAAGGACGGCAAGCCCGTCACCACCGCGCAGGACGGCAGCGAGCTGTTCTTCGACGTGCCCGCCGACACCGCCGCCGGTGCCGCCGAGCTGACCGTCCAGGCCTCCACCACCGTCCCCGTCGGCCGTGCCTTCGCGTCCGAGAGTCGCAGCCAGACCCAGATCCTGGCCGGCTCCAGTGAGTCGACCGTCTCCGCGGCGGCGTCCGCGACCTGGGCCGAGGCGGGCGCCATACCGGCCCTCGCCGCGGCGAAGAACTGCCCGAGGAGCGGCGTCGACCTCACCGCGGCCAACCAGGGCGACCAGGCCTTCACCTTCGAGCTGATGGGCGTGCGCCACAGCATCCCCGCCGGTACTTCCCAGACGGTGACGATCCCCCTCCAGGAGGATCAGGCCTACGACTTCACCATCACCGGCCCGCAGGGCACGCAGAGCCGCTTCACCGGTGTCCTGGACTGCCGGACCAGAGCCGCCGAGACCGGCCTGACCACCCAGACGCTCGCCGAACCGAGCCCGGCGACGGTGGGTGGCACCGCCTCCTCGGGCACCGACCTCGCCGAGACGGGCAGCTCCGACGTCACCCCCCTGATCGCCGGCACCGCGATCGGCCTGGTCGTCATCGGCGGCACGGTCCTGGTGCTCGTGGGTCGCAAGGAGAACGACGCGCGGGGCTGAGCAGCCCCCGCGTCATCGTCTCGGTGGCCGGGCACGGCCCCGGCCGGCCGGGTTGACCCCAGGGCCGATGCTCTCCCCGCCGCCGGAGCGGTCGACGACACCCGCCGGAGCGGGCTCACGTCGCATCCCCGCAGCGGCTCACCTCGGCGCCAGGGCACTGAGCCAACCGGCCAGGGCGGCGAAGTCGGCGTCCCCGAGACCTCTGGTCGGATCGACGCGATGGAGCAGCGCCGGCCCAGGGTGGCCGACGCTGACCCACTGTCGGTCCATCGCGCTGATCTCGTCGTCGACCCAGATGAACGGCCGGCCGTCGGCCCGCTCGACAAGAGGACGGGTCTTCCAGTGCAGGCCGCGCGGGCCTTCTTCGGCGCAGACGTCCGGCCACTCCACCACGGGCAGTTTCGGCAGTCCGATGCGTGGGGCGACCGTCTCGTTCGCCTCCGCCATCCAGGACGAGGCCCATATGAGGTGGCAGCCCAGAGCCGTGAGACGCGCCCCGACCCCGGGGTCGAGCCGCTCCAGCAGGGGGTTCCCCTGCTCGACAGGCATCGAGGCGCCGACCGTGGCGGCTGCTGGGCAGGCCGACGGCGACCCGAACGGGATGAGGGGACCGTCGACGTCCAGGAAGAGAAGGGGGCGCTCCGCCGCGCTCGGCACGGAGGCACGATAGCCCGGCGCAGCAGGCGAGCGACACCCACGGGCCGCCCCGTCTCCGGACCCGTCTCCGGGCCGCCCCGGGCCTCTTCCCGGCCGTCCGAGGTTTCCCCAGGCCCACCTACGGCGACCCGCGGTGACAGTCGAGCTGACAGTGGAGCTACCTCGGCCTACCGTGAAGCCCCAGGTCACGGACCCCCGACCGAACGGGTTTCCTTCGAGGGGTAGCCGTCAGGCAAGATGGGGTGTATCTGCCCACTGCCAGAATTCAAGCTGCCGGACGGTTTCTCTTGGCTGAGTACATCTACACCATGCGCAAGACGCGTAAGGCGCACGGCGACAAGGTCATCCTTGACGACGTGACGCTGAGCTTCCTGCCCGGCGCGAAGATCGGTGTGGTCGGTCCCAACGGTGCCGGTAAGTCCACCGTTCTCAAGATCATGGCCGGGCTGGAGCAGCCGTCCAACGGCGACGCCTTCCTGTCGCCCGGCTACTCCGTCGGCATGCTGCTCCAGGAGCCGCCGCTCGACGAGTCCAAGACGGTCCTGGAGAACGTGCAGGACGGCGCCGCCGAGATCATGGGCAAGCTCAAGCGCTTCAACGAGGTCGCCGAGCTGATGGCGACCGACTACTCGGACGCGCTCATGGAGGAGATGGGCAAGCTCCAGGACGACCTGGACCACGCCAACGCCTGGGACCTGGACGCCCAGCTGGAGCAGGCCATGGACGCCCTGGGCTGCCCGCCCGGCGACTGGCCGGTCACCAACCTCTCCGGTGGTGAGAAGCGCCGCGTCGCGCTGTGCAAGCTGCTGATCGAGGCCCCCGACCTGCTGCTGCTCGACGAGCCCACGAACCACCTGGACGCCGAGTCCGTGCAGTGGCTGGAGCAGCACCTGGCGAAGTACGCCGGCACCGTCGTCGCCGTCACCCACGACAGGTACTTCCTGGACAACGTGGCCGGCTGGATCCTCGAGCTGGACCGCGGCCGCGCCATCGGCTACGAGGGCAACTACTCCACCTACCTGGAGTCCAAGGCCTCCCGCCTCAAGGTCGAGGGCCAGAAGGACGCCAAGCGGCAGAAGCGTCTCAAGGAGGAGCTGGAGTGGGTGCGGTCGAACGCCAAGGGGCGTCAGGCCAAGTCCAAGGCGCGTCTGGCGCGCTACGAGGAGATGGCCGCCGAGGCCGACAAGATGCGGAAGCTGGACTTCGAGGAGATCCAGATCCCGCCGGGCCCGCGTCTGGGCAGTGTCGTCGTCGAGGTCACCAACCTCAGCAAGGCCTTCGGCGAGAAGGTCCTCATCGACGACCTCTCCTTCACGCTGCCGCGTAACGGCATCGTCGGCGTGATCGGCCCGAACGGCGCCGGCAAGACCACCCTCTTCAAGATGATCCAGGGTCTGGAGGAGCCGGACTCCGGTTCGATCCGGGTCGGCGACACCGTCAAGATCTCGTACGTCGACCAGAGCCGCGAGAGCATCGACGCGAAGAAGTCGCTGTGGGAGGTCGTCTCCGACGGGCTCGACTACATCAACGTCGGCCAGGTCGAGATGCCCTCGCGCGCCTATGTCTCCGCCTTCGGCTTCAAGGGCCCGGACCAGCAGAAGCCGGCCGGCGTCCTCTCCGGCGGTGAACGCAACCGCCTGAACCTCGCGCTCACCCTCAAGCAGGGCGGCAACCTGCTGCTGCTCGACGAGCCGACGAACGACCTCGACGTGGAGACCCTGTCCTCCCTCGAGAACGCGCTGCTGGAGTTCCCGGGTGCGGCCGTGGTCGTCTCCCACGACCGGTGGTTCCTCGACCGGGTCGCCACGCACATCCTCGCCTACGAGGGCGACTCCAAGTGGTTCTGGTTCGAGGGCAACTACGAGTCGTACGAGAAGAACAAGATCGAGCGACTCGGTCCGGACGCGGCCCGCCCGCACCGCGCCACCTACAAGAAGCTGACCCGGGGCTGATCTTGCGGCACATCTACCGCTGCCCGCTGCGCTGGGCGGACATGGACGCGTACGGCCACGTCAACAACGTGGTGTTCCTCCGCTACCTGGAGGAAGCCCGTATCGACTTCCTGTTCCGCCCGGAGAAGGACTTCAAGCAGGGGTCCGTGGTGGCGCGCCACGAGATCGACTACAAGCGGCAGCTCGTCCACCGGCACACGCCGGTCGACATCGAGCTGTGGATCACGCGGGTACGCGCGGCGTCCTTCACCATCGCGTACGAGGTGAAGGACGGCGACGTGGTCTACGTCAGCGCCTCGACGGTGATCGTGCCGTTCGACTTCGCGGCGCAGCGACCGCGGCGGCTCACCGACGAGGAGCGTGAGTTCCTCGAGGAGTACCGGGACGACGACAAGGAGGCCGTCGCCGCATGACGGTGCTCCACCTCGCCGACGAGGGAGAGGCGGCGGATCTCGCGGCCTTCCTCTCCCGGCTGCTCCACTACGACCGTTCGGCGGCGGTCCGGCTTCAGGCGGCCGGCACCGCGCTGGCCGCCTTCGGACGGCCGCCGTCCTTCGAGGTCCTCGCGATCCGGGCGGTCCGGCTGGCGAAGCCGTACGAGAACGGTCTCGACGTCACCCTGGACGCGACCGTGTCCGCGGGGGAGCTGCTGGAGAGCGTCGACGAGACGGTGGCCACGGCCGCCGTGCCCGCCGCGGTGACCGGGCCGCCCTGGGCGGGTGTCCTGCCGCCCCGCGGCGGCTGGCAGCCGCAGGACGGCCTTCCGGCGCCGGACGCGCTGCGCGCGATGGTCGGCGCGGCGGTCGCCGAGTTCCGCCGCCGTACGGAGGAACTGCCGGCCGAGGGCCGTACCCGCGGTGAACTCGACCGGATCGGGCGGGAGATCTGGTCCCGGACGGTCGGGGACACCGGCCTGCCGGTGCGGGCCGTGCACGCGGCTCAGTCGCTGGGCTTCCTGCGGCCGGCCACCGCGGCCCCGGACACCGCGCTGTACTCCTCGGGGGCGTGGCTGCGGCTGCGCACGCCGTACGGCTCGGTCGCGGTACGGCGCGCAGGAACCGGCGGCCTGGGCCTCAGCGTGCGCTGAGCGGCCGCACGCCACCGCGGGCGGCCGTACGCCGGGTCATTCCGGGGTGTTGAGCATGGACGCCGCCGCGTACGTCAGGTAGTTCCACAGCGTCTGTTCGTGCTCCTCGGACAGCCCCAGCTCGTCCACCGCGTCCCGCATGTGCTTCAGCCAGGCGTCGTGCGCGGCCCGGTTCACCGTGAAGGGCGCGTGCCGCATCCGCAGACGGGGGTGGCCGCGGTTCTCGCTGTACGTCGTGGGGCCGCCCCAGTACTGGATCAGGAACAGCGTGAGCCGCTCCTCGGCCGGGCCCAGGTCCTCCTCGGGGTACATGGGCCGCAGGAGCGGGTCCTCGGCGACCCCCGCGTAGAAACGGTGGACCAGCCGGCGGAAGGTGTCCTCCCCGCCGACCTGCTCGTAGAAGGTCTGCTCCTGAAGCGTTCCGCGCCGGATCTCTTTCACGCTCCCCATGGTCTCAGACCCCGAGACCGAGGACTCCAGGCGTAGGACCTCCCGGCGCAAGGGCTCCAGGCCCGGAACGTCCCGCCATGGGAGCACGGATACTCGCCGCGCAGGCCCCCGCGCCGCACAGTGGACGTATGGCAACGCATGGACGTATGGCAACGCGTGCGCTCGGCAGGGAGTGGGAGCAGCTGGTCGCCTCCGAGCGGGCGGCGCTGGTGCGGGAGATCGAGACGAGCGGGGCGTTCGCCGCCGATCCGGCCTGGCGGCAGGCCTTCGCCGTCGTACCGCGGCATCTCTTCGTGCCGTACTACTACGTCGCCGGCGTGCGCGGATACGAGCGGCGGTGGGGTGACACTCCTGATCCTCGGGCCCGTGAGCGCTGGGTGCGCGGGGCGTACGAGGATGTGCCGCTGGCCACCCGGCTGCGGGACGGGGAACTGCTCTCCTCCAGCAGTCAGCCCTCGCTGATGGCCGAGATGCTGGCCGAGCTGCGGGTGCGGGACGGGGACCGGGTGCTGGAGATCGGCGCCGGCACGGGATACAACGCGGCGTTGCTGTCGTACCGGCTCGGGGACGAGCGGGTCACCACCGTGGACGTCGATCCGGAGATCACCGAGTCGGCTCGGCGGCATCTCGCCGTCGCCGGATACCAGCCGGCCGTCGTCACCGGCGACGGCGCCCGCGGGGTTCCCGAACGCGCCCCCTTCGACCGTGTCGTCGCGACCTGCGAGCTGGCGTCGGTCCCGCGGACCTGGATCGACCAGTGCCGTCCCGGTGCCCGTGTCCTGACGCCCCTCGCCACCGGACTCCTCGTGCTGACGGTGGGACGGGCCGGGCAGGCAGAGGGCCACTTCCTGCACACGCCCGCCTACTTCGTCCCGCTGCGCGGCACCGACCGGCCCGCGCCGGAGCCGGTCGCCCTCGGTGGAGTGCCGTCGCGGGCCAGGGAGAGCGACCTGTTCCGCTTCCTGCTGGCCCTCACCCGCGGCACCCTCGACCCTCAGGAGGCGTACGCGCTGTGGGAGCGCGAGGGCAGACCCGGACGGGACCGGTACGGCGTCACCGTCGGCCGCGAGCAGATGTGGGCGTGGCTGGACGACCCGGAGGGGCCGTACGCCTGGCCCCTGCCCGGATCGTCGGGGCCCAGCCTCGTCGAGGCCTAGCGCGCCAGGACCGAGCCCCGCCGGGATGCGGTCTCGTCGACGCCGGTCCGGCGGGGACCCAGCCCCGCCGGGACCCTGCCTCGTCGATTCCGGTCCGGCCGGGGCCAGGCCGGACGAGGTCCGGTCCCGTCGGGGTCTAGCCCCGTCGGATCGTGATGGTCGTCCAGGCGCCGACGTGGACGCGGTCGCCGTCCTGGAGCGGTACGGGCACGAAGGGCTGGATCGGCTCGTCGGAGCCGTTGACCGTGGTGCCGTTCGTCGAGTTCTGGTCGACGACGGCCCAGCTGCCGTCCGGCTGCTGCACGAGCACCGCGTGCTGGTGCGAGACGCCCGGGTCCTCCGGCGGCACCGACAGGTCGATGTCGGGGGTCTCGCCGGTGGAGTGCCGGCGGCGGCCGATGGTGATCTGGTTGCCGCCGAGCGTGCGCTGCTGCTCAGGGGAGTACGCGGGCAGGTTCAGGCCCGCGGCCTCCGGCCCCGAGCGGTGCATCATCGCCATGAAGTACTCGCGGTCCGGGCCTATCGTCGCCGTCCAGGTCGCCGGCTGCTGCGCGAACGCCGGGCCGGGCCGGGGCGGGGACTGGTGGGCGCCGGGCTGGGGGTAACCGTAGCCGCCGCCCTGGTTGCCGCCGCCCTGGTTGCCGCCGGGGCCGGTGCGGGACGGCGGGGGCAGCGTCCAGTCGTCGTCACCGCCGCCGAAGGACGGGCCGGACGGCGGTTGCGGCCGGCCGGTCTCCTGCGGGTAGCCGGACGGGGCCCCCTGCGGGCCGCCGGGCGGCTGGAAGGCCTGGGGAGCGCGGTGACCGCCGGGCCCACCTGGTCCACCCCCCGGACCGCCGGGCTGCGCCGGGTTCTGCCGGGAGGGGGCGGGGCCGTAGCCGCCCCGGCCGGTCGGGTTGCCGGGGCCGGAGGGCTCGCGTGCGAAGGGGTCGGAGGACGGGTTCGAGGGACCGGGGCCGCGTCCGAAGGGGTCGGAGGGGGCGCCCGACGGGTCACGCCCGTAGGAACCCGCGGGCGATCCGCCACCGGCCGTGCCACCAGAACCCTGGGGACCGCCGGAAGGACCGCCGAACGGCCGACTGCCGCCCGGCCCACCGGGACCGCCCTGGCCACCGGGACCGCCCTGGCCACCGGGACCGCCCTGGCCACCGGGACGGCCTTGACCGCCCTGGTCACGCCCGAAGGAGGGGCCGCCCCCCTGACCCGGGGTCCGCGACGGGTCTCCGCCGAACGGGGGGCCCGGCGGGATCGGCTCGGCGGGACGGTTCACCTGGGACGGACGGGAACTCTGGTAGCCGAACGAGTCGCTGCCGCCGAAGGACGGGGGCGGCGGCTGGAACCGGGAGTCCGGACCCGCTCCCGGCCTTCCCGGTCCACCCGGACCGCCGGGACCCCCCGGACCACCGCCGGGACCCCCCGGACCACCGCCGGGTCCACCCGGACCGGGCGCGCCGGGACCCGGCGTGCGCGGGGCGGCCGGGGTGTACGAGGTAGCCGTATTGGTCAGGAAGTTCCACCGGCACTCCTCGCAGAAGGGCGCGCCGCCCTCGCGGGGCGTACGGCACTGCGGGCACAGCTCCGGCTCGGCGTTCGGCACCGCGGACGGGTGCCGGGCGTCGGGACGGCCGCCGGCGCCCGGCGGGGGCGGCGGGAAGCCGTACCCGCCGCCGGCCGTGGGCGGCGGGGGAGGGAGCGGAGGTACGGCACCGGCCATGCGGTGACCGCAGACCTCGCACCAGTCGTCGGAACCCGACTGGTGTCCGTTCGGGCAGGTCGGCATGTCGGCGCGTCCCCCTTTCCTTCGGTGTTCCACTAGCGTTGCTGGGTCACTTCTTTACACGAACGGTCTTCGTGGACCTGGTCTCGAGGGTCATCTCGTCGGCCTCCGCGACCTTGGCTTTCAATCGCACAGTACCTGTCGGCGCGTCGACCACGTCCACCACCTTCGCAAGCAGTTTCGCAGTATCCGCGTTCCCGGACGCGCTCGCGAGCTGAACGGCCCGGCCCAGTTTGGCCGTTGCTCCGTCCATATCGCCCGCTTTGCGAAGGTCCAGCCCCTGCTGGATGGCCTGTGCCAGTTCGGCCTGCCCGGTGTAGTGGGCGACCTGCGGGTTGATCGACGTGGAGGCGGCCATGTCGTCGGTCCACACGGCCCGTACGAGGCCCTGCGCGCCCAGGTTCCGCACGCCGCCACCCGCACTCCCGGCCCCGCTGGAGCGGGAGACGTCCCCGGGCTGCGGGATGATCAGCGAGACGCGCGCGGCCAGCATCTCCTGGCCGATGTTCGCGGCCGGGACCTCGACGCACACGTGGTAGTCACGGGACTCGTCGCCCCAGGAACCGGTGGGGTAGTCGCCGGAACGCGGGCCCGACTCGGTGCGTCGATCGGTGAGTTCCTCGACCGTCGGAGCCACCTGCTTGACGAACTTGACGGCCGTGCCGACCGGGGTCCACAGCCGCAGGGCGACGTCCGCGACCTCCTTGCCCATGGCCGTCTCCATCATCTGCGTGAAGTCGGCGGCGAGGCCGGTCGGGTCGGCGACGATGTCGGCGGTACCGAGCAGGGCGGAGGCGATCCCTGTGACTTCTTTCACTTCCCAGTCGGTGCCCACGCCGCGCGCGTCACAGGTGAACCGGCCCGCGCAGGAGTCCAGGGCGGCCCTGAGGGCATCGGGTGACTCGTGTTCGTTGCGGCCGTCGGTGAGCAGGATGCCGTGCCGGATGGCGACGTCGGCGGTGGACAGCAGCCGGTCGGCCAGCCGCAGCCAGGTCCCGATGGCCGTGCCGCCCCCCGCACCGAGCCGGCGCAGGGCCTGCTTGGCCTGCTCGCGGGTGGTGGAGTCGGCGACCGCGAGGCGCCCGCCGCCCGGATAGACCTCCGTCGCCACGTGCGTGCCGCCGATCACCGAGAAGTGCACGCCGTCGCGGAGCGTGTCGATGGCGGCGGCCGTGGCGTCGCGCGCGTTGCGCATCTTGGTCGGCGGGTAGTCCATCGAACCCGAACAGTCGACCATGACCGCCACGGCGGCGGAGGGGCCCGCGCCCGGCGGGTACACGTGCGGTGCCGCGACCGCGGTGCCGACGGTGCCGCCGCCGGTGGCGGTGACCGTCACGATCGCGTTCACCTCGCGGCCGCCCTCCGGCAGGTACTCGTTCTGGTAGACCTCCACCGAGAACTGCGGCACGCTCGACTTCGAGAAATTGGCCATGCCTTTTCCCCTCCCCCTCGGAATCCCACGGCGTGTGGGGTGACGACGTGGACGGACCGGTCCCCTCCGGTCCGCCTCTGCTTCCCCGCGTCCGGCCGGTGTCGTGTACCGGCCGAGCCTGCTCCGTGCGTGCGGTGATGCCTCCGTGCGGCGCTCTGTCCGCGCGTCATTGCGTCCGTTCGGCGCTTCGCCTGCGCCGCCTCAGGCCGATCCTGCCCCCTGTGCGGGGGCGGGGAACGGCACGACGGCCACTGTTACGTTGTCGTGGCCCCCGCCGTCCAGGGCGTGACCGACCAGAACCTGGGCGGCGTGCAGCGGGCGGGCGGCGGCGTCGAGGGGGAGCGTCTCCGCCATTTCCTCGGCGCCTTCGGCGTAGTTCCACAGGCCGTCGGTGCACACGATCACCACGCCCGGCCGGTCCGGCTTGAACGCGGCGGTGTGGGGCTCCAGTTCGTAGGCGTCGGCGCCGAGCCAGCCGGTGATCGCGTGGGCGCGCTCGTCGGCGTAGGCCTCGGCCTCGTTCATCAGGCCCGCGGAGACCATCTGGGCGGCCCAGGAGTCGTCCTCGGTGAGCCGGGCGGGCGGTGAACTGCGGTCCTCCGGAACCCAGTACACGCGGCTGTCGCCGACCCAGCCGACGACCAGCAGACCCGCGGTGACGACCGCGCCGACGAGGGTGCAGGCCGGGGCGTTCTGATGCGGGGCGTGCTCACGGGCCGTGGCGGGCTCCTCGGCGAGCGCGTTGACGGCGTGCGAGGCGGCCACGATCGCCTCGTGCATGGCCTGTTGCGGGTGGGTGCCCTGCGGCAGGGCCGCCAGCAGGGTACGGCCGGCCGCCTGTGCCGCGGCGTACGAGGCGTCGTCGGGGCGGGTCGCGGAGGAGACGCCGTCGCAGACGATGGCCACGAGCGCGGGGCCGCCGTCGGGCAGCGCGGTGTGGCCGACGCTGAAGGAGTCCTCGTTGCGGTGGTGGCGCAGACCGCGGTCGCTGACGGCGGCGATCGGGCCCGACTCCTGCTCCATGTGGTCGCGTTCGCGCGGCTGGGCGTGCCCGCAGTTCTCGCAGTACCCGTCGTCGTCGACCCGGCCCGCCCGACAGGCCACACACACCTTGGCGACGGCCAGCCGCGGGTCCGGCGCCTGGAGAGGGTACTCCTCAGGCTCGGCGGGCCGGTCGAACCGGACCCCGGGGGCGGCGTCGGGTTCGGCGCCGGGAGCCGGTGGCACGGGGGCCGTCGGCGGGGCGGCGGGCGGATGCGGGACGGCGGGGGCCGTCGGCGGGGCGACGGGCGGCTGCGGGGCCGGGGACGGCGGTGGGACGGCCGAACCCGGCGGCGGCCCGCCGGCGATCCGCGCGGGGGCCGGCACCTGTGCCCCGTTCATGGTGAGCGTCGGAGTGTCGTCGGGGCGGGCCGGTACGGCGGACAGGTCGTATCCGCACGCACCACAGAAACGGTCACCCGCATCGAGCGGCTCCGCGCAGCTCGGACACGTGGGCAGGGCGGCCTGCCCAGGGATCTGGATCATCAACTACACCCACGTCCGGGGGCGGTAACGATTGGCACGTTCCACCAGGTCGATCCTCTCCTCGGCGCCGGTCGCCAGCCGGGCCAGCGTGCGGTACGAACGCTCCAGTCCGAAGCGCAGTCCCCGCTCGTCCAGTTCACTGCCGAGCAGCAGCCGCGGGGCGCCGGGGCCGGTGCTGCCCCGGCCACCGGAGAGTACCCAGTCCAGCGCGCAGCCGAGGACTTCGGTGGACAGCTGCTCGCGGCGCGTCGGGTCGAGCCCGTAGGCGTCCAGCGCCTCGACCTGTGCCGCGGCCGCGGCGAGGTCCTCCTGGAAGGGTACGTCGGTGGCGGTGGCCGTCCGCTGCCGGAGCCGGGCGCGGACGGCCGCGACGCGGGCGGCGGTGTAGTGGATGGAGGACTCGGGCACCGACTCCAGCGTGCGTACGGCGCTTCCGCGGTCGCCCGCCGCGAGCTGGACGCGCGCCAGGCCGAACGCGGCGCTCACGAAGCTCGGGTCGGTCGACCACACCAGGCGGTAGTACTCGGCGGCGTTGTCCAACTGGCCCAGCACCTCCGCGCACAGGCCGAGCGCCAGCTTCGGCGTGGGCTCGCCGGGGAAGGCGTCGTAGATCGCGTCGAAGGCGAGGGCGGCGCCCTCCTGGTCGCCGGTGACCAGCGAGGTCACGCCCCGGTACCAGACGACCCGCCAGTCGTCGGGCCGTTCGCCCTCGAGCTTGGCCAGGGACATCAGGGCGGCGTCGGAGTCGCCGTTCTCCAGCCAGGCGCGGATCTGCCGCAGCCGGGTCTCCACCGACGGGGCCGGCGCCGCCGCGAGGGCGGTGATCAGCTCGGTGGGCGCGGAGGCCATGAGACCGGCGAGGAAACCGGCGTTGGGGTCGGTGGGGTCGACGTGCGGGGCCGGCAGGGCGAGCCCGGCGGCGGGCGCGGGGACGGCCCTGACCAGCCCCGCCGCGGTACCCCCGGCACCGGCCGGGACCGCACCGGGCACGCGGGGCGCGGGCACGAGCCCGGCCGAACCAGCGTGACCCGCGGAGGAGTTGCCCGTGGGGGCCGCCGTACCCGAGGCGCGCCGCGATGCGAGCACCCGGGACCCCAGCCGTGACACCTCTGCGCCCTGCTTCGGGAACAACTCGGTGTCGGTGACCTTCACTTCGGGACCGAACAGGGTCGACAGCGCGGGCCGGGCGCGTCCCGACTGGAGCGAGACGACCTCGCGCAGCACTCCGGTCAGCTGCTCGGCCATCTCCTGCGCGGAGGCGAAGCGGCGGGCCGGGTCGGGGTCGGTGGCGCGGACCAGGAGCCGGTAGAAGGACTCGTACCGGTGGAAGACCTCGATGGAGTCGGGGTCGGGCAGGGAGTCCGCGAAGACCGTGGTGTAGCCCTGGAAGTCGAAGGTGAGCACGGCGAGGGTGCGACCGACCGTGTAGAGGTCGCTCGCCACCGACGGGCCGACCTCCGCCACCTCCGGCGCCTGGTAGCCGACCGTGCCGTAGATGGCCGACTCGTCGTCGTCCGTCCTGCGCACGGCGCCCATGTCGATGAGCTTGAGCTGGTCCTCGGTCTGGATGGCGTTGTCGACCTTGAAGTCGCAGTACAGCAGGTTGCGACTGTGCAGATGGCCGAGGGCTTCGAGGGCCTCGATGCCGAACGCGCAGGCTTGTTCCACGGGCAGCGGGTCGCGCTTGCCGTCGGGGGTGCGGCGGGCGTTGGCGATCTCCTTGAGGGACTTGCCGCCGACGTACTCCATGACGATGTACCCGTCCAGCGAACCGGTCCGCTGGTCGAGGTGCTCGACGAAGTTGTAGATCCGCACGATGTTGGCGTGCTCGATCTCTGCGAGGAAGCGCCGCTCGGAGATCGCCGCCGCCATCGCGTCCTGGTCCCCGGTGTCGAGCAGGCCCTTGAGGACCACCCAGCGGTCGGAGACCGCCCGGTCGACGGCGAGGTAGACCCAGCCGAGGCCGCCGTGCGCCAGGCAGCCCACGACCTCGTACTGGCCGTGCACGACGTCGCCGGTCCCCAGCTTCGGGACGAAGGAGTACGGGTGTCCGCACTTGGTGCAGAAGCCCTCCGTGCGGCCCTCCCGCTCACCGCGCGCCCGGCCCACCGGCGCGCCGCAGTCGGAACGCGAGCAGAACCGCTTGCGCTCGGGCACCTCCGGGTTGTCGAGGACCATCGCGCGCGGGTCGGGACGCGGTACCTGCGGCACCGTGACCAGGCCCACCCCGAGCCGGGCCCGCCCGGAGGAACCGGCCGTGGAACCGGAGCTGCGCACCGACAGCGAGCGGCCGGTGGAGGTGCCCGCCAGGGATCGCGAGAGCCGCCCGGAGACCGAGCGGCGTGACTTCGACGACTGCGAGGCGGTGCGCGGGCTGCGCGCGCTGGAGGCGGAACCGCGGCTGCCCGTCGAGCTCCTGCCGCCGCGGGTCACCCCGGTCGGAGGCGACGCGACCATGCCTCCCCCGGAGGGGGGACCCCCAGACGCGACGACGGGGGCCAGGCCGCAGGTGTCGCAGTACAGCTCGCCGCCGCCCATGTCCTCGTACGAGCCCTCACAGCCCGGTCGCTGGCACGTCTGACCTGCCTGACTCATGACCTCTGCTCCCCCCTGTGGTCCTGAGGGCCGCCCTGCTCGGGCACGCGTGGCGCGGCGAGCAGTTCGGCCGCCGCCTGCTGGTAGCGCAGGACGGCCTGTTCGGCGACGCGCAGATCGCAGGGCGCGCTCCACAGCATCCGCCGGGCCGCGTCGTAGCGCTCGATGAGGAACGGGTCCTCGGCGAGCCCGTGCCGGGCGACCTTCGCCCTGTACGCGTCGAGACGGCCGCGCAGCTCCGCGCGGATCGCGAGGGGCGCGGTGACCGCCGTCAACGACTCGCGGGCGCGCAGCAGTTCGTCCTCCGCCTTGCGCTCCAGGGACTCCAGGAGCGGGGAGAGACGGTGCCACTGGGCGTGCCGGCGGTACTCGGCGGCCGTCGCCAGCTGCTCCTGGAGCACGGTCGGCGGGCCGCTGACGACCGGCACCTCCGTGGCGGCGATCTTCGCGAGCACCTCGCCGCGTGCCGTGCGGGCCTCGGCGAGGGTCCGGTCCGCGCGGCTGAGCACGTCCCGCAGCCGCACGAGCCGCTGCTCGGCGTCCTGCCGGACGGTCAGTACGGCGTCGATCTCCCGGCGTACGTCCTCCAGGGCGCGCGCCTCGCGGTCGTACACCGCGGTGTCGGGGCGTCCGCCGCCCGGTGCCGAACTGCCCTGCGCGGGTACCCAGAACGCCAGCGGGTCGGAGATCACCTGCTCGCGCAGCGAGGTCAGGGCGCGGGTGATCCGTTCCAGGTCGTCACCCGCCGGATGCTCGCCGGGGCGTACGCCCACGGAGTGCGCGAGCTGACGGGTGCGCTGGAGTTCGGCGGCCAGTAGATCGATCCGCGCGGGCAGCGCGGACCACACCGCGTCGGCGGCGACGACCAGGTCCAGCGAGGACGCGTACAGCTCGTTCATCCGGTCGACGAGGGCGGTCAGCGAGAAGCTCTCGCTGAGCTTGCCGGTGCCGGTCAGGGCCGGCGCGTTCGCGGTGGCGGTGGCCGAACCCGCGACGGTGACGGACTCGCCGCGCAACAGCTCCGTAAGCTCCGCCAGATCCTCACGGCTGGACCAGCGGCGCCGTGAGCGGATGTCCCGCGCGGAACGCAACGCGTCGGTGTACGCGTCGAAGTACGTCCACAGCAGCGTGATCGACGCCTCCGCGGACGCCCAGCGCTCCTTGGTGACCCCGGTCAGCCCGGCGCCCTCGAGGAGTCTGCGGCCCGCGTGGTCCTGGAGGGCGAGGAGCGAGGTCTCGATCGCCTCGTGCTCCGCGCCGAGCCGCGCCAGCGCACGGTCGACCTCGTCCCGGTCCATCACCGGCCCGGGGGGTCCCGTGACGCCCATCGATCACCTCTCGTCGCTGTGTCCGTCTCCTGCTCGGTCCGCCGTCCGCCGACCGATCCGTCAACTCGTGCGCAGGTACTGCGGCGCGGGCGGCGTCGACGTCGCGGGGTCCGAACCCAGTGTCGCCGACAGCCAGGCGGCGTACGACCGCTGCCAGCCGTTCGCCCGGTACTCCACCAGGATCTGGTTGACCCGGCGTACCAGGTCGTCCGCGTCCTGCTTCATCGCCACGCCGTAGTACTCGGCCGTGAACGCGGCGCCCTTCAGCTCCACCGTCGGGTCCTGCGCGGCCTGACTCGCCGCCAGGGCGCCGTCGGTGACCACGGCGTCGACCTCCCCGAGTTGCAACCGCACCAGACAGTCCAGCTGGTTGGGGACGGTGGTGGAGATGTCGGCGGTCGCGGGCAGCTTCCCGGCCTTCACGTCGTCGGTCAGCCGGGTGTTGGCCGTCGAACCGGCCGCCGTGCAGATCCTCTTTTTCGCCAGCGTGTCGTCGTAACCGGTGATCGTCGACGACTTGGGGGCGAGGACCTGCTGGCCCGTCCTGAAGTACGGCGCGGAGAACGCGACGTCCTTGATCCGGTCGCAGGTGATCGTCATCGTGCGGACCACCATGTCGACCCGGCCCTCCTGGATGGCCGGGATGCGCTGGTTGGTCGGAATCGCCTTGAACTGGACGGCGTCGCGGTCGCCCAGGATGTCCTCGGCGATCCGACGCACCAGGTCGATGTCGAAACCCTCCAGCGCGGCGCCCGTGTTGTTGGGGTCGCGGTAGCCCCACCGGTAGCTGTTCTGGTCGACGCCGACGATCAGCTTGCGCCTCTCACCCGTACGGGCCTTGATCGCGGCGATCGTCGGCCCGTCCGCGGCCGACGGCGCCAGCGTCTGCTTCTCGGGGGCCTGGCAGGCCGTGTCGACCGCCTGGGCGCCCGCGGCGACGCCCGGACCGCCGGTGCCGGTGCTGCCGTCGCCCGGCGACTGGGTCCACGGCAGGACCAGCACGAACGCGAGGGCGAGGACGCAGACGAGCGCCATCGCGCCCACCCCGCCCCAGCCCCGCAGACCGGCCCGCATCCGTCGAGCACGCATCGTCACGCCCCCTTTCACCGGTACTCCGACAGCCTGCGGCCGATGCCGAGGAGCGCGCCCGCCGCCGCCAGGACCGCCAGCACGGCCGCGCCCAGCGGCAGCCCGCCCATCGCGCCCAGGGCGTCACCGGCCGCCTGCTTGAACTCGTGCCGCTCGTGGTCGAGCGCGCTCGCCAGGCTGGCGTCGACGCCGTCGAAACACGCGCCGGTCGCGCCCTTCGCGCCGATCACCAGGGCCAGCGCCTGCTCGTAGTTGCCGTTGTCGTCCTGGGCGCGGGCCGCGGTGTGGCGCTTCTTCCACTCCGCCATGTTGCTCTCCGCCGACGCGACCGGCTTCTCGCCCGCCTCGTCGTCGGCGAGCTTCGCCGCCGCCGCCAGGCCCTTGCCGAGGGTCGCCATCTCCTCGGTGAAGTCATGGTCGTAGGCGTCGAACGTCGTGTCGCCGACCTTCACGGTCTCGGCGCCGCGGGCGACCAGGGTGAGGTTCTCGTTGCCGCGTGCCTTCAGCGAGGCGATACGGGCGTCGTGCAGGACGTCGAGGGAGCGGACGCCGTGGTCGTAGGAGTCGTTCAGCCCCGCCCGGGCCACGCTGTGACCGACGACCAGCCACAGCAGTACGACGGCGGAGGCCGCGGACGCCGCGACCATGCCGTGGTTCAGGACCCGGTTCGTACGGCGGTAGTTGCGGTGCTGCGCCCAGCCGAGGGCGGCCAGCGCGAGGATGCCGAGGGTGATCGCCGCCCACGGGTACGGCTTGGCCGCCGCGTAGTCGTCCTGGAGCCGCTGGTTCTCCTTCTTGTAGAGATCCTCGGCGGCCGGGAGCATCTCGTCCTGCATCTTCTGGTTGGCGTACCGGCAGGTACGCGCCGCCGACCGGGAAACCCTGCCGGTTGTAGGTGCGGGCGCGCTCCACGAGGCCCTTGTACTCGGGGAGCAGCTTGTTGAGCTTCGTGATCGCCGCGGTGGAGGGGGAGCCGGCGTCGGAGTTGTTCGCCGCGGTGACGAGCTTCGCGGCGGCCGTGTCGATGTCGTCCTCATAGCGCTTGCGCGACTCGGCCGTCTCCTGGCCGCCCGCCAGGAAGCCGCTGGACGCCGCGGTGTTGGCGTCGGCGAGTGAACGGTAGATGTCCGCGGCGGCCGTGCTCAGCGGCTGGCTCTTGTGCAGCACGTCGTCGGCGGCGGCCGCGCGGTCGCTCATCTCCCAGGCGGTCACCGCGCCGAACGCGACGACGAGGAAGGCGAGGACGGCGCCGATGATACGGAGCCTGCCCGGCTCGGTGGTCGCGGCGGAGCGCAACTGGTCGACGCCCTCGGCGAACGCCGTCCGGCGGGCGGGCGGTGACGCCGTGATGGTTGTCGGCGGGTTTGCCACGTGTGCCTGACCTCCCCCATGGTCAACTGTCTGCGCCAGTATCGCCGCTCGGCGAGGGGCTGCGCACCGGGGCTTCACCGGATCCTGACCGGATCGCGGTCCGCCCTTGTGGTGAACACGTCGGGGGTGTCCGTTCGGTTCCGCCGCGGCGCAGGGCAGTGGCCGGGGTGCGGGCGCCTCGTGGCTGGTCGCGCCTTTCCCCGCACCCCTTCCGGTCCTGGACGTCACGGTGTCGGGAGCGCCAGGTTCGCCCGGCGGTGGGCACGCGGGCGGCCCAGCCCGGCCGGCCTTGGGCGCGCGGGACGGCCGGGGTCGTCTCCGGCTAAGGGCAGGCGGCCGCCCGGAGGGCGGGGCGAGGGGTGGACGGAGATCTGGGACGGCCTCGGCCCCGCGCACGGGCCGGCCTCGGCCCCGCGCACGGGCCGGCCTCGGCCCCGCGCACGGGCCGGCCTCGGCCCCGCGCGCCGACGGGCCTCAGCCCCGCGCCGCGGACGGCCTCGGCCCCGCGCCCAAGTGTGGGCGCGGGCGGTGCTCCGCGGCGCCCGGACGCGCGGCCGGCGCCCCCCGCACCCACACCGGTCAGCCTCCGAAATGGGCCCGGACCCTCTCCTGTGGTTCCTGTCCCGCTCCCACCCGGTCCAGGCCGAGCAGCGCCGCCCCCAGCACCGGGCGTTGGCGTACCACCCTCGGGGTCGCCTTCGGGGCCCTCGCCGCGAGCAGCTCGCCGATGCGGTCGTCCAGCCGGCGGTGGCCCGCCGTGAGGACCCCGCCGCCCAGGAGTACCGGGGTTTCCTCCCCCAGAAGGTCCAGGCGGGTCAGGGCGACCGTGGCCATGCCGACGACCTCCGCCGCCAGGCGGTCGACGACCGTGCGGGCCACCGCGTCACCGTCGGAGGCCGTCGCGAAGAGGACCGGCGTCAGCTCGTGGCGGCGGGACGGGGGGACGCGCTCCAGGTGGAGGGACTCGATGAGGGCGTACATCGTGGGGAGACCGAAGTGGGCGGGGAGGGTGTGCGCCAGCGCGGTGGCGGGCCCCCGACCGTCCTCGGCCCGCGCCGCGTGCCACATGGCCTCCTCCGCGAGGGCCCACCCGCCGCCCCAGTCGCCGGAGATCCTGCCGAGCGCCGGGAAGCGGGCGGTGCGGCCGTCGGCGCGCATGCCGACGCAGTTGATCCCGGCGCCGCAGACCACGGCCACGCCCCGCGGCTCGGCGACGCCCGCCCGCAGGATCGCGAAGGTGTCGTTGCGGACCTCGACGGAGTCGCCCCACGCGCGCGCGTGCAGCGCCGCCGCCAGCTGTTCCTCCTCGACGGGAAGGTCGGCGTTGGCGAGGCAGGCCGAGACATGCGTGACCGAGGTGACGCCCGCGGCGGTGTAGGCGCGCGTGACGGCGGCCGCGAGGGCGTCCATGGCCGCGCCCACGCCCACGGCGGGCGGCCGGAAGCCGCCCCCGCGAGCCGTGGCGAGGACCGCGCCGTCGGCCGCCACGACCGCGACGTCGGTCTTGCTGTTGCCCGCGTCGATGGCGAGGACACATGCGGTCAGGCCCACGCGAGATGCTCCCGGTTGTGTGCGATCAGTTCGTCGGTCAGCGTCTCGGCGTACGCGTACTGGCCGATCAGAGGATGGGCGAGCAGGGCCCGGAAGACGCGGTCGCGGCCGCCGCGCAGTGCCGCGTCCAGGGCGAGGTCCTCGTAGGCGGTGACGTTCGCCGTCAGGCCCGCGTACAGCGGGTCCACCGGCGTCACGGGCAGCGGGGAGGGGCCCTCGGGGCCGACCGCCGCCTGGACCTCGATCACCGCGTCGTCGGGCAGGAAGGGCAGCGTGCCGTTGTTGTACGTGTTGACCACCTGGTGGGGGCTGCCGGACCCGGTGAGCAGCGCGGCCGCCAGGTCCACGGCCGCCTCGGAGTAGTAGGCGCCGCCCCGCTTCGCCAGCAGCGCCGGCTTCTCGTCCAGGCCCGGGTCGCCGTACATCTCCAGCAACTCCCGTTCCATCGCGGCCACTTCTGAGGCCCGCGAGGGCTTCGTGCGCAGTTCGCGTACGACCTCGTCGTGGGCGTAGTAGTAGCGCAGGTAGTAGGAGGGGACCACGCCCAGGCGGTCCAGCACAGGGCGGGGCAGGCGCAGGTCGGCGGCGATCGCGTCGCCGTGGTCGGCCAGCAGCGCGGGCAGTACGTCCTCGCCCTCGGGGCCGCCGAGGCGCACCCCCGTCTCCCAGGTGAGGTGGTTGAGGCCCACGTGGTCGAGGTGGACCTCGGTCGGGGAGGTCCCCAGCAGTGCGGCGAACTTGCGCTGGAAGCCGATGGCCACGTTGCACAGCCCGACCGCCCGGTGTCCGGCCTGGAGCAGGGCGCGGGTGACGATGCCGACGGGGTTGGTGAAGTCGATGATCCAGGCGCGCGGGTTGGCGCGGCGGACCCGGTCGGCGATGTCGAGGACGACGGGGACCGTGCGCAGCGCCTTGGCCAGGCCGCCGGCGCCGGTGGTCTCCTGGCCGACGCAGCCGCACTCCAGGGGCCAGGTCTCGTCCTGCCGGCGGGCGGCCTGGCCGCCGACGCGGAGCTGGAGCAGCACCGCGTCGGCGCCGTCGACGCCGGCGTCCAGGTCGGCGGTGGTGACGATCCGGCCGGGGTGGCCCTGCCGGGCGAAGATGCGCCGGGCGAGTCCGCCGACCAGCTCCAGCCGCTCCGCCGCCGGGTCGACGAGGACCAGTTCCTCGATCGGCAGGGTGTCCCGCAGACGGGCGAAGCCGTCGATCAGTTCGGGCGTGTAGGTCGATCCTCCGCCGACCACGGTGAGTTTCATATCCGGCTAACCCTTCACTCCGGTCAGGGTGACGCCCTCGACGAACGCCTTCTGCGCGAAGAAGAACACGAGGATCACGGGGGCCATGACCAGCACGGTGGCGGCCATGGTGAGGTTCCAGTCGGTGTGGTGCGCTCCCTTGAAGGACTCCAGGCCGTAACTGAGTGTCCACGCGCCGGGGTTCTCGGAGGCGTAGATCTGGGGGCCGAAGTAGTCGTTCCAGGCGTAGAAGAACTGGAAGAGGGCGACCGCGGCGATGCCCGGTTTGGCCATCGGGATCACCACCCGCAGCAGGGTGCGCAGTTCGCCGCAGCCGTCCACCTTGGCCGCGTCGACGTACTCGTTCGGGATCGTGGTCAGGAACTGTCGCAGCAGGAAGATCGAGAACGCGTCGCCGAACGCCATGGGGACGATCAGCGGCCACAGCGTGCCGGACAGGTCCAACTGCTGGGCCCAGAAGAGGTACATCGGGATCACGACGACCTGCGGCGGCAGCATCATCATCGAGATGACGAGCATCAACGTCAGGTTGCGGGCGCGGAAACGGAACTTGGCGAGCGCGTACGCCACCGGGAGTGAGGACACGACGGTCAGGACGGTGCCGAGGCCCGCGTACAGGAGGGTGTTCCGCCACCAGGTGAGGAAGCCGGGGGTGTCGAACACCCTCCTGTAGTTGTCCCACTGCCAGGTGTCCGGGATCAGGTCCCGGCTGAGCGCCTGCGAGTCGCTCATCAGGGAGGTCAGCAGCACGAACACGAAGGGCAGGGTGAAGAAGAGGGCGGCGGCCACGCCGAGGGAGTGGACGGCGATCCACTCCAGCAGGGCCCGGCGGCGGGCGGTGCGTCGGGCCGGCGAGGCCGGCGTCGAGTCCACCGGTCTGTCCAGTAGTCGGGTCATGGGTCAGTCACCTGCCTGGATGAGCCCGCCCCGGCGCCGCATCAGCAACGCGGTGAACGCCATCGACAGGGCGAAGAGGACCAGGGCCACCACGCAGGCAGAGCCGTAGTCGAAGCGCTGGAAGCCGAGGTTGTAGACGAGCTGGGGGAGGGTGAGCGTCGACTTGTCCGGGTAGCCGGGCTCGAACAGGGTGCCCGCGCCCTGGATCACGCCCGAGGCGACCTTCCCGGCCACCAGGGGCTGCGTGTAGTACTGCATGGTCTGGATGACACCGGTGACGACGGCGAACATGACGATCGGCGAGATGTTCGGCAGCGTCACGTACCGGAACCGCTGCCACGCCGACGCGCCGTCCAGCTGCGCCGCCTCGTACTGCTCCTTCGGTACGTCGAGCAGCGCGGCCATGAAGATGACCATCAGGTCGCCGACGCCCCACAGGGCGAGCAGGGTGAGGGCCGGCTTGGACCAGGCGGGGTCGTTGAACCAGCCGGGCGCCGGGATGCCGACGCCCTCCAGGAGCGAGTTGACCGGTCCCGTACCGGGGTTGAGCAGGAAGGCGAAGGCCATGGTGGCCGCGACGGGCGGGGCGAGGTAGGGCAGGTAGAAGAGGGTGCGGAAGACGCCGGTACCCGTCTTGATCCTGGTGATGAGCAGGCCGACGCCGAGTCCGAAGAGGACGCGGAGGGTGACCATCACCAGCACCAGCCACAGGGTGTTGCGCAGGGCGGGCCAGAAGTAGGGGTAGTGCTCGAAGACGTACGTCCAGTTCCTGGTCCCGGCCCAGGTCGGCGGCTTGAAGCCGTCGTAGTGCATGAACGAGAAGTAGACCGTGGACAGCAGCGGGTAGGCGAAGAACACCGCGAAGCCGATCAGCCACGGCGACAGGAAGGCGGTGGTGCGAAGCGCCGCCCGGCGGCGCTTCGACCTCAACGTGTTGGACCTCGGTGCGGGCGTGCTCACGGTCACTTCGCCTGCGCGATGTCCGTGTCGATCTGCGCAGCCGTCTTCCGCAGTCCCGCCTTCAGGTCCTTGAGCTTGCCGCTCTCGTAGTCGAAGCCGAGCTGCTGGAGCGTCGAGAGGTACACGCCGCCGTTGACCGAGGCCGGGGAGGTCGTGGAGTTCGGGTTGCCGGCGATGTCGAGGAAGGTCTTGAAGCGCGGGTCGTACTTCAGTTTCGGCGACTTGAGGGCGGCGAGCGTCGAGGGCACGTTGTGGATGGCGTTGGAGAAGTTCACGACGGCGTCCGTGTCGGTCGTCATGTACTTCACCAGTTCCCAGGCCGCGTTCTGCTTCTCGCTGGTGGCGGCGATGCCGGCGATGGTGCCGGTGATGTAGCCCTTGCCGTACTGGTCCACCTGGTCGTCGGGGACGGGCAGCGGGGCGACGCCGATCTCGAAGCCGGGCTTGGCGTCCAGGGCCATGCCCAGGCGCCACTCGCCGTCGAGCTGCATGGCCACCTGGCCGGTGTGGAACGGGTGTTTGGGGCCCCACTCGTCACCGAGGCCGGCCCGGTACTTCTCCAGCTTCCGGTAGCCGCCGAGGGAGTCGACGAGCTTCTTCTGGAGGACGAAACCGGCTTCGACGGCCGGGTCGTCGGCCACGGTCGACCTGCCGTCCCGGTCGAAGTACGTGGGCGAGAACTGGCCCAGGTAGTGCTCGGTCGTGGTCTCCCAGCCGTGGTAGTTCGGCATGAACCCGAGCTGCCGGTAGCTGTCGCCCTGGGGGATCGTCAGCTTCTTCGCGACGGTCTCGAACTCGGACCAGGTCTTGGGAGGGGCGCTGATCCCGGCCTTCGCGAAGGCCGTCTTGTTGTAGTACAGGCCGTACGCGTCGCCCAGCAGCGGGACCGCGCAGCGGTCGCCCTCGAACTGGGTGTACTGGTTCATGGCCTTCGGGAACGTCGTCTCCGGGTCGATGTCCGCCTTCTCGAAGAAGGGGTTGAGGTCGACCAGCGCGCCCGACGAGCAGAACTTGCCGACGTTGTTGGTGGTGAACGACGAGATCACGTCGGGTGCCTTCGAACCGCCCGCCCGCAGCGCCTGGTTGATCTTGTCGTCGGTCATGTTGCCGACGACGTTCACGTGGATGTTGGGGTGCGTCTTCTCGAACCCGGCGACCAGGTCCTTCACGGCCTTCACCTCGCCGGGCGCGCTCCACGCGTGCCAGAAGGTGAGCGTGGTCTCCTTCGACGCGTCGTCGTCGGCGCCGGAGGAGGCCTGGCCGGTACAGGCGGTGGCGAGCAGGGCCAGGGACGCGGTCAGGGCGAAAGCCGTTTTCCGGGCCACTTGGGGAATGCGTGTGGGCATGACGGGGCCTCCCAGGGACGGGCGTGGCGATGAGGGTGACGGGGGGTGGGTATGGGGGGTGGGTCAGCGCGAGGTGTCGAACACCTCGTCGCGGGTGGCGGCCAGGGCGCTCTCCAGGGCGCCGCGCAGCACGGGCCGTTCGGTGACACCGCCGACGACGAGTTTCGGCCGGGACGGGGCCAGCTCCTCCAGTTCGGCCTGGACGAGGGCGCGCAGCACCTCGCCGCCGGCGGTCAGCGAGGCGCCGCTGAGGACGACGAGTTCCGGGTCGAGGACGGAGACGAGGGCGGCGAGACCGGTCGCGAGCCGGGTCGCGTAAGTGCCGAGCAGCTCCCGCAGCGGGCCGTCCTCCTCGGCGACGGCCCGTGCGACGAGGGCGGCGGCGGTCTCGGCGTACGGCCCCGAGGGGATGCCGCTGACGCCCAGTTCGCGGGCCAGTTTCGGTACCGCCTGCGAACCGGCCAGTTCCTGGTAGCCACCGCTGTTGGCCCTGGTGACCTGCCGCACCAGGGGTGCGCCCGGCACGGGCAGGAAGCCGACCTCGCCCGCGCCGCCGGTCCAGCCGCGGTGCAGCCGGCCGCCGAGGACGAGGGCGGCGCCGAGGCCGCCCTCGTTCCACAGCAGCACGAAGTCCTCGTGTCCCCGGGCCGCACCGAGCCGTTGTTCGGCCACGGCCACCAGGTTCACGTCGTTCTCGTACTCGACGGGCATCGGCAGGGCCGCCGCGAGGTCGTCGAGCAGCGTGGGGGAGTGCCAGCCGGGCAGGTGGGAGGCGTAGCGGAGCCGACCGGTGGTGGGGTCGAAGGCGCCCGGCGTGGCGACGACCAGCCGCCGCACGTCGTTCCGGACGAGCCCGGCGGCCTTCACCGCGCCGTCCAGCGCCTCGGTGACCTGCCGTACGACGGTCCCCGCGCCCCTTCGGCCGGGTGTGGACACCTCGTACGTGCCCAGGGTGCGGCCCGTGATGTCGGCGACGGCGGCGAGGACGCGTTCGGGGGTCACGTCGAGGCCCGCGGCGTGACCGGCGGCGGGATTCACCTCGTAGAGCTGGGCGTTGGGTCCCGGCCGTCCCTCGGTGGTGCCGGTGGCCAGGACCAGGCCCGCCGCCTCCAGACGGGCCAGGAGCTGCGAGGCGGTCGGCTTGGACAGGCCGGTGAGCTTGCCGATCCGGGTGCGCGACAGGGGTCCGTGCGCCAGCAGCAGGTCCAGGGCGGCGCGGTCGTTCATGGCGCGGAGGACGCGCGGGGTGCCCGGCGTACCGGCGGTTCCTGCCATGGGCTCTGCACCTGCCTTCCTCGGCCGCCCAGCTTCTCAGTGATCGCGGAGACAAGTCCATCGAGGGGCGTCGCCGACCAGCCGTCGGTCACTGTTAGGAAAGTTTCCTATTCTGTGCAGGGAAGGTAAGCCCGGTGGCCGGAAGGCGTCAAGGGGGAGGCGGAAGCGGGAAGGGCGCACGGCGCTCGGGCCCCGCGGGACACGCGGACGCCGCCCCTCGTGCGGCCTTGTGACCGGATGGTCCGGGGACTGAGGATCCGCAGACCTCGGGCGCGAGGTGCGGGCCGGACGTGTCAGCGAGCGGCGTGTCGACGACGCCCTCTCCCGCGTCCTCACCCTCTACGGCGGTCCTGCTCGGCCGGCCGGAACTCGGGTGACCAGGACCGCGGAGGCGAAGCGCACGTCAGTGGCGCCCACTCCGCGCAGGGCGGTGCGTACGGGGCCACGGTTTCCCGTGACAAGAATCCGGTGGGGTGTACGGAGGGAGATCGGCGCGGCGAGGAGGGCGAGGATCACCGGGGCGGGGACGGGGCGCGCCCCGGCAGAAGGCTGGGCCAGCCAGCCAGCCAGCCAGCCAGCCAGCCAGCCAGCCAGCCGGTTCAGCCAGGACACGGCCGGGCCGGAATGCCTCCGTCCGTCGCGGGAAGGAGGGCGTCGAAGCGACTCCGGCGCGTCGAATCGACTTCGGCGTCCAGTCGTCGCCCTTCCAGTCCGTGAGGTGCCGCTCTCCTACTTCGCCGCCCCCGGCGGGGTCAGGGGTGGCAGCGGGGAGGCCGCCGCCGCCTGCGGGGAGGCGGTGTTGGAGTACACCGACGGGGCGGCGACGGCGGCCGTCGGATCGTTGTCCGGGTCCTGTTCCGGCGGGACCGTGGCGCCGCCGACGATGCGGATGTCCGCCGCGTCGAAGGCGCGTTTGATCCGCCAGCGCAGCTCGCGCTCGACGGTCAGGGACTTGCCGGGCATCGTCTTCGCGGAGACGCGGACCACCATCGAGTCGATCAGGACGCTGTCCAGGCCGAGCACCTCGATCGGGCTCCAGAGAAGCTCGTTCCAGGGCTCCTCCTTGTTCATCTTCTCGGCGACCTCGTCGAGGGTGGCCTTGACGAGGTCCAGGTCCTCGGACGCCTTGACGGTGACGTCCACCCCGGCCGTCGCCCAGCCCTGCGAGAGGTTGCCGATCCGCTTGACCTCGCCGTTGCGGACGTACCAGATCTCGCCGTTGTCGCCGCGCAGCTTGGTCACGCGCAGCCCGACCTCGATGACCTCGCCGGAGGCGACACCCGCGTCGATCTGGTCGCCGACGCCGTACTGGTCCTCCAGGATCATGAACACGCCGGAGAGGAAGTCCGTGACCAGGTTGCGGGCGCCGAAACCGATGGCGACACCCGCGACACCCGCGGACGCCAGCAGCGGGGCCAGGTTGATCTCGAAGGTGCCGAGGATCATCAGCGCGGCGGTGCCGAGGATGAGGAAGCTCGCCACCGAGCGCAGCACCGAGCCGATCGCGTGGGACCGCTGGCGGCGCCGCTCGACGTTGACCAGCAGCCCGCCCAGAGCCGTGCCGTCGACCGCCTGGACCGTGCGGTTCATCCGGTCGATGAACTTGGTGATGGCCCGCCGCACCACCCCGCGCAGGATCGCGGCGATCACCACGATCAGCAGTACCCGCAGGCCGATCGCCAGCCACGTCGACCAGTTCTCCTCGACCCAGCTGGCGGCGTTGGTCGCCCCTTCCTGGGCATCCTCGAGGGTGGGGACGGTCACGGCGGACGGTGACCCCGAGGGGGTCGGCGTCGGCGACGGACCGGCGGCCGTCAGGACGGCGTACAAGGACACGGCAGGTACCTCCAGGTGCGGCACTGCTCCCCCCGGTGTGGCGGTCAAGGCGGTCCAGGTCACGAAAAGGTCACCGACGGGGCAGAGGCACCACACTAACGGGGCATTGTGTGTGCTTCGGCGGGATGTGTGAAGGAGAGAGCGTGCTCACCTGTGCTTGAACGGGCCGGGGTGCGGGGGATGTATGCACGTGTGGTCGAAAACACTCCCAGCCCGTTACCGGGACATGGTGGCGCGGCCACCGACCAAGAGGGGAGACTGACCACAGATCGTCCCGGCGCGAGCCACGTGCCGCCGACGCCCGAGGAGGCATCCGTGCCGCATGTCCTGGTTCTGAACGCGTCGTACGAGCCGCTCGGCGTCGTACCGCTCCGCCGCGCGCTCGTCCTCGTCCTGGAGAACAAGGCAGTCTCCCTGGAGGAGTCCGGCGCCTTCCTGCACAGCGCGACCGTCACAGTCCCCGCACCCAGCGTGGTGCGGCTCAAGCGATTCGTCCGGGTTCCCTACCGGGGACCCGTCCCGCTCACCCGCCGGGCGCTCTTCGCCCGCGACGGGGGCCGGTGCATGTACTGCGGTGGCGTCGCAACCAGCGTCGACCACGTCATCCCGCGCAGTCGCGGGGGCAAGCACGTGTGGGACAACGTCGTGGCGTCCTGCCGGCGTTGCAACCACGTCAAGGCCGACCGCCATCTCGTCGAGATCGGCTGGCGGCTGCGGCACAAACCCGCCCCGCCCACGGGTCTGGCCTGGCGCATCATCGGGACCGGCCATCGGGACCCGCGCTGGTTGCCGTACCTGCAACCGTACGGCGCTGACGACGCCCTGGCCCGGATCGACGGCATCTCCGCCTGACCGATCCGGGCTTTTGCATGCCCCGTGGCCCAAGCGCCACGGGGCCCTTCGGGACGGGCCGCGCGACGGGGCGAGGGTCAGCCTGGCGCGGCCTCCGGGCGGGCGCCGCGCGCCGCGTACAGGGCCGTGCCCAGCAGGAACGCCGTGACCGCGGCCAGCCACGTCCACGGCCGGTCGGCCGGCTGCACCGGCCAGGCCCACACCGTGGCCGCCCGTCCCTCGGCGCCGGCCGACGCCGGGAGCACCGTCCCGACATGGCCGAGGACCGGCAGCCAGCTCAGGCGGGCACCCAGCAGGACCGCCGCGGCGGCCGTGACACCGACGCAGCCCAGCAGGTTGCGGATCAGGGGAGCGGGGCCGAGGGCCGGGCCGTCGTCGAGGACGGTGAGCGCGAGCAGCGCGCCCGCGAGGGCGGTCGGGCCGAGCAGGTGGGCCAGCCGGCGGGGCCACCAGGGGCGTACCGCCGTACGGTCCAGCTCGTCGAAGGGGGTGTGAAGGCCGGCGCCGATCACCGCGGCGGCCAGCACCGGGGCCAGCACGACCAGGGTCCGCACCCGTCCGGGATCGGGGGCGGTGTCCGTGCGCAGCGCCGCCCACCCGGCGAGGGCGGCCGTCCCGGCGAGTGCGGCCAGCGTCCAGGACAGGGCGCGGGACCGGGCGTACAGCAGGGTTCCGCTCACAGCGCGGGCACCCCCTCCGGGTCGCAGTCGCCGGCCGTGGCGAAGTACGCCGACAGCCAGGTCCGGCGCTCGTCCGCGTCCATCGACGCGAGGCGGGCACGCGCGGCCCGCCGCTCGCGCAGCTCGGCGCGGGCGGCCTCGTCACCGCCGGCGTCCAGCTCGTCGAAGTACTCCCGCGCGGGCATCGGCGCGAGGAGGTTCTCCACGGCATCGTCCGCGCGGCTCACGCGCGGGTCCGTCGGGCCCTCGCAGTCCCCACGGCGCTGGAGCGCGGCCACCGCCTCCCACGCGTACTGTTCCGGGTCGGTCAGCCCGCCCCGTACGAACGACCAGCCCATCGGCGTCAGCATGGGCAGCTCCGCCTCGTCGGGGCGGGGCCCGCCCGGCCGGTCCTCGAACCGGACAGGGAGATTCCGTACGCCCTCCAGGCGGCCGGTGACGCCCGAGAGGGCGGACGTGACCTGCGGCAGCAGATCGCCGTAGCGGGCGTTCACACAGATCTGCGGGGTGGTCGAGGTGTCACACACCTGGCGGCCGTCGGCCGGGTTCGGGTGCCACGGTCCGGCCCCGTCCTGCACCAGCAGCGCGCCCGCGGCCGTCGCCGCCGCGAGCGGCAGCAGGGCCGAGTACCGGCGCCGCGCCGCGTACGCCAGTACACAGGCCGCCGCCAGGCCGGCCACCCACACCGCCGCGGCCGCGGGCTGCCACGCCCCCGCCACCACGCTCTCCGAGACGGGGAGCGCCGGGTTCAGATAGCGGCCGGCGCCCGTGTCCGCCCGCGACGACAGGCCCAGCGCCACATAGCCGCCCACCGCAAGCAGCGGCGCCGCCGGCCGCCAGGCGACCACCCGTCCCAGCACCTGACCGGCCACCGCGGCGGCCGCCACCGCCACCGCGTCCGCCGGCAGGAGATCCAGCCACGGCCGGTCGCCCCGGGCATACGGCCAGGTCGCCAGCAACGCGCCGGCCGCCGCGGCCACGTACCCGGCCGTCACCCACCCGGCCACCGGCAGCGCCGACGCGAGGAACCGCGCCAGCGGCCCGCGCGCGGCAGTCCCCCACAGCTCCTCGGTACGGCGCCGGCGCTCCCGGCCGCCCTGCCAACAGCCCGCCGCCGCGGCCAGGGGCACGACGATCAGCAGGACGGTGTGCAGCTCGGTCCGGGTCTCCGCCCAGCCGCCCTGCCAGCGGTCCGTCACGGGGGCCAGCAGCGCGGCGACCGTGACGAACACCGCGACTCCCGCCCAGGGGGCGAACCCGCGCAGCACCTCGGCGCGCAAGGGGTGGACCCGGACGGGCACGCTTGTCGGTGTCGTGGCCGTAACGCTCATCGCGGCGCCCCTGCCGCGGGAGCGAGCGAGGTCCGGTGGGCGCGCAGCGCGGCGGTGTAGCCGCGCTCGATCGGGTTGTCGCCGACGCCCTCGGCGTCGTCGTCCGCGCCCAGCCCGCTGAGCGACTCGGGGGTGCCGCGGTAGGCGACCCGGCCCGCGTCGAGCAGGGCGACCTCGGTGCAGGCGGCGGCCACGTCCTCCACCAGGTGCGTCGAGACGATCACCGTGGATGAGGCGCCCAGCCCGCGCAGCAGCGCCCGGAACTCCACGCGCTGCTCCGGGTCCAGACCCGCGGTGGGTTCGTCCAGGAGCAGCACGTCGGGGTCGTTGACGATGGCCTGCGCGATGCCGACCCGGCGGACCATGCCGCCGGACAGCGTCCGCACCTTCGCGTCGATGCGGTCGGCGAGACCGACCCGTTCGACGGCCCGCTCGACCGCGGCCGGGGCGTCGGCGGCGGGCAGCTCCTTCAGCCAGGCCACGTACGCGACGAACTCGCGGACCGTGAAGCCCGGGTAGTGGCCGAACTCCTGCGGGAGGTAGCCCAGCCGGCGCCGGACCGTGCCGCGCCTCGCGGCCTCCCCGACGTCCTCGCCGAGGATCTCCACCCTCCCCTCGGCGGGCCGCGCGATCGTGGCCAGGACCCGGATCAGCGAGGTCTTCCCGGCGCCGTTCGGCCCGAGCAGGCCGTGCACACCCCGGCCCAGGGCGAGGTCCACCCCGTCGAGGGCGATGGTTCTGCGGTGCCGGACACGCAGTCCGGTCACTCGTATCGTGCTCAAGGGATCTCCATCGGGAAGACGTGTACCGGTCGGTGAGCGGGTGTGCGTCAGGGCAACCGGTCGTAGACGGAACGCCGGGCGGCCAGCGCGGCGGCGGACAGTACGGCCGCTCCCGCCCAGGCGCCCTGGGCGGGAGCGCCGTCGAGGACGGCGGAGAGCTGCTCGGTCAGGCGAGCCAGTGGGGCGCCGGACGGCGAGGTCAGCGCCGGGGCGAGCACCGCGCACAGCCAGCCCCCGCCCGTCACCGCCGCGGCGGCCCGCGACCCGGCGTACCCGGCCAGGGCCAGGGAGGCCAGCGTCAGCGCGAGCCCCGGCAGCAGCCAGGCCGCCGCACCCGGTCCCCCCGAGCCGGGCAGCAGCAGCCCGGCCAGCGTCAGCAGCGGCAGGCTGACCGCCAGGACGGCGACCGTGCGGGTCAGCAGCAGCCGCAGCCCGCCGTTGGGCGAGGCCGCGGCGATCTCGTGCGCCGGGTCGGCGTGCGGTCCGTACGACAGGGCCACCCCGAGCACCGGAACGGCCGGCGCCAGGGCCAGCAGCAACGGCCGCGCCCCGGCCACTCCGGCTCCGTGGGCCAACGCGACCGCGCCCATCGCCACGACCACCACGGCGACGCACCAGGCTCCCCGCACGGCGGGCCCCGCCGCCCACAGGACACGGGCGAGACCGGGTACGCGGGCCGCCGCACGCCTCCCGTGCGTCGCCCGGAGGACGAAACGGCCGACGCAGAGCGGGGCGAACCGGACGACGCCGAGCGCGGCGAACCGGCCGGAGGTACGGGACGACCAGAGACGGGCGCGGGGGAAGGGGGCGGTGGGCGAGGGCCGCTCGGGGGTCTGCGGCCGGGGTTCGGCCGGCTGTGGCGGGGGTGCCGGGGCCTTGGCGAGCCCCGTCCGCGCGGCGGTGCCCCGCCCGGCCGCCGGTGCGGCGGACCCGGCCGACGGCCGGGCGGCGTCCAGCGCCTCCGCCGGGGCCGGCACCGTCCCGTAGGCCCCGGCCGGCGCCGGGTCCCGCGTCGCCGGTGCGGGCGACGCGGCGGGGGGCCGGGCGGATCGCCGATCCGCGCCCGGCGGGGGCGTGCGGGCCGCCGGCGGTACGGCACCGGCGGCCGCGGTCCGTGCCGGGCCCAGAGCCCTGCGCATCCTCGCCTCCCGCGCAGGGGCCGGCGCGGCTGCCCCCGCCTCGGTAGGTGCCGAACCCAGAGCCTCCCGGAGTACCGCCTCCCTCACCTCCCCCAGGACCGGCCCCGCCGCCCCCTCCCGAACCGCGCGGGACACCCGGTTCGCGCAGGCCGGGCAGCGCTCCAGATGTGTCTCCAGGGACCAGGCGTCGGACTCCGGGAGGGTGCCGTCGGCGTAGCGGGCGGCCAGGGTGTCGGTCGCGTGCCATCGGGGGTGGGTCATGCCGGGCCTCCCGCCGGGATCGGGTTCAACTGGGCCAGGGCAGCGCGCAGTTCGGCACGTGCGCGCATCGCGCGGGTCTTGACGGTGCCCTCGGGGATGCCGAGCAGCCGGGCCGCCTCGCGGGTGGTGAGCCCGTCGACGACGGTCGCGCGCAGCACCTCGCGCAGCTCCGGCGAGATCCGGTCGAGGGCGGTGCCGACGTCGCCGAACTCCAGCCCGGCCAGCACCCGGTCCTCCGCGGACGGCAGGGCCGCCGCCGGTGCCCGCTCCACCCGGTCGGTGTCCATCGGCGCCGTCTCGATCCGCGCGGAGCGCTCCTGCGCCCGCCGCGCGTCGACCAGCCGCCGGGCGGCGATGGTCCACAGCCAGCCACCGGCTTCCCCGCCGCCGTGTCCGGCCGCCGACCGCCACACGGTCACGAACGTGTCCTGCACCACCTCCCGCACCGTCTCGGGATCGGCGCAGCGCCGGGTGAGCCGCGCGTGCAGCCAGCCGGCGTGCCGGTCGTACAGCGCGGCCAGGGCGCGGGCGTCCCCGTCGGCGACGGACCGCAGCAGCGCCGCGTCCGTGTCGCCCTCCCCGTGGCCCCTCATGGGGCGGAACAGTCTCACACCCTGTCTGTCGGCCGGCCCGGCGCCGACGGTTCACGCCGGAATCCCGACGGCGCGCGCTCTGCCGTAATCGCTCCACATTGGGGAGAATGTCAGGGTGAGGAATGTGACGAGATGCGTGTTGTCCGGTGCGGGGACGTCTGCCGCGGCGCCCACTGGGTAGGGCTTTCTGCGGTAACCCGCCAGACACCGTCAGGCGCTGTCAGGCGCCGTACGACGCCGCCGTGCACCCCGTACGAAGGCGCCGTCCCCGACAAGGAGGCCACCGTGGTCGCACCGGCACACCAGCTGCTCCCGGACCCTTCCAAACGCCCGGCGGCACCGTCCGCCTACCCCCAGGAACCCCACCTGTACGCGTGCAGCGCGGAGGGCGCCCGTACCGAGGCCCCGCTGACCAGCGAACCCCCGCTCCCCGATGCCGAGCCCCTCACCAGCGAACCGCCGCTCGCCGCCGCGGACTCCGACTCCACGAGGCCGTAGATGACCGCACCCCTCGGAGAGGACCTCACCCGGCTCGCCGGGCTGCACGGCGTCGCCGTCTCCTACCGGCCCTCCCCGGACCGGACGGTCACCGCCTCGGCCGCCGCCGTCACCCGCGCCCTGGCCGCCCTCGGCGTGGACGCGGGCACCCCGCAGGCGGCCCGTGCCGCGCTGGCCGACCGGGAACGTGAACTGGCCGAACGGCTGCTGCCGCCGACCGTGGTCCACTGGAGCGGCGGCAGCGAGCCGGACGCCCTCGCCGCGCTCCCCGCCGGCACCCGCCTGCTGATCGAGACCGAGCAGGGCGAGACCCGCGCCCGCCTCGACCAACTCCCGCCGGGCGTCCACACCGTGACCGCGACCGCGCCCGACGGCCGCACCGCCCGCGCCCACCTGGTCGTGGCCCCGCCCCGGCTGCCCACACCCGCCGGGCGTTCCTACGGCCTCCTCGTCCAGCTCTACTCCCTGCTGTCCGGCCGCTCCTGGGGCATGGGCGACCTCGGGGACCTCGCCGAGCTGACCGGCTGGGCCGGGCGGGCGCTGGGCGCCGGATTCGTACAGGTCAACCCGCTGCACGCGGCCGTGCCCGGGGCTCCCACCGACCCCTCCCCCTACCGGCCCTCCTCACGCCGCTTCCCCGACCCGGTGCACCTGCGGATCGAGGACGTCCCCGAGTTCGCGTACGTCACGGACCCCGAGCGGGTGCGGGAGTTGCGGGACCGGGCCGCGCGGCTGCGGGAAACCGTCCTCGACAAGGGGGCGTTGATCGACCGGGACGCCGTGTGGGAGCTGAAGCGGGAGGCGCTGGAGCTGATCGCCGCCGTGCCGCTCGGACCGGGCCGGCGCGCCGCCTACTGCGACTTCCTCGCCCGTGAGGGGCAGTCCCTGGAGGACCACGCCACCTGGTGCGCGCTGGCCGAGGTGCACGGGTCCGACTGGCACCGGTGGCCGGAGGGGCTGCGCGACCCGCGCTCCGCCGAGACCGCCCGCGCCCGGCTGGAGCTGATGGACCGCGTCGACTTCCACTCCCGTCTCGCCTGGCTGACCGACACCCAGCTCACGGCCGCCCAGCGCAGCGCGCGCGAGGCCGGCATGCCCCTCGGGATCGTCCACGACCTCGCGGTCGGCGTGCACCCCGGCGGCGCCGACGCCTGGGCCCAGCAGGACCACCTCGCGTCCGGCATGTCCGTCGGCGCGCCGCCGGACGCCTTCAACGCCCGCGGCCAGGACTGGGGCCTGCCCCCCTGGCGCCCCGACCGTCTCGCCGAGTCGGGCTACGCCCCGTACCGCCGCCTCCTGCGCGCCCTCTTCCGCTACGCCGGAGCCCTGCGCATCGACCACGTGATGGGCCTGTTCCGGCTCTGGTGGGTCCCCCAGGGCGAGCCGCCCACCGAGGGCACCTACGTCCGCTACGACGCCGAGGCCATGCTCGCCGTCCTGGTCGTGGAGGCGTCCCGGGCCGGCTCGGTGGTGATCGGGGAGGATCTCGGCACCGTGGAGCCCGGCGTGCGCGAGTCCCTGCGCGAACGCGGGGTGCTCGGCACCTCCGTCCTGTGGTTCGAACGCGACTGGGAGGGTGACGGCCGCCCGCTGCCCCCCGACCGCTGGCGCGCCGACTGCCTCGCCACCGCCACCACGCACGACCTGCCCTCCACCGCCGCCCGCCTCACCGGCGAACACGTCGAGCTCCGCGACCGCCTCGGCCTGTTGGCCCGCCCGCTCGAGGAGGAACGCGCGGAGGCCGCCGCCGACACCGGCGAGTGGCTCGACCTCCTCTCCCGGACCGATCTTCTTCAGGGCACCGGCGGGGGTGGCGACACCTCCTCGGAGGAGGCCGAGATCCAGGCCGTCCACCGCTTTCTGCTGAGCACCCCCGCCCGGATGGTCGGCGTCTGGCTCCCGGACGCCGTCGGCGACCGCCGTCCGCAGAACCTCCCCGGCACCTGGGACCAGTACCCGAACTGGCGGCTGCCGATCGCGGACGCCGAGGGCCGGCCGGTGACGCTGGAGGAGCTGGCCGCGTCCCCGAGGCTGCACGCGCTGATGGAGGTGCTGCGAGAGGGGGGCGGCGCGTGAGACCGGGGCAGGGGCGCGGCGGCGTTCGCACCTCATACGGCACCCCGGACGCGCGCGCCCGGAGGGCGTTCGCTAGCTTTGCACCGTGGACAAGAAGAACGCCCTGCGCGCCGGCGCCCTGGCTGCCGGTACGACGCTGATGATGCTGCTCATGTCGTCCCCCGCCCTCGCGCTGACCCGCGACGACGGCGACGACCCCGGTCAGGGCCTCAGCGTCATCGAGACGCTGGGCCTCTACGTGTTCGCGCCGCTCGTGCTGTTCGCGGTCATCACCGGCCTGGTGTGGGTGCTGGACCGCTCGAAGGACCGCGGCGACACCACCAGCTCCAACATCACCGTGAAGGGCGAGGCCGCCAAGGCCCACTGACTCTTCGCCGGCACACCTCTCGAGGGCGCCGTCCCCGACGTCCGTACGCGCACACCGCCGTACGGCGCCGGGGACGGCGCCCTCGCGCGTCGTACGGCGCCTGCCCGCGCGCCGGCCGCGCCGACGGGTGCGGCGCGGCGAGGTAGCGCCGCGCGGTGAGCCGGCGGTGACGGTGGCGGTGATCGAGGCGGCGCCCACCGCGCACGTCGGCTGAGCGGCCGAGCCTCCTGTCTCGGTCCACGCCCCTGCCGTCGGCGCGCCTACCGTTCTGTCGCGAGCAGCAACTCCCTCAGCAGATCGGCCAGTTGGCCGGCCCGTTCGGCGTCCAGGGCCGCGGTCAGGGCCGCCGTCTGGACGGCGAGGCCCGCCCCGACCGCCTCCTCGACCACGGACAGACCCTGCTCGGTGAGGGTCACCTGGAGGCCCCGGCGGTCGTGCGGGTCGGGGGAGCGGCGCAGGAGGCCGGCCCGTTCCAGCTTGTCGAGGCGGCCGGTCATGCCGCCGGTGGTGAGCATCAGCGTCGCGGACAGTTGCCGGGGCGAGAGCGCGTACGGCTGGCCGGAGCGGCGCAGGGTGGCCAGCACGTCGAACTCGCCGCGGGAGATCCCGAGGCCCGCGTAGGCCTTCTCCATGCGGTCGCCCATCGCGCGGGCGAGCCGGGAGACGCGGCCGAAGACCTCCATGGCGGTGGTGTCGAGGTCGGGTCGTTCGGTCGCCCACTGCTCGACGATCGCGTCGACCGGGTCCCTGCGCTCTGCACTCATGCGGGGAGTATCCGCCCGCTTCCGGTCGCCCGCAAAAAGTAGCTTGATTGTAAGTTGCTTAGGACTAAGCTAATCACCGTCAAGCAGACTTCCTTCCGGAGAGGGGTGCCGGTCATGAACCGGGCCGCGACCGTCCTGCTCACCGCCCTCGCCCCCGTCGCCTGGGGCACCACCTACGCCGTGACCACCGAGTTCCTGCCGGCCGACCGCCCCCTGTTCACCGCCCTCATGCGCGCTCTGCCGGCCGGCCTGCTGCTGCTCGCCCTCGTGCGGGTGCTGCCCCGCGGCGCCTGGTGGGGGAAGGCGACGGTGCTCGGCGCCCTCAACATCGGCGCGTTCTTCCCGCTCCTGTTCCTCGCCGCCTACCGGATGCCGGGCGGCATGGCGGCCGTCGTCAGCTCGGCCGGACCGCTGTTCGTCCTCGCGTTCTCGGCGCTGCTGCTCGGGCAGCGGCCCGCCGCCCGCACCCTGCTCACCGGGGTCGTGGCCGCCTTCGGCGTCAGCCTGGTCGTGCTGAGGGCGACCGGGGGACTGGACGCGGCCGGGCTGCTGGCGGCGGTCGCCTCCACGGCGTCGATGTCGGCCGGTCTCGTCCTGGCCAAGAAGTGGGGCGCCCCCGAGGGGGTCGGCCCGCTGGCGCTCGCCGGCTGGCAGCTGACCATCGGCGGCCTGCTCATCGCGCCCCTCGCCGTCTTCGTCGAGGGCGCACCGCCCGCCCTGGACGGCGCGGCCGTCGGCGGCTACCTCTACCTGGCCCTGGCGGGCACGGCGATCGCCTACTGGCTGTGGTTCCGCGGGATCGGGCGCCTCAGCGCCACGCAGGTCACCTTCCTCGCGCCGCTGTCCCCGCTGACCGCCGCCGTGGTCGGCTGGGCGGCCCTGGGCGAGGCGCTGACGGCCGTGCAGCTGGCCGGCATGGCACTGGCGTTCGGCGCCACGGTGGCCGGACAGCTCGGTCCGCGCCGTAGCGAGGTCACCCCGACCGCGCGAGGCCGACAGGAGACGCCGGAGAAGGTCGTCGCCCGACGCGGTGCCGCCGTGGAAGGATGACGCGACCGACACATGACGAGGAGATGACCGCGTGCCTGGCACCAACCTGACTCGCGAAGAGGCGCAGCAGCGGGCGAAGCTGCTCACCGTTGACTCGTACGAGATCGATCTCGACCTGTCCGGCGCGCAAGAGGGCGGGACCTACCGGTCCGTGACCACGGTGCGCTTCGACGTCGCGGAGAACGGCGCCGAGTCCTTCATCGACCTGGTGGCGCCGACCGTCCACGAGGTGACGCTCAACGGGGACCCGCTCGACCCGGACGAGGTGTTCGCCGACTCCAGGATCGCCCTGCCCGGCCTGCTGGAGGGCCGTAACGTCCTGCGCGTCGTCGCCGACTGCGCCTACACCAACACCGGTGAGGGACTGCACCGGTTCGTCGACCCGGTCGACGAGCAGGCCTACCTGTACACGCAGTTCGAGGTGCCGGACGCCCGCCGCGTCTTCGCCTCGTTCGAGCAGCCGGACCTCAAGGCGACCTTCCAGTTCACGGTCAAGGCGCCGAGCGGCTGGACCGTCATCTCCAACTCGCCGACGCCGGAGCCCAAGGACGACGTCTGGGTGTTCGAGCCGACCCCGCGCATCTCCACGTACATCACCGCGCTGATCGTCGGCCCGTACCACTCCGTGCACAGCGTGTACGAGAAGGACGGGCAGAGCGTGCCGCTCGGCATCTACTGCCGGCCCTCGCTCGCCGAGTACCTCGACTCCGACGCGATCTTCGAGGTCACCCGGCAGGGCTTCGACTGGTTCCAGGAGAAGTTCGACTACGCGTACCCGTTCAAGAAGTACGACCAGCTCTTCGTGCCGGAGTTCAACGCGGGCGCGATGGAGAACGCGGGCGCTGTCACCATTCGCGACCAGTACGTCTTCCGGTCCAAGGTGACGGACGCGGCGTACGAGGTGCGGGCCGAGACGATCCTGCACGAACTGGCCCACATGTGGTTCGGCGACCTCGTCACCATGGAGTGGTGGAACGACCTGTGGCTGAACGAGTCGTTCGCCACCTACACCTCCATCGCCTGCCAGGCGTACTCCGCGGACAGCCGGTGGCCGCACTCCTGGACGACGTTCGCCAACTCCATGAAGACCTGGGCGTACCGGCAGGACCAGCTGCCGTCGACCCACCCGATCATGGCCGAGATCCGTGACCTCGACGACGTCCTGGTCAACTTCGACGGCATCACCTACGCCAAGGGCGCCAGCGTCCTGAAGCAGCTCGTGGCGTACGTCGGCACGGACGCGTTCTTCGCCGGTGTGCAGGCCTACTTCAAGCGCCACGCGTTCGGCAACACCCGCCTGTCCGACCTGCTGGGCGCGCTCGAGGAGACCTCCGGCCGCGACCTGGGCGCCTGGTCGCAGAAGTGGCTCCAGACCGCCGGCATCAACATCCTGCGCCCCGAGATCGAGACCGACGCCGACGGCGTCGTCACCTCCTTCGCGATCCGCCAGGAGGCGCCCGCCCTGCCCGTCGGTGCCAAGGGCGAGCCGACGCTCCGCCCGCACCGCATCGCCGTCGGCCTGTACGACCTCGACGAGGGCAGCGGCAAGCTGGTGCGAGGCGAGCGCGTCGAGCTGGACGTGGACGGCGAGCTGACGCCCGTACCGCAGCTGACCGGCAAGCGGCGGCCGGACGTCGTCCTGCTCAACGACGACGACCTGTCGTACGCCAAGGTCCGCCTCGACGAGCGGTCCCTCGCGTTCGTCACCGAGCACCTCGGCGACTTCGAGGCGTCCCTGCCGCGCGCCCTGTGCTGGGCGTCCGCCTGGGACATGACCCGCGACGCCGAACTGCCCGCCCGCGACTACCTGTCCCTGGTGCTGTCCGGCATCGGCAAGGAGTCCGACATCGGTGTCGTGCAGTCCCTGCACCGCCAGGTCAAGCTCGCGATCGACCTGTACGCCGACCCGGCCGCCCGCGGGGCGCTGCTGACCCGCTGGACCGACGCCACGCTGGCGCACCTGCGGACCGCCGAGGCGGGCAGCGACCACCAGCTGGCGTGGGCGCGGGCGTTCGCCGCCACCGCCCGTACGCCGGAGCAGCTCGACCTTCTGGAGGCGCTGCTGGAGGGCACGCAGACGATCGAGGGCCTCGCCGTCGACACCGAGCTGCGCTGGGCGTTCGTGCAGCGCCTCGCCGCGGTCGGCCGGTTCGACGAGGCGGAGATCGCCGGCGAGTACGGGCGCGACAAGACCGCCGCCGGTGAGCGGCACGCGGCGACCGCCCGTGCCGCCCGTCCGACGGCGGAGGCCAAGGCGGAGGCGTGGGCGTCGGTCGTCGAGTCCGACAAGCTGCCCAACGCCGTCCAGGAGGCCGTCATCGCCGGCTTCGTGCAGACCGACCAGCGTGAGCTGCTGGCGCCGTACACGGACAGGTACTTCGACGTCGTCAAGGACGTCTGGGACTCCCGTTCGCACGAGATCGCCCAGCAGATCGCGGTCGGTCTCTACCCGGCCGTCCAGGTCTTCGAGGAGACCCTGCGCAAGACCGACGCCTGGCTGACCTCGGCCGAGCCGAACGCGGCCCTGCGCCGCCTCGTCTCCGAGGCCCGCTCGGGCGTGGAGCGCGCCCTGAAGGCCCAGGCGGCGGACGCGCGGTAGCGGCGGTCGTCCGTACGGCTCGTACGGTGGTGAGGGGCGTCCGGTGTCCGGCCGGGCGCCCTTCGCCGTACCGCGCCGCGGGAGCTTACAGCCGCAGGGGCAGTCCGAAGGCCGGGAAGAGATGCGGTTCGAAGGACGTGATCTCCACGATCCGGTCGCCCTCGACCCGCAGCACGTCGAGGAGGTGGGCGCGGTCGACGTTCGTGCCGGGCCGGCGGAGGTAGACCCCGGCCGCGGGCTGTCCGTTGGCGCGGGCGGGCAGGTACCGCCGGTGGCCCAGGAAGTCGGGGGAGCCGGGGTCCCGGCTCGGCCGCAGGAAGGCCAGGACGGCGTCCCGGCCCCGGCACCAGTACGGGTTCGGCGGCGCGGTCAGCAGCACGTCGTCGGCGAGCAGCCCGCCCAGCGCGGCCGGGCCGTGGGCCTCGCCGGCGGCCATGTACCGGGTGAGGAGAGCGGCCTCGCGCTCGGCCGGCCCCCGCGCACGTCCGCCCGGCAGCAGGTCGCGCAGGGCGGTTCGGGCCCGTAGCAGGGCGCCGTCGACCGAGACCGGCGTCAGATCGAGCGTTTCGGCGGTCTCGGCGAGGCTCAGCCCGAGTACGTCCCGCAGGACCAGCGCGGCCCGCTGCCGGGGCGGAAGGTGCTGCATCGCCACGAGGAGGGGCAGCTCAAGGCCGCCGGACGGCTCCACGGCGTCCCCGGCCGTCTTCGGCAGCTCGGCGTCCGGGTAGGGCTGGAGCCAGGTGACCCGCGGGGGCGGCTCATCGGTGCGGCTGCCCGAGCAGGGCGGTGGCCCGTAGTAGTGGGGGCGGCGCGCGGTGCGGCGCAGCAGGTCCAGGCAGGCGTTGGTCGCGATTCGGTACATCCAGGTCCGTACGCTCCCCCCGGCCCGGAAGGTGTCCCGGGCCCGCCAGGCCCGCAGGAACGTCTCCCGGACGAGGTCCTCGGCGTCGTCGAAGGAGCCGGTCATGCGGTAGCAGTGGACCAGGACCGCACGGCGGTGCGTCTCGGCGAGCGCGGCGAAACCGACTTCCGTCAGGGCGAGTTCGGGCGGACCGGTGCCCGGTTCGCCGTACCCCTGATTGTCGTCCGCCGCCGTGTCCCGTGCCGTCCGGGCCACCCGCCGCAAGCGGTCCACGGAGGCCGTCAGCTCCACCACCCCGGCGTACAGGGCGGCCGGCTCGCCGGGCGTCAACTCCGCCGCCCCGCGTCCGATGTCGGCGACGAGACCCTCCACGGTCACCTCGCCGCGGGGGCGGGACTCTGCGTAGGTCGAGGCCACACGCACCTCCTGATAGTTGAGATCGTGACGACCGTACGCCCGATCAGGGCCTCGCCAGACCTGGAAGGTGAGATGTACGCGATGTCCGGAACCCGCCGGTGGAGCGGCCGGCGACGCGTGAGGCTGGACCGTATGACGACCACCACCGCGACCACGACGTACACCGCGCGCCCCATCGCACCCGGCGCCCTGGCGGAACTCCGCGTCACGGACGACGCCGGACGTCCGACGACGGCGTTCACCGACGGCGAGGGCGGCGCCCCGCTGCGCTGCTGCCTGCGCCGCAGCACGCCGGGAGAGCGGATCGCCCTCGTCTCGTACGCGCCTCTGCGCCGCCGGGCCGCCGAGACGGGCACCGACCCCGGGGCGTACGACGAACAGGGCCCCGTCTTCGTCCACGCCGACCCGTGCCCGGGCCCGGACGGCGCGGTCCTGCCCTTCGCCGACGCGCACCGCACGGTCCGCCGCTACTCGGCCGAGGGCCACATCCTGGGCGGCCGGCTCGTCGCGGACCCCTCGCCGGAGGCGTTCGCGCGGGCCTTCCGGGAAGCGTTCGACGACCCGGCCGTGGCGTTCGTCCACGTCCGGGCCGTCGAGTACGGCTGCTTCCTCTACGAGGTCACCGCAGGCCGCTAGGTCCCGAAGACGCTGGGTCGGCGAAGACGCTGGGTCGGCGAAGACCGCCAGGTGACCGAGGACCGACTAGCCCTTCAGCTCCTTCGCCACCAGCTCCGCGATCTGCACCGCGTTCAGGGCGGCGCCCTTGCGCAGGTTGTCGCTCGACACGAACAGGGCGAGACCGTTGTCCACGGTCTCGTCCTGGCGGATGCGGCCCACGTACGACGGGTCCTTGCCGGCTGCCTGGAGCGGGGTCGGGATGTCGGTGAGGACGACGCCCTCGGCGTCCGCGAGCAGCTCGGTGGCGCGCTCGGCGCTGATCGGGCGGGCGAAACGGGCGTTGACCTGGAGGGAGTGGCCGGAGAACACCGGGACGCGCACACAGGTGCCGGAGACCTTCAGCTCGGGGATCTCCAGGATCTTGCGGGACTCGTTGCGGAGCTTCTGCTCCTCGTCCGTCTCGTTCAGGCCGTCGTCCACGATCGAGCCGGCGAGCGGGACGACGTTGAAGGCGATGGGCCGCTTGTAGACCTGCGGCTGCGGGAAGTCGACGGCCTCGCCGTCGTGGGTGAGCCGGTCGGCGTCGGCGACGACCTTCTGCGCCTGGCCGTGCAGCTCCGCGACGCCCGCGAGACCTGAGCCGGACACCGCCTGGTAGGTGGCGACCACCAGGGCCTCCAGGCCCGCCTCGGCGTGCAGCGGCTTGAGGACCGGCATCGCGGCCATCGTGGTGCAGTTCGGGTTGGCGATGATGCCCTTGGGGCGGTTCGCGATCGCGTGCGGGTTCACTTCGGAGACGACCAGCGGCACATCCGGGTCCCGGCGCCAGGCCGAGGAGTTGTCGATCACGACGGCGCCCTGCGAGGCGACCTTTTCGGCCAGTGCCCTCGAGGTCGCGCCACCGGCGGAGAACAGCACGATGTCGAGGCCGGAGTAATCGGCGGTCGCCGCGTCCTCGACCGTCACGCCGTCCAGCTCCGTCCCCGCGGAACGGGCCGAGGCGAACAGGCGCAGCTCGCTGACGGGAAAGTTCCGTTCCTTGAGGATCCTGCGCATGACCGTGCCGACCTGACCGGTGGCTCCGACGATTCCGACCCTCACGGCGACTCCCTCTGTCTGTGCTGCTGCGTGCGTACTGCCTGGCCGAGACCTTTCCATGATGCGGCCGACATGGGTCTGCCTGTCCAATCCTTTGACCGGCATGCCCGAGAACTGGGACACCCAGGACCCCCGCACGGTTCCGGAACTTGCGTCCACACCCCCCTGAGCTGGAGGAATTCGCTCCGCGAGGGGTCCCGGCCGCAAGCTGTGGCGCCGCGTGCGGCGGTGTGACGTACGCCTCCGAACGATTTCCCGGCGCCGTGCCGAACGTTTCCGGGTGCGGCGGCGTCGTAGAGGTGACGCGGGGAGGGGGAGGGGATTTCCGTGCTGCGCAGAACGGCCCGCCGCGGACCGGGGGAGGACACCGCGGACGGTGATCCCCTGGACGCGGCCCAGGAACGCCGGGTGCGGGCGGTGCTCGCGCTCGGCGGGGTACCGCAGGCGGACCTGCCGGACGGGGTGCAGCAGGTCCGCCTGCGGCTGCTGGAGCGTGCCGCCAAGGGGGACGACGCGCCACGTGACGTCTCGGCGTGGGCGGCCGTCGTCGCCTCCAATCTCGCCATGGACTGGCACCGGGCCAAGCGCCGCCAGGAGCGCCTCGGGGAGCGGCTGGCGTCCCTGCGCCAGCACGAGCACCCCTCCGGCGAGGACACCAGCGTGCTCTCCCTCGCCGTCGCCCAGGGCCTGGACGACCTGCCCGACGCCCAGCGCCAGGTGGTCGTCCTGCGTTTCTACGCCGATCTGCCGGTGCGCTCGATAGCCGAGGAGCTGGGCGTCCCGGAGGGCACCGTCAAGAGCCGCCTGCACACGGCGGTCCGCGCCCTGCGCGTCCGCCTGCACGAGGACGAGGTGGTGTGACATGCCCGCCGGACACGAACCCGAGACCCACCACGACGACCACGACGACCATGAGCGCCGGGCCGGCCGGGAGGGCGACGACGGCCGGGCCGGCCACGGCGCCCGTGCGGCTCGCGACGCCGGCGAGGGCCGGGACGGCGGTGACGGCGGTGACGGTCACGGTGGCCGGGCCGGCCACGGCGCCCGTGCGGCTCGCGACGCCGGCGAGGGCCGGGACGGCGATGACCGCCGCGGCGGCCACGGGGGCCAGGGCGGTCCCGACGCCACGGATCCCCTGATGGCCGCCATCCTGGGCGTGCCGCCGGCCGGGGACCTCCGGGAGGATCCCGGCCTGGTGGCCGGGCACCGTGCCGCGGTGGCCGACGTGGCCCTCCTGCGGGAGCAGTTGGGTGTTCTTGCCGATGCCCTGACCCGGCCGCCGGTGGCGGAGCCCGCGCGGCGACCCGCACCCGTCCCGCTCCGGCCGCCGCGGCGGCGCCTGTTCCCCCTGGCCCTGAGGACGTTCGGGGTGGCCGCAGCCGGTGCGCTGGTGGTGGGGAGCGGGTGGCTGCTCGTCCAGGTGAACGGGGGAGCGGACGACATCGCCTCGTCCAGCGGCGCCGACAGATCGGCCGCCGACGAGAAGGCCGCCGGGTCCGACGCCCACGACAGCCCACTCGGCGACCCCGGCTATCTCGCCTGCGCCCGGCTGGTCGTCGAGGGCGAGGTCACGGACGTCGCGCCGGTGCGCGGCACCTCCCGCGAGCGGGTCACCGTGCACGTGACCCGCTCCTACAAGCCGGACGCCGCGACGGAGGACGAGGTCGAGTTCGTGATGGAGCAGGACATGGACCCGCTGGTCGCGGAGGGCGACCACGTCCTGGTCGGTTTCACGCGGGGGTCGGCCTCTCCCGACGTCTGGGCCGTCGGCGAGGACGACATCGCCGCCGAACGCTCGGCGCTGGCCCGCGCCCTGCCCGAGGCGAGCGGCACGGCCTGCGAATGAGCGAGGGGCGGGCGCCCGACCGGACGCCCGCCCCTGCTCACTCACCTGCTCACCCGCTCATCGGGGTGTCACTGCGTGACCTTCTCGATGACCACGTTGCCGAGGCCCGCGACGGTGCCGCGCGCGTTCACCAGCTGGACCTGGCCGAAGAAGGACCGGCCCTCCGGGGCGGGGGCCGCGGCGGTGACGGTCGCGGAGACCGTCGCCGAGGCGCCCGTGGCCAGCTTGACCGGCGTCGACTCGTCGACGCCGACCGTGCCGAGCGAGGACGCGAAGAACACGTCCAGGTAGTCGTACGCGGTCGTGCCGGCCGGCACCGAGTAACCCGCGACCTCGATGGTGTACGTCCCGGCGGCGGGCGACGGGATGGACACCGCCTCGTTGGAGTCACCGTCGGCCTGCTGCGCGACCTGGTTGCCGGCCGCGTCGTACACGGTCAGGTCGAGGTCGGCGGAGGCGTCGGAGACACCGCCGATGGAGACGTCCAGGGACTTGGCGCCCGCGGGCACCTCGACCGTGGTCGTCTGGTTCTCGTGGTCCGCGATGGTCGGACGGGCCTTCTTGGACGAGCCGAGCGGGCCGCCCACCAGCTTGCCGTCGACGGCGGCGAAGTTGTTCGTCACCTTCCAGGAGACGGCGGCCGGGGTGCCGACCTTCGCCTCGGGGACGGTCACGGTCGCCGGGTCGAAGGCCGCGCCGTACACGGTGACGTCCAGCTTGTACGGGTTGTCGAGCAGCGGCGACGTGCGGCGCGACTCGACCTCGATCTCCCAGACGCCGGGCTGCGGGTCGGCGTACGACCGCGCGTCGGGCCGGCAGCCGTTGCCGTCGAGGTAGTTGTTGTAGCAGTAGACGGTGGCGCTGTCCTCGACGGCGACACCGTACGGGTGGATCGAGATGAACCGGGTCTGGCTCTTGTCCTTCAGCCCGCCGATCGCGACCTCCAGCGACGACGCGCCCTCGGGCACGGTCAGGAAGTAGTGCTGCGAGCTGTTGCGCTGCACGGTGCTCCGGGCGGAGAACGTGTGCGCCACCGGCGTCGAGACGACGACCGTGTTCAGGACCAGCTTGTCGGTGCCCTCGGTCTTCGGGTCGTCGACCTCGAGGATCGCGCTCTTGATGCCCGCGGACCTGGGAGCGGCCTGGATCTTGACGGTCACCGGCTTGTTCAGCGGCAGCTTCACCTCGTCCGAGCCGACGATCCGGAAGGCACCGGACGCGTTGTTCTCGAGGTGCAGCTCGTGACGGATCGCCTTGTCGGCGCCGGTCGTCCGCGTGATGGTGACGTCGTACGTCTTCTTCTGGCCGGCCTTGAGGCCGCCCTCGCGGTCGTAGATGCCGGTGCCGAAGCCCGGCGTCTTCAGCGCGGCGTCGAGCGCGGTGTCGACCGGGGCCTTGACCGTGTACTCGTGGGCGGTGGCGCCGTCCTTGATGGCGTCCCAGGCGTCCACGATGTTGATGGCGCCCGCGCCCTCCTCGTAGGCCTGGAGGCCCTTGATGTGGTCGGCGGTCGAGGTGAGCGCCGTCCGCAGGTCGGCGGGCGACAGCTCGATGTGCTTCTGCTTGGCGGCGCTCAGCAGCAGCGCCGAGGCGCCCGCGGCCTGCGGGGAGGCCATCGACGTGCCCTGGAGCATCGAGTAGCCGGCCGGCAGGGTGTAGCCCGCGTCGGCGACCGGGGCGCCCGGCAGCCAGGTCTGGGTGGTGTTGATGGCGGCACCGGGGGCGACCAGGGTCGGCGTGAAGCCGCCGTCCTCACGCGGACCACGCGAGGAGAAGGGCAGCAGCGCGTACTTCTTCGTCACCTGCGAGCCGTAGTTGGCGGCCCAGGTCTCCTTGGAGATGGCCGCGCCGACCGAGATGACCTTGTCGGCCAGGCCGGGGTCGCCGATGGTGTTGGCGCCGGGGCCCTCGTTGCCCGCGGAGATCACCAGCTGGACGCCGTAGGTGTCGATGAGACGCGTGTACAGCTCGGCACGCGCGTTGTTGCCGTCGTTCAGCGCCGGGAGGCCGCCGATCGACATGTTGACGATGTCGACGCCGCGGTTCACGACGAGGTCGATCATGCCCTCGGTGAGCGCGACGTTGGTGCAGCCGGGGCCGAAGACGCAGGCGCGCGAGGAGACGATCTTCGCGCCGGGGGCCGCGCCGTTCATCTTGCCGCCGAACAGGCCGTTCGCGGCGGTGATGCCGGCGACGTGGGTGCCGTGCTCGCTGGCGATGAGACCGATGTTGGCGAAGTCGGCCTTCTTGCCGACCCAGTCGCCGCCGAACGGGTCCATCGGGACGTCCTTGCGGACCTCGACGACGAACGGCTGCCGCTCGGCGACGTCGGTCGCCGGGTCGTCGGTGCCGAAGTACCCGATCTGGTAGCCGTCCTTGTACGGCTTCATGGCGGTGTCGTCGGTGAAGTCGCCGTTGGCGTTCACATCGACGGTGACCGTGCCCGCCGCGGCGTCGTACAGCACGCCCCAGGAGTCCGTGGTGTCGCCGTCGCGGTTGACGTCGCCCTTGGCGTCGCCGCCCGCGGTGGCCGACTCGCGGAACAGGTTGACGGAGTGGGTGCCCGCCGGCGCGGTCCAGGTGCGGCCGCCGTAGGTGAAGGTGGGTCCGGAGACCGAGTTCACCATCGGCCGCCAGCTCGCGTCGCTGTCCAGGATCGGGTCGGTGGCGGTGACCCAGTCGACGATCTTGCGCTCGCCGGTGGTGGTCTTCTGGAGCGCGGGGTGGGCGAGGTCCACGCCGGAGTCCAGCACACCGATGGTGATGCCGCGGCCGTCCGCCTTCGGGTGGTCGTCCACGAAGTCGACGGCGCCCGTCTCGAAGGACGGGTTGTACGGGTTCTCGGCGGGCGTCTTCCTGCCCGGCGCTGGGTAGGTCTTCGCGCTCGCGGTCCTGTCGGCGCCCCTGGCGGAGTCCGCGGTCGGCGTGGGGTCGTCGAGGACGATCTCCTGGCGCAGGTCGATCGCGCGCACCGAGGACAGCTTGGTGGCGGCGGCGATGGCCGAGTCCGCCTTGCCGGTCGGGACGGTGGCGCGGACGTAGCCGAGCTTGTCGTAGGACAGGCCCACGGAACCGCCCTTGACCGCGTCCAGTTCGCCGGCGACCTGCTCGGTCCGACCGGGCGCCGTGGCGACCATCAGCGTCACGTTCTTGTCGCCGGCGGCCTTGGCCTCGGCCAGAACGCCGGCGTCGTCCGAGCCCAGCTTGTCGGCGGCGGACTTCACGCCCGGGTCGGCGGCGGCCGGGGGCTGGTCGGCGGAGAAGGCCAGAGGTATCGGCCCGGCCGCGGACAGCGCGGCCACCAGACCGGCGGCCACGGCTATCTGGGCCACGCGTCTCGCGCCGGGTATCGGTTCGCGCTGGGAGGTGTGGGTCATCGGCATCCCTTGTAGGTAAAGGAACGAGCGTCACGCGACCGGGCCGTTCCTGCCTGATCGCGATCGTCCGGAATGCGATCCCGGACGATCGCACAGCTTTATCCAAGGGGCGGTTGTTTGGGGACAGTTGACCGAATCGATATGCATGTATGGGGAAAACCCTCTACGAGGCACCTGTGCAAGGGCTTTCGGTCACCTGTGTGATGCCGGTCGCGTGCCATCCTCCCGCGCGATGCCGCTCGGGCGCGGCCGTTCCGTACGATGCCCGTCGGGCGCCGTCGTTTCGCGTGGTGCCGGCAGGGCGCGGTCGTCCCGCGGGGCGTCGGTCAGGCTTCCTTCGTGCGGGCGTGGTGGCGGGACGTCTTCGCGCGGTTGCCGCAGGCCGTCGTCGCACACCGGCGGTGGGTGCCGTTGCGGTGTTCCTCAGCTCGCAGACCTCGCGTCCGACCCGCGCGCCGGACTGCTGTTCCCCGACGGGACGACGGGCCGCACCCCTCCAGCTCGCCGGGCAGGCCGCACCGCGTCCGACCGCGACGGCGGCGCACGGTGTGCTTCACCGTGACGCACTCCGTCGACACGCCCACCGCGCTACCCCGCGCTGGTCCGCGCCCGAATACTCACCTGCCAACCCGGTCCGTGACCGCTAACGTCTCGGTGTGCGCAAGAAGTTGAGGGTGGCGGCCTACGCCGTGTGCGTCCGGGACGGACAGGTGCTGCTGGCCCGCTCGCCCGCCCCCGACGGCACCCCGGAGTGGGTGCTGCCCGGCGGCGGCATGGAGCACGGCGAGGACCCCCACGACACCGTCGTACGGGAACTGGAGGAGGAGACCGGGTACCGCATCGAGGTGACCGGTCTCCTCGGCGTGGACTCCTCCCACCACGTCATCCGCCGCGAGCGACTGCGCGGCCCCGTCGACCACCACGCGGTGCGGATCGTCTACGAGGGCCGGGTGGCCGGCGGCGAACTCCGCAACGAGATCGGCGGCTCGACCGACCTGGCCGCCTGGCACGATCTGACGGCCGTACCGCAACTGACCCGGATACGACTGGTCGACGTGGCGCTGGAACTGTGGCGGGAACGGCCCGTGCACGGACGGGTGTCGGTGCCGGGTGAGAGCTGACGGGCGAGGGCGGGACGGGCTGTCGGGAACGACAGGAGGAGGGGCCACCGGATCGTGTCCGGTGGCCCCTCCTCTCCCCTCCTGACACCGCTCCGGTCCGTCACTACCGGGGCAGCACCACGACACGCGCCGCCGGATCGCGGTCGCCCGACGCCATCAGGGCCGTCCGTACCACCGCCGCCTGCTGCTCCATCCCGTCCCGGAGCTTCTTCGGTGTCATGTATACGACCGTGATGCCCAGCCGCTCCAGATGCTCCCGCTTGCGGGCGTACTCCGACCACAGCGCGTCCTCGTCCTGACGCGGAGCCCGCGTGTCCAGCTCCACCGCCACGGCCTGCTCCGGCCAGTACGCGTCCAGGCCCCCCAGGTGCGGGCCGCCCGGCAGCCTCAGGTCCACGTTCCACACCGGATCCGGCAGTCCGAACTCCCGCACCATCGCGTAGAGGCGGCCCTCGGCGATCGCCCGCCCCTCGGCCACCAGCGAGTCCACGGCGTCCACCACATGCGGCCGGCTCAGCAGCTTGGCCTGACTCAGTTCCCCTACGATCGCGGCCGGTTCGCAGTGGCCGCCGCGCACCGCCTCCGACAGCAGCCGTCGTACCGTCCCCGCGTCCGCCAGTTGGGACACCGCGTCCGCCAGGGCGCGCGGCACCGGCGCCACCGGTACGCCGGTCGCCTCCTCCGGGGCCGGCAGGGACGCGGTGCGCAGGACGTGCGCGCAGCCTGTCGAGCGCAGTCGGCGCAGCCGCGGCACCAGGACGTCGATGCGGTCCAGGGAGAGCAGCGGGGGCCCGGAGGTGAAGCCGTGCAGGGTCAGCGCGGCCAGCCCCGTGATCATCGCCTCGCGGTACACGGGCCGGTGCGGTTCTCCCGACCCCGGCTGGACCGGCACCCCAGGCGCCGTCACCTCGCGGGCCGCGTACAGCAGCACCGCGTGCAGCCGCTCCTCGCTGGTCGGCGGCCCCGGGTGGATCAGGTACACGCCCGGCAAGAGCTGTTGCCAGGGCCCGTCCGGCCGGCACCGCTCGTTCACCTCGGTCGGGGACACGCCGTGCGAGCGGAGCTGGGCGGCGGTCAGCACGCGCCGCTGCACCTCCGAGAGGTGACGCAGGGGGCGGGCGGAGGCCTGGGGGAGGGGGGTGTTGTGGTTCATGACCCGGAGATTCCCGCCTCGGACCGCTCCTGTAACCGCTGTTACACGCCTGTCGACAAACTCGGACAATCTCGCACTAAAGGACGGATGTTCGGATGCCGAGTAGGGGCCGAAAACCCCTGGTCCCTTCGATGGGGGCCAGGGGTCACGGTTCCGATTGACGGAATTCCGTAACGGTCACCGTCCGGCGGAGTCCAGGCCAAAGGCCAGCCGGCCGTCAGTCCGTGCCGGCCCCGTCCGCCGCGTCGCACGCCTGCCCGCGCAGCCCTCGTGCCAGGTCGTCCCGCGCCTCCATCACCAGTCGGCGCAGGGCAGGCGGCGCGGACTCGTGCGCGGCGAGCCACGCGTCCGTCGCCGCCAGCGTCCCGGGGGAGTCCAGCAGGGCCGGGAACAGGCCCTTGACCACGTTCATCGCGATCTGGATGGAGCGCTGCTCCCAGATCCGCCCGATCATCGCGAAGTACTTCTCCGCGTACGGGGCGAGCAGCTCCCGCTGCGAAGGCTGCTGGAACCCCGCGATGGTCGCCTCGACCAGTGCGTTGGACAGCGAGTCCGACTCGACGAGCTGCACCCAGGCCTGCGCCTTGACCTCCGCCGACGGGCGGGCGGCTAGGCAGCGCACCTGGTGCCGCTTGCCCGACGCGGTGTCGTCGCGGGCCAGCTCCGCCGCCAGGACGCCCTCGTCGGCGCGGCCCCGCGAGGCCAGCGGCTCCAGGAACGCCCAGCGCAGCTCCTGGTCCACCTCGAGACCGTCGATCCCGGCGGAGCCTTCCAGCAGCCCCTGGAGCAGGTCGAGGTCGGCGGGGGCGGACGCCGCCGACGCGAAGAACCGCGCCCACGCCAGCTGATGCTCGCTGCCCGGCTCCGCCGCCCGCAGCTCCGCCAGCGCGCCCTCCGCGAGCAGCCGCTCGCCGGCCGGCCGCCAGTCGGGCGCCGCGTAGTGCACCAGGGCCGAGTCCGCCCACGCGTGCAGCATCTGGAGCACCCCGATGTCGGTCTCGCGCCCTGCGAACCGCAGCACCAGGTCCACGAAGTCCCGCGCGGGCAGCAGCGCGTCCCGCGTCATGTTCCACAGCGCCGACCAGCACAGCGCGCGGGCCAGCGGGTCGGTGATGTCCCCCAGGGACTCCCGGAGCGCCGCCAGCGAGGTCTCGTCGAACCGGATCTTGCAGTACGTCAGGTCGTCGTCGTTGACCAGGACCAGTTCCGGCGCCTCCGCGCCCACCAGCTCCGTCACGACCGTCCGCGGCCCCTGGACGTCCGCCTCCGCGCGCGCGTAACGCACGAGGCGCCCGTCGACCCGCCGGTACAGGCCGATCGCCACCCGGTGCGGCCGCAGCTCGGGGTGCGACTCCGCCGCCTCCTGGAGCACCGCCAACTCGTCGACCCGGCCCTCGGCGTCCAGCAGCACCTGCGGGGTCAGCGAGTTCACCCCGGCCGTCTGGAGCCAGGACCGCGCCCATACGGCCATGTCCCGGCCGCTGGTCTCGCCGAGCACCGACAGCAGGTCGCCGAGGCGCGTGTTGCCGTACGCGTGCCGCTTGAAGTAGCGGCGGGCGCCCTCCAGGAACGCGTCCTGCCCGACGTACGCCACCAGCTGTTTCAGGACCGACGCGCCCTTGGCGTAGGTGATGCCGTCGAAGTTGAGCTTCGCGTCCTGGAGGTCACGGATGTCGGCGGTGACCGGGTGGGTGGAGGGCAGCTGGTCGGCCCGGTAGGCCCACGCCTTGCGGCGGTTGGCGAAGGTGATCCAGCCGTCGGTGAAGCGGGTCGCGCCGACCAGCGAGAAGGAGCCCATGAAGTCGGCGAAGGACTCCTTCAGCCACAGGTCGTCCCACCACTCCATGGTGACCAGGTCACCGAACCACATGTGCGCCATCTCGTGCAGGACGACGTTGGCCCGCGCCTCGTACGACGCCTGTGTCACCTTGCCCCGGAAGATGTACTCCTCCCGGAAGGTCACCAGTCCCGGGTTCTCCATCGCCCCCAGGTTGTACTCGGGGACGAACGCCTGGTCGTACTTGCCGAAGGGGTACGGGTAGTCGAAGTGGTCGTGGAAGAAGTCCAGGCCCTGCTTGGTCACCAGGAACACGTCGTCGGCGTCGAAGTAGGGCGCGAGCCCCTTGCGGCACAGCGCGCCGAGCGGGATCTCCAACGTCGTACCGTCGCCCAGCTCGCGCGTGTAGGAGTCCGTCACGTAGTGGTACGGGCCCGCCACCACACAGGTGATGTACGTCGAGATCGGCCTGGTCTCCGCGAACCGCCACACGCCGTCGGTGCGCTCGCCGGTGCCGTTGCTCCACACCACCCACTCCTCGGGCGCCCGCACCTCGAAGCGGAACGGGGCCTTGAGGTCGGGCTGCTCGAAGTTGGCGAACACGCGGCGCGAGTCGGCGGGCTCGTACTGCGTGTAGAGGTAGACCTCGCCGTCCTCGGGGTCGACGAAGCGGTGCAGGCCCTCGCCGGTGCGCGAGTAGGCGCACCGGGCGTCGACGACCAGCTCGTTCTCGGCGGCGAGGTCGTCCAGCTGGATCCGGGAGCCGTCGAAGACCTCGCCGGGGTCGAGGTCGCGGCCGTTGAGGGAGACGGCCGTCACGCTCGGCGCGACCAGGTCCGCGAAGCTGGACGCGCCGGGCTCGTTGCACCGGAAGCGGATCGTGGTGACCGAGCGGAAGGTGCGCGGCTCACCGCTGCCGTCGCCGGCCGTCTCGCCGCCCGGGCCCCCGGTCGCCTCGCCGACCGCGGAGCGCACGTCGAGGGACACGTCGTACCCGTCGACGGACAGCAGGGCGGCCCGCTCCCGGGCCTCGTCACGGGACAGGTTCTCACCGGGCACGGGCGGTACTCCCTCGATGTGTCTGCGCGATCGCTGTGGACAGCACCGATCCTGCCATGCGCCCCTGACGACCGTCAGCGGGGAATGACCGGCGTGGGCCGTGGCGTTCACCAGGGAAACGCTTCCTCTGGAGGAGAGACATGTCGCAGAAGACCCCCGTCGACTTCTGGTTCGACCCACTGTGCCCCTGGGCCTGGATGACCTCCCGCTGGGTGCTGGAAGTGGAGAAGGTCCGTGACATCGAGGTCCGCTGGCATGTGATGAGCCTGGCGGTGCTGAACGAGGACAAGCTCGACGAGCTGCCCGAGGAGTACCGGGACATGCTCGCCACCAAGGCCTGGAAGCCCGTCCGGGTGGTGACCGCCGCCTGGCAGAAGCACGGCGCCGAGGTGCTCGGCCCGCTCTACACCGCGCTCGGCACCCGCTTCCACAACAACGGCGAGGGCCCGACCCTGGAGGCCATCGCCGGCGCTCTCGAGGACGCCGGACTGCCCGCCGACCTCATCGAGTACGCCGAGCAGGAGAACTTCGAGTTCGACGCCGAGCTGCGCGCCTCCCACAAGGAGGGCATCGACAAGGTCGGCCAGGACGTCGGCACCCCGGTCATCGCCGTGCCCGGCGCCGACGGCGAGCAGATCGCCTTCTTCGGCCCCGTCGTCACGCCCGCCCCGAAGGGCGAGGAGGCCGCACGGCTGTGGGACGGCACCCTGGCGGTCGCCTCCGTGCCCGGCTTCTACGAGATCAAGCGGACCCGCACGAAGGGCCCCGACTTCAGCAACCTGTGAGCCCTGGGCTCCCTGCGTGCATGCCCCTGCGAGCCGTGCTCGCGGGGGCACCTCGGTCTGGCCATCGGCCACGTCGCCGACCTGCTCCGCCACCCTCGGCGCCGGCACCGTCTCCCCGCGCGCCGGGGCCCGGATCGAGGCGGCCACGGACCAGCCCTGCTGGAGCCAACTGCCCAGCAGCGTCGCGGCGGTGGTGAGCCCGGGGGACGCCATGGAGATCCTCGGGGTCCGCCCGGACATCCGGTGGTGCGGCAGCGCCACCATGAACAGCGCCGCGTGGCTGGTGCGCAGACAGGCCAGACCGCCCAGCGCGAGCGCCAGCACGGTCAGGTAGACGTGCGGGCGGACGAGCCGGTTGCCGGGGACGCGGTCGAGGAGCGGGTAGCTGAGCACCACGCAGCCCAGCAGGCCGAGCGCCCCGTACATCTCCCCACCGGGCCGGCCCCCTCGCGGCGATCCCCAGGACCATGGCGGCGAACAGCACCCAGGTCACCGTGTTCCAGCGGCGCAGGGACGTGGTCCGGAAGGTGTCGGCGGAGGGGCTCGCCAGGGGTGCCGGGCACTGCTCCGTGCCACGCGCACGGTGAGTGAGTTCATGCCCGAAAGCCTGGTGGGCGGGGCCGTTCGGCCGACAGAGGTGACCGGTGGAACCTGTCGTCCACCGATGGGTTGACCCGTGGCAGGGGGAAAACCCCCGCGAGTCACGTCCTCGCGGGGGTTCCCCTCCTTCCGCCCGCCGCCGTGAAGGGTGAGAAGACGATCACGAGGCGGGACGATGCGCGGCGCCCTACGGCGCGAGCAGCAGCACGTCGGCACGGGACTTCGCGGCCAGGTACCGGCGCTGTACGTCCTGCCAGTTGACGACCTGCCACATGGCCTCGATGAAGTCGACCTTCTGGTTGCGGTACTGGAGGTAGAAGGCGTGCTCCCAGGCGTCGAAGACGAGGATCGGCACGGAACCCTGGCCGACGTTGCCCTGGTGGTCGTAGACCTGCTCGACGATCAGTCGGCCGCTGAGCGGCTCGTAGGCCAGGACGCCCCAGCCGGAGCCCTGGGTGGTCGCGGACGCCTTGGAGAGCTGGGCCTTGAAGCCGGCGAAGGTGCCGAAGGACTCGGTGATGGCGTCCGCCAGCTCGCCCACGCCGTCCGCCGCGAGGGGCTCGCCGCCGCCCTCGCCGGTCATGTTCTGCCAGTAGATCGAGTGCAGGATGTGCCCGGAGAGGTGGAACGCCAGGTTCTTCTCCAGCCCGTTGACCGAGCCCCACAGTTCCTTGTCCCGCGCCTCGGCGAGCTGCTCCAGCGTGTCGTTGGCGCCCTTCACGTAGGCCGCGTGGTGCTTGTCGTGGTGCAGCTCGATGATCTCGGGGCTGATCACGGGGGCGAGCGCGGAGTAGTCGTAGGGCAGGTCGGGCAGCGTGTAGACGGGCATGACGGGGTTCCCCTCCGAACCTTATTGCAAAGAGGTTGCAAGTGCAGGCTAGCAACAAGAAGGCGGTCGGGGGCAACAGGAAGGCCCCCACGTGTCGCTCACGTGGGGGCCTCGTCCGACCTTCTCAGACCTTTGCGCGCGTCCGCTGCCAGGCGTATCCGGCCAGCGCCAGACCCGCCGTCATGACGCCCGTCGAATACAGCTGCACCCGTGTGCCGGGCTCCCGGGCCATCAGCACGAAGATCGCCGCCATGCCGGCCAGGGCCACCCAGGTCAGCACCGGGAACGCCCACATCCGCACCACCAGCTGTCGCGACGCCTCGCGCTCCAGCCGACGGCGCAGCCGCAGCTGCGACACCGCGATGAAGATCCACACGACGAGGATGACCGCGCCGATCATGTTCAGCAGCCAGGAGAAGACGTCGTCGGGCCGCCAGTAGCTGAGCAGCACGCAGCCGAAGCCGACCACGCACGACACCAGCACGGCCGTGCGCGGGACCCCGCCCGACACCCGGCCCAGCGCCCTGGGACCCTGTCCCCGCTCCACCAGCGAGTAGGCGATCCGGGAGGAGCCGTAGATGTTGGCGTTCATCGCGCTCAGCAGCGCGGCCAGCACGACGACGTTCATGAGCTGCCCGGCGCCCGGGATGCCCAGCCGGTCGAGGGCGGCGACGTACGGGCCGCTCTCCACCACCGCCTTCGAGTCCCAGGGGACGAGGGTGACGATGACCGCCATCGAGCCGATGTAGAACAGCGCGATGCGCCACATCGCCGTACGGACCGCGCTCGCCACGCCCCTGACCGGGTCCTCCGACTCGGCCGCCGCGATGGTGACGGTCTCCAGACCGCCGTAGGCGAACACCGAGGCGAGCAGGCCGACGACCAGGCCCTCGCCGCCGTTGGGCAGGAAGTCCGTCAGGTGCGAGGTGCCCGGAGAGTCCGTGCCGGGCAGGACGCCCGCGATCGCCAGCACGCCCAGCACCAGGAACAGGCTGATGGCGCCGACCTTCAGCGCCGCGAACCAGAACTCGAACTCGCCGAAGTTCTTCACGGCGGCCAGGTTCGCCCCGCAGAACACCACCATGAACAGCGCCACCCACGCCCACTCCGGCGTGCCCGGCAGCCAGCCGGTGACGATCTTCGCCGCGCCGATGCCCTCCAGGCCGACGGCCGTGCACAGCAACACCCAGAAGGACCAGCCCGCCGTGAAGCCCGCCCAGGGGCCGATCGCCCGCTCGGCGTGCGCCGAGAAGGAGCCGGACGAGGGGTACGCGGCCGACATCTCGCCCAGCATCCGCATCACCAGCATCACGAGGAGACCGGAGAGGGCGTAGGCGAGGACGATCGACGGACCGGCGGCGGCGATACCCGCCCCGGAACCGACGAAGAGGCCCGCGCCGATGACGCCGCCGAGGGCGATCATCGACAGGTGGCGCTGCTTGAGACCGTGCGAGAGGGAGATGTCGTCCGACTCCGGCGGAGTCCCGACCTTGGTGCTGGGCATGGGCGCGGCTCGTCCAATGCGTGAGAGGGCAAAAACGCCCACAGTCTGGGCGGCCCGTCCGTTCGGACGGTCGAGCTGCCCATCATCCGGACACCTTCGGCACGCCCTGTGACTACGCCGCTACGGAGGTGTAGTGCGCGGCGTCGCCCTTCACGGCCCAGCTCGTCCTGCCGTCGACACCCACCGGGACGTCACCGGCCACGGTGACCCGGTGCAGCCGGCGCGGCCGTCTGTCGTAGTTGTCGACGGCGTAGTGCTGGGTGATGCGGTTGTCGAACAGCACGAGCTGGTTCGGCGACCAGCGATGGCGCAGGATGTTCTCCGGCCGGGTGACATAGGACTGGAGCAGATCCAGCACCGTGCGGGACTCGCCCACCGACAGGCCGACGATCCTCTGCGCGAACCCGCCGATGAACAGCCCGCGTTCGCCGGTCAGCGGGTGGACGCGGACCACCGGGTGCGCGGTGCGGTACGTGATGGAGGTGAACCGGGCGCGCTGGGCGGCCCGTGCCTCGTCGATGTCCTCGGCGGGCACCGCGTAGTCGTAGTCGTTGGTGTGCTCGGCCCACAGCCCGTCCGCCAGCCGCCGCAGCGGCTCGGGCAGCTGCCGGTAGGCCGCCGCCGCACTGGCGATCAGCGTCTCGCCCCCGTACGGCGGGAGGGCGAGGCTGCGCAGGGTGCTGGCCTGCGGCGGATTGAGGACGAAGGTGACGTCGGTGTGCCAGTGGTTGGCGCTGCCCTGCTCGCTGTCGACGGGCAGCACGTTGGGGGCGCCGTCGACGGCGGGCACGGTCGGATGGGCGGTGGTGAGGTCGCCGAAATGGCGGGCGAAGGCCTGCTGGCCCTCGTCGTCGAGACGGACGTCGTCGAAGACCAGGGCCTTGTGGACGTTGAGCGCCTCGCGCAGCGCGACGACCGTCTCGCCGTCCAACGGCTCGGAGACGTCGACGCCGAAGACGTGGGCGCCTATGTGCGCGGTGACCTTGCGGAGGTCGAGGGTCATGACAGAGCCTTCCTCTTTCAGATGAGTACGGGGGCGGGGGGCTGGGCGTACTGGTTTGCGGGGCGCGGGAGGCCGTACCTCTGTCGCAGGGTCCGGCGGGGGCCGTACTCGGTGCGGAGCAGGCCGCGGGCGCGCAACAGTGGGACGACGTGGTCGACGAAGGCGTCCAGGCCGGAGGGCAGCAGCGCGGGCATGATGTTGAAGCCGTCGGCGGCCCCGCGGGTGAACCAGGTCTCGATCGCGTCGGCGACCTGCTCGGGCGTCCCGACGAAGGTGAGGTGTCCACGACCGCCGCCCAGCCGTCCGATCAGCTGCCGCACGGTGAGCCGCTCGCGCCGGGCCAGCTCCACCACGAGCGTGTAGCGGCTCCTGGCGCCCTCGACGGCGTCCTCGGGCGGCAGGTCGGCGGGCAGTTCCGCGTCCAGGTCCAGGGCGCCCGGCTCCAGCTGGAGAAGCTGCTCCAGCCGCCGGACGCCGTGCTCGTGCACGATGTGCTCCTCCAGCTCCCGCTCGGACGCCCGCGCCTCGGCCTGGGTGGAGCCGATCACCGGCACGATCCCGGGCAGCACCTTGATGCGGCCGGGGTCCCGGCCCGCCCGGACGGTCCGCGCCTTGAGGTCGGCGTAGAAGGCCTGCGCGTCGGTGAGGGTCTGCTGTGCCGTGAACACCGCCTCCGCATACCGGGCCGCGAACGCCTTGCCGTCCTCCGAGGAGCCCGCCTGCACCAGCAGCGGGTAGCCCTGGGGCGTGCGGGGCACGTTGAGGGGACCTTCGACGCTGAAGTACGTCCCCTTGTGCCGGGGCGGGTGGATCTTCGCGTCGTCGCCCCAGACCCCGGCCGCCTTGTCGCCGACGATCGTGTCGTCCTCCCAGCTGTCCCACAGCTTCAGCGCCACGTCGAGGAACTCGGCGGCTCGTGCGTACCGTTCGGCGTGTGCGGGCTCCGCGTCGAGCCCGAAATTGCGGGCGGCCTCGGCGCCGGCGGTGGTGACGATGTTCCAGCCGGCCCGGCCACCGCTGATGATGTCCAGCGAGGCGAACTTGCGGGCCAGGTTGTAGGGCGAGTTGTAGGACGTGGACGCGGTGGCGATCAGACCGATGTGCTCGGTCGCCGTGGCCAGCGCGGTCAGTAGCGTGAGCGGCTCCAGTGCCCCGGCCGGCCGCTGGGCGACCGTCCCCCACAGCTGCGGCCCGTCGGCGAGGAACAGCGAGTCGAAGGTGCCGCGTTCGGCGATCCGCGCCAGGTGGACGTAGTGGGCGAGGTCCACATGGGCGTGCGGGTCGCTCTCGGGGAGCCGCCAGGACGCCTCGTGGTGGCCGGTGTTCATCAGGAACGCGTTGAGGTGGAGCCTTCTCGTGGTCACCGGTGGTCCTCCGTGACGCCCAGGGCGGCGAGCAGCCGCTCGCGGAACTCGCCGAGCAGCGGGTCCCGGTACGAGCGAGGGTGCGGTCGGTCGATGGTCAGGTCGAGGCCGATACGGCCCCGGTCGAGGACGAGGACCCGGTCGGCGAGCACGATCGCCTCGTCCACGTCGTGGGTGACGAGCAGCACGGACGGCCGGTGCCGCTCCCACAGCTCTCGCAGCAGGGCGTGCATCCTGATGCGGGTGAGGGCGTCGAGCGCGCCGAACGGCTCGTCCGCCAGCAGGAGTTCGGGCTCGCGCACCAGGGAGCGGGCCAGTGCCGCCCGCTGCGCCTCGCCGCCGGACAGCTCGTTGGGCCAGGCCCGCTCACGGCCCGCGAGTCCCACCTCGGCGAGCGCCTCCCGGCCCCGCTCCTCGGCCGCCCTGCCGTCGAGCCCGAGCAGGACGTTGGCCAGCACCCGCCGCCAGGGCAGCAGCCGGGAGTCCTGGAAGACGACGGACACCCGCTCCGGGGCGGTCAGCTTCCCGCTCCCGGTGACGTGGTGGTCGAGTCCCGCGACCGCTCGGAGCAGGGTGGACTTGCCGGACCCGCTGTGCCCGAGCAGGGCCACGAACTGACCGGCGGGGATGTCCAGGTCGACGCCGTCGAGGACCGTTCGTCCGTCGAAGGAACGGGTGAGGCCCTCCAGCCGTACGGCGGGACGGGTCAGTTGCTCAGTGTGCGGCGCCATGACAGCACCCTCCGTTCGATGAGACGGACCACGCTGTCGGAGATCAGGCCGAAGACGCCGTAGACGACCAGACCGACGAGGATGACGTCCGACTGGCCGTAGTTCTGGGCCTGGAACATCAGATAGCCGAGGCCGCTGGTGGCGTTGATCTGCTCCAGGACCACCAGCCCCAGCCACGAGCCGGTGACCCCGAGCCGCAGCCCCACGAAGAAGCCGGGCAGCGCGCCGGGGACGACGATCTCCCGGATGAAGGCGAGCTTCGACAGGCCCTGGACCTCGGCCAGTTCGACGAAGCGGTGGTCGATGCCGGACAGCGCGGAGTGCGTGTTCAGATAGATCGGGATGTAGACGACGATGGCGATGATGGCGATCTTGAAGGTCTCGCCGATACCCAGCCAGAGGATGAACAGGGGGATCAGGCCGAGCGTCGGGATCGCACGGTTGAGGTTGACCGTCCCGTCGATCAGCGCCTCCCCGGTCCGGGTCAGCCCGGACGCCAGCGCGAGCAGCACCCCGGCGGTCAGGCCGAACGCGAAACCGGACCCGGCCCGCCGCAACGAGGTGAGGACATCGTCGGCCAGGGTCCCGTCGGTCCACAGTCGGACGCCGGTCTCCAGCACCGTCCAGGGCGCGGGCACCGCGCCGGGGTCGAGCCGCCCGGCCGCCGAGGCGGCGGCCCACAGGGTGAGCAGCAGCAGTGGCCCGGTGAGCCGGGCGGCGGGCAGACGCCTGCCGGGGGAAAGTCCGCGACGCCGGGTGCGGGGCCGCTCGTCGGCGACGGCACCGGGGGCGGGCTTCTCCACGGCGGTGCTGGTCACGGTGGTCGTGGTCATGGCGGTCACTTCCGGTATCCGGCCGGTACGGACGCGGCGGCGATGCCCTCGAAGCGGTGGTCGAAGAGCGTGCGGACGTCGAACTCCTTCACGAAGCCGCCCTCGGCGAGGAGATCGGCGGTCTCCTGCTCCCAGGCGATCGCCTCCGTCCAACTCGGCGGAAACAGGGGCTTGTTGGCCAGGGCGGTGATGGCCCGCGCCTGGGCGGGTGTGAGGTTCTGGGTCTTGACGTAGAACTCGTCGTTCCAGACGTCCGGGTGCTCGTACTGCCATACCTGGCCCCGCGCCCACCGCGGGATGTACGCGGCGACCGCGGCGGCCTTGGCCCGGTCGTTCAGCACGGAGGCCGGTGCCCACAGCAGGTTGAGCAGGTCGACGACGTCGGTGGTGATCGTCCGGGCACCCTTGGACCCGTACTGCGCCAGGTACGCCGCTGCCTGGGTGTTGCCGAGCGGGGCGACGTCGACCTGGCCCGACTGGAGGGCGGTCAGGAACTGGTTGCTGGTCAGTGGCACGAGGTCGACGTCGTCGTACTTCAGGCCCGACTTCTTCAGCGCCCGCAGCAGCACGACACCCTGCGCCTGCCCCTGCGAGAAGGCGAGTCTGCGGCCCTCGAAATCCGCCACGGCGCGGATGTCGCTGCCGGGTTTGGTGGCGAAGAGATAATTCGGCTTGCGTGTCACGTTGATCGCGACGATCTTCGCGTCGAATCCCTGATAGTGCGCCTGGATCGGCGGAATTCCCGCATTGTTGGCGAGGTCGAGGGACTTCGCGCGGAACGCGTTGATGACATCCGGACCAGCCCCGATGTTCAGCCAGCTCGACACCTTGAACGGCGGTTCGGGCAGTTTCGCCAGCCGGAACTGGAGTTGCTGGACATTCTGGTAGGAGGCGATCTTCAGGCTGGTGCCGGCGGGCACCTTGTCGGCGAGCGGGGCCGTGGCCCCCTCGGACCCGGCGGCCGCACTGCTCTCGGCGCAGCCGCTCAGCCCGGCGGCAGCGGCGGTGACCCCCAGCAGCGAGGTGAGGAAGAGGCGCCGGTCGACACCGGGCGCACGGGAAACGGGCATGGCGGGACTCCCTGAGGGAAGGCAGGACAAAAGGCCGTACGGAGGCGTCAGAGCGTGCGTGATTCCGGGCCCGATGGGACCGGTGCGGGAAATGTGGAAGGACCGCGGTGGGAATTCACGCAGGAGAGGATGAGCGCCCGGGGCGCGTCAACGCGTCAGCAACAAAGGGTGCGACAGCTCATGAGGATGATGTTCCTGTTCCGGGGCGGTGCCTGTCAACATTCGGATTTTCTGAATTAATCGAGTTCAGGTGAGGCGGCCGACGGATGCCCGCGGCAGGCTCAGCGGGTCCCGGTAGAGCACGTCCAGGGCCACCGCCCCGCCCGCCACCGCGAGCACGGCGTCCGCGAAGCTGGTCGGGAACACCGACGCCGCCCGTTCCGCCCCAACCTCCGCCCGTAGCGCGGCCAGGCAGTCCTCCCGGAAGACGGCGCCCACCTCGGTGACGACCACGCTCTCCGGGTTGAGCACGTCCAGCAGCAGACCGGCGGCCCGCCCCGTCGTCCGAGCCCGCTCCAGCAGCAGCCGTACGGCCACCGCGTCACCCTCCGCGGCGGCGGCGACCACGTGCATCGGGTTCGTCCCGTCGATCAGCCCGGCCGCGCGGGCCCGCCGGCACAACGTCCGTTCGCTCAGCTCCGCCTGGAGGCAGCCGGTGCGCCCGCAGTCGCACGTCTCGGTGCCGCCGGCCAGCGGCAGATGGGCGATGGCACCCGCCTGCGAACGCGGCCCGTGGTGCACCTCGTCATGGGTGGCGAACGCCGCGTCGACCACGTTCCCGACGAACAGGTGGAGCACACTGCGGCTGCCGCGTGCCCGCCCGAACAGCCGTTCAGCGTTGACCAGCGCCCGCGCGTGCCCGTCCACATGGACCGGCAGCCCGGTGCGGACGCCGACCACCTCGCGCACCGGTACGTCCCGCCAGCCCAGCAGCGGATGCTCGACCACGGTCCCCGAATCACGGTCCACCCAGCCGCCCACGGCCACCCCCACCCCCAGTGGGCACCGGCCGGGCGCCTCGGCGAGCAGTGCGGCCAGCCCTTCGGCGGCCCGCGCGAGGACCCTGGCCGGCTCGATGCCCCGATGCTTCAGCTCCCGCCTGGCCACCACCCGTCCCCGCAGATCGAGCAGCGCGACCGTGGTGTACGGCACGGCCACGTGCACCCCGCCCACCAGGAAGCGGGTGTCGTCCAGGTCCACGGGGACGTGGGGCCGGCCGACGCCGTTACCGCGCCGCGGCAGGTCGGCCTCCCTGACCAGCCCGAGCCCGGCAAGGCGGGCGCAGTGGTCGGTGACCGAGGCCGGGGAGAGCCCGGTCAGCCGGGCGATGGTGCTGCGCGCCACCGGCCCGTGCTCCAGCACGGACCGCAGGATCACACTGGCGCTCGTGCGCCGCCGGTCAGGGTCGGCGACACGGGGGACGGGAGAGAAGGCAAGGGGAGCTGTCGCGGTACGGGGCATGGAAAGTTCCTCACGGGCCGGTCCGACACTGCGCCGTCGACGTACGAGGCGCCACGGATCGGCTCCGCCCGCCTCACACCGGAGGGCGACAGGCGGCCGCGCCCACGCGTCGCAGATCGACGTGGCGACGCGACGAGAAGTTGAGGGCCTGGGCAACCATGTGCCCGAAGCTAACAAAGGCGCGGCCCGCTGCCCAGACGGCGACCGACGGGTGAGACGGCGGCGGCCACGACCGACGGGTGAGTCGTGCGGCGGGCGGGCCACGACCGACGGGCGAGTCGGCGGCGGCCACGACCGACCGGCGGCCGAGGCCGGAGCCGCCCTCGGCCGGTTGGCGAGACCCTACAGACGTCCGTCCCGCGCCCCGCGTTGCGGCCACCACGACACCTCCGTGACCAGCGTCACGCCGTACCAGGTGTATCCGGCGGCCTTTGTCCGGAGCCCACCAAACCGCCGCTCGCCCGTTTGTCGACGGCTGACGGTGATCGGCAGGAGCCCCCTGGGATAGCGTCTCGGTGTCCCCAGCCGCACCTATCTCCGCGGAGACCCCATGAGCACCGCCGCCGCCACCCCCGTCAGCCCCGGACGGGTCCTCGCCGACCTGATCCCGGCCTCCCGTGTCCGGGACGTCGCGCTCGTGCTCGGCGGCGCCGCGCTCACCGGCCTCGCGGCCCAGATCGCCGTGCCCGTGCCCGGTTCCCCGGTGCCGGTGACCGGCCAGACGTTCGCCGCCCTGCTGGTCGGCACCACTCTCGGTGCCCGGCGCGGCGTCCTCTCCCTCGCCCTGTACGCCCTGGTCGGCGTGGCGGGCGTGCCGTGGTTCGCGGAGGGCGGCTCCGGCGCCGGGGCGGTCTCCTTCGGTTACGTCCTCGGCATGATCCTCGCCTCCGCGGTGGTCGGCGCCCTGGCCCGCCGCGGCGCCGACCGCTCGGTCCTGCGCATGGCCGGCGCGATGCTGGTGGGCGAGGCGGTCATCTACGCCGTCGGCGTGCCCTACCTGGCCTACGCCGCCGACATCTCCGCCTCCGCCGCGATCGCGGCCGGCCTCACCCCGTTCCTGATCGGCGATGCCCTCAAGGCCGCCCTGGCGATGGGTCTGCTGCCCACCGCCTGGAAGCTCGTCAAGCGCTGAACCGACGCCCCGCCGAGGGACGTCCACCGGAAGAGGCTCGCCGGGTCGCACTGCGACGTGACCGTGGCGGGCCTCTTCCGTGCTTCCGTGGTGTACGGCCTCAGCGCTGCCGGGGCCGGACCCTCGCCGGACGACCCCGGCCCGGCGGTGCCCGTCGTGAGCAGGGCGGCGCCGAGCGGCAGGGCGTCCCGCCCCGACGGCGCCGGGCAGAGTGCCCTGAACCGGCTCGACCGGGATCTGGCGGCCGGCCCCATCGAGGGGAGCGCCGGTGCGGGGCGCGAGTCGGCGTCACCCGGTGCCAGGGGGTGTTGTCGCCGCCGAGGTGCGGCACACCTCACCCGCAGGGCAGGCAGGAGATCGGCGTCAGGGAATCGCCGTTCGGCGGGGAACGGACGGAGACCTGGCGGACCTCGGAGCGGAACGCGCACCGGGGCGAGGCCCGTCCGCGGGTCCGCCCGGAGGACGACGTGCGACGGCCGCCCGGCGTCGTCCGGGAGCACACCTCCGCCCTCCCGGCATCTCCTGGCACGTCCGCCTCCCCGGTCCCGACGACGGGACGTCGTACCGGATCGACACCTGCCACCGGCCGGACATCGGGACGTCGGCCCCAGGGGCCGCACGAGAAGGTGAAGGACAGCTTCACGGTGTGACCCAGGGGGCCGGCGGCGCGGCACGGAAAAGGGGCCCGCAGGCGCGGGCCCCTCCACCGGTTCGCACGACGGCCCGGCGGGACGGTCGAACCCGACGGGCCGACCGGCCCCGCAGGGCGGTCGCCGACGGGCCGGCCGAGCGGCCGGCCGGAACTACACCTCGGCCCGCACCTCGTCGCGCCCCTTGAGCCGCTGCTTGAGGAAGGCGATGGCGATGACGATCGCGGCGACCAGCAGCGACAGCAGCACGGTCTCCCGGCCGTCGTGCTCGGTGTCGGTCAGCATGTAACCGAGGACGAACACGATGAGGGCGGCCGTGGCCCACGTCAGGTACGGGTACAGCCACATCCGTACGACCAGCTTCTCCGGCGCCTCGGCCTCGATGATCTTCCGCATGCGCAGCTGCGAGAAGCAGATCACCAGCCACACGAACAGGGCGACGGCACCACTGGAGTTGACGAGGAAGAGGAAGACGGAGTCGGGGAACTTGTAGTTGAAGAAGACCGCGACGAACCCGAACACCACGGAGGCGATGATCGCGGTCCTCGGCACACCACGCGAGGTCGTCCGCGCGAACGCCTTCGGCGCGTCCCCGCGCTCACCGAGCGAGAACGCCATGCGGGAGGCGGTGTAGAGCCCGGAGTTGAGGCAGGACAGCACCGAGGTCAGCACGATGAAGTTCATGATCTGACCGGCGTGCGCGATGCCGAGCGAGTCCAGGGCGGCGACGTAGGAGCCCTGTTCCTTGATGGAGGGGTCGTTCCACGGCAGCAGGGTGACCACGATGAAGATCGACCCGAGGTAGAAGACGGCGATACGCCAGATGATGCTGTTGGTGGACTTCGTGACGGCCTGGCGCGGGTTCTCCGACTCACCGGCGGCCAGCGTCGCGATCTCGCTGCCCATGAAGGAGAAGACGACGAGCAGCACGCCGGTGAGGATGGCACCGGGCCCGTGGGGCAGGAAGCCGCCGTGGTCGACGAGGTTGCCGACCCCTGCCTTGTCGCTGTCGACACCGGGCAGCACGCCGAACACGGCGAGCCCGCCGATGACGATGAAGGCACCGATGGCGACGACCTTGATACCGGCGAACCAGAACTCGAACTCGCCGTAGGAGCCGACGGAGACGAGGTTGGTGGCGGTCAGCACCACCATCACGATGAGTGCCCAGCCCCACTGCGGGACGGCGGGGATCCAGGACTCGAGGATGGCCGCACCGGCGGTGGCCTCGACGGCCAGCACGACGACCCAGAAGAACCAGTACAGCCAGCCGATGGAGAACCCGGCCCAGGGGCCGAGCGCGCGGTCGGCATGCGCGGAGAACGAACCCGAGGTCGGGTTGGCGGCGGACATCTCACCCAGCATCCGCATCACCAGCACCACGAGCGTGCCGACGAGGGCGTAGGAGAGGAGGATGCCGGGCCCGGCGGTCGCGATGCCGGAGCTTGATCCGACGAACAACCCGGCGCCGATGACACCGCCGATGGCGATCATCGAGAGGTGACGGTTCTTGAGGCCCGCCTGGAGACCGGAGCGGGGTTCTCCGGAGTCTCCGGGGCCGTTTCCGGCCTTCGTCAGGGTCGGCTGCGAAGTCATGGGACGGATTTCCTTTGCGCCGCGTGAGGGGATCTCCCGTACGAGCGGATGTACGGGCCGTACAAGGGGCGTACGAGCCGGTCCAGTGAATCCGAGGTGAACGAATTCGGGAACCTTTGATTCCGGATCGTTACTTGAGGTTTCCCTGAGCTTCCATTGCCTTGCTCACACTTTTCCGGCATGACACCCGGCGCTGCTACCCGGCGACGGCCGTGACACACTCGTCCCATGCGCGTGTACCTCGGCTCGGACCATGCCGGCTTCGAACTCAAGAACCACCTCGTCGAATGGCTGAAGGAGGCGGGTCACGAACCGGTCGACTGCGGCCCGCACATCTACGACGCCCAGGACGACTACCCGCCCTTCTGCCTCCGCGCGGCCGAGCGGACCGCCGCCGACCCCGAGGCCCTCGGTATCGTCATCGGCGGCTCCGGGAACGGTGAGCAGATCGCCGCGAACAAGGTGAAGGGCGTCCGAGCCGCCCTGGCGTGGAGCGAGGAGACGGCCTCCCTCGGCCGTCAGCACAACAACGCCAACGTCATCGCGGTCGGCGCCCGCATGCACACCCGGGACGAGGCGACGAAGTTCGTCGAGACCTTCCTGGCCACCCCCTTCTCGGGCGACGACCGTCACATCCGCCGCATCGACATGCTGACGGCCTACGAGACGACCTCGGAGCTCCCCCCGATCCCGGCACACCACCCGCAGGCCTGAGCGGCTACGCCGACCCGCCCGGGCCGCGGCGGCGCCCTCGCCCAGGCCGGGACGAGGCCCCGCCCGTGTCGGGACGGCCCCCACTCCCGGCCTGACCGAGTCGGGCGGCCAGGACAACACCTGGCGCAGGACCAGCCGGAGCCCGGAACGCACCTCACGACCCTTCGACGGTGACCGCCTCGGACGGGCCGGCGAGGGAGGCCCGCGGCGCGGGGCGGCGGAGCCCGGCCGGGGGCTGGGGTCGGAGCGCGGGACGGGATTCACCTGCCCTCCGACCGAGGAGGACGGCTGGGCGGGCACGGTTCGCCGCGGGGGAGCCCCGCCGGGTCCGGGCGCGGAGCGCCGGGCAGCGGCCACCCGCCGCGAGTGGAGCCCTCCGGGTCCGGGCGCGGAGCGCCGGGCAGCGGCCACTCCTCGTCCGACCGCTCGGACGGGTGGGGGCGGAACGCGCCGGGGTGGAGCCCCGGTCGGGGGCCGGGGTCGAGCCCCTGGCACGAGGGCCCCCTCGCTCGGCCGACCGAGTCGGCGGGCGGGTGGGCGAGAACGGAACGACCGAGAGGACCCCCACCGTGCCGGAAGGGCACACCATCCACCGCCTCGCCAGGGACTACGCCCGTTTCTCCGCGAGCCCACCGCAGGTGACCAGCCCCCAGGGCAAGTTCGCCGACGCCGCCGCCCTCCTCACCGGCACGGAACTCACCCGCACCGAGGCCCACGGCAAGCACCTCTTCCTGGGCTTCGCCGCAGACGCCTGGATCCACATCCACCTGGGCCTCTTCGGGAAGGTCACCTTCGGCGAGGTCGCCCCGGACGCTCCCGCCCCCACGCCCACCGACACCGTCCGCCTCCGCCTCGCCGACCCCACCGGTTACGTGGACCTCCGCGGCCCCACGACCTGCGCCCTGATCACCGCCGCCGAGAAACAGGCGATACACGACCGCCTCGGCCCGGACCCCCTCCGCGAGGACGCCGACCCGCAGCAGGCCTACCGCCGTGTCTCCCGCAGCCGTACGACGATCGCCGCTCTCCTGCTGGACCAGAAGGTCATCGCGGGCGTCGGAAACGTCTACCGCGCCGAGGTCCTCTTCCGTCACGGCATCGACCCGTACCGGGCGGGCAAGGACATCACCCCCGCCGAGTGGACGGCGATCTGGTCGGACCTGGTCGCCCTGATGCGCGAGGGCGTCCGCAACAACCGCATCGACACGGTCCGCCCCGAGCACACCCCCGAGGCGATGGGCCGCCCACCCCGTGTGGACGACCACGGCGGCGAGGTGTACGTCTACCGCCGCACCCACCAGTCGTGCCACCTCTGCGGCGACACCGTCCGCACCGCGCCCCTCGCCGCCCGCAACCTCTTCTGGTGCCCCACCTGCCAGAAACCCTGACCGTCCGCCGTCCGGCAGGCGAGTGGACCTAGAACCCGTGCGGCAACCAGGGATCCCCACCGGCCGCCCCGAACCCGGCCGAGGCCTCCGTCAACGCCCCCGCCCGTATCTCCCGCACCCGCCCGGCCCTCGCCAGCGAGCCCAGGGACACACCACCGAGATACGCCGCCCCCAACTCCCGCACCGACAAGGAGAGATCCGGCGCGTCCGCCGTACGCGAGCAGCTGGCCCCCTTCGCGTCCCCGGAGAGCCGCCAACGCCCCGAGTTCCAGGGACAGAAGGCGTCCGCCACCTCCAACACCAGGTCCACCGGCGTCTGGTAGGTCCGCGCCTCCAGCGCGGCTCCGACGTCCACCAGCCGTACGTACAAGGAGTCCCGCACCCGCAGCTGGCACCGCCGGATGTCGGAGACGAGATGCCGCCAGGCCTCGTCCAGCGGCCGCCCCCGCACCTTCAGCGAGCTCGTGAGGTCGATCCCGAACAGGAACCGCCACAGCCCCGCCTCCGACGCGGCGTCGACCGCGGCCAGGTCGGCGAGCAGCACCTCGCCGCTGTGCCCGGAGTCCGTCCACTTCGGCTTCACCCGGAACCGGACGTATCCGGTGACCTCCCCGTCCCGCTCGGCCAGCACGCACTGCAACGGCGACGCCCCGCCCCGCTCGCTCTCCGGGTCGAGCACCCCGAGCCGCTCCCAGCCGGGCCGCCGCGCCAGCATCCCGGCCCGCAGGGGCACGGTCCGCGCGTACACCCCCTCGCACACGTCGAGGGCGGCACCGGCGTCGGCGTACCGCAGCCGTACGTCATCGGTGCCGGCCGGAACGGACAGCCGTACCCGGCTGGTGTCGATCTCCGCGTGCAGTCCGAAGGTCGCCGCGGCGTACCCGAACCGCCCGTAGATATCGGGCTCGGAGGCGGTGAGGACGGCCAGCGGTTCGCCCCACGCGCGTACGTCGTCCAGCTGCCGCCGCATCATCGAGGTCAGCACCCCGCGCCGGCGGTGCGTCGCGATCACCCCGACCATCGTCACCCCGGCCGCCGGCACCGAGGCCCCGCCGGGTACCGTGAGCCGGAAGTCGAACGCCCCGGCCGTGCCCACCAGTTCGTCCCCGTCCCAGGCTCCGAAGGACCGTTCGTACGGCGTGAGGTCGCGCCACAGCGCGCGTTCCTCGGCCGATTCGCCGGCCCCGCCGAAGGCGCGCAGCAGGGTGTCGTACCAATGGTCCCAGTCGTCCCGCCGTAGGGGCCGCAGGTCGGTGGCCGGCCGGTCCGTACGGTCCGTTGCCTCAGTCGTCATGGACCCATGCCTATCAGTGCATTGCGGGACGAGCCAGGGGATTTCTCCCTCCTGGCGGCGCGAGCGCTTTCCGTGGCGTTCACTGTGAAGCCGAGCCTCGGACGGGGGACAAGTGGGACCTCCCGTGCCAAGCGGTGGGTTGGATGGATAGGGTCCCGAACTAATGGCAGCAGGACGACAGCGGCGCGCGGAAGCCGAGACGTTGACGGCCCGGTTGAAGCATCTGGTGCACCGGGTCCGCACCGGCCTGCGCAGAAGCGCCGTGGACTACTTCCGCGGCGACGGGTCGGACTGGATCGCGCTGGCCGGTCTGCTGCTCACCGTCCCCGTGATCGCGGTCACCACGCTCGCCAACCCGGTGTGGTGCTCGCCGGCCGCCCTGGTCCTGCCGATCGTCGTCGGCGGCCTCGTGCTGCGCCCGGCGAGCCTGCTCGGCCTGTACGCGGCGGCGGCCACGGCGCTGATCGTGGAGTCGGTACGACTCGGCCCGTACACGGAGGGGCCCTCGCGGGTCACGCCGGGCGTGGTACTGGTCGTCGCCGCCTGCGGTTTCGTCGGTCTGCTCATCGCCCAGTTCCGCAGCCGGGTCGGCGTGCCCTGGCGGCGCGGCGGCACCATGCTCTTCGACCTGCGCGAACGCATCCGGGTCCAGAGCAAGCTGCCGACACTGCCGCGGGGCTGGCACCGCGAGATGGCGCTGCGGCCGGCGGGCGGCCAGTCGTTCTCCGGTGACTTCGTCGTCGCGGCCCGCACCAACGGCGGCCGCACCATGGAGGTCGTCCTCACGGACGTCTCCGGCAAGGGCATGGACGCCGGCTCGCGGGCCCTGCTGCTGTCCGGCGCCTTCGGCGGTCTGCTCGGCTCCCTGCCCCCGCACGCCTTCCTCCCGGCCGCCAACGGCTACCTCCTCCGCCAGGACTGGGACGAGGGCTTCGCCACCTCCATCCACCTCGTCCTCGACCTGGACTCCGGCGACTACGAGCTGTACTCCGCGGGCCATCCGCCGGGTCTCCAGCTCAGCGCGGGCACCGGCCGCTGGGAGGAGAAGGCCGCGGAGGGCCCGCTGCTCGGCGTGTACGAGGGCGCCCAGTTCGACCCGGTGAAGGGCTCGTTGCGCCCCGGCGACGTGCTGATGCTGTTCACCGACGGCCTGGTGGAGACCTCCGACCGCGACATCGTCGAGGGCATCGACCGCCTCACCGGCGAGGCCGACCGCTATGTCGCGGGTGGCTTCCAGGGCGCGGCCTGGCATCTGATCGAGGCCGTGGCCAAAGACGTCAACGACGACCGCGCCCTGCTCCTGATCTGCCGCGAGGGCCCGACGGCCCAGGCGGCCTCGCTGCTGTAGCGCTGTCGCACAAGGACACCCATGCTGACTCTCATCGAGGTCGAGAGCCTCGCCCGCGCCGCCCACCAGGGCCAGACCGACAAGGCGGGCCGCCCCTACGCCGAGCACCTCCAGGCGGTCGCGGAGGGCGTACGGTCCCGGAACGGCGACCCGGACCAGATCGCCGCGGCCTGGCTGCACGACGCCGTCGAGGACGACGCGCTCTCCGAGGCCTGGCTGAGCGAGGCGGCGCTGAGCGACCGTACGAAGGACATCGTGAGGGCGCTCACCAAGCGGGCGGGGGAGCCGCCCGAGGCGTACGCGCGACGCATTCTCGCCACTCCGGGCGCGCTGCTGGTCAAGGAGTCCGACCTGGCGCACAACGCCGACCCGGCCCGGCTGGCCGTCCTGGACGAGCCGACCCGCACCCGCCTGACCGAGAAGTACGCCCGGATGCGCGCCCTCCTCGGCCTCACGACCGCCTAGACGTCGACCGTCGCGCGCTTGTCGTGCGTCTCGCGCTCCCGTGCCGGCTCCCGTTCCTGCCCACGGGCCGGCTCGGGAGCGGTGACGTCCCGCTTCCTGAACGCCCAGTCCATCCTCGGCTCCACCACGCCCCGGAACACCCGCCGCACGGGCTGGGTGCACAGCAGGGTGACGGCGGCGGCGACGGCCACGGTGACGGCGATCTCACCGAGCGGACGGTGCAGCCAGTCGTGCTCGAACAGGCCGCCGTAGTCGGCGCCCTTGATCAGGAATCCGTGCAGCAGATAACCGTAGAGCGTGCCCGCGCCGAGCGTGGTGAACCACGTCGAACGACCCGGCACCCAGGAGAAGAAGCAGGCGGTCAGCAGCAGCGAGCAGCCGAACAGCGCCAGTTGCATGACGGGCCCCACCCACCACGGCACGCCCAGCTCCTGTGCGGAGACGCGGTGGTAGAGCCACTCGGTGTCCATCCGCGGCACCGCCCACCAGGAGAAGGCCAGCGCGAAGGCGAACACGGGCACGGCCGCGATCCGCAGCGGCCAGGTGCGCACCGTCCGGAAGTGCTCGGGCCGCAGGCACAGGCCCAGCACGAAGTACGGCAGGAACTGAAGGACGCGCTGGAGGGCCAGGTCACCGCCGATGCCCGAGGTGGCGGACGCCAGCGCGGCGATACCCAACGCGACCGGCACCGGATGGCGGACCGACTTCCAGATCGGGGTGGTCAGCCGCCAGATGAACAGGGCGCACAGGAACCAGGTCAGGTAGTACGGGTCGAGGAGCGTGACGGACGCCTGGGGGTCGTGGTCGACGATCCTCTTGAACAGCGGGTAGGCGGTCTCGAAGACGACATACGGCACGACGACACCGGTCACGAGGCGCTTCAGCCGGGCCGGACTGCCGTCGAAACTCCGCGAGAAGTAGCCGGAGACGAGGATGAAGGCCGGCATGTGGAACACGTACACGAACTGGTACGCGGCCTGGAGCACCCGGCTGCCGCCCTTCAGCGGCTCCCAGGAGTGGCCGACGGCCACCAGCACGATCGCCAGGTACTTGGCGTTGTCGAAGAACGCGTCACGCTGCTTCGACCGTGTGTCCGAGGACGGCCGATGCTGATCTTTCTCGTCCGGGGACGAGCCGGGACTCGGCACGAGGGACGAAGCGGCGTGGAACATCTGAGGCACCCTAGCGTTGTCCGTGGCGGTCCGTAAAACCTTCCTCGTCATCGCGATCCCATTCCTCTGAATTCCCAAGCGAGCACCCGCTTCGACGTCTTTATATCGGGATTCATCCCGACTAAAAGGTGCATAACGGCGGTTGTGTGGCTGTGGGGAAGACCCTGTGCCCGCAATTCGAAATACCTGCGCGGCAGTTGTGAATTCCCATTCGGGATACTGCCGAGAATTGCCGTACGGCAGGCTCTCGCGGGCGCTGCGGCCCGGTCGTACAGGGACGGTCGCCGCCGAGGATGCGTCAGCGGCCGCATAGGGGGGCCGCGTTGGTGGCACGATGGTCTCTGGCGGGGTGCGCGGGTCGCGTCCCCGGGCCGGGAGAGCGGACCGACCGAGGGTGTGTGATCAGTTGTGGCCATTTCACTGTCAGTGGTGCTGCTGTTGGCGATCGTCCTGGTCGTACTGATCAGAGGCGGGTCGATCAAGGCGGGCCCCGCCATCGTCGCGATCCTCTTCGGCTTCTTCCTGGCCTCGACGGGCATGGCCCCGTCGATCAACCGCTTCCTCAACTCCCTCGCCGAAACGATCAACTCGATCAGCTTCTAGCCGAGATCAACGGCTCCCGGGCGAGTCCCGGCGCGGCGGGCGGTGGCGGAGCGTCCCGTTGTCCCGATCCGGGAAACGACAGACGCCGGAGGAGGGGGCACTTCCGTCCGTCCCCCGGCCGTACGGAGCGGGCGACGGGAATCGGGTGCGGACGATCGCGTATGCGGACGATCGACGGCCGGGCCCTGCCGGCCTCGCCGGCCTCGCGTTTCGCCCCTCACAGCCCGCGGCTCCCCGCTGTCTCCCGTCGGTGTTCGCCGCTCCGGGCACGCGGGGGACCTGCCGGGTGATCAGTGACCTCGCGGTTCACCGCCGGCTTCCTCGACCGCGGGAAGCCTCGGGGCGGACGGTGCCATACCCCGCTAGGCCGCGGTGCCGCGCGGGCTACGTCGCCGTCCCGCCGGGCGCCTGGATGACGCCGAGCTGCTGGAGGAAGCCGAGAAGGTCCTTGTCCGACCACTTCTCCGCGAGCCTGCCGTCTTCGATGCGGTGAATCACCGTCGCCGTCATCGTGAGCTGGTTGCCGGTGGCCGGAATGCCGGGCAGGTCCCGTTCGTGCACTCCACGGGCCGTCATCCGGGTCACCACCTTGTCGCCTTCCGCGATCTGGTCCTCGATCTCATGGGTCCCGGGCGTGGCCTCCCAGAAGAGGCGGAAAGCCTGCTTGAGCCCTTCGCGACCGGACCCGAGCCCGGGGAACGGGGGCGGCGAGTGGTCCTGGTAGTCCTCGGCCACGAGTTCGTCCATGGCATCCAGGTTGCCCTCGTCGATCTCCGCGTAGAAACGGCGAACCAACCTCTTGTTCTCGTCGCTCGACACGGGACTCCTCCACGCACGCCTCGTACCGCCGGAACCGCCCTACAGGACCGGAAGCATGGCCCGTCCGGCCGCGGGGCCACGCCCGCGCCGCGCCGAGCCCGCGGGTGCATCACCCGGAAGCATCCATGCGGCGTGCAGGTGGAACCGGGTCGGAGGGCCGTGCGCTCCCCGGAGCCAAGGGCGCCGCTGTGCGCCGGAATCACCACACCGGCATGGGTGGTGTGGCGACCGGCGGTGGGGGGCCAGGGGTGTGCACTTCCATGATCTTCGACACACGGGCCGCACCCCGGCCGCGTCCGCCGGCGCAGGCGCGCGTGACCCGGACCGGGAGAGAGCAGACTCCGAAGCGCAAGGGCCAGGCGGGGCACGGGGCGGCGGGCGGAACGCGGCTCCCGGAAACGATCAGGGCCAGGCGGAGGAATGATCCTCTGACCTGGCCCCGCGTCGTACAGAGCGGGCGACGGGAATCGAACCCGCGTAGCTAGTTTGGAAGACTAGGGCTCTACCATTGAGCTACGCCCGCACACGTGCACCGCAGGTCAGCCGCCCGCGACGCTTCAGGCATCCTAGCGGGTCGGTGCCCCTCGTCGCACACCCGGTTCCCGCGCCGCCCCCGCAGCCCCGGCGCACCCCCGTGAACGCGGCGGCCGGGCGGCCTGCGGGCATGTACCCTACGTGTCGCACCAGACGGGGTGTGGCGCAGCTTGGTAGCGCGTCCGCTTTGGGAGCGGAAGGCCGTGGGTTCAAATCCCGCCACCCCGACCATCTGCGTCATCTGCGCGCCGTCCGCGCGATCATGCCGGGCGCCGCACCGGGGATCGTCTTTTGGGCGGCTCAGCCGCTGCGGCTACTATGCAGACTGCGCCCGTGTGTCCCGGCCCACCGGCCTCGAACTCCCCCGGGCGCTGAATCGCCGGACCTGTCAGGTTCCGGCGAAACCCAAGAAGTCAGCCACAAGGAGACCGAACCGTGAAGAGCGCCGTGGAGACCCTGAACCCGACTCGGGTTCGGCTCACTGTCGAGGTGCCCTTCGAGGAGCTCAAGGACAGCCTCGACGCGGCGTACAAGAAGATCAACCAGCAGGTCACGGTGAAGGGCTTCCGCAAGGGCAAGATCCCCGCCCGGATCATCGACCAGCGGTTCGGCCGCGGGGCCGTGCTGGAGGAGGCCGTCAACGACGCGCTTCCGAAGTTCTACACGGAGGCGGTCAACGGGGCCGAGCTGGACGTCCTCGGCCAGCCGGAGGTCGACATCACGGAGCTGAAGGACGGCGAGACGCTGAACTTCACCGCCGAGGTCGACATCCGTCCGGCCCTCGAGCTCCCGGAGGACTTCTCCTCCATCGAGGTCGAGGTCGACGCCGTCGAGGTCAGCGACGAGGACGTCGAGAAGTCCGTGGAGCAGCTCCGTGAGCGCTTCGCCTCGACCTCCCCCGTCGAGCGGCCGGCCGAGGACGGCGACGTCGTCACGGTCGACCTGGAGGCCAAGGTCGACGGCGAGGTCCTGGAGGACGGCGTCGCCGACGGCGTCTCCTACACGATCGGCTCCGGCGAACTGCTCGAGGGCATCGACGACGCCGTGAAGGGCCTGGAGGCCGGTGGCGAGGCCACCTTCACCTCCGAGCTGAAGGGCGGCTCCGCGGCCGGCCGGGCAGCCGAGGTCACCGTCAAGGTCACCCAGGTCGCCGCCCGCGAACTGCCCGAGCTGGACGACGAGTTCGCGCAGCTCGCCTCCGAGTTCGACACCCTCGAGGAGCTGAAGGCGGACAGCCGCAAGCGTCTCGCGAACATGAAGCAGTACGACCAGGCCACCCAGGCCCAGGAGCGCGTCCTGGAGAAGCTCCTGGAGCTCGTCGAGGTGCCCGTCCCCGAGAAGCTGCTCGAGGACGAGATCAACACCCGTAAGCACAACCTGGAGCACCACCAGCTGGGCCAGATGGGTCTGACCCTCGACAAGTACCTGGAGCTCCAGGGCAAGACCGTCGAGGAGTTCGAGACCGAGACCCGCGAGGCCGCGGTCAAGGGCATCAAGACCCAGTTCGTCCTCGACGAGCTGGTCAAGCGCGAGAAGCTGAACGTGAACCAGGAGGAGCTGACCGAGCACCTCATGCGCCGCGCCGCCTCCTCGGGCATGTCCCCCGACCAGTTCGCGCAGGCGGTCGTCGAGGGCGGTCAGGTCCCGCTCCTCGTCGGCGAGGTCGCGCGCGGCAAGGCCCTGGCCGTGGTCGTCGAGTCGGCCACGGTGAAGGACACCAACGGCGAGATCATCGACCTGGACGACGAGGAGGAGACCGAGGAGGCCGCCGAGGCCACCACGGAGGACGCCACCGAGTCCGCCGAGGACAAGCCCGAGGCCTGAGCCTCGCGCCCTTCCCGAAGCGACCGAGAGGGCCCCGGAGCACGTGCTCCGGGGCCCTCTCGGCATCTGGCGGGCAGACGGCCCCAGGGGTGCGGGCAGTCGCGTCAGAGGTGCGGACGGTCGAGTGAGGGGCGCGGCTCGCTCAGGAGTGCGGGCGGTCGGGTGAGGGGCGCGGCACTGCTCAGGGGGGTGCGGGCGGTCGGGTGAGGGGTGCGAACGGTCGCCTCAGGGCCGCGGGCACCTGCCTCAGGGGTGCGAACGGTCGCCTCAGGGCCGCGGGCACTCGCCTCAGCTCCGCGGACAGTCCGCCCCGGCGAACACGCGGCGGCGCCGTGCCGATGCGCCGTTCCACCGCGTCGGCGCGACAGCCGCCGCCACCCGCCCCGCCCCCGATCAGCCCCCGGATCCTCCCCTCCGGGGTTGTCCCTGGGCTACGCCCCCGGCGAACACCCACCTCTCCGGGATTCTCCGACGGGACCCGCGCGTTAGGGTCCATGAATACGAGGGCAGGGGAGTCCCCGTTGCCCCCGGCAGTACACGTGAGACGGCCCGGACGCCGTCGACAAGACGAGCAGGTGGATACGTGACGAATCTGATGCCCTCCGCCGCCGGCGACCCTTCCATCGGTGGTGGCCTCGGCGACCAGGTCTACAACCGGCTGCTCGGCGAGCGGATCATCTTCCTCGGCCAGGCGGTCGACGACGACATCGCCAACAAGATCACCGCGCAGCTGCTGCTCCTTGCGGCCGACCCGGACAAGGACATCTTCCTCTACATCAACAGCCCCGGCGGCTCGATCACGGCCGGCATGGCGATCTACGACACCATGCAGTTCATCAAGAACGACGTGGTGACCATCGCGATGGGCCTCGCGGCCTCGATGGGCCAGTTCCTGCTCAGCGCCGGTACGCCCGGCAAGCGCTTCGCGCTGCCGAACGCCGAGATCCTGATCCACCAGCCGTCCGCCGGTCTGGCGGGCTCGGCCTCGGACATCAAGATCCACGCCGAGCGCCTGCTGCACACCAAGAAGCGCATGGCCGAGCTGACCGCCCAGCACACGGGTCAGACCATCGAGCAGATCACCCGGGACTCGGACCGCGACCGCTGGTTCGACGCCTTCGAGGCCAAGGAGTACGGCCTCATCGACGACGTCATCCCCACGGCCGCCGGCATGCCGGGCGGCGGCGGTACCGGGGCGGCCTAGTACGGGCTCGTCACGGCACAGGGGAACCGCCCGGACACCCGGCGCCCCCGAGGCCGTCAGCGCCCCTCTCAGCCCCCTTCACCCACCGCCCCAGCCTTCTCTCCAGGAGACACCGTGAACGACTTCCCCGGCAGCGGCCTCTACGCCCGCACCGAGGCCGAGTACACCGGCCCCCGCGCCGAGTCCCGCTACGTCATCCCGCGCTTCGTCGAGCGCACCTCCCAGGGCGTCCGCGAGTACGACCCGTACGCGAAGCTCTTCGAGGAGCGGGTGATCTTCCTCGGCGTGCAGATCGACGACGCCTCCGCCAACGACGTCATGGCGCAGCTGCTGTGCCTGGAGTCGATGGACCCCGACCGGGACATCTCGGTCTACATCAACAGCCCTGGCGGCTCCTTCACGGCGCTGACCGCGATCTACGACACGATGCAGTTCGTGAAGCCCGACGTCCAGACGGTCTGCATGGGCCAGGCGGCCTCCGCCGCCGCGATCCTGCTGGCCGCCGGTACGCCCGGCAAGCGCATGGCGCTGCCGAACGCCCGCGTGCTGATCCACCAGCCGTACAGTGAGACCGGCCGGGGCCAGGTCTCCGACCTGGAGATCGCCGCGAACGAGATCCTCCGGATGCGTGCCCAGCTGGAGGACATGCTGGCCAAGCACTCCACCACGCCGATCGAGAAGATCCGCGAGGACATCGAGCGCGACAAGATCCTGACGGCCGAGGACGCGCTGGCGTACGGCCTGATCGACCAGATCATCTCGACCCGCAAGATGAACAACGCCGACCTGCGCTGACGCGGGTGGGGGAGTATCGTCTGCCGCCCCTTGGCATGGTGTGACACGGTCACGTGGAAGTGAACCGTGCCAAGGGGGGCCCGAACGAGGGGCCCGGCAAGGTACCGTCGACATAAGGCAGCACCAGGAGACGCTGGACTCGAAAGACGTCCAGTCGTTTCCCAGGCGAAGGGGAAGCACACCGTGGCACGCATCGGTGACGGCGGCGATCTGCTCAAGTGCTCGTTCTGCGGCAAGAGCCAGAAGCAGGTCAAGAAGCTCATCGCAGGGCCCGGTGTGTACATCTGCGACGAGTGCATCGACCTCTGCAACGAGATCATCGAGGAAGAACTCGCGGAGACGAGCGAGGTCCGCTGGGAGGAACTCCCGAAGCCGCGCGAGATCTACGAGTTCCTCGAGGGCTACGTGGTGGGCCAGGAGCCGGCCAAGAAGGCACTGTCGGTCGCGGTGTACAACCACTACAAGCGGGTCCAGGCCGGTGAGCACGGCGGCGGTCAGGGCCGCGAGGACGCCATCGAGTTGGCGAAGTCCAACATCCTCCTGCTGGGCCCCACGGGCTCCGGCAAGACCCTCCTCGCGCAGACCCTGGCGCGCATGCTGAACGTCCCGTTCGCGATCGCCGACGCCACGGCGCTCACCGAGGCCGGGTATGTGGGCGAGGACGTCGAGAACATCCTGCTGAAGCTGATCCAGGCCGCGGACTACGACGTCAAGAAGGCCGAGACCGGGATCATCTACATCGATGAGATCGACAAGGTCGCGAGGAAGAGCGAGAACCCCTCGATCACCCGCGACGTCTCGGGGGAGGGCGTCCAGCAGGCCCTGCTGAAGATCCTCGAGGGCACCACGGCCTCGGTGCCGCCGCAGGGCGGCCGCAAGCACCCGCACCAGGAGTTCATCCAGATCGACACGACGAACGTCCTGTTCATCGTGGGCGGTGCCTTCTCGGGCCTGGAGAAGATCATCGAGTCCCGGGCCGGCGCGAAGGGCATCGGCTTCGGCGCGACGATCCGCTCCAAGCGCGAGCTGGAGGCCAAGGACCAGTTCGAGGACGTCATGCCCGAGGACCTGGTCAAGTTCGGCATGATCCCCGAGTTCATCGGGCGTCTCCCCGTGATCACCTCGGTCCACAACCTGGACCGCGAGGCCCTGCTCCAGATCCTCATCGAGCCGCGCAACGCGCTGGTGAAGCAGTACCAGCGCCTCTTCGAACTCGACGGCGTGGAGCTGGACTTCGAGCGCGAGGCCCTGGAGGCCATCGCCGACCAGGCCATCCTCCGCCAGACCGGCGCGCGCGGCCTGCGCGCCATCATGGAGGAGGTCCTCATGTCGGTGATGTACGAGGTCCCGTCCCGCAAGGACGTGGCCCGCGTGGTCATCACCGCGGACGTCGTCCACTCCAACGTCAACCCGACCCTGATCCCCCGCGACGCCCGCAACGGCCGGGGACCGGGCGAGCAGAAGACGGCGTAGCGACGGAACACGAAGGGCCCCGGTCGAGCGACCGGGGCCCTTCGTCGTACGCGGGGCGCGTCAGGCCTTGACGCGGACCTGCTCCCGCAGCTTCGTGGTGAGGTCGACCGCGGTGTCCCTGCCGACCCCCGTGCCGGTGTTGTCGCCCGGCGAGACCATGGCGACCGTGCTGTAGTCGGCCCAGGCGCAGAACCAGTCGGTCGACTCCTTCTTGGTGAGCGCGTTGGTGCTCTTCGTCGACTGGCACTTGGCGACCGCGCCGTCGATCTCGACCTCCTCCGGCTCACCGACCAGCTCCGCGTTCTGCATGCCCCCGGTGTCACTCGTGGAGCTTGCCTTGACCTTCTTCTGGATCGAGGCGAAGAACTTGTCCAGGGTCGCCTGCGGATCGGCGATCTCGCCGTAACCGCCCACCATCGTCATGCCCTTGGCGGTCAGCAGCTCGGACCGGTCGGGCAGCGAGGAGGGGTCCTGCGGGTCGTAGCCGCTGAAGTCGGCGGTCGACCACTGTCCGAGGACGGCCGTGCCGCCCTTGACGCCGCTCTTCTCCATGTCCTCAGCGGTGTCGGGGTCGCTGACCTGATTGCCGGCGCCGACCCGCTTGTACTCACTGACCACCGTCTCCGGCGTCGACAGCTTGTGCGCGCCGTCGTCCTCCAGGCCGCCCGCGTCTCCACTGCCGCCGAGGACGAGGGCCGCGCCCACACCGATCGCCGCGACCACCGCGACGGCGCCGATGATGAGGCCGGCCTTCTTCTTGCCGCCGCCGGCCGGCGGGTGGGGCACGCCGTACGGGGCCTGGCCGTAGGGCGGGGTCTGCGGGGGGACGCCCTGCGCGGGCTGCGCCGGATACCCGTAACCGGGTTGCGGGGCGGGCGGCTGCTGGGGGTAGCCGTAGCCGGGCTGGGGGGCCTGCGGCGGTTGGCCGTACGGGCCCTGCTGGCCGTACGGTCCGGGCTGCTGCGGCTGCTGCCCGCCGTACGGGCCCGGCTGGTTGTAGCTCATGACTGGGTTCCCCTCCACATGCTTATGCGATTTTCACATCCTGGCTCAATCCCCCGGCGGGAACGGTGGCGGGGCCCCCACCGTTACAGAACAAACGCGTTTCGGGACGGCGCGGTGACACCCCTAAACTGGCCCCGTGACCGAGAACGCTCAGCAGCAGCCCCCAGCGCCCACGACCGAACTGCCGACCCAGTACGCGCCGGCCGACGTAGAGGCGCCGCTGTACGAGCGCTGGGTCGAGCGGGGCTACTTCGAGGCCGACGCCAAGAGCGACAAGCCGCCGTACACCGTCGTCATCCCGCCGCCGAACGTCACGGGCAGCCTGCACCTCGGCCACGCCTTCGAGCACACCCTCATCGACGCCCTCACCCGCCGCAAGCGCATGCAGGGCTTCGAGACGCTGTGGCAGCCCGGCATGGACCACGCCGGCATCGCCACCCAGAACGTCGTCGAGCGCGAGCTGGGCAAGGAGGGCAAGTCGCGGCACGACCTCGGCCGCGAGGCCTTCGTCGAGCGCGTCTGGCAGTGGAAGGGCGAGTCCGGCGGGCAGATCAGCGGCCAGATGCGGCGCCTCGGTGACGGCGTCGCGTGGTCGCGTGAGCGGTTCACCATGGACGAGGGCCTCTCCCAGGCCGTCCAGACCATCTTCAAGCGGCTCTACGACGACGAACTGATCTACCGGGCCGAGCGCATCATCAACTGGTGCCCCCGCTGCCTCACCGCCATCTCCGACATCGAGGTCGAGTACCAGGACGACGACGGCGAACTCGTCTCCATGACGTACGGCGACGGGGACGACACCATCGTCGTCGCCACCACCCGCGCCGAGACGATGCTCGGCGACACGGCCGTCGCCGTCCACCCCGAGGACGAGCGGTACAAGCACCTGGTCGGCAAGCTGATCAGGCTGCCGCTGACCGACCGCTCCATCCCCGTCGTCGCCGACGAGCACGTCGACCCCGAGTTCGGCACGGGCGCCGTCAAGGTCACCCCGGCCCACGACCCGAACGACTTCGAGATCGGCCAGCGCCACGGCCTGCCGTCCCTCACGATCATGGACGAGCACGCCGTGATCACGGCCCACGGCCCCTTCCAGGGCCTGGACCGCCTGGAGGCTCGCTCCGCCATCGTCGCCGCGCTGCGCGCCGAGGGCCGGATCGTCGCCGAGAAGCGGCCGTACGTCCACAGCGTCGGCCACTGCTCGCGCTGCAAGACGACCATCGAGCCCCGCCTGTCCATGCAGTGGTGGGTCAAGGTCGGCCCGCTGGCGAAGGCCGCCGGTGACGCCGTCCGCGACGGCCGAGTCAAGATCCACCCGCAGGAGATGGAGAAGCGGTACTTCGACTGGGTCGACAACCTCCACGACTGGTGCATCTCGCGGCAGTTGTGGTGGGGCCACCGCATTCCCGTCTGGTACGGCCCGAACGGCGAGGTCGTCTGCGTCGGCCCCGACGACGAGGCTCCGACCGGCGCGGGCTGGCACCAGGACACCGACGTCCTCGACACCTGGTTCTCGTCCGGCCTGTGGCCGTTCTCCACGCTCGGCTGGCCCGAACGAACCGAGTCGCTCGCGAAGTTCTACCCGAACTCCGTCCTGGTCACCGGCTACGACATCCTCTTCTTCTGGGTCGCCCGGATGATGATGTTCGGCCTGTACGCGATGGACGGCACCCCGCCCTTCCACACCATCGCCCTGCACGGCATGGTCCGCGACCAGTTCGGCAAGAAGATGTCCAAGTCCTTCGGCAACGCGGTCAACCCGCTGGACTGGATGGACAAGTACGGCTCCGACGCCCTCCGCTTCACCCTCGCCCGCGGCGCCAACCCGGGCGTCGACGTCCCGATCGGCGAGGACTGGGTCCAGGGCTCCCGCAACTTCGCCAACAAGATCTGGAACGCCACCCGGTTCGCGCTGATGAACGGCGCCACGGTCGACGGCCCGCTGCCGGACGCCTCGAAGATGTCGGCGACCGACCGCTGGATCCTGTCCCGCCTCAACTCGGTGGTCGCCGAAGTCGACGCCTATTACGACGACTTCCAGTTCGCCAAGCTCTCCGACGCCCTGTTCCACTTCGCGTGGGACGAGGTCTTCGACTGGTACGTCGAGCTGTCCAAGACGACGTTCCTGGCGGGAGGCGAACCGGCCGAGGTCAGCAAGCGCGTCCTCGGCGAGGTCCTCGACGTCACGCTGAGGCTGCTGCACCCGGTCGTCCCGTTCGTCACGGAGACCCTGTGGACGACGCTGACCGGCGGTGAGTCGGTCGTCATCGCCGAGTGGCCGACCGCCGTGTCCGTTCCCGGTGCCGACGCGCCGGGCGGCTTCCGCGACGCCGACGCCGAGCGCGAGATCCGGACGCTCCAGTCCGTCATCACCGAGGTGCGCCGCTTCCGCGCCGACCAGGGCCTCCAGCCCGGCCAGCGGGTCCCGGCCCGCCTGGAGCTGGGCGGCACCGCGCTCGCCCCGCACGAGGCGGCCATCCGCCAGCTGCTGCGGCTCCAGCCGGAGGGCGAGGACTTCTCGGCGACGGCGACCCTGCCGGTCTCGGGCGCCACGGTCGCGCTCGACCTGTCCGGCACGATCGACGTGGCCGCGGAGCGCAAGCGGCTGGCGAAGGACCTGGCCGCCGCGGAGAAGGAGAAGGCCCAGGCCGAGGGCAAGCTCGGCAACGAGGCCTTCCTGGCCAAGGCGCCGGACAAGGTGGTCGACGGCATCCGTGCCCGGCTGGCCAAGGCGGACGAGGACATCGCCCGCATCAAGACCCAGCTGGACCGGCTGCCGCAGGCGTAGGCGCCCGCGTCCCGACGCCGTATGTCGGTGCAGGCCTCCGGAACGTACAGCTCCGGGGGCCTTCGCCCACGTCCGTCGGTGGTCGTCCGTAGACTGGCCTCGTGAGCGAGCTCCCCCCCAACGGCAACGACGACGACCAGCCCGATGCCCTCGATCCGTTCGAGGAGATCATCGCGGCCGAGACCGACCGCGACCCTGACCTCGCGGTGATCGAGGCCGGCAGCCGCACCCTGCGCACCCTGGGCGGTCCGCCGGAGGCCGACGTGCCCACCCGGCCGGCGGACCCCGAGGTCGACAAGGCCCTGCGCGAGGTCGAGGCGGAGCTGGCCACCCGCTGGGGCGAGACCAAGCTGGAGCCGTCCGTCAGCAGGATCGCCGCGCTGATGGACCTCCTGGGCGAGCCGCAGCGGGCGTACCCCTCCATCCACATCACGGGGACCAACGGCAAGACCTCCACGGCCCGCATGATCGAGGCCCTCCTCGGCGCCTTCGACCTGCGCACCGGGCGGTACACCTCCCCGCACGTGCAGTCGATCACCGAGCGCGTCAGCCTCGACGGCGCGCCCGTCTCCGCCGAGCGTTTCATCGAGACGTACCACGACATCAAGCCGTACGTGGAGATGGTCGACGCGGCCCAGGAGTACCGGCTGTCCTTCTTCGAGGTGCTCACCGGCATGGCGTACGCCGCCTTCGCCGACGCTCCCGTGGACGTGGCCGTCGTGGAGGTCGGCATGGGTGGCTCCTGGGACGCCACCAACGTGATCGACGGGGACGTCGCCGTCGTCACTCCCATCGACCTCGACCACACCGACCGGCTCGGCGAGACACCCGCCGCGATCGCCGTGGAGAAGGGCGGGATCATCAAGCAGGGCGCGACCGTGATCCTCGCCCAGCAGCCGGTCGACGCCGCTCAGGTCCTGCTGAAGAAGGCCGTCGAGGTGGACGCCACGGTGGCGCGCGAGGGCCTGGAGTTCGGGGTCGTCGCCCGGCAGGTCGCCGTCGGCGGACAACTGCTCACCCTGCGCGGCGTCGGCGGTGAGTATCCCGACGTGTACCTCCCGCTGCACGGCCCCTACCAGGCGCACAACGCGGCCGTCGCCCTCGCCGCCGTCGAGGCGTTCTTCGGCGTGGGCGCCCAGCGGCCCGAGCCGCTGGACATCGACACCGTGCGCAAGGCCTTCGCGGCCGTGTCCGCGCCGGGCCGCCTGGAGGTCGTCCGGCGGTCCCCGACCGTGGTGCTCGACGCCGCCCACAACCCGGCCGGCGCCCGCGCCACCGCCGAGGCGGTCGGCGAGGCCTTCGACTTCAGCCGGCTGATCGGCGTGGTCGGGGCCAGCGGTGACAAGAACGTACGCGGGCTGCTCGAGGCCTTCGAGCCGATCTTCGCCGAGGTCGTCGTCACCCAGAACACGAGCCACCGCGCCATGGACACGGACGAGCTGGCCGCGATCGCCGTCGAGGTGTTCGGGGAGGACCGCGTCCAGGTCGAGCCGCGGCTGCCCGACGCCCTGGAGGCGGCGATCACGCTGGCCGAGGAGGAGGGCGAGTTCGCCGGCGGCGGCGTCCTGGTCACCGGTTCCGTCATCACCGTCGGGGAAGCCCGGCTGCTCCTGGGGAAGGGCTGAGTCCTCACCATGCGTACGCTCTGTTCCTCGACCCTCATCGGCGAGTTCTTCATCATCGGCTTCGCCGGTCTGGTCGCCATGAAGGACGCCGACCTCACCACGTCCACGGTGTGGACCGTGTGCGGCATCGCCATGTTCCTGTGCGTGCTGCTGTGCGGTGTGGTCACCCGGCCCGGGGGAGTCGCCCTCGGCTGGGCGCTCCAGATCGCCCTCGTCCTCAGCGGTTTCGTGGTGCCGATGATGTTCGTCCTCGGGGTGATCTTCGGAGCCCTGTGGTGGGCGTCCGTGCACTACGGCAGGAAGATCGACGAGGCCAAGGCGCGCTTCGCCGCGCAGGCCGCCGCCTCCCCCGCGGATACTGCTGACACTGTGTGACGGGGGCCCGGACACGCCCTGTAATCTCGTCCCACCGCACACCGGCAGTAGAAGGAGTCACCCCGTGAGCCAGCGCACCCTCGTCCTCCTCAAGCCCGACGCCGTCCGTCGTGGCCTGACCGGCGAGATCATCAGCCGTATCGAGCGCAAGGCCGGCTGGCGGATCACCGCGCTCGAACTGCGCACGCTGGACCAGGAGACCCTGGAGCAGCACTACGGCGAGCACAAGGGCAAGCCCTTCTACGAGCCGCTGGTGGAGTTCATGGCCTCCGGCCCGGTCGTCGCCCTGATCGTCGAGGGCGAGCGGGTCATCGAGGGTGTGCGTGCCCTGGCCGGTCCGACCGACCCGATCGCCGCCGCCCCCGGCTCCATCCGCGGTGACTTCGGTGTGATCGTCCGCGAGAACCTGATCCACGCCTCCGACTCCGAGGAGTCCGCCGAGCGCGAGGTGAAGATCTTCTTCCCCGGGCGGGCCTGAGCCCGGAGTGCCCGAGCGATCCGGGTGGGTCTGAGCGATCCGGGTGGGTCTGAGCCCCCGAACGGTGCTTCCCGGCCTTCCCGGTCGCGGATCTTCCGGTAATTTTTTCTGAGGGACCGTCACCCCGTCTCCTCGTCTCACCAGGGACGGCCGTACGATTTCGGCCGTCCTTCGGTATATGCGTGCCGATCGGGGGAACGCATGCCCCCGATGGCCCGTCTCCACAAGCGAGGCGCTACGGCATCTGCTGACAATGGCGAAGACCCTCGCGCAGTGTTCGTGCAGGCGCGTTTACGATGTAAGCCTTCACGTCACAGCACCCACCTCGCCGACCTGAGAAGCCGTCACAAGCTCATTGGGAAGGCCAGTCGAATCCTGATGGGGAACTCAATGTCGTTCATCGGCCGTGACATGGCTGTCGACCTCGGGACCGCCAACACGCTGGTGTACGTCAGGGGTCGCGGGATCGTACTCAACGAGCCGTCCGTCGTCGCGATCAACACCAACACCGGTGGCATCCTCGCGGTCGGCGCCGAAGCGAAGAAGATGATCGGGCGGACCCCCGGCAACATCGTCGCCGTGCGGCCGCTGAAGGACGGCGTCATCGCCGACTTCGAGATCACCGAGCGGATGCTCCGCTACTTCATCCTGAAGATTCACAAGCGGCGGTATCTGGCCAGGCCGCGGGTCGTCGTCTGCGTGCCCTCGGGGATCACCGGGGTCGAGCGCCGCGCCGTCATCGAGGCGTCGACGCAGGCCGGCGCCCGGCAGGTGCACATCATCGAGGAGCCCATGGCCGCGGCCATCGGATCCGGCCTGCCGGTCCACGAGGCCACGGGCAACATGGTGGTGGACATCGGCGGCGGCACCACGGAGGTCGCGGTCATCTCGCTCGGCGGCATCGTGACCGCCCAGTCCATCCGCGTCGCGGGCGACGAGCTGGACAACGCGATCATCCAGCACATCAAGAAGGAGTACAGCCTCCTTCTCGGTGAGCGGACGGCAGAGCAGATCAAGATCACGATCGGCTCGGCGTACGACCTCGACTCCGACGAGCACACCGAAATCCGTGGCCGGGACCTCGTCTCCGGACTGCCCAAGACCGTGGTCATCTCGGCCGCCGAAGTACGCAAGGCGATCGAGGAACCCGTCAACGCGATCGTCGACGCCGTGAAGACCACCCTCGACAAGTGCCCCCCGGAACTGTCGGGCGACATCATGGACCGCGGAATCGTGCTGACCGGCGGCGGAGCCCTGCTGCGCGGTCTGGACGAACGGCTGCGCCGGGAGACCGGCATGCCCATCCACATCGCCGAGGACCCGCTGGACAGCGTGGCGCTCGGATCCGGCAAGTGCGTCGAGGAGTTCGAGGCGCTCCAGCAGGTTCTGGACGCCGCGCCCCGCAGATGACGTAACGCTTCGATTCCGCCGTACGAGATGACCGCCTCTCGTGCGGCGGATCGTTGATATCCAGGCATAAGATCGTCAAGAGCCCCCCAAGCACCCCATACCACGCCCTCGGGATTTCCCGGGGGCTACCCGAATTCCCGCAATTCCTATGAGGAAGGGCACGGCCGCCGCACGTGAGGGACACACGAGAGAGCCGGCTGCTCCTGGTGCTGCTGATCGCCGTCGCGTTCGCGCTGATCACGGTGGACATCCGCGGCGGAGAGGACTCCCCGGTCGACGGTGCCCGGCAGGCCGCGGCCGCGGCCTTCGGCCCGATCGAGGACGGGGTGGCGTCGGCGGTGGACCCCGTCGGCGACGCCGTCTCCGCCGTACGCGACTCAGGTGAGCGCCACGACCGGCTCGCCGCGCTGGAGAAGGAGAACGCGGCCCTCAAGGCGAAGCTCGGCAGCGACGACCGCAACCGCAGCCGACTGGCCCAGCTCGACAAGATGCTGAAGACCGCCGGCGCCGGCCAGTACGGCATCAAAGGCGCCGAGGTCATCGCGATCGGAGCGGCCCAGGGCTTCTCCTGGACCGTCACCATCGACGTCGGCGCCGACGACGGCATCAAACGGGACATGACCGTCCTGAACGGTGACGGCCTGGTCGGGCGGGTCACCACCGTCGGGCCGAACACCGCGACCGTCCTCCTCGCCAGCGACCCCGACTTCACCGTCGGCACCCGCATGGAGGCGTCCGACGAACTGGGCTTCGCCTCCGGGCAGGGGGACCGCCCGCTGCGCGTCGAACTCCTCAACGGCAAGGCCGAGGTGAAGAAGGGCGACCGGCTGGTCACCTTCGGCTCGCAGGCCGACAAGCCGTTCGTACCCGGCGTGCCGGTCGGCGTGGTCTCCCGCGTCGACCCGTCCGGCGGCGACCTCACCCGCACCCTCTACGTCACGCCGTACGTCAGCTTCACCAAGCTCGACATCGTCGGCGTCGTCGTCGAAGCCCCCAAGAAGGACCCGCGCGACACCGTGCTGCCCACCAAGCCCAAGCCGGTCCCCACGCCGACCGTGACCGTCACGGTCACCCCGAACGCGAACGCACCCGTCGAAGGCCAGGAAGAGCAGTAGGAGCTGACTACCCCATGCGCGTCAACCGGATCCTGCTCTCCGTCCCGCTGATCGTCGTCGCCCTGGTGATCCAGGTGAGCGTCCTCGCCCGCCTCCACCTCCCCGGCGCCGTCCCCGACCTGCTCCTCCTCACCGTCCTGGGCCTCGCCCTGGTCTACGGCCATGTCGGCGGCGCCCTCATCGGCTTCGGCGCCGGACTCCTGGCCGACCTGGCCCCGCCCGCCGACCACGCCGCCGGCCGCTACGCCCTCGTGCTGTGCGTCATCGGCTACCTCGCCGGTCTCGTCAAGCCGGAGACCGGCCGCATCAAGTCGGCCACCGGCCCAATGGTCGTGGTGTTCGCCGCCGCGATCGGCTCCACCCTGTTGTACGCCGGTGTCGGCGCCCTCGTCGGCGACACCGCCGCCCGTCATGTCGGCCTCACCGGCCTGCTGTTCTCGGCGGCCCTGTACGACCTGCTGCTCGCCCCCTTCGTCGTGCCGGGCGTGATGTTCCTGGCCCGGCGCGCGGACAACGACCCGCTCGCCGAGACCAACTCCGCCGGCAAGGCGGCCGACATCTCCTCCGGGTGGCTCTCCTCGGGCACCGGCCTGCGGATCGGCGGCCAGCGCGGCGGTCTGAAGATGAAGACGGCCCGCTCCCGGATGGCCCGTGCGGGGCGCATCAAGGGGGTCAAGCGACTGTGAGCACGGGGGAGTCGGCGCGGGGTGACGCCGGAGGCGGTGCGGGACGCACCCCGGACGAGGGCGGCGCTCGTGGATTCACTCGAACGGGGCCGCTGTGGCGGAACGTGGCCTCACGGGCCGGTCGTTCGATATTCGTACGCGCGGCCACGGCCACAGACACAGGCAGACCCGCAGTCACACGCACCCGCATCCGGGCACACACGTCCGCACACTGAGAGGGGGAGACAGCCGCAGTGACCAACATTCCCGAGACCGGGCGGACCCCACGGGTCCAGATCCGGCTCGTCGTGATCCAGATCCTCGTCCTCTCCCTCCTAGGCACCCTCGGCGGCCGGCTGTGGTACCTCCAGATCCGTGAGGGCGCGGAGTACGCCAAGGAGGCCTCCGGCAACCACGTCCAGCAGGTCGTCGAGCCCGCCGTCCGGGGCGCCATCCTGGACGCGCGGGGTGTTCCCCTCGCGGACAACGAGACACGGCTCGTCGTCTCCGCCTCCCGCACCGACCTGCTGAAGCAGAAGGACGACGGCAAGGCCGTCCTGGCCAAGCTCGCCGCCGTACTCGGCATGACCGCCGAGGAGGTCACGCAGAAGGTCCGGCTGTGCGACGCGAAGACCCCCCAGCCCTGCTGGAACGGCTCGCCCTACCAGCCCATCCCCATCACCGACGAGGCCACGCCCAGGCAGGCGCTCCAGATCCGCGAGCGCGCCGAGGACTTCCCCGGCGTCACCGCCGAACCCGAGGCAGTGCGCCGCTACCCGAGCCCCGGCGCGGCCAACACCGCCCAGGTCCTCGGCTACCTCTCCCCGGTCACCGACGAGGAGATCACCAAGGCCCAGGACACCGACTCGCCCTTCCTGCGCTCCGACCAGGTCGGCCGGTCCGGCCTGGAGCGTGAGTACGACAAGGAACTGCGAGGCAAGGCCGGCGTCACCCGCTACGAGGTCGACAACCTCGGCCGGGTCATCGGCGAGGCCGAGGCCGACCCGGCACAACCCGGATCCAACCTCGTCACCAGCATCGACGCCCGCGTCCAGCGAGTCGCCGAGTACGAGCTGAACGAGGCGATGAAGGAAGCCCGCAAGCAGTTCGACAAGAACACCGGCGAGAACTACAAGGCTGACGCCGGTGCGGTCGTGGTGATGGAGGCCAGGACCGGCCGCGTGGTCGCCATGGCGTCCAACCCGAACTACGACCCGAACGCCTGGGTCGGCGGGATCTCCGCCAAGGACTACAGGAAGCTCACCGGGAAGTCCTCCAACTACCCGCTGCTCAACAGGGCCATACAGGGTCAGGCGGCACCCGGCTCGATCTTCAAGGTGGTCTCCACGGCCGCCGCGGTCCAGGCGGGCTACGACTTCGACGGACGCTACAACTGCTCCAGCTCGTACTCGGTCGGCGGCCAGGTCTTCAAGAACTTCGAATCCCAGAACCACGGCCCGATCGACCTCGGCCGCGCCCTGGAGGTCTCCTGCGACACCGTCTTCTACGCCCTCGCCCACCGCGAGTGGCAGAAGGACGGCGGCATCGACCCCAAGGGCAAGCCGAAGGACTACTTCTACAAGACCGCCCACCAGTTCGGCCTCGGCAAGGAGACCGGCATCGACCTGCCCAACGAGGTCAGCGGCCGCGTCCCCGACCGCGAGTGGAAGCAGTCCTACTGGGACGCCAACAAGGCGGGCTGGTGCAAGACCGGCAAGAAGGACGGCAGTTACGTCGAGAAGATCGCGTACGAGAACTGCCTCGAGGGCAACAAGATGCGCGCCGGTGACGAGATCAACTACTCCATCGGCCAGGGCGACACCCTCGTGACGCCCATCCAGATGGCCACCATCTACGCCGCCATCGCCAACGGCGGCACGCTGTACGACCCGACGGTCGGCAAGGCCATCATCAGCCCCGACGGCAAGAGGGTCGAGGAGATCGCGCCGAAGGCCCACGGCAAGCTGCCCGTCACCAAGCAGACGCTGGCCCAGATGGACGACGCCCTCGCCGGTGTGGCCACCCGCGGCACTGCGGCCTGGCGCTTCGGCGGCTGGCCGCAGGACAAGATCGAGATGCACGCCAAGACCGGCACCGCCGAGGTCTACGGCAAGCAGACGACGTCCTGGTTCGCCACGTACACCAAGGACTACTCGATCGTGATGACGATCTCCCAGGGCGGTACGGGTTCCGGTGCCTCCGGACCGGCCGTGCGGAACATATACGACGCTCTGTACGGCGTCTCCGACGACGGCGTGATCAACAAGAAGAACGCGCTGCTGCCCACCCCGCAGAAGACCCTGCCGAAGATCAAGACGGACGGCACGATCGCGTCCCCGAAGATCTCCAAGGACCCGGCGAAGGAGCAGCAGACCTACCAGAAGGCCACCGAGACGGGCTCCCCCGCCCCCGAGGGGACGCAGCAGGCGGCGACCACCGCCTCACCGGAGGCCAACAACCGTGACACGCGGCGGCGAGGGCGCCGGCGAGGAAGCCGGAGGAAGTGCACATGACCGGCGCGAACGGCTTCTCCGTCTCCGGGTACGGGCCCGAGCGGGCCGGCTGGACGCGGCTCCTCGCCCGCGACTCGCTGACCCGGCGCCTGGACTGGCCGATACTGCTGGCGGCGATCGCGCTGTCGCTGATCGGCTCCCTGCTGGTGTACTCGGCGACCCGCAACCGCACCGAGATCAACCAGGGCGACCCGTACTTCTTCCTGTTGCGCCACCTCCTGAACACCGGCATCGGGCTCGCCCTGATGATCGGCACGGTCTGGCTCGGCCACCGCACCCTGCGCAACGCCGTCCCGATCCTGTACGGCCTGTCGGTGCTGCTGATCCTGCTGGTGCTCACCCCGTTGGGCTCCACGGTCAACGGCGCGCACTCCTGGATCCAGCTCGGCGGCGGATTCTCGCTCCAGCCCTCGGAGTTCGTCAAGATCACGATCATCCTGGGCATGGCGATGCTGCTGGCGGCCCGGGTCGACGCGGGTGACAAGCTCTACCCCGACCAGCGCACGGTGCTCCAGGCACTCGGCCTGGCCGCCGTACCGATGCTGATCGTCATGCTGATGCCCGACCTAGGGTCGGTCATGGTCATGGTCATCATCGTGCTGGGGGTGCTGCTGGCCTCCGGCGCCTCCAACCGGTGGGTCTTCGGGCTGCTCGGCGCGGGCGCGGCCGGGGCGCTCGCCGTCTGGCAGCTGCACATCCTGGACGACTACCAGATCGCCCGCTTCGCCGCCTTCGCCAACCCCAGCCTCGATCCGGCGGGCGTCGGCTACAACACCAACCAGGCGCGCATCGCGATCGGTTCGGGCGGGCTGACCGGGTCCGGGCTGTTCGAGGGCTCGCAGACGACCGGCCAGTTCGTTCCCGAGCAGCAGACGGACTTCGTGTTCACGGTGGCCGGCGAGGAGCTGGGCTTCGTCGGCGGCGGCCTCATAATCGTGCTGCTCGGCATCGTCCTGTGGCGGGCCTGCCGCATCGCCCGCGAGACGACCGAGCTGTACGGCACGATCGTCGCCGCCGGCATCGTCGCCTGGTTCGCCTTCCAGTCCTTCGAGAACATCGGCATGACCCTCGGCATCATGCCGGTCACCGGCCTGCCCCTGCCGTTCGTGTCCTACGGAGGTACGTCGATGTTCGCGGTATGGGTGGCGGTCGGGCTGTTGCAGTCGATCCGGGTGCAGCGGCCCATGTCGGCCTGACCGGCCCGAGCGCCACGACACCGGGTGTTCCGCGTGCGCGGCGGGCGGGGCCGGTCACCGGACTGCCCTGCCGTCCGGGCCGACTGCCCGCACATTGCTCTCGTGGCGGAGACGAAGCGCGGTATCGAGCGAAAGGACTTCGGACAGGTCGCCCCGCTGGTGGGGGAGACGCTCGGGCAGTCGCGAGGGGCCGATCAGGACCCGGCCCCGCACGATGCCCGCAGGAAGGCCGAGCGGAGCCGCCGCTCCGCCGAGACGGCCGCGTTCGCGCTCGGCGAGCCCGCCGCGGACCTGGTCCCGCTCATGAGGTCCCTCAGGCTCTGTTCGGCGACCGCCAGGACAGGGTGGTGCCCGTGAGGACCTGCCCGTCCTCACCGCCCAGGCGCACACCGCGGGGATGAGCGCCTTCACCTGAGGCCTGCGGTACGGCAGGGAGCAGCGGCGCTCGGAGCTGCCCGAGGGGGCGCCGCCGTAGTGGACGCGGAAGTACGCCGCCACGGCGTCGCTGCCCGGGGAGTGGGGGAGAACCGACGCGGCCACGGCGGTCCGGACCCGAGCCGCCGGGCTCGTTCGGCGTTCGGGGACGCCTCAGGAGCGGGTTAGGCTAGATGGTCACCCTCCCCCAGCCTTCGGCCGGGGGTGCCCCAGTCAGCTCACGAAGGTAACCCCGCGATGTCTGTCGAGTCGGTCTTCCCGCAGCTCGAAGCTCTGCTCCCGCACGTGCAGAAGCCGATCCAGTACGTCGGCGGCGAGCTCAACTCCACGGTCAAGCCCTGGGAGTCCTGCGACGTCCGCTGGGCGCTGATGTACCCGGACGCGTACGAGGTCGGGCTGCCCAACCAGGGCGTCATGATTCTCTACGAGGTCCTCAACGAGCAGGAGGGCGTCCTCGCCGAGCGCACGTACAGCGTGTGGCCGGACCTGGAGGCCCTGATGCGTGAGCACCGCGTCCCGCAGTTCACCGTGGACAGCCACCGCCCGGTGAAGGCCTTCGACGTGTTCGGCCTGTCCTTCTCCACCGAGCTGGGCTACACGAACATGCTGACCGCGCTGGACCTGGCGGGCATCCCGCTGGAGTCCAGGGACCGCGGACTGGACGACCCGATCGTGCTGGCGGGCGGTCACGCGGCCTTCAACCCCGAGCCGATCGCCGACTTCATCGACGCGGCGGTCATCGGCGACGGCGAGCAGGCCGTCCTCGACATGACGAAGATCATCCGGGAGTGGAAGGCCGAGGGACGGCCGGGCGGCCGCGAGGAGGTCCTCCTCCGCCTGGCGAAGACCGGCGGCGTGTACATCCCGCGCTTCTACGACGTCGAGTACCTGCCGGACGGCCGGATCGCCCGCGTGGTGCCGAACAGGTCGGGCGTCCCGTGGCGCGTGTCGAAGCACACGGTCATGGACCTCGACGAGTGGCCCTACCCGAAGCAGCCCCTCGTCCCGCTGGCCGAGACGGTGCACGAGCGGATGTCGGTGGAGATCTTCCGCGGCTGCACCCGCGGCTGCCGCTTCTGCCAGGCCGGCATGATCACCCGCCCGGTGCGCGAGCGCTCCATCACCGGCATCGGTGACATGGTGGAGAAGGGCCTGAAGGCGACCGGTTTCGAGGAGGTCGGCCTGCTGTCGCTGTCCTCCGCGGACCACAGCGAGATCGGCGAGGTGGCCAAGGGTCTCGCGGACCGCTACGAGGAAGACAAGATCGGCCTCTCCCTGCCCTCGACCCGCGTGGACGCCTTCAACGTCGACCTGGCCAACGAACTGACGCGCAACGGCCGCCGGTCCGGCCTCACCTTCGCCCCCGAGGGCGGCTCCGAGCGCATGCGCAAGGTCATCAACAAGATGGTCTCCGAAGAGGACCTGATCAGGACCGTCGCCACCGCGTACGGCAACGGCTGGCGCCAGGTGAAGCTGTACTTCATGTGCGGTCTGCCGACGGAGACCGACGAGGACGTCCTCCAGATCGCCGACATGGCGACCCGCGTGATCCAGAAGGGCCGTGAGGTCTCCGGCGCCAACGACATCCGTTGCACCGTCTCCATCGGCGGCTTCGTGCCGAAGCCCCACACCCCGTTCCAGTGGGCGCCGCAGCTCTCCGCCGAGGAGACGGACGCCCGCCTGGAGAAGCTCCGCGACAAGATCCGTGGCGACAAGAAGTACGGCCGCTCGATCGGCTTCCGCTACCACGACGGCAAGCCCGGCATCGTCGAAGGCCTGCTGTCCCGGGGCGACCGCCGCATCGGCGCCGTCATCCGAGCGGTCTACGAGGACGGCGGCCGCTTCGACGGCTGGCGTGAGCACTTCTCCTACGACCGCTGGATGAGCTGCGCCGACAAGGCGCTGGCACCCTTCGGCGTGGATGTCGACTGGTACACCACCCGCGAGCGCGGCTACGAGGAGGTCCTGCCCTGGGACCACCTGGACTCCGGCCTCGACAAGGACTGGCTCTGGGAGGACTGGCAGGACGCCCTCGACGAGACGGAGGTCGAGGACTGCCGCTGGACGCCGTGCTTCGACTGTGGTGTGTGCCCGGCGATGGACACCCACATCCAGATCGGCCCCACCGGCAAGAAGTTGCTGCCGCTGACCGTCGTGAAGTAGCTCGTGCAGTAGCCGTGGAGCAGCGGAGCTCGCGCGGGAGGGCCCGGCCGACGGCCGGGCCCTCCCGCGTCGCGCGCCCCCGGCGGCCGGCGGGTGTCGTCTCGCTGCGCCGGTGAGGCCGACCGGACCCACAGGGGCCGGGCGGATCAGGGGCGTCGGGCGTCCGTGGCGAGGCGCCACCGGTGCGGAGTCCCGGGGGAGCCAGGCCCACGCCGTCCGCCCCCGGCCCCCGACGCGGGCCGGGGCGAAGCCGGGACGGCGGACCGGAGAACCGCGGGGGTGGCGGGATCCGGACGGGCCGCTGCGGCGTCTTCGCCGGTATGGACCTCGACAAGCCGCCCGTCCGGCAGCCCCCGCACCAGCAGCCCGAAGGGTGTCTCGTCGCCGCGATCCGCCTGCCCGTGCGGATCGTGGCGCTCGTGCTGGTCCTGCCGGTACGGATGGCGTGGGACGCCCTCGTCGTCACCTGCCGCTTCCTGAACGACGTCCTGCTGCGCCCGCTCGGCAGAGCCCTGCTGTGGCTGGGCCGGGTCCTCGTCGTCCTGCCCCTGGTGGGCCTGTGGCGGTACGTCGTCGTCCCCGTAGGCAAGGCCCTGGCCTGGCTCGGGAAGGTGCTGGTCGTCGTCCCGCTGGTGTGGTGCCACCGCCACCTCCTGACGCCCGTCGGCCATGCCCTTGCCTGGGTGTACGCGCGCGTGCTGACGCCTGTCGTACGCGGGCTGGGCGTCGCCCTCGCCGGGCTGGCGCGGTACCTGGTCGTCGTCCCCGCCCGCTGGCTGTACGACTGGTTCCTCGCCCCCCTCGGGCGGGTGATCGCCTGGTGCGTGCTGGGCGTGGGGCGGCTGCTCGCCCTGCTCGTCACCGGGATCGGCCGGGCTCTGTACTGGGTCACCCGCGTCCTCGTGGTGCTGCCCGCCCAGACGCTGTGGCGCCGGGTCCTCGCACCGGTCGGCCGGGTCCTCGCGGTCGTCGCACGGGAGGTGTGGGACGCCCTGCGGCACGCCTGGCGGATCGCCGGGCATCTCTCGCTCGTCGTCGGACGTCTCCTCTGGACCCTCCTGCGGTGGAGCGTCGTGGAACCGGCGCGCATGCTCTACCGCGGCGTGCTGACACCCGTCGGGCACCTCCTCCGCGACGTCGTGCTGCGGCCCGCCGCCGAGGCCGCGCGCGCCGTGGGCCGCACCGGCCGGCAGGCCCTGGCCGCAGCCCGGACGTCCGTGCGGCGGGCGCGTGCCGACGTGCGACGGCTGCTGTTCGGTGAGCCCCGGCAGCCGGAGTCCGTGGCCCGGAGGGAACCTTCCGCGCGCGGGACACGTACTCTTGATAGCAGTACGACCGCTCTCACGAAGGACTGAACGACACTGGGCAAGCGACAGCCCGAAGGCCCGCCGCCCGCACCCGCGGTGCAGCGCATCCGACTGCGTTACACCAAGCGCGGCCGCCTCCGGTTCACCAGCCACCGTGACTTCCAGCGTGCCTTCGAGCGCGCGTTGCGCCGTGCCGAGGTGCCGATGGCGTACTCGGCGGGGTTCACGCCGCACCCGAAGGTGTCGTACGCCAATGCCGCACCCACCGGCACGGGCAGCGAGGCGGAGTACCTGGAGATCGCGCTCACCGAGGCGCGGGACCCGCAGCAGCTGCGTGAGCTGCTCGACGAGTCGCTGCCCGCCGGGCTCGACATCGTCGACGCGGTCGAGGCCCGTACGTCCGGGCTCGCCGACCGGCTCACGGCCTCCGTGTGGGAGATGCGCCTGACCGGCGTGGACCCCGCGGAAGCCGACCGCGCGGTGGCCGCCTTCAACGCGGCCGACACCGTCGAGGTCCAGCGCCTGATGAAGAACGGCGTCCGTACCTTCGACGCCCGCTCCGCCGTCGTACACCTCGAAACACTGAATCCACAGGCTGATAGGCCGATGGACCAGCCCTGTGCGATACTGCGGCTGGTTGTTCGGCACGTGACGCCTGCCGTTCGACCCGACGACGTCCTGTCCGGTCTTCGCGCCGTGGCCGACCTGGCGCCGCCGGTCCCCGCAGGGGTGACCAGGCTGGCGCAGGGGCTGCTCGATGAAGAGACCGGTGTGGTGACCGACCCGCTCGCGCCCGACCGCGAGGCAGCCGAGGCCGTGACAACGGCCGATGTGACTGCCACCGCGAAGGCGTCGGCGTAAGGAAGGTTCCGCACAGGGACGCACGTCGTAGCGCAGCCCTCGCACTCGGGAGCCACCTGGGTCGGGCAGCGCACCGACCACAAGACTTTCGCCAGGCCGTGCGCATTCGGCGTACGGAACCGGCGAGACAGGACACTAGAGAGCTCCCGTGCGGCGCCCGCGCCCCGGACGGCGGCACCGCGCACAGCGCGAGCCGCGGACGTCAACGGCGACCGATCCACGTGATCGGCACCGGACCAGCGCGGCGCCCGGGAGCCTGACGGGAGATACGCCCGCATGCTCGAACCGACCGAATCGACCGAGTCCGTGCCGGACTCCGCATCGAACACCCCGAGCGACAACCTGCCGCCGCGTCGTCGGCGCCGTGCCGCTTCCCGACCGGCGGGTCCGCCGGTCGGCGCCGCCGAGGTGTCGGCCGAGACCGTCGCGCCGGCCACACCGGCCGCCGAGTCCGTCGCCGACCTGGCCGCGGAGGACATCGAGGAAGAGACGGCGGAGAACATCGCCGTCGAGGCCGCCGGGGTCCCCGCGGAGCCCGACGAGGCCGCGCCCGCCGCGCGTCCGCGCCGCCGTGCCACCCGCCGGGCGTCCGCGCCCGCCGGTGCTCCGGCCGGTGCCCCCGCCTCGGACGAGGCGGCCGAGACCGTGCTGCCCGCCGCCGCCGAGCCGGCGGAGCCCGTCGCGGCCGTCGCCGCCGAGGAACCCGCGCCGCGCCGCACCCGCCGCCGCGCCACCCGCACCGTGACGGCACCCGCCGCACCGGAGCGGGCCGAGACCACGGTGACCGCCGAGAGCGCGGCCCCCGCGGCAGGCGAGGTCGCCGCGACGGCGGAGCCCACCGGCGCCGCCCCG